>JBGUKK010000095.1:0-75027 GCA_045114435.1 Sodaliphilus sp.
GTACAATACCGAGCTCAATACCATAGAGAGTTATAAACGTATTTAACGTCTAACTTTTTGGGGGCACTTCATTATGACACACCCTCACGCAAGAACAGCACGTTCCTGCCGATGGCGTTAGGAACGTGCTGTTCTTGTTATTGAGGGGATTCGTTGTCCTGTTCAGACAGGGATCTTGTCGATGCGGCGCTGGTGGCGGCCACCCTCAAAGGGCGTCGTCAGGAACGCCTCGACCATGGCGATGGCTTCCTCGTCGGTGACGAAACGGCCAGGCATGGCAATCACATTGGCATCGTTGTGCTGACGCGCAAGACGAGCGACTGCCAACCGCCAGCACAGGGCAGCACGGATGCCCTGATGCTTGTTCAACGTGATGCTGATGCCCTCGCCACTGCCACACACGGCGATGCCGGGATAGCATTCGCCCTGTTCTACCGCCAGTGCACAGGGATGGGCAAAGTCAGGATAGTCACAACTGTCCTCACTATAGGTGCCGAAGTCCTTGCAGGGAATGCCCTGGGCTTCGAGCCAACGCTTGACAGCCTCCTTGACGGGATAACCGGCGTGGTCACTGCACAGGGCCACAGGCACCCCAGGTTTCAAAATCGAGTTTTCCATATCTCTATCATCTTTTATCCTTAAACAAATGATTGCGCCCCTATCGGGACGCAATCATTATTACTTCTTCAATGCCTGGAGGGCTTGCTCCATCGTGGCAATCTTGCTCTCGGCATCAGCTTTCTTCTTGCGCTCTCCAGCGACAACGGCCTCGGGAGCGTTGGCAACAAAGCGCTCGTTGCTGAGTTTCTTCTCCACACTGGCGAGGAAGCCGCGGGTGTACTCAAGGTCAGCCTCGAGCTTGGCAATCTCGGCCTCGACGTCGATGCTGCCGGCAACAGGCACGGCAAACTCGGCTGTACCCACCATAAATGCCGCTGCTGCAGGATCCTTCTCGGTCACCGTCTCGATTTTCTCAAGGCCAGCGAGTTTGATGATGATAGCCTCCAGCGGGTTGTTCAGGCCACCGACAGCCTGTAGCGTGAGCTGCTCCTTATTGGGCAGGTTCTTCTGCTTTCTGACGTTGCGCACGCCAGCGACGATATCCTTGACGTCGGCCATAGCCTTGAGCAAAGCGGCATCGGCCTGTTCGGGCTCGGGAATAAGGGCATACATGATGCTCTCGCCATCCTTGCGGTCATCGAGGTGCTGCCAGAGTTCCTCGGTGATGAACGGCATGAACGGATGCAATAGACGCAACAACATGTCAAAGTACTCGAGCGTGGCCTGCATCGTGGCGCGGTCCATAGGCTGGCCGTAGGCGGGTTTCACTGCCTCGAGGTACCAAGCCGAAAATTCCTCCCAGAAGAGACGGTAGAGCACCATCATGGCGTCGCTCAGGCGGAACTTCGAGAAGTGATCCTTGACGGTGGCCAAGGCATCGTTGAGCTGATGACGGAACCATTCCACAGCCTGACGGCTGGCCTCGGGCTGCTCGACATCGGCGACCTCCCAACCCTTGACAAGGCGGAAGGCGTTCCATATCTTGTTGTTGAAGTTGCGGCCCTGCTCACACAGCGCGTCATCATAGAGAATGTCGTTGCCGGCAGGAGCAGCGAGCATCAGTCCCATGCGCACACCATCGGCACCGAATTGCTCAATCAGCTTCAGCGGGTCGGGCGAGTTGCCGAGCGACTTGGACATCTTGCGGCCCAGCTTGTCACGCACGACGCCTGTGAAATAGACATTGCGGAAAGGCATGTCGCCCATGTACTCGTAACCCGCCATGATCATACGAGCCACCCAGAAGAAGATGATATCTGGAGCGGTCACCAGGTCGTTGGTGGGATAGTAGTATTTAATCTCCTCGTTGCCGGGGTTATTGATGCCGTCGAACAGCGAGATGGGCCACAGCCACGAGCTGAACCACGTGTCGAGGGCATCCTCGTCGTGACGCAGCTGGCTGGCCTCGATGTTCTCGTAGCCAGGAATCTTGCGGGCCTTTTCGAGGGCTTCTTCCTCGTTCAAGGCAACCACATAGACCTCCTTGCCCTCTTCCTCGGTGGGCAGGAAGTAAGCAGGGATGCGGTGTCCCCACCAGAGCTGGCGCGAGATGCACCAGTCCTGAATACCCTCGAGCCACACGTTATAGATGTTCTTGTACTTGGCAGGATGGAACTTGAGTTCATCGTTCTTGACACAAGGCAGAGCAATCTCGGCAAAGTGCTTCATCTTCAGGAACCACTGCATGCACAGGCGGGGCTCGACAGCCGTGTCGCTGTTGCGCTCACTGTAGCCCACCTTGTTGTCATAGTCCTCTATCTTCTCGACCAGGCCTGCATTCTTCAGGTCCTCGACAATCACCTTGCGGCACTCCATGCGGTCCATGCCGACGTAGAGCGGCGACTGCTCGCTGATGGTGGCATCGGCATTGAAGATGTCGATGGTCTCCAGGTTATGGGTCTTGCCCAGGATGTAGTCGTTGGGGTCATGGGCGGGAGTCACCTTCAAGCAACCCGTACCAAACTCGATCTCGACATAGCGGTCCTCAATGACGTTGATCACGCGGCCAACGAGGGGCACAATGACCTTGCGACCCTTGAGCCACTGATTCTTGGGATCCTTGGGGTTGATGCACATGGCGGTATCACCCATGATGGTCTCGGGGCGCGTGGTGGCAACGACGGCATAGTAGCCTTTCTCATCCTTGTGGATGATGTTGCCCTCGGCACGCAGCTGCTCCTCGTTCTCGAGGGTCTGCAGGCCATCCACATAGTACTTGAGGTGGTAGAGATGACTCTTCTCCTCACGGTAGATCACCTCCTCGTTGCTCAATGCGGTCTGTGCCTTGGGATCCCAGTTCACCATGCGCAGGCCACGGTAGATGTAGCCCTTGTCATAAAGGTCCACAAAGACCTTGAGGACGCTTTTGCTGCGCGTCTCGTCCATGGTGAAGGCCGTGCGGCTCCAGTCACAGGAAGCACCCAGCTTGCGCAGCTGCTGCAGGATGATGCCACCGTGCTCGTGTGTCCAGTCCCAAGCATGCTTGAGGAACTCGTCGCGGGTGAGGTCACGCTTGCGGATACCCTGCTCGGCGAGGCGCTTCACCACCTTGGCCTCGGTAGCGATCGAGGCGTGGTCGGTTCCGGGCACCCAAAGGGCATTCTTGCCCTCCATGCGTGCGCGGCGGATGAGGATGTCCTGGATGGTGTTGTTGAGCATGTGGCCCATGTGCAGGACTCCCGTCACATTGGGGGGCGGGATCACGATACAATAAGGTTCACGCTCATCGGGCACGCTCTTGAACAGGTCGTGCGATTCCCAATACTTATACCACTTGTCCTCGACCTCCCTAGGGTCGTATTTCGTAGCCAGTGTATTCTCTTTCTCGCTCATCGTTTTTGGTAATAATAATGTTTCTTGTTTTTTATTCAAACTGCAAAGATAGTTAAAAACCGCCAAATCGCAAAGCACACAATGGTTTTAGTTACATGGAGCCGAATAAAAGCGGCCGATTTGCCTGAGGAACAAAACGACCGCTCTTGTGATAGAAGTGATGTTGGAATGGTTATTTTTCACTTGCAAAATTAGAGCAAAAAAACGAAAAATGGCCAGCATTCAATGGTCATTCTTGGTTGTTTAAATATTTGGTTTTCAGCTATTTAAAAAACAAAAAGGTCATTTGGGAGTCATCTGAGTCATGGGGATAAAAAATACACCTCCAAAAGCATGATTTTAAGGCTACAGGTAATAAAAAATCTAGAAAATTAAGTACCTTTGCAATGTAATTACAAAACCTTCAATCATGGGAACAATCAATTTCACACAGATTCTGAGTGCAACACTGGTATTGCTGAGTATCATCGACATTGTGGGCTCGATACCCATCATCCTGCAGTTGAGGGAGAAGGGGCGACATGTGGATGCCGTTAAAGCCACCCTCTACTCCACCCTGCTGATGGTGGGCTTCTACTATGGCGGGCACTGGCTGCTGCGCATCTTCAACTGCGACATCCACTCGTTTGCCACAGCAGGCGGTTTCCTGATGTTCCTGATGGCACTGGAGATGATTCTCGACGTGGAAATCTTCAAGAACAACACGCCCAACAAGGGCGCGACGATGGTGCCCATGGTGTTCCCGCTGATTGCGGGCGCCGGCGTGCTGACGACGCTCATCTCGCTCAAGGCGATGTATGATGACATCAACATCTTCATCGGACTGGCCATCAACATGATATGGGTGTTCCTCGTCATCAAGAGCACCGGCAAAATCCAGAAACTGCTGGGCGAGGGAGGCATGATGTTCTCGCGCAAGTTCTTCGGCATCATCCTGCTGGCGATGAGTGTGAAGATGATGACCGAGAACATATCACACTTGTTCTAAACGGGTGTTTAGAACAAGTGTGAGTTTAGAGATAAAAAATGGCGACAGCCGTCCTGTGAATGGGCGGCTGTCGCTTTGGATGTGATATGGGAGAGGATGAGGGTTATTTCCAGGTGGGGTCGCTCTCGTTCCAGCAGCGGTCGAGGGCGGTGACGGCATATTGCCACTTGCCCTTGTCACCGTCGGGCAAAGCAAAGGAGGTCTCGCCTGTGATGGCGAGGATGTTGGCAGCATTGTCAAGCCGACCTTTCTTGCCCTTGGGCAAGCGATAAACGACATAACGCACAGCCTGCTGCATGGGGTCGTCGGTCTCGTGAGCGTTCCATGTGAGACATTTCTTGCCACCCATCTTCTTGATCTTGAGGCTATGAACCGCATGGGGCTTCTCGCTGTCCAGCCAGGTATAGGCGGGGATGAGAGCAGGATGGCTCATCTGGTTGGTTGACAGGGAGTCGAGCACGCCGTTGTAGTTACTTGTGATGGAATAGCCTGGCCACCAGGTCACGCCGTGCACGTTGTCCATTGCACGCTGCAAGCGGAGTTTGTGGTCGAGTTGCGTGGGATTAGTGGGGTCACCGCCATCGTCGGCAATGTCCTGATGAGACATCACATTATTGACCGCTTGGCCATAGTACATGTGCCGCCCATTGGCGTGATCGTTCCACCAATGCATGAGCACGAGGTCGCTGGCCAGTTTGTGCTCCAGCTCCCAGTAGAGCTGTGGCACCATATAGTCCACCCACCCCTCGGCCGTCCACTTGGGGCAGTCGGCATAGAGGGCGTCATAGCATTGCAGGCCGTTGGTTTCGCTGCCGTCAGGGTCACTGGCCTTGTTGCGCCAGATGCCGAAGGGGCTGATACCGAAACGCACCCAGGGTTTCACCTCCTGGATGGTACCATGCAGCTGCTCAATGAGCAGGTCCACGTTGTGACGGCGCCAATCGTCACGATCCCAGCCGATACCATACGCATTGTAGGACGTCGTGTCAGGGAACTCGGCCCCCTTGACAGGATAGGGATAGAAATAATCATCCATGTGCAAGGCATCGATGTCGTAACGGGTGAGGATGTCCCTGACCACCGTGTCGATGAAGTCGCGACTCTCAGGCAGGCCCGGGTCAAAGTAGAGTTTGCCGTCGGCATACTTGAGGAACCACTCGGGGTGATCGTAATAGATGTGTCCTGGAGCGGGCTTGTCCTCCTCGCTGCTGGTCACGCGGTAGGGGTTGATCCAAGCGTGCAGTTCCATGCCACGCCTGTGCGACTCATCAATCATGAACTGCAAGGGGTCCCAGACGGGGTTGGGTGCTTTTCCCGGCTCGCCCGTGAGCCAGCGGCTCCACGGCTCGAGGTCACTCACATAGGCTGCATCGGCCTGGGGCCGTATCTGCCAGATGACAGCGTTGCAGCCTGCACGCTGCAACAGGTCAAGCTGCTCAACAAGATACCGACGTGTCTGCTCGGGATTCATCTGAGCATACTGTTTCTGCCCGATGATGTGCATCCACGCACCACGGAACTCATACTTGGGCGAGGAAGTAGCGACAACGTCGTTCTGTGCCATCATACAGCCCGTCAACGCCGTCAACAACAAAGAGAATAAAAATAATCGTTTCATATAGACTTGAGTTTTAGCCAGTATTTGCAAATGAGAGACGCAAAATCTTGCGTCTCTACATTGTATCGTGTCTACCACAGGTTATTCTTCTTCCTCGTCGGGGACAAAAACCCAGACGTAGGCACCAAGATCGATGGCACCGCGTGCAAAGCGGTCGTTGCCGTATCGGTCATAACGGGCCTCCTCGGGGCACAAGGCAGGATTGCCCTTGCCGATGGCCGCGCTCTCATTGCCCAATCGATAGTCAAAGATGTAGTCGTCGCGGTTGACCAGGAAGCACGGATCTGCCTCCCAGACACAGTTGATGAAGTGAGCATCGTCATATCCCGAGCTCTTGAGAAGACAATAATTCAAATACACATCAAAGTTGTCTAACTTGCCCTCGTTGATCTCGGGAGCCAATCCATGCAGGATGCAGTTGTTGAAACGCGCCTTGATCTTGCCGATGGTGCCATTCACAAATTCCACATCAAAGACGTTGACAATCGGCAACGTCGGGATGGCGAACAAGTAATTGTTGGCAAAGGTGCACTGGGTGGCCATCACCTTGCCGCCAGCAAAGTAAGCCACCTCCTCGGCGGCGTCACTGAACTCGGTGCCGATGGCCTCGACGTAGCAAGCGGCTGTCGCCAGGCAGGTCGATGCCGAGTTGGTCAACACACAGTTGACCAGCTTGAGGGCACAATTGGTCGTGTCACCGTATGCGCTGCAGTGCATACCGATGGAGCTGCCTCGCATCACCACATGTTTCAACACATTGCCCATTGTCGGGGGCGTGAAGATGACGCCGCCCCATTGTCCTGACATGACGTCAAAGCTCGTTTCCCCGACGATACGGTCGAGGCGGTCCCCCCTGAAAGTGATGGGTTCCTCGGCCGTTCCGTTGGCAATCATCTTGCCGGCACAGCGCAGTGCCGCCTTGTCGTGGAACAGCAGTGTAGCACCCGGATTGATGGTGAGCGTAGCGCCAGGTGCCACAAACATCGTGTCGTAGATGAGATAGGGCTTGTCGGCCGTGAATGTCGCCTTGCGCATGACGGTGTCTCCCATGATGCGCACGACATCCTGTCCCCAAGCGGTGAGCAAGACGCTCTGAGTCACGCCATTGGTCACAAACTCGAGTCGGTCCTCGAGCAAGGTGGGTTCATTCTGTTCCATCTCGTCGAGTTTTGCCTCGATGAAAATGAAGATCGAGTCGTTGCCGCGGATTTCCACATTCTGGAACTCATCACCGCGCACGCCATCGACATTCAGGTGGAAGTGCCCTTTAGAGGCCAGCCCTGCCACCTTGATGGAAGAGATGTTGACCTGCTTCTTGCTGTGGTTATACACCACCATCTGCTTGGTTGCTGTGCCTTGCAGGGTGATGACCGTGTCAAAGGTCAACGTGTCCATATTAAATGCCAGCACGTCGCTTGACGATGTGGTGAAACCATCCTCGATACAAGAAGTGAACAATGCCGACAGTGCCATAGCAGCCACGGCAAGCCATATCGTGAATCTAATGTAACTCATTGCTTAAATCGTCATTTATACTTACTGAATAAACGAGAAAAACGAGATTTTAGTATAAATGGCTAACGTTCAAACAACGCCACAAGAGGATAATGGTCACTCTCGCCTGCCTTGTCGCGCCGGCACCACAAGGGCTTGAGGTCACCGCGATAGAAGATATGGTCGATTTTCACATACAGATGATGTCCGTGGAAGGTGTAAATCGGTCCAAAGCCCGTGTCGGCCCACGCGTCACGCATGTCCTCGCCACAGATGGTGCGGTAAGAGAAAGAGCCGGGAGTATCGTTCATGTCGCCCATGACCAGGATGTCGCCAGGCGAGTCGTCCAGGAAGTCGCGCAGCGACTGAGCCTGCCGTGAATGAGTGATGAAGCCATTGTCCAGCTTGCGTGCCACCGACTTGATGCGCCCCTTGCGGTTTGACGGCACATTGATTGCCTCGATCACCCGGCTGTCGTTGGTCGTGAAACGCAACGAACTCAGGTGCATGCTCACGACACGCAGTGTTCCGCCAGGAGCCTCGACATCCCAAGCCTTGATGAAGTAATTCAGGGAGTCCTGTGCAAGGATTGGCGAGCGCACCTCGGTGAACGGATACTTGGACAAGATGCCCACGTCAAAAAAATGTTTCTTGCGATGAGGGTACTTCTGATACAGCTCCTGCAACATCGGCTGAACAGTCTTGAGCTGCTCATAAGAGAAATAGACCAGTCCCTCCTGAATGACGACGATATCGGCATCCTGGTCAAGAATGTAACGCATGTTCTTGCTCGGCTTGTCGCCATCGGCCCAATTAAACTCGGTCACATTCATGGTCAGCACCTTGAGTTGTGTCTTGTCGGGGTCAGGGTCGGGATGAGTGATGGTGAAGGGCGATATCAGCCTCAACGTGGGCCATGACAAGAACAAGGCCCCCAGGATGACCACGGCCGAGCGCCACCGCTTGAAAACGGCCAGCAGCACCATCATCACTATAGCGACAATCGCCACGACAGGCAAAGCCAAGGTCAACATCGACGGCAGTGTCCACACTTTGGGGTCCACCCGTCCGCCATAAGCCGACAGGAGCAAAACAAAGGCCATCAGTATGGCCAACAGATGCAGAATATATTTCATAACACAAGAATCATCTTAACCTCCAGCCAGGGAGAAAGAACGGCTGCTGAGCCGTGAACCGCGGCGCATAGGTCTTGAGAAGCCATATCAACGGCCACTCCAAGAGCATGGTCAACACAAAGACCAGCAGCGTCAACCCGATGCCGTAATCCATGCCTTGCTTCAACAGCAGGAAGCGGATGGGTTGCAGAATCAAGGGATGTGTGCCCAGGATGATGAGCGAATAGCGTCCATAGTGGCACAAGACCGGAACGCGAGGAATCGGCTTGCATGCCCAGAAGAGGGCCAGAATGGCCACAAACGGAAGAAGATACAGTTTCCAGTAAGCCGGCAGGACCTGGAAATGAAGGTTCATGAACTCATTGAGCCAGTAGATGGGCATGGCCACCAGCAAGAGAGCCAAGAAGCCCCAATGGTCCCATTTCGAAGGTTTTAAAGCCCCCATTCGTTTCATGCCCCAGCCCAGGACAAAATAGGGCAACGCCACCAGCGACGTGTCGAACATGAGCGGCAGCTCCACCTTGTTCACCCCCAATTCATATCCAACGACCGACAGCAGCACCGTCATCGCCAGCAATCCCCACAAGGGTCTGATCCACCGCTGCAGGGCATAGAATATGATATTGACCCAGAAGAGGCTGAGCAGGAACCACAGCGGTGTGGTATTGGCCCAGTAGCGGAGGTAGAATGGCTCAATGAGCTGCATCGGTGACAAGACAATGGGATCGGCCCCCATCACGAGTCTCACTCCCACTTCCAGCGAACGCACAGCAAAGGCGAAAACCACAAAAAAAACGAACGGCACAAGGATATTGTTCACCTTGCGCCGCGTGAAGTCGGCATATCCCTCATAGAGTTTGAAGAAAATGCCCGATATGAAATAGTACATGGGCAGGCGGAACGCCTGCAACGCATCGTTCAGGTGTGGAGCGAGGTAATTGAAGAAATCATGGTCGATGTGGTACATCACGATGAGCATGATGCACAGGCACTTCATCAAGTCGATATATGGAATGCGCTGCTTCTCCATCATCGGTTGCTCCTACCTCATGTCCCAGAGGACCATTTACAACTTGGACTGCAGCATGTCGATGACACGGGCGAAATCGGTCATCTCGGCAATCTCCTCGGGCTCGAGCTCGATGTCGAAAGCGTCCTCCAGTTCTGAAGCCAGTGTGAGATGACGCAACGAGTCCCAGTTCTTGCAATTCTTCTGTGACGCGTCGGTCGAGACCTCGTCCATGCCGAACGTCTCACGCATAATCTCTAAAACCCTCTTTTCCAGATTCATAGCACTCTGATATTATAACAATTCTTAATTTCATAGACATGCTCCAGCTCCATCTCGTAGTGCTTGGAGCCATCATCGCCCACGCTCACACAAGTCATGCCCATGCGGTCATAGAAATCGGCCGTCTGGCCATTCCTTGCCGTCGGCCGATAGTCGGCCGATAACTGTCGGTATCCCTCCAGGCGCAAGATGTTGAGCATCGTCTTGAAGAACGCCTCATCAATGCCCTTGCCCAGGATGCGGCAACTGAGCAGCAGGGTGTCCACATTCACCGTCCTCGAGTCCTCTTGTTGCAACACGATGGCGCCGGTGATACCGTTGTCACCGAAGCGGTCACTCACCCTGATGCAATAGACCAAGCATCCTTGATCCATGAGCTGGCGGATATCGGTCTCGCTGTAACGCCGCGTGGTGAGGTTGAACTGATTGGTCTTCTGGGTCATCTGAGCGATGCGCGGCAAGTTGTGGTCATCGGCCGGCATGACATCAATGGCGATGTCAAGGCTGTAAAGGTAGTCTTCCAGGTCGGTAAACCTGGCCTGCTCCTCAAGGCGGATGGCGTTGGCGCGGTATTGCTCGGTCTTGGCCCTGTCCTCGTCGGTCACCTTATAGATGCGGAAGTAGTCATCCAGCAGAGACTTGAAGAATGGCATGAGCAGATAGGGCTTCTCGGGGAAATCGGGCACTGCGACTTGTGGCAGCAACTGCTTGATGAGTTCCCTCTCGGCGGGATTATCATCGACAAAGACCATGCTGTCCAAGCCGATGTTGAGCTCTTGAGCCAGCTCGCGCAGGTTGGTGGCCTTGTCCTGCCAATTGATGCGGACGGCGGCAAAATGCTCACGCTTGAGCAGCATGTGGGGGTTGAGATTCCAAGCCTCCTCCACATCGTCCCTGTTATTCTTGCTGCAGACGGCAAGAATCACGCCACAACGCGACAACTGCAGCAAGGCACGCTGCCAATAAGAGAAAGCCTTACCGGGATAGTCTCCGCCCAGTTGGATGCCGTCCACACCATCCTCGCCGAGGATGCCCCCCCACAGGGTGTTGTCAAGGTCCAGCACGAGGCACTTCTTGCGCTTGAGCTCCAGCTCTTCCTGGACACGCGTCCACCATGGCTTGAAGTCACGAGCCAATTTGGGATTCAGCAGGGCCTGTGACATGAGATAATACTTCCAGTTCACCAGAGTCTCGGCATCATAACGTGCTGTGAATTGGCTGAAGTCCACCCACTTGACACGCGGACTTGACGCAGCCAGGTTCACAACATGATCGTTGAACGCCGCTATGGCGGCATCGACCGTCGCCTCGTCGCCCGTGAGCTTCAACGGGAACAGGTTGACGAGAGAAAAGATGATGAACGGCTTGTGCTCGTCGGCACTGGAGAGCACCAGGTCCAGTTTATCGGAAAAGGAATTGATCTCCTGCGTCAACTGATCAGCGTCGGCATTGACCGGCACCTGGTAGAACCAGATGTAGCGATCAACGTCGTTCGGCACCAGGCTGATGTCATCGTAACCCGAATAGGCAACGTCATCGTAGCCAAAGAAGGCCTCAACCGTTTGATTGCGAAAGACAAAAGATTTCATATCCTATTTCTTTACCATACGATACATGCTGCTGAGGAACCGCCACAAGCGTGGGCGCATCATCAACGCATGAATGATTTTCCATTTCTTGCCGAAGTAATTAGCCTCGGGCCCGACACACGGGAACGGGAACAGTCCAGCCTGACGGATGCGCTGCAATATCTCATCGACACAGCCGCAGGTCAACGCCTTGGTCATGGCAAAGTAGAGATACACATTTCTCATGCCTGCCACGCTGGCTGGCGCCGGCTGGCCAGTCTCGGACTCAAAGCCCGTGATAGCATCCTGAATCGATGCGGCAGCATCCACCTGGCACTCCATGCGCCGCCGCAGGTGCCCGGCATCGGTGTCGTGCATGATGCTGTTCTCACGGTTCACGTAGCAATAGACCACGGCATCCTCATAGGCGACACGCTCGGCCCGTGGCAGGATGCGCGCACTGAATGGTCCATCCTCACAATACCTGAGCGAGGTGTCGAATCGCAGCCCCATCGTGTTGAGGTAATCGCGTTTCAACAGAAAAAGCCATGCATAAGGGATCATCGCATGGCCACACAGGTAGTCATATCCGCTCATCACCGGCGTCGAGGAATGCTTCACGACATGCTCAGCAATGGGGATGCCGTCGCTATCCACATCCTTGTAATTGAACAAGAGCATGTCCAGGTCGGAATCGACAGCACGTTGCAGCAGCGGCTGCATCATGCCGGGCTCGAGAAAATCGTCGCTGTCGACGAAATGCAGGTAACGCCCACGAGCGTTGTCGATGCCCGTGTTGCGGGCTGCACTCAAGCCGGCATTGGGCTGAGAAATCAATCTCACCTGATGATGGATGGCCATAAACTCCTGGATGACACCCTTGCTGTTGTCGGGTGAACCATCGTCAACGACAACAACCTCATATAGGTCATCGTCAATACCCTGGTCCACAATAGACTGCAGACATTTCATCACATAGGGTTCAGTGTTGTAAACCGGAACCACATATGTCAAGAGGAGCTCATTCATCAATGTTGTGCCTCCACAAGTTCAATCAGGCCATTGTCTTTCTTAAAGAGAAAAGCCACCCTCCTGTCATCCATAGCACATGCCGGAACAGGCCCGCTAACAAGGAGGAAACGCTGGCGGCGCAGTTCATCGATTGCCGCCGTGATGTCCTCGACCTCGTAGCACAGGTGATAAGGCGTCACACCTGCCGTCTCGAGGGTGCGCTTGACGGGGCTGTCGTCACCGACCGGCTCGAGCAGTTCAAGCCGCGGTTCACCACCCTTCACCAAGAAACAGACGCGCACCTGTTGAATCGGGTCATCGGTCACTGCCGATGCCTCATATCCCAAGACCCTATAGAAGCCCAGCGTCTTTTCTATATCACGGCAGGCGATGCCGATGTGGTGGAAGTGGAGTTGCTGCATCGCGATTAATAATCAAAGACAGGAGATATCTTGCAGCCGATGGTGCGCATGATGGCAGCGCCCCAGCTCAGACCGGCACCGAAAGCGCTCATTATCATTGTGTTAGAACCATCAAGCTTGTCACACAACTCACTGACGACAGTCAAGGGAACCGATGAGCTGCTCGTGTTGCCATACTTGCTGATGCAATAGGGCACTTTCTCGGGCGCTATCTTCAGCTTCTTGACGAAGAAATCCATCATGAAGCGGTTGGCCTGATGGAAGACCAGGTAGTCCACGTCGTCGATGCTGGTCTCGGTCTCCTTGAGCAGTTGCTTGATGCTCTTGGGCACCTTGCTGATGGCGAAGTTAAAGACATCCATGCCGTCCATGAAGACCTCCAGATCGGTGCGGATGTTGCCTTCCTCACGCTCCCGCTCAACACAGGAATCGGGCGTTATGGGATAACGCATGCCGGCATGAATCTTGAGTTTATCCTCACCACTGCCATCGGTGAAGAGCAGGAATGTCGATTGTCCATAATCACCCTTCTCGATGAGTGTTGCCGTGCCCGCGTCGCCATAGAGCGGCCAGTCCACCTTGTCACGGCGGTTGACAATCTTGGAGAAGGTCTCACCGTCGAGCAAAAGCACGCGATTCACACCCTCCATCGAGGCGTAAGCAAAGGCCGTGCTCAAGGCAAACAGATAGCCAGAGCATCCCAGAGAGATATCAAAGCACAGGGTGTCTCGCGACAGTCCCAGTCGCTGCTGCAAGATGCACGAAGTGGCAGGGATGCGGTAGTCGGCAGTCTGACTCATAAACAAGAGGACATCGACGCTGTCGGGGGCGATGTCGTTATCGTCCATCAGCTTCTTGGCGGCCTTGTAACACAGGTCGCTGGCCGTGACATCTGGAGCGGCAATGCGTCGCTGCTCAATGCCGATATTGTCGATGGTCTTCTCTATTTCTTCCTCAGGGATGAGGTACCCCAGGTCCTTGTTGTACACCACATCAGGCGGTACACAAGCACTCATGGCCTTAATTCCCACTCCATGAAACGTTATTCTCGCCATATCAAAAGTCTCGCTGTTATTAATTCAAAGGATTCAGCACACCGTGCACCTCGTATGAAGGCACACAAAGAAAAAGCCATCAGCAACAGCTGCTGTGGCAGGATGGAAGGCTCACACCCTGTACCATCATCACTCGACCCTTGACTTAACAATATTAAACAAGTCCTCTACAGTGCAACTGCTGCGGATATCGTCACCCCAAAACTCAACATCATATTCCTCATCGATCATTGCGATGACCGACAGCGCAACAAGTGAAGACCATTCCTCTAAGTCCTTGAACCGAGTCGTGGCTTTTATCGTGTCGGGATCTGTTTCATCAAACAGCTCCGCAAAATTCTCTATGAATTGGTCTAGATTCATTTCATTCATTATAACGCAAAAACACCTCTGATATTTTCACGAGCCGCAAAAATAATAAAAAAACTTAAAAATCGCGGCTTTCCATTTCGTGTTTTCTCGATTTTTAGCACTTTTCTACCCAAACGAGGCAGTGATGCCCTCTATCGATAATGTCAGAAGTCAAATTTCCTGGCAGGCACACCCAGGTAAGTGCTGTTGTCTCGCGGCTGAGTCATGAGCACGCTGTTAGCCCCGAGCGTGACCCCGTTACCGACCACCAGGCCCTGCAACACCACGCTGGCCACCCCAAAAAGATTGTTGTTGCCAATGGTGATTCCACCCGACAGGTGAGCACCAGGCATGAGGCCGTTGAAATCGCCGATGACATTGTCGTGACCCAAGACGGCATGGTCGTTGATGAGGTTGAAATTGCCGATTGTCACATCACATGAGATCATACAATTGTTCTGGATAATATTTCCCTCTCCCATCTTGAAGGTGCGCGCATCAACACAGAACAGTGAAGGATCGACCAGGTTAGGGAACGAGATGTTGGGGTTGGTGATCGCATGACGGATGCGCCTCACCGCCTTGTTATCGTTGATGGCTATCGCGACCGCCAGCGGTTCAGCGACCTGCTGCAGTGTTTCCATTCCACCCAGCACCATGCCATAGTATGATATCTGTGAGCCAGCCTGCTTGGTGTCATCAAAGAAGCCCGCCAGTTGCCAGTCGCCACCATTCTTGTTGATTCTCTCGAGCAAGCATGCCACTTCCTTACCGAAGCCGCCTGCACCATAAATTGCGATTTTCATGTGATTATCAATCTTTCCGGTTCATCAAGTTTCTATTCACCGCTTGCAGCACGAGATGATTTCCCGAGCCACACGCTCCACGTCCTCATCAGTCACCCACGGACCACTGGGCAAGCACAATCCCATCGTGAACAACTCCTCGCTGACGCCATTGACATAAGCCGGTGCGCCCTGGAACACAGGCTGGGTGTGCATCGGCTTCCACAAGGGCCTGGACTCGATGTTGCAAGCCTCGAGGTGCACGCGTACCGTGTCGTAGTCGGTGCCGGTCTTGTCGGGGTCAATCAGTATCGTATTGAGCCAATAGTTGCTGTCGTAACGCTCATCGGGATTGGTGTGGACAGTAATGCCATCGACCGAGGCAAAGAGTTCCACATAACGGTCACACAGGTGCTTGTGATGGGCCAGGTGGTCGTCGAGCACTGTCATCTGACCACGTCCGATGCCGGCACAGATGTTGCTCATGCGGTAGTTATAGCCGATCTCCTTGTGCAGGTAGTAAGGCATAGGTTCACGCGACTGCGTTGCATAGAACATGATTTTCTTCTTGGTGGCTTCATCAGGACAGATGAGGGCACCGCCGCCGCTGGTCGTGATCATCTTGTTGCCGTTGAAACTCATGATGCCATAGTCGCCGAACGTGCCGCACAGCTGTCCGCGATAGCGCGATCCGAAGGCTTCGGCCGAATCCTCAACAACCGGAATCTCGTAACGGCGTGCTATTTCCATGATCTCATCAATCATGGCGGGCATGCCATAGAGATAGACCGGGATGATGGCCTTGGGTTTGCGCCCCGTCTTAGCGATGCGGTCCTTGATGGCCTCCTCGAGCAGGTTGGGGTCCATGTTCCAGGAGTCACGCTCGCTATCGACAAAGACAGGTGTCGCACCCTGATAAACAATGGGATTGGCACTTGCCGAGAAAGTCATGCTCTGGCAGATGACCTCATCATCACGTCCCACCCCGAGGTTGACCAGTGCGAGATGAATCGCCGCTGTTCCCGCGCTCAATGCGACAACATGCTTTCCCTGGGCGCACAAGTCCTCCAAGTCCTTTTCAAAGGCATTCACATTCGGCCCCAATGGCACGACCCAATTGGTGTCGAACGCTTCCTGGATATATTTCATTTCCTGACCGCTCATGTGAGCGAGACACAGTAAAATCTTGTTATTAGCCATAACGATATGTTGGTTTTTGTAGTTCACAATTCTGATTGGGCCGCATGTCCGGGATAGATGGCGCGATGCTCGGCCAGTTGGCGAATGAGCGCCTCGCTCAGTGCAGCCTGTTGCTTGTCGGAGTGAGGGATGTTGGTCACCGTCTTCACTCCGGGTATTAAACTGTCGCCCGTGAAAAGCATGTCATCGAGCATCCAAGTGACACAACAAGGACTATGCCCAGGCGTCTCGACCGCCCTGACCGTGACATCGCCATACAAGTTGATCAGCTGTCCGTCCCGCACGGCCTTAACGCTCTCGGGGAACTGCATCACAAAGGGCTCTCCATAGTACCTCGAGAAGTTGAGTTTGTCACTCAACAAGGTCTCCTCCCCAGCCGCATTGGTATAGACTGGCGCGTCGTGATACAGAGACAAGAGTTGATTCAGCCCGTAGATATGGTCAAAGTGAGCATGGGTGAGCAACACGCCACACAGGCGTCCCTTGATAAGTGGAAGAATGCGGTCCACATCGCCACAGTCAACAATCCACGTGCAGTCGTCGTTACCGATAACGTAACTGCAGGAATTAAAGATGCTATTGACGATGCGTTGCACTCTCACTTGATCAAACCCATTTCACTGCATGTGCAGATAGAATATTGAATCCTTGTCAAACACCTTCTTGTTGGTCTGAACCTTGGAGCAAGCCACACGTCGGGCGCGCTCGATCACTTCCTCCAGATGCTCGCCGAACATGGGGCCGGACATGATCTGTGGACCCTCGATGCCCGGAACGAGGTTGAACTCGATGAACAGCGGTTCGCCATCGGGGTCAACCGTCACGTCCCATCCCACGTAGTCGAAGTAAGGTAAACGGCGGTGCATCCTGGTCAAGGTGTCAACGACCTTGTGATAGCAAGGAATCACCAGGTCCTCGGTGCCCGTCTCCTTCTTGAGCGAGGAGACCTCGAGACTCTTGAAACGGAACACGCGGTCGTCAACACGCCCGTCGCTGTCGATGAGGCATGTGCCGCCGCCCTTGGAGGTATTGTCCTTGATGGCGCCCTTGCCGCCATAACGCAGCATGGCATAGGGGTACAAGAACTCGATGTTGCCGTCGAGCGTGCGATAGGTGTACAGGCGCATTGAGTTGAGCGACGTGGGATTCACTCGCTGAATCTCGGGATGCTGGCGCGCCTTTTCTTGAACAATGAAGTTGATCTTATAACGAGCGAACAGCGACTTGAGGCTGTCCTTGTCGAAGTCACGGATCTGATCGACCCCGTCGCCATTACAGGTTTCAACAGTGGGCTTGATCATGAGTTCCCCACCCCTTGTTGCCACCAGATCAATCGCCTGGTCGAGAGAAACCTCGTCGCCATTGCTGTAGAAGTGGCCGTGCATATTCTTGACCACCGTAGCCGGTTGTCTGACCATGGGGAACAGGTCGGTGTAAATGTTCTTGTCGAGATAGGCATTGATGAAGTCATAACGATTCAACGCTGGCACGACAAAGAAATAATAGAGGTCCATCGAGAGGTAACGGTCGCTATGGATGCCATTGATGCGCGAGAAGAAGTCATCAAACATCATCGACACCTTGAAGCCGCGGTCGGCATAGAAAGGCGACAATTCCTTCTTGTGGGCCTTGTAATCAAAGGCTGGATCCATCACATGGTCCTTGAAATACCAGTCACCCCAGTAGAATTCTTTGTTGGAATTAATGTATTGAGCCATAGCTTTTAATCAACGCTCTAATAGTTAATCACATCACTGATCTTCACATGGCCTGCATAGAACTCCATGCTGGCCCAAGCCAACCCCACCCCGAAGCCACACGCGATGCAGTGCTTGTCGTCGCCCGACAACTGCTCACGGCAGCGCGTGACCATCGTCAGGGGGATGGAGGCACTGGTGACGTTACCATACTCCTCGAGGCAGTAAGGCGTCTTCTCGGCGGGGATCTTGATGGCTTTACGGATTTTCTCGTCAATGAACTTGTTGGCTTGATGAAGCAGCAACAGGTCCACGGTTTCCACGTCGATGTTGAAGGTAGAAATCAGGCCCTTGAGCGAGAGTGGCGGCTGCTTGATGGCAAAACCAAACACGTCCATACCATTGACAATCATGTCAACTCCACGCCTGAAAACGCCGGGCGAGACTTCCTTCTCCTCAAGCGCCTCGGGCGTCACAGGGTTGCGCATGCCGCCGTAAGGAGCCCAGACGGCATCAAAACCGCTGCCGTCCACGCCATACATGAAATTCATGGGTCGGGCATGCTCAGGGTCAAATTCTAGAGCGGTGGCCGTTGCGGCGTCGCCAAACAAGGGCCTCACCGTCGTGTCGCGCGGGTTGCGGTTCTGGGTATTGGTCTCGGCAGCCACAAGTACCGCACGCTTGAAAGTGCCGTGAGACATGAGCGATGAAACGATGCTCATCCCGTACACCCAGCCCGAGCAGCCAAATGGCAAGTCGAAGACACAGCAATCACTGCGCAACTTGAGTCGGTCCTGCAGGACGCAAGCCGTCTGAGGGGCGATGTAATCCCTTGATGTACAGACATAGGCAAAGCAATCCACATCCTCGGGTTGCCAGTCCACATCCTTGAGCAAGGCTTCTACAGCCTTTACCGTGAGGTCGGAAGCCGTGGTCCCCGGCTCCACCTTGTGATGCCTCTCGATGCCCGTCGAAGCGATGACCTTCAATGCCTCACTCTCATCCTTGTAGATGGGCAATGTGCGGTTATCCTCGACCGTTGCTGGCACACAGGCGCTCATGCCGGCGATGCGCACGTTGTTAATCGTTAGTTGTGACATATCATTGCTTGAGGTTAAGTCGTTGTATTTTTCCTGATGCTGTTCGCGGAATCTTGTCAATCCACTCCCATAGCACAGGTATTTCGTTGGTGGGCAGAAGCCCATTCAGGCGCACCTTGATGTCGTCGATGGTTAAATTGGAATCCCCTTTCTGCAGGAAGGCCTTGGGCACTTCACCGAGCACTCCATTGGGGTCAGGGACAGCGACACAGGCACAGTCAGTGATGCCCAAAGACTTGATAGCCTCCTCGATGGTGACAGGACTGACTTTCTCGCCACCGACGTTGATGAGTTCCTTCTTACGCCCCGTGAGGTAAAAATTGCCATCCTGGTCACGGTGTCCCCAGTCGCCGGTGCGGAACCAGTCGCCATAGAAGGCCCCGTCGTTATCGGCCTTGAGGAAATAGGACCGTGTCACCATATTGCCGCGCACGCAGATTTCGCCATCAACGCCATCGTCAAGAGGTTCTCCGTCGTCATTGACAACGACAGCCTGCACCTTGTCCGAAGCCGGGCGCCCGATGGTCTCGAGGTTGCCGACATTGTCATGGAACTCGCTGAACATGGCGCGGGAAGCCTCGGTCAGCCCATAGTGCATGCACAATCTCGTGTGGGGGAAAATGTCCATCAGCAAGCGCTTGTCCTCAACAGGCAATGCAGCACTGCCCATCTCGATATAATGCAACTGCTCGGCAAACTTGGCGATTCGTTTGCCGCTCAGGTGCTTGATATACTGCCAGACAGCTGGCACCATCCCGAAACCCGTCACGTGCTCGGTCTCGAGGATGTTGAAAAACGCTTTGAGGTTGGCGAAATTATTCACCAGGACCAAGGTCGCCCCAGCCGTCAGCGTGCAGCGCAACCGTCCCAGTCCGAAAGAATGGCTCAATGGCAGTGCCAGCGCTTCGATGTCATCGCTGCCGTTGCCGATAAAGCCATTGGTGTTAGCCGCCGAAGCCGCCACATTGGCATGCGTCAGGCAGACGCCTTTGGGGGATCCGGTGGTGCCTGTTGTGAACATGACGTCGGCGACAGCATCTCTTGTAATGCCGGGCGAAGCCCATGCCACATCCCGTGAGGTAACATCATCAAGTGATGTCGAGAGTTGCAGGCAACGGTAGCCCTCAACCTCCAGATTGTCGCCGAACAGACAAGCCGGCTTCACCACATCGACGATGTACTGAAGACGCTCACGCGGTGCGGCCGAATCCACCACCACATTCACGACACCCAGCATGTGGGCGGCAAAATAGATGTACACAAATTCCAGCTCCTTCTGAGCCGACAACAAGACGTGATCACCGGGCTTGAGTCCCAGTGACTGCAGCCAGGAGGCCGCGGCCTCGATTCGGCCAGCGAGCTGAGAATAGGAGATGCGCCTGTCGCCGGCGACAAGTGCAACCTTGTCGGGGACGGTCACAGCATGTCCTGAGATGGCACATAGCAGGGCACTGTGAGAAGCGTTAAGCATCAGTGAGTTGGTTGACTTCATCGACGATTGACTTGACCGATGTCAAGTCAAAGAGGTCCTCCAGTGGAAACTCCACTTCCAGTTCCTGTTCTATCGTGCTGATGATCGCAAGATTGCCGACAGAATCCCACTGAGGGATATCGCCCGAAGACAATTCATCGGTAACGACACTCAGGTCCACATTCAGGACCCGTGCAATGATCTCTTTAACCCGCGATTCCATCAGGCAGCCAGTTAACAGTGATGTGATATTATTTGTTGCTGCGCTTAACGACGATATCAAAGAGGTCCTGAATCGTGTCAGAGTTGGTGATATCGTTACCCTTGACGATGATGTTGTACTCGTCGTCAATCATGGCGATGATGGACAACGCGGTCAATGATGACCATTCATCAAGGTCCTTGAATCTGGTCTCGGAGGTAAATAAATCGGGCTCAGTCTCATCAAACTGTGCCGCAAAGTTTTCAACAAATTCCTCTCTATTCATAATTGGTTAATCTTTCCTTAGTTCTATTCTTTAAAAATGCTACCGAATCAGGGGACAAAAGTAAGTTTATTTTTGAAATTCACAAAGGATTTGTAAAAAAACTATATCGAAAAGCCCCCATCAATCACTAAATCATGGCCGGTGAGCCAGCTCGAGGCGTCGCTCAGCAGGTAGACCGCTCCATTGGCGATGTCTTCAGGCTTGCCGTAACGTCCCAGCGGGTACTTCTTGGCATCCTCGGCCAGCTGCTCCTCGGTGATGGTGCCGCGATGGATGAGCGGCGTGTCCACCATGCCGGGGCAGATGCTGTTCACCCTCACCTTGCGAGAGGCATACTCGCGGGCTGCATATTTCATGATTGAGTTCAATGCCGACTTGGAGGCGCCGTAGACACCGTTGCCAGGCATGAAACTGTGAGTGCCGCCGATGGACGCTATCAGCACGACCGAGGCCCCTTTCTGCAGCACTTTTTTCTTGTAAAGCAGGCGCAGCAATTCGACGGGAGCGAAAAAGTTGATGTCGAACATCTCGTCAAACTTCTCGCGTGAGCCGAATTGCAAGGGTAGCGTCGTGGAATTGCCAGCACACAAGACGACACCATTCAGGGGGGGCATCGCCTTGACCAGGCTCTCCAGTTGCTCGGCCTGAGTCAGGTCGGCAAGGGTCATCACGTGTTCCTCGCCCTCGACCGGTGCCAGCATGTCAAATGTCTGCTGCAAGCGTTCCTGGTCGCGGGCTGTCACCACCACACGCGCGCCCATGCGAGAGCACACGATAGCCGTCTCACGCCCGATGCCCGACGATGCGCCGGTCACCAGAACCGTTTTTCCCTCAAGGGTAAAAGGATTAAAAGCTGTTTCCATCATAGCAAAAAAAATCATTTGTAGTCAAACCTTCTGGCAGGAACGCCGACATAGGTGAAACCCTCCTTGGGTTTCGTCATCAAGACGCTGCCAGCGCCAAGGGTGACCTTGTTGCCAATCTTGACATTCTGGAGCACCACACTATCGACGCCCATCAGATTGCAATCGCCCATCAGCACCGAGCCCGACAAGCGCACGCCAGGCATCAACACATTGTAATCACCGACGACCACATCGTGGCCCAGGACATTAGAGCCATTCAGCACATTAAAATTGCCCACCGTCACATTGCATGTGGCACTACATCCATCCTGAACAATATTACCCTCTCCCATCTCGAACGTGAGGTTGTCCAAGACCTTGAATGACGGGGCAATCAGATTCGGGAAATAGATTTTGGGATTATCAATGCGCTCATGAATCAGTTTGCGTGACTCGGGATTACCAACGGCAATAGCTAGCGCGATGGGCTCGTCGTAGGCGTTAAGTTCGTCCATTCCACCCAGCACATGTCCATAATGTGAGATGGCCGTTCCCGTCGTCATGTTGTCATCAAAGAAGCCAATCAGTTCCCACTGCTCACGACTGGCCTCGTTGATACGCTGAATTCCACCAGCGACTTCACGCCCCAGACCGCCAGCACCATAGATAGCGATCTTCTTCACCTTGGCATCGGTATGCTTGAAGATGTCAATGCGTGAAGACCTCACCCTACACGGGTTGCCATAAGCCACTGTTGAATCAGGAATATCATTCACTACGACACTACCAGCTCCGATAATGCTCCATCGACCGATTTTCACTCCAGGAATCACCACAGCCGCAGCACCAATCCAAGCCCCCTCGCCGATATGGACATTACCACACAAGGTTGCTTGAGGCGAGATGTGGGCATAATTGCCTATAATACACTCATGGTCAATCGAGGCACCAGTATTGAGGATACAATGCTCTCCCACCTGTGCTCCGCTTTGGATGATCGCCCCCTGCATAACCACTGTTCCCACTCCTAACGTAGCGTTTGGAGAGACAATGGCTGATGGATGAACGATTGTGCCAAATTCGCAATCCAATTTCTCGACAATCTGCTTGCGAGAGATGTTATTACCCACGCTCACCACCAAGGGTGATTCCCCGTTCCAATCATGCAGAACAGGAATTGACATTAATTCATTGATCGATTTGTCATCATCAAAGAGGGCATCCACTTTCTGCCCTGTTGCCTGCAGCATGTCGATGATGACTTTTGCGTGTCCGCTTGCTCCGTAAAGATACATCAGTTATTACCGTTAAACGTTTCCATTGTTGCTTGACCATCCTGGGAAATGCCATCCCTGGCGATCACTTTATTAATCGTTGACAAGATGACCTTCACATCGTTGGAGAACGTGCAATGGTCAACATACCAGACATCGAGCTTGAATTTCTCGGTCCAAGATATAGAGTTGCGTCCATGACACTGGGCCCATCCCGTGATACCGGGCCGCACCTCATGCCGGCGAGCCTGCTCGGGTGAGTACAGGGGCAGGTACTGCACCAGGAGGGGCCGAGGCCCAATTAAAGCCATGTCGCCCTTGAGGACATTAAACAATTGCGGCAGCTCGTCGATGCTTGTTGATCGCACAATGCTTCCGACCCTTGTCAATCGCTGTTTATCAGGCAAGAGTTTGCCATCGGCATCCCGCTCATCAGTCATGGTCTTGAACTTGATGATCTTAAAGATTTTGCCGTCCTTGCCCGGCCGTTCCTGCACGAAGAATGCACCGGCGCCCTTGTTTGCGAAATGCAGCCATACCGTCACCACCAGCAACAGCGGTGACAAGATAATGATGGCCATCAAGGATAACGTGAATCCCAGCGCTCGCTTGACATAATTCTTATAAAGATTCTTCATCACTCAGGCAATATTTGTCTCAGTTTTCAAAAAAAGAATGTCATTGTGTTCTCTTTGCTCCAAACACCCAATGTGCCAGGAAGGGGCTCAACCTAATGACATTGCCAATGAACAGACTGACGGCAATGATCAAGACGGCAATCAGGCAAGACGCCGCGCCCTCGATAATCGGCATTGAGTGCTCATGGAACACGTTGACAACATCACGCATGTTGACGGGTATCAGGAAATAATGTATCAGATAGATGTCAAGCGTGCGGCGACCCACATACTGGAACACGCGGCCCATGCTTGTCTCGTGTGAGAAGAGGCGCTCCTTCTTCCTGAAGAACGAGAACAGGATGACCAACCCGGCCACACTCATGGGCGCTCCCATGATGTTGCCGTTGATGTGCAACAGATCAAAGAACGGAATCTCCAGGAAGAAGAACAGGATGCAACCAGGCAAGAGCCACTTGCCGTCGAGCCACCGCTGCACCGTGTCGAAATACTTCTTGGTCAATGTGCCCAGCACGAAGTACAGGAAATAATGCCAGTGCTGGAAACTGAAGAAGTCCAATATCTGGTTAGGGATGGGGATCATGTCCTTGAGGGCCGTCCACGAGAAGGGATACATCAACACACCCAGGGCGACAAGAATCACATCGGCCCACCGGTTGCGCACGAAGAAGCGCACCGTGGCGTAGAACACGAAGTAGATAAAGAGTACAAACGTGAACCAATAGCCATGTTTGGGGCCATCGAACAGGCCATCCATCAGCCCGATATGGTTCATGTGCAAGTAAACCACATAGAAGAGTAGCGGGCTGATGAGCTGCACGGGGATTTTCTTCTTGAAGAAGGTGATGAGGTGCTGCGTGTTCCACACTACACTCGCCTTAAAAAGCACAAAACCGCTGATAAAGAAGAACATCGGCATCCTCACCAAGCGGAAAATGTCGTGGAATGATCCTTCAGGAGGGTCAAAGCACCAATCCCCCACGTGCATGAACACCACCAGGAACATGGTGAACCCGCGCAGGGCATCGATATACTCAATGCGCTTGGTGCCAGAAGTATTGGGCGCTATCACTTTTTGATCCATAGAATTAAACTCATATCAAGGGGAAGGCACATCTACATTTTCTTCACTGGACAAGCGCTCCAGTCAATCTGGGATGAGGCTTGGTGTATCGATATAAAATCATGTGATAGAATGAGACGATTCATTCTATCAAGTGCCGTTTTTTTACCCAAATTGGATTTAAGGTGCCGCTTATATCGGTTGAGCCACGTGCCAGGCTCCTTGAAATAATCCTCATATTCCTTTCTTGACATCATGGCCCTATCTGTCACCATCAAATCACCGATATGAAAATAGCAGATGTTGTAATCTTTCTTCTTCATCTGACGATTAACAAACCATAGCGGGAAGAAGCGAAAATATCCTCCACCCGAGAAAGCAATATCATGACCCAAGAGACGACACATCACTATCGGGAATTCACGGATTTGTCCCTTTGAAGTTTCAATGACCGTAGGCATCTGCGTACCGAAATCAGGAAATCCGCCAAAGTCACGTGATGCAGGAAACACCGAAGCATCGTTCACAATACCACACTCGGCCAACACTTCAAAAGCCCACTTGTTCTTATTTCCGACCGAGAAAGCAGGAGCCCTGTAACTCAGAACCTTCTGGCCAGTGCATTGCTCAATACTGTCGATTGCATGGCGAGTGTCAAGATATACCTCGTCTTGGGTCATCTTGTTCAGCCAAGTGTGACGGTTAGAATGGCACCCCACTTCATGCCCCCACTCCAAGATGCGTTTCACGACGTCGGGAAATTCTCTTGCCAGCATCCCGACGACGAAGAACGTTGCTTTCATTCCCCGCTGGTCAAGGAGGTCCAATATCCCTTTCAAGTATCGGTCATAGGCTTGATAATTCCTTGCATCATCAGAATGTAAGGACTTCTCAAGATACCATTCCTCGATGTCAAAGCTGAGAATATTCATCCCCATCCTCTCATTTAGCTCTCAGAGTCACTGCACCACTGGAATACCCAACGCCAAAACCACATAACAGGATATTCCCCTTGAGGCGTTCTTCCTTCCGCGCCTCTACAAGGCAAATGGGAATGCTGCTAGAAACGGTATTGCCGATGTTTTCCATAAACATATAAAATCGGTCCTCGGCAATACCCATCTTCTTTCTCAAGAAATCAAGCATATAGGTATTGGCCTGATGCAAGACGAAGAGGTCAATATCATCTTGAGCTAATTGGTTTTTATCCAACACATCCTGCACCAGCTTGGGAACAGTGCGTTGCGTGAAGACAAAAATCTGTGCACCGTTCATGAACAGATGATCTGATGAAATCGGGTTCCCGTTCTTGTCAAATGTCAAATCGCCCAGGAGTTCTTTTTGCCTTGCAGCACCAGATTTCACAATCAAGTTTTTAGCTCCACGGCCATCAGTTCCCAAAGAGAATTCACCGATTTCGGCAAATCCATCTTCCGAAATCAATGTCGCTGTTGCTCCGTCACCAAAGATGGTTCTGTTCCCCTTGTCCTTGGGATGAATATACTTGTTATAGGTTTCTGATGTCAGCAACAGCACATTATGTGCCACGCCACTCATGATAAGCCCCTTTGAGATAGCCAGTCCATACACAAAGCCAGAGCATCCCAAGTTGAAGTCAAAGGCTCCGATATTCTCACGAAGTCCCAGCTTGTGCTGCAACAGGCAAGCCGATGTGGGGAGGAAATAATCGGGGCTCTGTGTGCACAGGATAATGAAATCAATAGAATCTCTATCGACCCCCTTCTCCACGAAGAGAATATTGGCTGCTTTCTCTGCCATATCGGCCGCTGTCTCATTGTCTGAAGCGACATGACGCTGATGCACACCAACTTTCTCGGTGATCTTTTCAACGGACCATTCGGGGAAATCCTTGACGATTTCCTCGTTGGTCACGATTCTATCGGGCAGATAATAAGCTATGTCTTTAATAAACGCTTTCTTCATCATAACTCATGGCTTGAAATAGCATGCTCACATTTATGATTACAACGATGACACATAATCAAACAGGTCTTGGACTGTAACAGCCTCATTGAGTTCATCAACATCGGCCATGATGTCATACTCCTGGTCAAGCATTGTGATCAATGAAAGCATCATCACAGAATCCCACTCGGGCAGCTGAGAGAAAACGGTATCTGCCTGAATTGTTTCAGGAGCAGTTTCTTCAAAAATACTCGAAAATTTCTTGATAAAATCTTGTAACTCCATAATTATGAATAATTTATTTTTAGTTTCACAAATTGTTTATCTTACTCACGCTTGATTTACCTCACATCAAAACTCATCAGTGAGAAATTCCAATTGTCAGGATTTGAAACGTCGATCTGGAGCGACTTATTGTCCTTGTTGAGGATATAACAGGTCAACGGCAGCCTCTTGGGCGCCATTTTCTTGGGCGCTTTCATCATGAGAGCTTGCTTGAAATGCATGAATCCCACATACAAGACGGCATCAACCGCTGTCGACTTAACGATGTGATGTATCGCATGAGTCAAGGCACGATAAGACTTCTTGTCACCCTCGCGGAAGTCCATCAGATATGCCACTCGCTTTTCCTCTTCATCACATAACCGGTACACAAACTTGAAATGGTCGTCGTTGACTGTTATATACTCTTTATTAGAAAAACGAGTGCTATAGAAGGTCTCATCGGTCGTGATCGATAACGCTCTGTCTCGCTCATGAGGATTGAACAACCGCGATAGCAGCCGATTGCTCTTCACGTGTAACTGACAAAGAAACTTCCAGCAACTGTCAACGATGGCAGGCATGGACTTACCTAGTGTCTTGGATAACTTGATGGGCAACACATAATAAGACAAGTCACCGACCATCGTCACCTTGTTGATTTTGCAATGATAATTGATGGAATTGTGATTGGGAACACCCACTTCCAAATCAAAACCATCGTCGGAACAGCGCTGTCTTAATGCCTTGATCAACTGGGCAAACAACATGACCTGCTTGCGATATTGGGGCCGCACAAAGGTGCTGCCACTGACAACGACGTTTAACCCATTGTCATAGCGAGCCGGTGTAAATACGTTATAGGCCATCAATTCATCGTTCTCGTCCATGGCCATAGCATGATAGGCATATCCCCAAGGGTTGGAGATATACCACCCGTTTTTCAAGCCATCAACATTGACATTCAATCCAAACGACTCATTAAATCCCGAGACAATCTTTTGCCAGAGACCTGCGTCGATTTCATGTGTCTTTTTGACAACAATAACAGTAGCCATCTTATTGAGGGTTTATCGTGGTGATGAACTGGAACATCAATTCTCGGATGTGCCTGTGCTCAAAGTGTTTCAGCACAAATTCTCTTCCAGCCTGACCGTATCTTTGTGCCTTATCTTGATCAAAAAGGGTTTCAATAGCATCGGCTATTGATGTCGGTTCTATGTCACAATAGACACCGGTCTCGTTTTCGATAATAGAATCGATGCATCCTGTAGCACGAGATGCAATAACCGGCAGCCCCATAGCAGAGGCTTCCAGCACAACGGTCGGGAAACCTTCACGATAGGATGGCAGGATGAATGCGTTCATCACCGAGTAGTAATTCTGAATCTCGGAATAATCAACCCGGCCGGTAAAAACGACATTCTTGGATGTATTCAAGAAATTCAGCGTATCCTCAGGAATGGCATCGCGCTTTTCGGGCTGACCTATCACAAACAATTTCAACGATTTTTCAGGATGATTCTCGGTCAACAATTTTATCGCATCCACCAACTCAATGATGCCTTTATCGCGCACAAGACGTCCGCAAAAGCCGATAACAAAATCCTGGGCCGAGAGACCATATTGCTCACGAATGGCCTGAGTCACCGATGCTGGCACCTTTTCAGGGTTGAACTTTTCCAGGGCATCCACACCGTTGCAGGACCCTTTACCTAACAAATGTTGTTTCTGAGGCTTATCTATTCCTAAAGCGCAGCGTCTTCTCATCACCGAGGGGCTGACACACAACACCTGTGTGGCGCACATCGTCATGAGACGATTCTCGGTCGAGAAGATCTTCTGCTTCAGACCTGTCATCGTGTCCTCCAGCACTCCATGAGCCAGCACCACCCTGCGACGAGCACCGCCCAGTTTTCCTGCAATCATGCCATAGAGAACCCCTTTAGACTGATGACCGATCACGATGTCAATCTTGTTCTTGCGCACATATCGCAAAACCTTCCAGATATTCTTTAAATCTTGCCATGGTTTTATGGCTCGAGGAATATCTAATGCAAAATATCTTGCGCCTTCTCGCTGGACAAACTCCTCGATGCCCTTTCCCGGGGTGCAGATCAGATGCATCTCGTGATTTCCATGCTCTGCCATATAAGACAACTGGTCTCCAATGAAAGTCATTGCAGAGCCAGCAAGAGGCATTATTTCCAAAATCTTAGCCATCGATTGTTCCGGTTTATTTGTTTACCTTCATCAAAGCATTGCGTTTAACTTTATGCTTTATCAGCAAGTATAACGCCAATCCGCTCGGGATGCACAATATCGTTAACAATTTCTCGGGACTTTCCTGGACAAATCGCCAATTGCGGCTGATGATACTGCTCGAGACATAGTGGGTACACACCTTGAGTTTGCGCTTCAGGCTCCGTGTCGTTTTCATCTCGGCTTTGCGATAGAAAGCCAAGCCGCGCGGGTTGTTCCAGTATTGCTTGAACATGTTGAAGCTGGAACCATCCTGCTGGTACTCCACGACCACCAGGGGCTCGTTGAGGGTGACGAGTTCATAGTCCTGGTCGATCAGCATGTATTTGTAAGCCAGGCCCACATATCGCTCTCCTTCAAAGAGCGGGTACTCGGGATAACGCTTGATCACATCGGTCCTGTAAACCAGTTTCTTGTCACCCTTCCCCCCCGCGGCATAGAAGCCCTGGAGGGTTGTCGTCTTCATCTCCTGGGGGAAGCGTGTGCCGATGACTGCTCCGCCCTCGGTAACATCCAGTCCGATCAGTCCGGCCAGGTTGTCGTTACCCTTCTCTCGCCAGCACGCCAGGATTTTCTCCACCGCGTCGTCGGGCATGTAGTCATCGCTGTCGATGCAGGTGTTGAGCGGCGTGGTGATGTTGCGGTAGGCGGTGTTGTGCGCCCCGTGCATGCCCTGATTCTGCTGATAAATATACCGGATGGGAATCTTCCCCTCGGCCATCCATCCCTCGACCAGCTCGCGCGTGTTGTCAGAGCTGCCGTCGTCCACAACCAGCCACTCAAAGTCCTTGCAGGTCTGCCGACACAGGCTCTCATAGGTCCGCCCAATGGTGTGTGCCCTGTTATAGGCAGGCGTAAAAACAGTTAATGTCGCCATTTATTTAAACTTAAGTTCCTCAAGAAGATATTAACTTCTTGTATAATTCCAAATACCTGGATGCAGTGACCGAGATATCATACTGACGCGCCTTTTCTTGGCATCGTGCTGCCACAGCTCGGTATTCATCGGGATGCTCACACAGATGCCGTATCTTAGAAGCCAGATCCTGGGCATCGCCATGATTGAACAGCACACCGGCATCCCCCACGACCTCACGCAAGCCGTCGACGTCGCTGGCAATGAACGGGCGCCCCGACGCCATGCCCTCAATGCTCGAGAGCGACAAGCCCTCCCAGTGGGACGAGAGCACATTGATATCACTCTGCTCCAGGATATCGGGGATATCCTGTCGCAACCCCATGAAATCCACCCGATCATCCAGATTCAATTGAGATGCCAAAGCTTTCAATGCGGCCTCTTTTTCTCCGCCACCCACCAATTGCAGGCGATAGCTGTCGGGCAGATATGTAATGGCCTTGAGCAAGGTCTCGTGGTCTTTTTCCACTCTCAATCCAGCCACCATGGTGATGACAAACTTGTCCTTTCCTGAGATATCCTTGACAGGTCTCATGAAACGTTGTGTATCAACCCCGTTAGAAATCGTGCAGATATTGGGCTTCTTACCAATATAATTCTCAAGATTGAGCCGTGGTTTATCGGCAATACACACGACGGCAGCATACCTATTATACATCCACTTGTCAACAGGCTTGAACCACCACATCGAGCGACGCCGATTATTGGAACTGTGCTCGGTGGTAACCAATGGTTTACGTGTAAAACTCATCAGTTTGGCCATCGGAGTGAACAATTGGCATGCGGTATTGTGGGTGTGCACGATGTCATACTGCATGACGTATCGTATCATCCTGAAAATATTCAACGGATTATACACATTCCCGCCTGTTGTCAGCTTGTATATCCTGATACCCTGGGATTCCAATTCGCCCATGAATGGAGTCCTTTGACCATCAAAAAGCAACAAATCCACATGGTTGCGTCTGCCCTCACGCAGCCGCGGCAAGAGATCAACAAGCAGGTGTTCAGCACCACCAGTCTGAAGCGATGTGATAACATGAAGAATCCTCATACAATCAATAATTAAAGAAGATATGCGATATTATCAATGTGGTAATCTTTCTAACAATGCCAAGAGAAAACGCTTCGCTTTGTATGCTGGTCTGTTAAGTCTTTGATACAATAAACTATTGGCATGATTGAACATGCCATCATAATCTTTCTCCATCAAATACCTTACCCCCACATCATTGGTTTTGTTTTCTTCATAATATTGAATCAGATGGGGCACAATCTCGCGAGAAGACAACTCATTCCTGAAATAATCAATAACGCCGGCTCTTTCTTCATGTTGAAATTCTATCATTTGTTCAGCATGATAATACAGCATGTTCACATACTCGATAAATAATGAGCCATAGTATTTGCGCAGACCTTGCTGCTCTAATAATTTGAAGCGTTGGTCTGAAATAGTCAGCACTTCAGTATAATTCTTATTATAATGATCTACCGTTCCGCCATATCGATAAAAATAGACAACATCTTCTATCATATACATCGATTTTAAATGCGGAAACAATTTCATGTTCATATACAAGTCGTCTGCCATGCATCTGATATCAGGAGAGTACAATTCAGTTCTCTGAAGAGCTCTATCTATAGCGCTTTTTCGATATAATCGTCCCCAAACGTTATTCGGAAATGCTCCTTTTCCAAAAAAAGATCCATAGTATTCTTCAAACAGTTCTGGCTGTGAAACGACTTTGTGTAAGGGAAAAGACGGAAGCGGATTATTCCACTTCACCACACCTAAAAATCTTTTATAACGCCCTATTACCAGATCTACATTTTCCTTCTGCATGTAGCGAACCATCGTTCTTATAGCACAGCGAGGCAATAGATCATCATTGTCAACAAATGTTATAAAATCTCCCGTTGCTTTCATTAGCCCATCACGACGAGCATAAGCCACTCCCTCATTCTGCTTGTCAAAAACCACGATACGATGATCTTTTCTCGCCAGTTCTTTAGCAATCGCCGGGGAATCATCAGTTGAACCATCATTTACAATAATGATTTCAAGGTTGTTATACGTTTGATTGCAGATTGAACGAATACAAGACACAAGGTATCGCTTCTGGTTATACAGGGGAACGATAACACTGACTTTGGGCATTTGGGCGTCCATCATTTGCATTAACCGACTAACTAAGAATACGTAAAATCATTTTTTTAACTCTGTGTTTCCATGACACATTGCTTATCGCTTTGTTCACATAGGTATAGATTCCCTCATAATCCTTTTTTTTGATTAATTGTAACTGAGGGTTATCTGTATCGTGCTCTTGGAGATACTCTTGCATTCTCTTAGCGATAGCTCTCGTTGATAATTCCCCCTTGAGAAAGTCGATAATGCCATTCTTATCAGCCTTCTTGTATTCTAATAATTGTGTAGCATGATAAAAAAGACAATTTGCATATTCGGCAAACAGAGGAAGATAACCTTCTTGCAATTTATGATAGTCCAGTAATTTTAATCGCTCATCGGACAAAAAAAACAGTGAAGGATATGTGGGACTGAAGTGATCGGAGGAAGCTCCACCACAGCGATAGTAATAAGTTGTCTCATTTGTGCGATACATGGATCTAACGAATGGGAAGAACTTCATAAACGCATAATGATCTTCGCCGACAAAAGGAATCTCATCGCTGCACAAGTTAGTGTATCGCATCGCTCTATCTATTATCGATTTTTGATACAGATTTCCAGATATCATAATTGAAAAGTAATGCTTTCCAAAGAAATTCAGATAGTACTTATTGAATAAATCTGGCTGTTTCACAACTTGGAAGAACGGGAAAGAGCCCGAATCGGTATAATGGCTCCTCTTAATTATGCCCAGAACTTGAGTCATTGAGCCGATAACTACGTCAACATTTTTTGAAGTGATATGCTCCACTAACAATTCAATTGAATTCTTCGGAATATAATCATCACTATCCAAAGTGAAGATAAAATCACCAGTCGCTTTTTTATAAGCATCATATCGGGCTTTTGGCGCCCCCTCATTCTGCTTATTGATGAGCACAACACGACTATCCCTGTTTGCCCACTCCTGTGCTATTTGAGGGCTTCGATCGGTTGAACCATCATTGACCACAATAATTTCAAGGTTCTTGTACGTCTGGGAGCAGACCGATTTGATACAAGCCTTGAAATAACGCTCTTGGTTATACAAGGGAATTAGGACACTGACTTTGGGATTTGCCTGTTTTTCTACCATTATCACTTCATTTTTAACTCAATCGCTCAAGCAGTTTCACGCCGAAGCTGAACAGTCTATATTTAATCGAGCCGAAAATCTCTTGAGCGTGACGACAAGCGAACTGATACATGCCATCGAAATCACGTTCCATCAAGAATCTTACGCTCTGGGATGGAGAGTCACATTGAGAATAAAACTCCAATAAACGAGGCATGAGTTCACGATGATTCATCTCGTGCTCGAAGAAAGAAATGACCTCATCCTTGGGTGTTTTCTTATAATAAATCATCTGAGCCGCATGATGATAAAAGCAAGCCACATACTCGTCAAATAAAGGTTTGTAACCTCCTACGTAGTTATACTTATCAAGCAAGTGTAAACGTTTATCAGAGCTGATGAATAATTGGGGGAAATTCTTGTTGTATCCAAACGTTCCGCCACCATAACGATAAATATACACTGAATCCTTAATGCGATACATCGTATTCACATGAGTAAACAGATTCACATTGAAATATTGATCCTCACCCATGAATGGTATATCAGCTGAATACAGTTCAGTCTCTTGATAAGCTTTATCTATTACACTTTTGCGATACAGTTTGGCCCAAACATTTACTGGGAATACAGTATTGCGAAAGAAACCAATATAGTACTTATCAAATAGTTCAGGTTGGCTTATCACTTGATAGAAGGGAAATGAATAATTCTCATCCGCCACATGCTTGTTGATGAAACCCAGATGCTTGTCATAAGTTCCCATCACCAGATCAACATCCCTATCCAGAGCACTCGCTACCATCGTCTGAATTGCCTGAGGTGTCAACATGTCATCACTATCCAAGAATGACACAAATTCACCCGTTGCGGCAAGATAACCATCGCGACGAGCAAAGGCAAGGCCTTCGTTCTGCTTATCAATGACCTTGACGCGACTATCGCGAGCCGCCCATTCACGTGCCATCTGTGGACTGCGGTCAGTTGAACCATCATTGACGATGATGATTTCAAGGTTCTTGTAGGTCTGTTTTTCAACAGACTTGATACAAGCTTTGAAATAACGCTCTTGGTTATACAAGGGAATCAGAATGCTCACTAAAGGCTGATTATCTTCTCTCATAGTTCATTGTTTTTATGGCACCTTGATGACGTCTTTCTGGGCCGTGACATGTGGCATGTAGCGTCTCATGAAATGAATCATCACGTGGCAGACCAGCAGCACGAGCCAGCACAGATAGTGGATAGTCAACCTCAACAAAATTGGAGACATGGCTGAGCACCACCAGGACAATGCAGATGCCCTTGGCCAGATTAATCCACCCGGTGTGCTTGCTGTCGCCAGTTGATTTCACACCATTCTTATCTCTCACTCTTCTATCATAATGCCAGAATCAGCAATTGATAGCTTGATCTTAGTACTCACGCCACCAGTACTGGTCGAAGCCACGGAATCCCGTTGTACCGAAGTAATAGATGAAGAACATGAAGAATGTAAAGCCCGAGTAGAAGAAGAGGATGATAGCCGTCTTGCGGTCCTGATCCTTCCAGAGATTCATGCGCAACAACGGATAGACAAACAACAATGGGTACAAGAACCAGGAGAGATAGGCAAAGCGATTGGAATAGGACGCACGGATCACCATGATCCAGAACGCATTGCAGAACAGATAAGTGTTGGCAAGAAGGTTAAAGCCCCGGTCATCGAACTTGCGTCGACGAGTCAGGTACCAGATCATGATTACGGGGAAAATGCTGTACAACAAGAAGTCCCATCGGAAACCAGTACGGGAAAAGAGTTCCTCACTGGCCTCCCTTTGAGAATAGGAAGTGAAACGGTCATCGAAGCCGATAGAAGAAAAGAATTCCGTCACCAAAGGTCCAGCAACCAGAGATATCACAATAGACAGGAGCCAAAAACGGATGCCCCACTTGGTGTCTTTAATAATATAAAGCGAAGCAAAGGCCGCCAAAGAAGGCAACATGGATGAACGGTGAATAGGCAAAGCGATCAACATGATGATAGCAGCCAACACCTTCTTGGCATTATCATCCCTATACTCCGTCAGGAGCGCAATAGCAACCAACACCAGGCTACAAGCCATTCCATTGCGGATACCATTCGTCGCAAAAGTGTAGGTCTGTAGCGCCGTGAAGAAGAACAGCATCGCCATCCACAAATTCTTGCGAACCAAGATCCGACAGCAGATTAGCATGCCGAAGAAATATATCAGAGCGACAAAGACGAAGAAGTCATGGACATTCATCCCAATCACGTTCTTACAAAAGATCTGCATGTTCTCCCACAGCCACTCGGATTTAAAATTAAATGGCACATACTGGGTGATATGATTATAGTGATTGGCATATCCGATAGTGTCGCCGAAGTCCCTGGACAGCTGACGCAAGCCCAAGAAGAACGACATCGCCACAGTCAACATGACTGTTGCAAACTGAGCCGGAGAAGTCTCGGCGTGCAGCAGTTTCTGTGTATTAGACCCCAGATAATAGACCACTGTCATCCATGTCAACAAGAGGAGCAGGAAATAGTAGACTGTACTGACGTAATAATATGCGATAAATTCAATTGGTTGCATAGTCTATGTGATAATCAAGCATTTAAAATGAATGCTAAAGATGAAAAGATTCTAAATTTCACCAGATGAGGGGGGAGAGGCGGCAGGTCAGCCAGTAGCTGTGGCCAGCAAGCCAGGCGAAACCTCTCATGGCCCAGGTGGAGACACCTGTTGAGGTGATGTAATGTCCATCACGGCGCAGCACCCGTTGCAGGGGTCGGATGTGGTCCATGTCCTTGTATCCGCTCTTGACAGCGTCGCGAAGGATCAATGACATCTCGCAGGCATATCGGGCATGGGCCAAGGGGGCATATTCCCGCCAGTCGCGATCGACGTCGTTGCAGATGGTCTCCCAAACCTTGTAGGCCGAGAACTTGTTGTTATTGAACTGCTGGCGTGACAAGCTGTTGGTATTGGCCCTGACAAAATACAGTTGCTCGTTGAGGATGCTCACACGATCGACGCGCTGGAGCACTTGCCAGACCATGAGCGCATCCTCGCCATAGCCGATGGTCTCGTCAATCTTCAGCCCGTCGAACAAAGCCCTCCTGACCATCTTGTTGCACAGCGACCCATTGATGCGCTCATGCTCGAGGAACAACTTGATGATTTCGCTTTGCGAGAAGACGCCTTGAATATCGCGCTGGGTGTCAATCATCTGATAGACAATCATGTCGGATGAGGTCTTCTCATGCTCGTTGACGAGGGTCTCTACCGTGCTGGATTTAATCCAATCGTCACTGTCGACAAAGAGGACAAAGTCGCCCTTGGCCAATTCCAACAGCCTGTTGCGGGTGAATGAAACTCCATGATTGGGCTGGGTGTGACTCTCAATGCGCTGGTCACGAGTGGCCAGCTCTTGCATCATGGCCCAGGAATCATCTGTTGACCCATCATTGAGCATGACGATTTGCAGGTTGTGATAGGTCTGGTTAACCAATGATTCAGCGCACTTCTCCAGATAGGAAGAAGCATTATATACAGGTACCAATATTGATACTAACGGATTCATGTTGTCGTGTCGTGTTTCGGTTCTCAATTCTATTCGGGGGTGAACTGGCATGACGGCAGTTCACCGCCGACAAGCTCGCGGGCGCCCATCACACCTCACTCGCCATATTTCATTCTAAAATAGGCATTCATGATCGGCGAGATGGCCAGTATCATGCGATAATGATGACTGATCAACCACGAGAAGGTCCTCATCATGGGTGACGAGATGCCCTTCTTTTTCATCAGATGACCATCACGACGGATTGCCGTCTGCAGCATGGATACCTGTTTATCGGGTTTATAGCCGGCAACGACAGCCGCCAGCAGGACCTGGGTCATCTCGCAGGCGAAGCGCGCATGAGCGACACCAGTGTATTGAGGCCACTTCTCATCGGTGTCACACGTGATGTTGTGCCACACCATGTAGGAGGAAAACTTCTTGCCGTTGAAGGTCTGGTTGGACAAGCTGGATTGATTGTCACCGTTATAGTGATAGAAGTCACGGTTCAGGGCGCACATCTTGCTGATGCGCTGCAGCAGATACCACGTCATCAACGAGTCCTCGCCATAGCTGATGGTCTCGTCCAGTTCCAAGCCGTCAAACAGGCTGCTCCTCACGAGCTTGTTCCATAACATTCCCCTGAAGAGCTCATGCTCAAGAAAAAGGGCGACCGCCTGGTCTTGTGTATAAACCGTCGATTCAGCGTTGCCAAGGTTCTGATACATGACGATGTCGTAGTCGCCTTGTTGTTGCTCGTGGACGAGGGTCTCGACAGTGTCGGGGTCGATCCAGTCATCACTGTCGACAAAGAGGACAAAGTCGCCCTTGACCTTCTCCAGCAGGTTGTTGCGTGTGGCGGCCACGCCCTGGTTGGGCTGGGTGTAGATCTCGATACGGTCATCCCTGGATGCCAGCTCGCGCATCATTTTCCAGGAGCCGTCGGTGGAGCCGTCATTGATCAAGACAATCTGCAAGTCGGTGTAGGTCTGGCCAGTGATTGACCCGACGCACTGATTCAGATAATCAGCGGCATTATAAACCGGTACCAGTATCGAGACCTTCATCGTCGTTATTGATTCAAGCTCAAGTTGAGCAAATGGGTTGACGTTCTTACGATTTGTGCTGCGGATGTTCGGCAAGCCAGCGTTGCTGGGCTTCAAGCAGGTTGTTGAGCAGCGACTCGGCAGCGGCAGGGCCATTGAAGTGAGAACGCACAAACTCACAGCCGGCCTGGGCTATCGTCTCCAGCTCCTGCTGATGCTCGGGTTGCTGGTAGTAGCTGATTTTGGCCTTGAGGTCATCGAGCGTGCCGTCATAACCGATATAGTGCACCCCTTCCTTCATGCCGTAGTCCTCATAGTAGCCCACCGTCTGCCCCAGATAAGCGCATCCGCAAGCCATGCCCTCGACAAAGCCGATGCCGGGCAGGCCGATGATTTCCTCCCCGACGACACACATCTTGTAGTCGTTAAACTTCTCGACCATGTCAAAGGAGTAATACTTCTTCTGGTGACCGACGAAGAACTTGTCGTGCAGGCGTTTAAACACCCTGACCAGTTGATTATCGCTCGCCGAGGATTTGGTCGCCTTCTGATCCTCGAGATAATCGCTGTTGAAGCAATCCACCCAGGGGGTCAGTTCCTTGGCATTGTCATAGACCTGCTTGCGTGCCGGCTGCAGGCAATTGTGGCCATAGTACTTGACCAGGTAATCGGGATAGGTCACTGTGCCCACCGAGACCGCCTTGTTCTGCCGCTCGGCAAAAGGCTTCACCACCTTGAAGCGCGGAGCGAACACAAAGGGGATGACCATATACTGCTTGTGGAACCAGCCGAAGTACTCGTCGAACCCGACAAAGCGCTTCTGCATATTGCTCTCGTTGTACATCAGGTCGGGATCCAGGCGTTCCATCATCGAAGACGAGCCGAGGGCGAAGTGCAGCTGGCTGACGGCGATGAAGGCATCCGGTCTCTTGTCAAACTCAAACTGCCCTCCAAAGATCTGGTACAGCACCACGATGTCGTCATGCCGTATCTCATCCTCGCTTTTCAAGACCTTGATCTTGTCCAGGGGGATGCCGTTCTTCCTTAATGCGACACGGTGTTCAAGAAAGCGGAACGACTGCAAGAACTTGTTGCGTGTCGTATAGGAGAGCGACAATCCTCGCTTATTGATGTAGGAGCACACCTCCACATCATCGCGCGAGAGCAGGTAATCGAGCAGGTACTTGTGCTTGATGGCTACCGACTGCTTGAAGATGAACTTGTTCATCGTCTTCACCAGGAACTCGTTACCGTGCAGGTTGACAAATACTATTCGCATAAAAATTACAGTGGGATTATTCTGTTAACTTGAGTTTCGCAAGTCGTTAACTTGCTCACTGATTACTGTTTCACTTGGGTGACGCTCCAGTCCAGGTAGTCTTCTACCAGGATCGGGCGGAATATCTTTTTCTCGAGCAGCATCGCGTAGATGATGTGAGAGAGATACAGCGGCGAGAAGCCCTTGAGGCGCTCATAGTAGCGGCAGAACTCGTCGGCATCCTCAAAGCAATAGCCGCCGGCGCTGAAGAAGTGACTCACGACGCGTTTCTCGATAATGTTGGTGACATAGAACATATCATCCACCGCCACATAGCTCTTGTGCTGCGGGTCAACAATCGGCAGGTTCTCGAGCGCATATATGGCGACGCTGTTCTGGGGCAGAATCTCGTCGGCCGTGAAGTAGCAATCGGCGTCCTTCACAAAGACCATCCCCTTGATGCCATTCACCTCGATGGCACGTGCCACGGTCTCGGCCTGGCTGCCTGTCGGTGTGTCCAGGATGGTGACATGCGCCTTGTCCAACTTGTGGCGGCGGAACTGCATCATCAACTGCTCGCTGAGCATGAATCGCTCGTCATGGTCCTTCAAGATGACAAAGTAGATGTCATCCACCTCATCTAGCGGCAGGCCGGTGATGGCCCTCACACAATACATCGTGCCCTCGTCGTCGAGGCGGAACGGCTGCGGCAGTTTCTGCGCATAATCAGCTTTATTGGCTGCAATGGGAACTATCAGTGTCATCATGATTTCAATCGTTTTTAGGGTTATTCAAGGTTGCCAATTGACTCGAAATGACACGCTTGAGATAGGCAATCACCTTCTCGTCGTGACCATATTGAAGGATGCGCAGGAAGTTCATCAGCTGCAGCGGCATGTAGTAGTCGCGATACCACTGGTACTTGGCCGTGAAGTATTCATCGATGGCCGTGTCGATCTTCTCGCTGATGATGCTCAAGCGCACCTTGTCGAAGGGCTTGTTATACATCAGTGTGGACCACATGTAGGCCGTGTCCTGACGAATCTTGACGATATCCAGGAGCGGAGACTCGATGAACGAGTCCAAGAAGTCGATCAGGTAATAGTTATTGCCGTTGAACAAGATGTTGCTGAAGGTGAGGTCGCCATGGCATGTGCCGACGGGCATCACCATGTCCCCCACCCTGTCCATCACTTCGCTGGAGAGCTTCACCAGGCGCTGAGCCTCGTCATCGTCCTTGAGGTGAACGTTTTTCTCGACTTTGCGTGCCACATCGGCCATCTTGTCCGTCAGGATGGTGGACGGCACGGTCTGCATCGTCGAGTTGGCGATCTCCAGGTCGATGAAGTACTTTATGGCACCGATGAGGTACTTGATCTGCTCAAAGCCAGCCTGCTCAAAGTGCTCGATAAAGTTCCGGGAATAGATATACTCCATCTTGATGGTGGCATCGGTCTCGGACTTCACCACTTCAAAAATCTTGGGTACGCGTATGTTTTGATACTCAATCTTGGAAGCGGCAATCTGTTTGTTGGCCTGATTCACGAGGCGAGGCACATAGGCCGCATCGTGCGTGCTCTTGTGGATAAACAAGTCGTTATCCTCGTGCACGATGACTATATCGCAACCCGAATGGCCTTGAATGTCCAGTTTCATAGTTTAGAAAATGTATTAGAGGTTATTGTAACTTATGTTTCGCAAGTTGTCAACTTGCTCACTGTTCAGTGTTTAACGGTTGAGGGTTAATGAATTGCAGACAATATTCCGGAAAAGTTTCTCCTCCTGGACCCCAAGTGAGGCGAGAAACAAAATCTCTTTAACCATTAACCTCTAACCCTTAACCTTCAAGTCCTTAAAGCGGCTACACCGCTTTAGGAACTTGAATTTTGATATAGTGGGCGCCAGCCGCAGCAGCAGCCTGCAGCCCAACTTCAGAATCTTCAAAAACCAAGGTCTCGTCAGGGCTCATGCCCAAGCGTGACATCACCGTGTTATAGATCTCGGGCGACGGCTTGCCTTCTTTCACATCCTCGCCTGCGAGGATGAGGTCAAAATCGTCGGTCGCGCCGATATGGTTCAAAGCGTTATAGAGGTTCTTGCCCCGCGCCGTGGAGGCCACAGCGGTCTTGCCGCCACTCTTGCGGAACATCCTGATGAAGTCCAGCAACGGCTGGTTGACCCGCAGCATGCCGAAGTGATTGGGATAGCACTCGCCCTTGATGGTGCGGATGCGCCGCCTGACGTCGTCGTCCTCGATGCCCATCGCCTTCATGAAGCCATCAAACCTCAAGCCATAACACTTGCTGTAATCCTCCTCGCTCAAGGTCAAGCCCACTTGGGAGAAGGCTTCACGGTAAGCGTGATAATTGGCCTGGAACGTGCCGACCAACGTACCGTCAAAATCGGTAATCAACAACTTGATCTCCATTGTTCAGTCTTGCTTGTTGCTGTAGTGGGCCAGTTCCTCGGGGGTGCCGTAGGAGTAGTACTCCTCCATCGGAGCGAGGCGCACCACCTTGCCCTCGGCCAGCAGGTAGTTGTATAACAACGACACGTAGAACTCGGCCTTGCCATGGGTGCCGTCGACCAGCAGCTGGTGGGCGATGCGCTTGAAGTCCTTGCCGCTGCCGAAGAAATAGGCGCCACACAGGGCATGGTTAGAGATCGGCTCTTTCTCAGCCGTGCGCAGCACGCGGCCGTTCTCGTCAATCTCGGCGTAGCTGTAGCGCGGATTATCCGACTCAAAGGACACCAGGGCGCCCCCGTCGGCCTCGTCGGCTGGCAGGGCAAGGGCACTGGCCACCAGCTCGTTGTAACGCACGCTGCGGAATTCCAGGTCACAGTCCATGACCACCACAGCATCCTCGTCGTCGATGGCACGCTCGGCCACCAGGCAGGTCTCGACAGCGCCGCGCGTGGTCTTCAACACCGAGAAGACGTTGGCTTGAGGCTCAATCGCCTTGATCAGCTGGTCGATGTGCTGGTTATCGATGTGCTCTTGTCGCACGATGAAACTGTATTTCATCTCCACGCCCTCGATGGCAACGCTGTTGATGGCTCGGCGGAAAAGCGGCACGCCGCGCAGCTCGATCAACGGCTTGGGGGTCGTCCAGCCCGCACGCGCAAAGCGTGACCCCTCGCCGGCCATGGGCATGATAATGTGTAAAGGTCTCATTGATAATTGTATTGTCGGTTTTGGACAAGTTAATAACTTGCCACACTTGAACTACACCTCTTGCAGGTTGCGGGCCAGGAAGTCCATGCTCTCGCGTCGCTTCTCGCCCAGGCGGGAATAGACCTGCTGCCAGTCGATGACACAATGCTCGGGCTCGACGGGCTGCGTGTCGGACAGCAACCGGCCTTCAAGACCGAGCTGGCCAAGCAGTCCCGTGATGCGCGTGTTGCCGCGCCCGGGATTGCCCAAGGTGAAAAACTCCCTCCCGAACAGGATGCTGAACACCGTGCCGTGGAACGAGTCGGTGACAATCATCGATGCCTGTTGCAGCACGGCGAGCCACTGCTTGACAGTGACATCAGCCGACCAGCCGGCGGAGAAATAGCGCACTTTCAAGCCGCGTTCCCCGGCCAGGCGGTTAAAGAAGGCCTTCTTGACCTCGGTAACGTCCAGGCAATAGACGGCGAGGTAGGGCTCGGGCTCTGCCGTGGTGACATCATCACCGATGAGAGACACATAGTCCTCGGCATCACACAGCAACGTGGGATCGAGCACACACTGTGCCTCAACGCCCAGGTAGTCACGACACAGGGCGATGCCACTGGCCTCGCGCACCGAGATGGCGTCCATCTGCCGGGCCAGGCGCGCACAGGCCTCGGTCTGCTGGGGCGAGTATTCCCACTCATCCACACCGAACGACGCGGCATAGGCCACGCGCCTCAACGGCAGTCCCTCGACAAACTTGAGGTACATGTCCTCGATGTGGTCACCGTTATACTTGACACGCCACACCTGGTCGCTGCCCACCACGATGGCATCCAGGTGATATCGTCTCACCACGCTGCGCCGATAGTCCCACATGACACGGGTCTTGGCGATATGCCGCTCGATGAATTCGCCGGTCGTGGCCTTGCGCAGCGAGCCGCAATAGCGCTTGGGCAGGCCACGCTTCTTGCCCTTCAAGCGATCCAGCAGCACCCTCATGCAGTTATAGAGGTAATGAGGGGTCGAGTAGCGCTCATAGGCGTCAATCGTGATCGGGTCATGCCCCAGGCGCTGGAGCGCCTGCTGCAACGCCCAATTCTGCAAGATCCCGCCGTAATTCATCTCCAGCGGCTGTGTCACAATACCGACCCGCATACTCACCACTAATCAATGCCCAGCGATTTCTTCATGTCGTTGACAATGAACTCGCTTGTACTTCCTGTCACGTTGGGGCGCAACACACTCTCAAAGAAGGCTGTCCGCTGCTCCTTCATCGGGTCATCCTCTCCAAGAACAACTTTTTCAATGAAGTTCAAGACTTCTTCCTCGTTCTTCACGATATAATGCTGATCGAGGGCGGCACAGCCAAACTCGTTATGATCTTTTTTCAACAGTTCGATATCGGTTGAGACAAAGGCGACCGGTTTGTTCACATAGAGATACTCGGCTGTGAAGGAGCCACAATCATGAATCATGGCGTCAGAGGACTTGAACAGGTCAACAAAATCTCCCGTCTCCAGCTGGGTGTTCTCGCCATTTGCCCATTGTTCATAATACTTATCGGTCTTTTCCACGCCCCAATCCGGGTGCTTATACAATTCACTCTTGAGCCTCGGATGCGGCTTGAATGCAATCTGCAACCTGCCCTTGAATCGCTGTGAGACATCCAGCATCAATTGAGCCATCCAGATAAAGCTGTTGCGAGACTCAATAAAGGTGAGACCCTTGGTCAACGTGAAGTGAGGAGCCCAGATCAAGCGTTTGAGTCTCTTCTCTTGCGGTTTCCAGACATCCACAAGAGTGCCGTCACAATACCTATCCAGATTGGAATAGCCTGAAATCATCCAGTTTCTACCATGATTTCGAGCAACTTGTGTGGCATCTTCTTTTTCGAAATGTGTGGGACAATAAATCTTCCATGCAAGATTATGAAATGGCAGATCAAAAAGGAACCATCCAGCCTTACTGACATTTACACCATAATTGCAGTAGCACCACAATTTTGAAAGGAAGTTACGATAATTGTGCTCATCTGGAAGAAGCTTATCATAGGGTTGCGGATAGAACAGGATGTCAGGATTGATTTTCCCCATCACATCATATCCGACCCCGTTAGCCACATCATAATCATGGTATTGGATGCCCTTACAGTCAAAGTAGGCCTTCAGTTGCCGCAACTCTTCGGCTTGTTGGGCTTTATTGATTGTCGTGAACACGGATAATACGATATAGCAATCAAATCGTTCTTCTTTAGACAAGAGTTCATAGACGCCCTGATATCGCCACATAGCGATATTGACCGCAAAGAAGACGACCTGAATCTTATCTTTTTTACCAACAGTCCCTACCCTTGCCTTTAGCACCAAAGGGTAAATTGCGTTTAAATAGACCTTAAACGCACAATGACGAAGCCCTAAGTAGAGTTTGTTCATAACAAAACTCTTTAAAACAACTTATCTCACTTTTATGATTCGAGAAAGGCCTTCAGACAAGAAGAAAAAACAAGTTAAGAATACGTGCGAAAGCCCCCTATATTCAACGGGTATATAACTGTTTTAATTTATTCATCATCATTCGAAGAAAGTCCATGTCGCTCATACGCCAATTATCAAAATTGATATTTAATTCCTTTATCAAATTTTCATAGAAGCCTTCTTGATTTATTAATTCAGAATAAGATTTGGACGCATCAATATACAAAACTGTCATACGTTCATCAACTACAGGCATCATATAATCCCCATAACATGCTCTAAGCACATCGTCATAAGATTCTGGTACTGGAAGCATAAGATTCTCGAATGGCACACGGATAAGATTCTCATAACACTCTCGTCGCCGTATCCATGTCCCCATATCCGAAAACAAGCAACATACATAGTCAGAATAATCGAATTGACTTGAAGTATCTTTCAATAACTTCCATGCGCTCTTTACAGACCCATACTTCATCCTAAAATACAAAAAACGCAAAAGCATGAAAAAAGAGAATTTTGTACCATACCCTTTGAATGAAGGAGGTTCTGAAAGCGCTTGTATCGCATGAGCAATAGACTTACATTTTGTATGAATTGCCGATACTTCGCTCAAGTTATTTGTCGGCACATTGTCAAACACATCGATATCAATAAATATACCTTGATTACATTTTCTTCGATATAAAATATCTGAGGCATTTAAAGATGTTGTATCTGAGCGTCTCAATCGTGTAATCGCATGGTCGTACTTTTTTTCAGTATATTGATTTTGAAAAAAATATGGATACTTAAACTCTTGCGGGCCTATTTCTTCTAATTTTTCAAAATCCTCACGCAACATAGACACATCCATATCAAGGTCCCATGGAATAAAGCCCTTATGACGAATCGCGCCAAGTAGAGTTCCAAAATCAAGCATATATTTTAAATTATGCTTTTTGCAAACCCTATCAAATTCATTTATTAAGTCTAATTCAACAGCCCAGAACTCTTTGGCCCTAGTTCCCACAAGGTAGCCATCACGTTCTTCTTCAAGAAAGAACGATTCTGGCAATTCAATATTCAAATCCACCATATCGGAAATCAAAAAACTTGATTCTTAATCAAATACAAACAAGGGGGTCACCGGGCCTTGTGGGACCGGCGACGTTGTGGAGAGCGGGTAATGCTGGGGACACTATCACAGTAGTCATTTACAGCGTGTTACCTGTCGTATGTCTTGTTCCAAGAACATTCTCGCGCATGTGTACGTGCACGCGATGCGCATACATTCAAAGTTGCAAAAGTAACGCTTTTCTCTCACGTGGGCAAATCTGCCAGCTATTTTTGAGGGATTTTTCGGGGTTTATCTGCCAAATTCCGTGTCTGGTTTAATCCCGAAGAGGTTGGAGGGTCGGAGACCCCACTTCGATGGTTGCAAGGTGTTACCCATCGAAGCTCGCCCTACGAGCCATCTGCCCCCATCGGGGGCTCCTGATCTTCAGGCTGACACACCGCAGGGGAAATGAAACATTTTTATTTCAAGTTCTCGAGTGCACTTGAGAACTTGAAGGTTAAGGGTTAAAGGTTAATGGTTAATGAGATTTATTTCTTGTCTTATGGGGGAAACTTTTGCAGAATTACCGTTCATCAACCATTCAACTAAGGACCAGGTAGCAAGTTTACAACTTGCGACACCTGGGTCAGTATTCGTCGTCGGCATCGGGTCGTTGCCCCAGGGGGATGGAAACGCCCACCATGGCATTGCAGCACTTGGCGTCCTTGCCCAGATACATGTAGTCGGTGCCGACAAACACGGGGCCGACCTTCATCGCCAAGCCGAAGGATTGACCACCTGTCAAGATGGGGGAATAGCTCACTGCGAAGTCAAGCAGGCTCCTGGGGTGGACGTTGACCGAGAAGGTCAACTCGCTCTCGCTGTCGGGCGTGGCGAAGCGGTTAGTGTAGAGAGCGCCCAGTCGCAGCTTGTCCTTCACGAGCTCGTACTCACAGCCGACCGCCATCGTCGAGGTCAGGTTGGTCTTGCGTCCCGACTTGATGTGTTCGTCCGGGGTGAGCCTCAGGAAGTGCAGGTTGAGCGACTCGCCGCTGTTCACGATGCCCGAGAAGCGGCTCAGGTCGCCCGGGTTCTCACTGTCGTACTGGAGGATATCGGTCTGGGCATGCGCCACCTGGGTGCAGCCCTTGGACCAGTGGATGAATCCCAGGTCGTTGATGGCGGCCGACACCGTCAATTCAGGCGTCACACGGACAGCCACACCGGCATCGAGCGCGGCGCCTAGGCCGGCAACCCCCGTCTCCTTGAGGCGGAACTTTGCCCGCTCGATATAGCCCTGCTCGTTAGTGATCAGGTCAAGTCCTTCAAAAGAGCTCTCCAGCTCGGCCGACGCCTGGATGGAAGCCGTTCCTGTTGCCCTGAGGACCTCGGTCGGGTCACCCATGCTCCAGTTGAAGTCAGGGTCAAGTCCCACGAGGTTGGTCTTCACGGCCGCATCATGCACCTTAAGGCTCAAGTTACCATGTCCGAGCAAGGCCTTCACCCGTCCACCGACGCTCACGTGGTCGTTAATGATGCGGGTGTAGCCAAAACCGATTTCGGTAAAGGCGTTAACATTGAATTGGTCGTTGCTCAGGTTGCGGTAGTAGTTGGAATAATCGTTGCTGTTCATGCCCTTCATGTCGCGCAGGAAGGTGAACAACTCGCGTGGTGCGACGGCACTCGCCTCGACCTTGAGGCTCACATTGAAGCTCATGAAGCTGTTATCGGTGTGCCACCATCCCACCGAGAGCAAGTCGGTAGCGGCCTGGGCATCGGCCTTGTTGACGTCATGGATGTTGCTGTAGAACCTGTCCGAGGCATAGTAGTCGTCGTTATCGCCATGCCTCAACATGTCGAACATGTCGCCATGGTTGGAGCGCACCGTGGCATTGGTCATGCCGATGGCCGGCAAGTTGACAAAGCCCCTGTCGGGCGGCAGTGCGGGATTGAGCTGCAGGCGATAGGGCGTGCCCTCCATAAAGTAGGTCGTGCGCATGAATTGCCCCTGTGACGACAGCCCTACCCAGGCAGCCAGCGCCAGCGCGCATAGCCTTCTGGACCAGGACGCAACATGACGTCCACCTTTATCCATCGGCCGGAAGAAGGCAGAGGCCTGTTTTGATATTGCACAGCACATCGTCAGCATTACAGGTTAATACATTGCAAGCTTTCAACTTGCTCATTCACTTCATTTTACACTCCCCTTTGATGGTATAGGTCAAGAACATGGTCCCGTCTCTTGATGGTCACATTGCTAACCAAGGGAATCCAATGAATTGGCAAAGTTATACATTATTTGCTGAAGTGGCAACTGAAAAATCCATAAAAAATCAAATTGTCATGATTGCAAGGCGTGAAAAGCGATTTCTTTGGGCTCGGTGGCAGATAAATCGGAAAATATGTTTAATTTTGCCGTTTGCATTCAATCAACACGACAATATCATTAAGATAATCAACTATGAGTGAAGAAAATAAGAGAATCAAGGTGGGTATCACCATTGGCGACACCAACGGAATCGGCGCCGAGGTGATCATGAAGACCGTCGGGGTGCCCGAGATGATGGACCTGTGTATCCCCGTCATCTACGGCTCCAGCAAGATCATGAACTACCACCGCAACGCCTGCAACCTGCCGAGCATCCAGATGAACTACACCAAGAGCGCCGAGCGCCTCAAGGAGAACATGCCCAACCTGGTGGAATGCATCGACCAGGACATCAAGGTTGAGCTGGGACAGCCCAGCAAGCAGGCCGGCACCGCATCATTTCTGGCCCTTGAAGCCGCCGTTCGCGACCTCAAGTCCGGCCTGATTGACGTGCTGGTGACCGCTCCCATCAGCAAGGACAACATCCAGAGCGAGCAGTTCCACTTCCCCGGCCACACCGAGTATCTGGAGAGTGCCGCCGGCGATGGTGCCCAGGCGCTGATGTTGATGTGCACGACCGACCTGCGCATCGCACTCGTCACCGCCCACCTGCCGCTGTCGCAGGTGCCCACGGCGCTGACGGTGGACGGCATCCGCGAGAAGCTCAGACTCTTCAACGAGTCGTTGAAGCGCGACTTCAATATCAATGGTCCGCGCATCGCCGTGCTCTCGCTCAACCCTCACGCTGGCGAGAACGGCATGCTGGGCCACGAGGAGCGCGACATCATCCTGCCCGCCATCCAGCAGTCACTCGACGAGGACGGCGTGCAGTGCTTCGGCCCCTACGCCGCCGACGGTTTCTTCGGTGCGCGCCACTATCGCCGCTTCGACGGCGTGCTGGCCATGTATCACGACCAGGGCCTGGCCCCCTTCAAGACCATCGCGATGGATGAGGGCGTGAACTTCACCGCCGGCCTGCCGATTGTCCGCACCAGTCCAGACCACGGCACCGGCTACGACATCGCCGGCCAGGGCCTTGCCAACGAGTCGTCGCTGCGTCATGCCATCTACACGGCCATCGACGTGTTCCGCAACCGCCTCCGCTACGACGAGTCCAGGCAGAATCCCCTGCCCAAGCTGTTCCAGGACAGAGGGCGCGACAATGTGAAACTCGACCTGACCAAGGTGGACTGACCACCTGATTCACCACCACACCGACAATGATGAAGGATATCAAAGGAATCATCTTTGACTACGGCGGCACCCTCGACAGCCGAGGGGTGCACTGGAGCGAGGTGCTGTGGCAAGGCTACCAGCACGCAGGGGTACCTATAGATAAGGAGACATTCCGCACAGCCTATGTCGAGGGTGAGCGTGCCCTGGCTCGCGAGCGCATCATCCTGCCGCAGGACGACTTCCACGCCCTGCTGCTCAAGAAGGTCGCTCTCGAGATCAGCTACCTGCCCGAGCAGCCCGACGAGCAGACCCGCCAACGCTGGACCCAGCAGATCGCGGCCTACTGCGACCAGGCCGCCCGCGCATGCATCGACGAGGCCCACCCCATGCTCGAACAGCTGCATGAGCGCTACCCGATGATGCTCGTGAGCAACTTCTATGGCAACATCGACGAGGTGCTGCGCGGTTACGGCATCCGCCACCTGTTCAAGGGCATCATCGAGAGTGCCGTGGTGGGCATCCGCAAGCCCAACCCCACCCTGTTCCGGCTGGGCGTTGACGCCCTGGAGCTGGAGCCCAGCGAGGTGCTCGTCGTGGGCGACAGCCTGCGCAAAGACATCCTGCCCGCCGAGCAACTGGGATGCCACGTGCTGTGGCTCAAGGGCAAAGGCTGGACCGAGGAGGAAGACCGACAGACCCACCCGAACACCATCACCCGCATCACCCAAGTGATGGAGGCCCTAAACTGACAACTGAAAACTAAAAACTGACAACATGAACTACGCGATTATCGCAGCGGGCGAAGGCTCGCGCCTAGCCCAAGAGGGCGTCGCCAAGCCCAAACCCCTGGTTGAACTGCAAGGCGAACCCATGATCGGGCGACTGATCAACATCATGCTCAGGTGCAACGCCGAGAGCATCAGCATCATCGTCAACGAGCGCATGACCGAGGTGCGTTCCTATCTGGAACACCTGGAGCTGCCCGTCCCCCTGAATCTCGTTGTCAAGAGCACCCCCAGCTCGATGCACAGCTTCTGGCACCTGAGCCGCGTGATCCCCAAGGGGAAGTTCTGCCTGACGACGGTGGACACCATCTTCCGCGAGGAAGACTTCAAGGGGTACATCGACACCTTTGAGGCCGACGAGAGCCACGACGGCATGTGGGCCGTCACCCCGTTTGTCGACGACGAGAAGCCCCTGTGGGTCGAGGTCGATGACGAGATGAACATCACCGCCTTCAGCGACAAGAGGCAGGACGACGCCCGCTATGTCTCGGGAGGCATTTACGCCATGACCGATGACGCGTTTGCCGTGCTCGACGACTGCATCGAGCAGGGCGTGAGCCGGATGCGCAACTTCCAGCGTGCGCTGGTCAAGGCCGGCAAGCGCCTGCAGGCCTACAGCATCGCCAAGATTGTCGATGTTGACCACGCCGACGACATCGCCACGGCCGAGGCCTTCCTCAACAGCTAGCCCCCTCAACATTCCCCACCCCATCGACGCCCCGAGGAACACCTCGCCACTCCCTCCCCCGCAACGGGGAGCGAGACCCGTGTGGTCTGGCCCTTCCACGCGCCACTCATCACCACCAGCAGCCTCATTTTAAGCAATTTTATGGAAATCTGTTAAAAAATGTCATCAAGGCTGTTTCGGGCAGAAAAAGGCAAAAAAACGGGCAAAAAAACGACATTGTGGCGAGGGGTGGCATTAATATTCATTAACAAAATAATGCTATTCGTCGATGGAAATAAATGTTTTTTATTACACACGGCATAATATTAAGCATTTTAAACTAAATTTACAACATGTTTAGTTTTTCAATTCAAAAAAAGGCTGTAATTTAGCGCCGTTTTTCGCAAGGGTAACTCCCGCCCGTTGAGGGCACATTATTAATAAGATAATAACAGAACATTAACTGTAATAAAAGATTATGGCAAAAGAAATTGTTAAGCCCGCTACCGGCAAGTTAGGAATTATGGTAGTAGGATTGGGTGCCGTGAGCACCACGTTCATGACTGGTGTGATGATGACTCGCAAGGGCCTTGCAAAGCCCATTGGCAGCATGACACAGTATGACAAGATTCGCGTAGGAAAAGGCGCAGACAAGAAGTATTTACACTATAATGAGATCGTATCGATGCCCAGCCTCGACGACATCGTGTTTGCCGCATGGGACGTATTCCCCGCAAACGCCTACGAGAGCGCAATCAATGCCGAGGTATTGAAGGAGAAGGACATCGAGCCCGTCAAGGACGAGCTGTTGAAGATCAAGCCCATGAAGGCAGCCTTTGACAAGAACTATGCCAAGCGTCTGGACGGCGACAACGTGAAGCAGTGCAAGGACCGCTGGGACATGACCGAGCAGGTGCGCGAGGACATCCGCAACTTCAAGAAGGAGACCGGCGTTGACCGCGTGGTTGTCCTGTGGGCTGCCTCGACCGAGATCTACGTCGAGCCCGACATGAAGTACCACGGCACCATCGCCGCTCTCGAGCAGGCCATGAAGGACAACGTGGTTGACAAGATTGCTCCCTCGATGTGCTATGCCTATGCAGCACTGATGGAGGACTGCCCCTTCATCATGGGCGCCCCCAACACCACCGTCGACATCCCCGCCATGTGGGAGCTGTCAGAGAAGGTCAACCTGCCCATCGCCGGTAAGGACTTCAAGACCGGTCAGACGCTGGTGAAGAGCGGTTTCGCTCCCATCATCGGCACTCGCATGCTGGGTCTGAGCGGCTGGTTCTCGACCAACATCCTGGGCAACCGCGACGGCCTCGTGCTTGACGAGCCCGCCAACTTCCGCACCAAGGAGGTGAGCAAGCTCTCGACGCTCGAGTCGATCCTCGTTGCCGACGATCAGCCCGACCTGTACAGCGACTACTTCCACAAGGTACGCATCAACTACTATCCTCCCCGCAACGACAACAAGGAGGGCTGGGACAACATCGACATCTTCGGCTGGATGGGCTATCCCATGCAGATCAAGATCAACTTCCTGTGCCGCGACTCCATCCTTGCCGCACCCTTGTGCCTCGACCTGTGCCTGCTCATGGACCTGGCTCACCGCGCCGGCCGCTGTGGCACTCAGCGCTTCCTGAGCTTCTTCCTGAAGAGCCCGATGCACGACTACACCAAGGATGAGATCCCCGTTAACCACCTGTTCCAGCAGTACGTGATGCTGAAGAACGCCATCCGCGAGATGGGCGGTTATCCTGCCGACGAGGAGATTGACTAAGCATCCCACAGGTAGCACCGTCTACCGCAGACATCATCAATGAGTGTCCACCCCAGGCGGTGGGCACTTATTTTTTATCAGGTTAATATTTTTTTATAATGTATCACTTGCAGATTGATTGATTTACACTAAATTTGCAGCGGATAATGTGGTAATGGCAACAGCGCTTGCCGTTATTGCATCATGATTCGTTATAAATGGAAAATAATTAGCTCAGTATGCAACAGATAGTTCAAGAAGATTTGGCTGCAAAAGCGGCCGCCGAAGAGAAAAAGAAAAAACGCGCCAGAACAGGTGTCAAGTGGGACCGATTGTTCATGGCCTGTGCCTACAACTGGTACTGGTTTGTACTGTCGATGATCGTCTGCGCCTGTATCGCCTACCTGTATGGAAAAACGCAACCTCAGTTCTACGTTGCCAAGTCATCGATTCTCATCAGGTCCAAGGACAGTGCTCAGGGCACGCCCTCGATGACCTTCAGTGACCTGGGTCTGAACACCGTCAACTACATCCCCAACGAGCCATTCAAGCTCAAGTCATCCAAGGTGATGGAAGTTGTGGTCAACTCGCTGGGCCTGAACGTGCAGTATTACGGCCACAAGTTCCTGCGCGACGAGAACATCTACAAGGAGACCCCCGTCAATGTCACCCCACTGAAGGAAGTGACACGCGGCTTCAGCATGACTATCGTGCCCAAGAGTGAGGAGGAATTTGAGTTCCAGATGGGTAACGGCGAGTGGAAGAAAGCCCACTTCGGCAATAAGGTCAACACCGATTACGGCCCTATCGCCATCACCAAGACCAACAAATTTAACGAAGGGGCCATCGACAACAGCCTTATTGTCATCGTGAGTGTCCCCTCGACTATTGCCCGAGCACTCTCCAGCTCACTCATCGTTGAGCTTGCCGACGAACACAGCGACGTGCTCAACCTGGCCATCCGCGGCCAGAACGCCGAGATGTGTGCCGACATCCTTAATGCCCTGGTGGTCGCCTATAACCAGGAAGGCATCAACGACATGAACCAGGTGGCCCGCAGCACCGAGGCGTTCATCGCCGAGCGTGTCAATGACCTGTCTAAGGACCTGAGCGGTGTTGACAACCAGGTTGCCGTGCTGACCGCCAACTCAGCCAACTCGATGATGCTGGGTGATGCCAGCAACACGATGCATCAGATTGATGCTGCCGAGAACGCCAATCTGGAAATCACGCTGGCCTCCCAGATACGCGGCTTTATCGCCAATATGGGTCCTGGCGACCTCATCCCCGTCAACACGGGCATGAACAACACCGGCATCACGGCTCAGATTCAGCAGTACAACACGTCGATGCAGGACTACCAGAAAATCTCGGCCACATCCAGTGCCGAGAACCCCGTGATGAAGGAGCTCAACGCATCCCTGGCAGCCCAGAAGAAGACCATCATCGCCAGTCTTGACAACTACATCAGCACGCTGCGCACCAAGCAGAGCCAGGCTCAGCGCCTGCAGGGTCAGGCCCGCAGCAGCATGACTGCCAACCCGTCACACGAGAAGGCGATCACCGAGGTGACCCGCCAGCAGAAGATCAAGGAGCAGCTCTACCTGTACCTGCTGAACAAGCGCGAGGAAAACGCGTTGCAGATGGCTATCACCGAGCCTAACGCCAAGGTGATGGAACCCGCAATTCCCAATCCTGTCCCCGTCACCGCACCGTTGACACGTATCGTGCTCACCGGTATGGTCATCGGCCTGTTGATTCCCGCGTTCATCCTTTACCTCGTCTTCTGGTACTTCTCACTGGACAAGACCATCCACACGCGTCGCGAGGTCGAGGAGGTGTGCGATATACCCATCCTGGGCGAGTTGCCTGCCAAGAAGACAAATGTCACTGGCGAGATTGTGGTTAACGAGACCTCCAATGACCGCATGAACGAGGCCTTCAGAATTGTGCGCAACAACCTTGACTTTGTCACGAGCCAGAAGGCCGACGACGGCGAGGCGACAGTCATCCAGTTCACCTCGACCATGTCGGGTGAAGGAAAGAGCTTCGTTGCCGTCAACCTGGCATTATCCTACACCTACATCAACAAGCGCGTCATCGTTGTCGACCTTGACTTGCGCAAGGGTAAGTTCTCAGAGTATGTGGGCGTGCAGGACGGTAAGGGTGCTTCGGCATACCTGTCGGGCAAGGAGACCAACCTGGACAACGTCATCCACCGCGCAGCATTGCACGAGGGCTTTGACATCATCAGCGTCGGTGCCATTCCTCCCAACCCCACCGCCCTGTTGTTGAGCGACAACATGGCCCGCATGATTGATGAGCTCAAGAAACGCTATGACTACGTCATCCTTGATACCGTGCCCTACAACCTGATTGCCGACGCCGCCGTCGTGAACCGCTTTGCCGACCTGACCATCTACGTCATCCGCGATGGCAGGGTTGAGCAGCAGTACATGTACGAGCTCGAGCGCCTGGCCGAGGAGCAGAAGATCAACAACCTCACCATCCTCGTCAACGACATCAAGGTGAGCAAGACCCGCTACAACTACTCCTACGCCTACGGTTATGGTAAGGGTTACGGTTATGGCTACGGTTACGGCTACGGCTATGGCTACGGTGGTGACAGCGGTGGCTACTACGTCGATGACAGCCCCAAGGAGAAGAAGGTTTCAGTTGATGATTAATCTCCATTCATTCTACCACACGTCATGAGAATCGCGGTTGTCGGAACCGGATACGTCGGACTAGTCACGGGCACCTGTTTCAGTGAAATGGGTGTCCATGTGGTATGTGTTGACGTTGACGAGCGCAAGATCGAATCGCTCAATCAGGGCATCGTGCCCATTTATGAGCCCGGGCTGGAAACCCTTATCCACAAGAATGCCAAATCGGGGCGTCTGCGCTTCAGCACGAGCCTCGAGAGAGAGCTGAACAACGTGGACATCGTGTTCATCGCCGTGGGCACTCCGCCCGACGAGGACGGCAGCGCCGACCTGAAGTATGTGCTCGAGGTCGCTCACACCATCGGTCGCCACATCAACCACTACGTTGTCGTTGTCACCAAGAGCACGGTACCCGTCGGCACCGCGCGCAAGGTGAAGAGTGCCATCGAGGAGGAACTGCGACTGCGCGGTGCAGAGGTGGAGTTTGACGTGGCCAGCAATCCCGAGTTCCTCAAGGAGGGCAATGCCGTCAAGGACTTCATGAGTCCCGACCGCGTCGTGGTGGGCGTGGAGAGCGAGCACGCCCGCAAACTGATGGCCAGGCTCTACAAGCCATTCATGATTGTGAGCGACCGCCTCATTTTCACCGACATACCCTCGGCCGAGATGATCAAGTATGCCGCCAACTCGATGCTTGCAACCCGCATCAGTTTCATGAACGACATCGCCAACCTGTGTGAGCTGGTGGGAGCCGACGTGAACATGGTGCGCAAGGGCATCGGTTCGGACACACGCATCGGCAAGAAGTTCCTGTATGCCGGCTGCGGCTATGGAGGCTCCTGTTTCCCCAAGGACGTCAAAGCACTCATCAAGACGGCTGCCGACAACGGCTACCCCATGCGCGTGTTGCAAGCTGTTGAAGACGTGAACAACGACCAGAAGCTGGTGCTCTACCACAAGATTGTGAAACGCTACGGTGGCGACGAGAGCCAATTGAGCGGCAAGACCGTGGCCATGTGGGGCTTATCGTTCAAACCCGAGACCGACGACATGCGCGAGGCGCCATCACTGGTACTCATCGACCTGCTGCTCAAGGCGGGCGCCACAGTGCGCGTCTATGACCCTGTGGCGATGGACGAGTGCCGCCGCCGCTTGGGCGACAAGGTGGTGTACTGCCATGACATGTATGATGCGGCAAGCGGTGCCGACGCCCTGATGCTCGTGACCGAGTGGAAGGAGCTGCGCATGCCCAATGTCGAGACCCTTCTCGAGCGGATGCGCGGACGGCTCATCCTTGACGGTCGCAACATCCTTGACGGTGAGGAGCTGCGCCACGCCGGCTTTGAGTACCACTGCATCGGCCAGTGACACTTCAAGCCAGCAGGGTCATCTCACCTGTCATTACAGAACCAATACGGTCCCATGTTGAGTCATCAACACGGGACCGCATCATTTTTGGGTCTATCCTGTTACCGGGTCATTTCACAACCACCTTGCGTGACTCGCGGTCACTGGCCACGACATAGATTCCTGCAGGGGCGTTGATCGCGCTACGCACGCCTTGATTGACGCTGGCGACGAGGTTGCCGTCAAAGTCATAGACCTCAAGCGTCTCTCCAGAGCAGTTGTCAATGAGGATTCCACCTGAAGCAGGCACGGCCTGCCACTGGCGCTCGCTGGCGGCAGAACGAGCGTTGAGGATGATATTGATGAGCGTGATTGCATCAGAGATGTTCACGGCCTCGTCCTGGTTGACGTCGGCAGCGGCATAGTCAAACACGCTGGGCGTGCTGTCCAGCATGTGATTGATGATGCACAGCACATCGCTGACGTTCACGTTACCATCCATATTGACATCACCTATCATCACAGGCTTGCTGGCAACGGTGCCCACCACATCGGCATGGGCATTGGCCAGCGTGGTGCTGGCTTGCACGGTGCTGTGGAATGTTCCCACGGTGGCAGTGCTGGCCAGGCGCACGTAGAAGACCTCTCCCGACGGGTCGAGCGACAACGTGCTGCTCCAGTTTGTCCTGTCCAAACTCAGCTGGAACTGGTCACCAACGGTCAATGTGATGTTCTCGTCATTGTCCTCGGTAGTGACTTGTCCCATAACGATACTCGACTCGCCATCCTGGACAGCCTCGATCGGCTCCAGTGCCGTGATGGCAATCGAGGGCATAGCCACCTTCACGGCGGTCAAGTTCACCGTCGTGCTGGCCTCGCTGCTGGAGATGGTCAGTTGGCCCGTTGCCTCGCCGGCTTCAGTCGTGGTGTAGGTCACGACAACCGTTGTGCCGGCATTGGCGGCTGTGGCCGAGATCATCGACGGTCTTACCGAGAATCCCGTACCGCTGACCGAGACGCTCAGCCCCTTGGTGAGGTCCTCACCCTTGACCGTGATGGTCTTGTTCACCGAGGTGCCTGTTGCGGCAATGGTGCCCACATTGACGGTGGAGCCGCTGACCGGCTCGGTAATCCTGGGATTTGTCACAGGGATATTGGGATTGCTCGTGATGGCGATGTCGTCGATATTCAAGCGCGCGCCCGCCGTCTGCTGGACCTTGAAACGCACACGGCCAGTAACGTTCAGGTTGAAGATGAACTGCTGCCACGTCGCTGTGGGAGAGCAGGTTCCCACGGCCGTCCACGATGCCCCAGCATCGGTGCTGTAGAGTAGCTGCAGGGTGGGATTGGCCTCACTTGAGCTCCACTTGGCGGCATAGAAGGTGACCTTGCTGGCGCCATCGGTCACATCCTCGGCCATCTCGATAGAGGAGTCGGCATTCTTGCCGAATCGGCAGCTCAACGAGCCATTGGCATTAGCATCGCCCGACCAGATGCCCACGTTATTGGTGTTCCAGGCAAAGGCATGTCCTTGAATGAACGTCGTGTTGTAAGAGTTATAGTTGGTGCAACCCTCCCACGTCTCGATGGTCTCGGTGCCGCTGCTGCTGCCACCGGTGTCATAGGTTGCCGTCAACGTGACGGAGCTGCTCACCTCACCGCCACCCAGGGTCAATCGTCCCGTGGCATTGGCCGCTGTGCCGCTATAGGTCACCGTGACAGTCGTGCCAGCATTCACCGCAGCCGCCGTGAGCGTGGTAGGGGTTACCGAGAAACCTGTTCCCGTGACAGCCACAGTGACCGGCTTGGTGAGGTAAACACCCTTGACGGTGATGGCCTTGCTCACACCGCTGCCCGTGTTGGTGCCCACGTTAATGGTCGAACCGTTAACCGGCGACGAGAGCACAGGACTCGTCGAGGCGCTGCCCGTCCAAGCCGCCCCCGTCATGTTGCCCCAGAGATACTCAGCCAACTCGGGATGATCGATAAACGGATTGCGGTTGTGCTGGATGCCGTAAACAGCCTCGTTGCGATTGCTCTCGAGCGTGCTCACGGGGTCGTTGCGATGCCACTCGAGCAACTGGCTGATGGCCCAAGGGGTGAGGTGCTTATAGGAACTGTTAGTGAACACCACGCTACCCAAGCCACTGGTCCACGAGCCCACGCGGTCCATGTAGCGCACTACCATATAGAAATAGGTGCGCGCGAAGTCACCCTTGTACTCGTCGGCGACTTCAAACACCGTTCCCGAGTAGCCGCTGTGGGTGCAACTGCCCACCTTGCCCGTGCCACAGGCCGAGCCGTTAGCACAGTCGCCAAAGGGGAGATTTCCGCGCTGGCCATTCACATAGCCATCGACAGGATACATGTGGTAAAGGTCGGTGTACATCGTGTCCTGGTCGGCGCCCCACCAGCTGTTGGGTACCGAATGCTCACGATTGTAACAGTCGCCCACCCCACTGTAGCTACCGCTGCACTGGTTGGTGCCATAGGTGTACTGTGTGTTGGCATAACGGTCGATGATGGTCGTGCCGTTGCAGTCGGTCGTCTTGAACTTCTCCCAGAGGTTGCCGTAGTAAACCATATAGTGGCCATTAATCTTCTCGTGCAACGCGAGCATCAGCTGCTGGTCGCTCTTGCCCAGAGCCGTGTTATAGTAGCCACTGGGAATAGCAGCAACAGCCTGGAGGCCCACCAATGCCAGGGTCAGCAACAGGAGGCATGCATGTAGATTCTTTCTCATTTTATTTCAATTAATTATCAATAATTTCATCAAGTCGCAAAATTACAAAAAAAGAACAAGTTGAGAGGAGAACAAACAGAATTTATTCATTTTATTATCATGATGTTGCACCCTTGCGCATTTTTCTGCATGAAGAAAATAGGGCAGTTAGAGAGTTGCAAACGATTGCACGATAGCCTCTTGTGTTTTTTTGGGCAAATGTGGCAAAATTATTCGAAGATTTGGTGTAATTTTGAAGACAATTATACATTGATCAGAAATTTGCAGCTACGAGTGAGCAGATAACTGACGACTAAAAAACTGAAAAAATGATGAGAGTAACCATTTTCAAGTTGAGCGTGATGCTGGTGCTGGCCTTGCTGGCGACGCAGCAGGCGTGGGGTGCGTTTACCGGTCCACGCAATGACTTTCGTGACGAGAGCATCTACTTTGTGATCACCACGCGTTTCTATGACGGCGATCCCGGCAACAATGCCCAGTGCTGGGACGGAGCGGCGGCCAACCACGGCGACCCGTGCTGGCGAGGCGACTTCAAGGGGCTGATCGACAAGCTGGACTACATCAAGGCCCTGGGGTTCACGGCCGTGTGGGTCACCCCGATTGTCGAGAATGCGTCGGGACTGGACTATCACGGCTATCATGCAAGCAATTTCTCACGCGTTGACCACCGCTACGAGAGCGGTGACACAACGTTCCAGACGCTGATCGACGAGGCTCATGCCCGCGGCATGAAGGTGATTCTGGACATTGTCCTGAACCACACGGGCAACTTCGGCGAGGAGCACCTGTGTAAACTCTTCACGCGCAACCGCGAGGCCAACCAGTTCAAGGTCAACGAGTGCATGCTGCCCTACACGACCGACTCGGTGGGCGGCCTGCTGCCAACCAACTACAGCAGCCTGCCTGCGGGTCAGCAGTATGACGCGCGGTTGAAACAGATGAAGAACACCGATGGCCAGAATCATGACTCGCACAACCGGTGGCACCACTTCGGCCAGTTCAACTGGGACGACAACACGCGGTGGTGGGCACAGATAGCCGGCGACTGTGTGGACCTGAACACCGAGAACCCGGCCGTTGCTCAGTACCTCATCGACTGCTACGGCACATTCATCAAGATGGGCGTTGACGGTTTCCGCATCGACACGGGCGGACACATCTCGAGACTGACGTTCAACAAGATCTATGTCCCGGCCTTCAAGGCGCTGGGCGAGCAGTACAAGAGCAAGCGCCTCAATCAAGCTGAGTTCTTCATGTACACCGAGGTGTGTGCCCGTTATCAGGGCAGCGTGACCTACCGCAACCAGCCTGCCCTGTCGCCATACTTCTACACCTGGGCCGAGAGCAAGGACTACAGTTGGAACGACGACCCGACCTACTGGGACGGCGTGGCCATCTATGAGAGCACCGACCTGAACACGCTGGCCAACATCAGCTCATGCCAGCAGATGTATGCCGACAACAACAAGGAGACCGCTGCAGCAATGCCCACATCGAGCAATGCCGTGCTTGACGGCAACAGCTACCACGCCCCCGACGTGAGCCGAGCCTCGGGGCTGCACGTGATCGACTTCCCTGTCCACTACTCGTTCCATAACATCGCCAGCGTGTGGAACCTGGCGTTGAATGGTGACAAATACTACAACGACGCCACCTACAATGTGGTGTATGTCGATAGCCATGACTACAGCCCTGGTCCCAACGACAATGTGCGCTTCAACGAGGGCACGGCGCAATGGGCCGAGAACCTGTCGCTGATGTTCACCTTCCGCGGCATCCCGTGCCTGTACTACGGCAGCGAGGTGGAATTCAAGGCCGGCAAGACCATCGACCCGGGCGGCAACGGACCGCTCAAGGACAGCGGCCGCGCCTACTATGGCGGCTACATCAAGGGTGATGTGACGGTCAATGACTTCGGCGTTGTCACAGGAGCCACCGGCAACCTGGCCGCCACACTGTCCAGGCCCCTGGTGAAGCACCTGCAGCGGCTGAACCGCATCCGCCAGGCCGTTCCGGCCCTGCGCAAGGGTCAATACAGCACGAGCGGCTGCTCGTCACAGGGGGGCTACGCCTTCAAGCGCCGCTACACCGACAGCACGACCGACAGCTACGTGCTGGTGACCATCAACGGGTCGGCCACCTTCAACGGTGTCCCCAGCGGCACCTATACCGACTGCATCACGGGAGACGTGAAGACCGTTACCGACGGCACGCTCACCACCGTGGCCTGCAGCGGCAAGGGCAACATGCGCGTGTATGTGCTCTCGACCAGCCTCACACCGGCGCCGGGCAAGATTGGCGAGGACGGTCCCTTCCTGTACACCAGCAGCGCCAACGCAGGCACCGTGCTGGCTTATGACGGCACCGAGGAGGAACTGTCGAGCAACGATGGCGAGGGGGGCGGCACATCGCCCGTGATTCCTGTAGAGGAGTACGAGCCCAGCTGCGAGGAGGACGACATGAGCGTGTTCCTCGAGACTTCCACCAGCGTGAGCAGCGTGACCACGTGGGTGTGGAACAGCAGCAGCAACTTCACGGGCGGCTCATGGCCCGGGCAATCCATGACGCTGATGGGCACCACCAGCGACGGCACGCGCAAGATCTGGAAGTGGACCTACGAGGGCAGCAACACCACGACACCCACGGGCATCATCTTTGTCACCGACGGCCAGCAGACCCAAGATTTGACCTTCCGCAACCATGGCTACTACATCGACGGCACATGGCATCACGAGGTGACCAACTACACATCTCCCGCCCCCACCCTGACCATCGACAAGGCCAGCGGGCAATATGAGGGCAGCGTGACGGTGACCATCACAGCCAGCCAGGACGACGCCGTCATCGTCTATACCACCGACGGCACCATGCCCAGCGCCAACAGCCCCCACGCCACGGGCCACGTGAGGCTCACCTTCACCGACAATACCGTGCTAACCGCCGGTGTGCTCTATCAGGGCAAGGTGCGCAACGTGGTGCAGCGAGAGTACATCTTCCACGGCTTTGTGCCCCGCACTGCCACCGTCTATATCAAGGACCCGACCGTCGCCCCCAACAACTGGAGCAGCGTGTGGATCTATGCCTGGGACAGCACGGGCGCCATCAGCGACAGCTGGCCCGGCGTGCAGACCACGACGACCAAGGTGGTCAAGGGACAACGGTTCTACTGCCGCACCTTCGACATCGGCAGCGAGGACTACAGCTTCAATGTCGTGCTCAATCAGGGTGACAACCAGCACCAGAGCGTTGACGTGACAGGCATCAGCCGCGATATCTATCTGGAAGTCACCTCGACGACCAACAAATACACCGTCAGTGACATCACCGACCAGTATGCCGGCCATCTGCCTGGCGACGTGAATGACGATGGAGAGGTGAACATCAGCGATGTGATCCTGCTCATCAACATCATCCTCACCGACGAGAGCCTGGACGACGTGATGCTGACGCGATGCGACATCAACAGTGACAACGAGGTTAACATCAGCGATGTGATCTCGCTCATCAACATAATCCTGAGTTAACCGTCAGCTATCAGCCTGTATCACAACCACCTATCAACAACCGTAGCGACTTAGCGTCCTATCGTGAGAATAATTGGGTGAATTGTCATCTTGCCGCTGAAAACTAAAAACTGAGGACTAAAACCTGAAAATTAGGTATATTTAACACTATTCCTTGCCGCTATTAGAATCAATGGCAGTAATTTTGCATCGCATTTTTTGGGTAATAATTTTTTTCATAAGGTAAAGATTTAAGAGATTGAAAAAGCCTCGCCGGGATGGCGAGACTTTTTTAATTATACCCAATTCAAGTTTTTAAAGTAGCTACGCCACTTTAAAAACTTGAATACCCAATCAGCAATTGCATCAGGCTTAAAGCTCAGGTCCACAGGGGCAGCATTCCATTGATAGAAGCCCCCATAAACTTGAATTATTATTAGCTGCATTTGGTGGAATAAGAAAAAAGGAGTAATTTCGCACGATTTTTAGCATCATCCCACATATCATAGAACAACGACATGAAGAGAATGAACAAAATAATCCTGATGATCGTCGCCGTCGCCGCATTGACGGCATGTAACGGCAATAAATTCCATGTCGATGGCACAATCGACGGTGCCAGCGACACGACACTCGTGCTCGAGCAGTCGAGCAATGGCGAGTGGTACATCATCGACAGCGTCAAGGTGGATGGGAACGGTCACTTCAGCGCCAGCGCCGAAGCCCCCGAGGTGCCCAGCATCTATCAGTTGCGTCTGGGCGGCCAAGCCATCTGCTTCCCCATCGACAGTCTTGACAAACTCACCATCAACGCCAAGATGCCCAACTTCGCCCGTGACTACACCATCAGCGGCAGCACGCATGCCGAGCAGGTGATGAAGATCGACAAGGAGGCCCTGCAATTTGCCGGCGGCAAGGGCACCGAAGCCGAGCGCCAAGCCTGGAAAGACAAGCTCGCGCGCCAGATTGCCAGCGACCCGGGCAGCATCGTGGCCTATTACACCATCAACAAGTACATCGACGGTCAGCCACTGTTTGACCCGATGAACGATAACGACCTGCGCTTCATCGGCGCTGTGGCCAACGCGTTTGACTCATTCCGTCCCAACGACCCGCGCACCGATTACCTCAAGAAAGTCTTCCTCGACGGCCAGCGCCGCCGTCGTGCCAGCGCCGCCCCGAGCGACACCGTGTATGCCGACGTGGCCACGCTCATCGACATCAAGTTGCAGGATTACACGGGCAAGGAATACAGCTTGTCGAAGGTTGCCACCGACAACCGTGTTGTCGTGCTCAACTTCACGGCCTATGCCGCCGAGTTCTCGCCCCAACTCAACAAGCTGCTCAACGACATCTACCAGAGCTATAGCGGTCGCGGCCTGGCCATCTACCAGGTGAGCCTTGACCAGGACAATGTCCTGTGGCGTGAGGCTGCCAAAAACCTGCCGTGGATCACCGTCTATGACCCGATGGGCGCCAACTCCCAGACGGTGGGCAACTACAACCTGATGGGCATACCCACCTCGTTCATCATCCGGGGTGGCGAGATTGTTGAGCGCATCGAGGATGCCACCAACCTCAAGACAGCCGTGGCACGCTACCTGTAAGCACCCACGCTGCATGTTGCCAGATGCGCGGTGAAGCCATCCGGCGAAAATAGTTTCATTGAACTTTCAGGGGAGCTGCTTCTTAACGCCTTTTTCAGCTTTTGCGGGCAAGCAGGGCGCTCCAGAAGTCGAGATAACGCTGTGCCACGACTGGCGCAGCGTTGTGTTTCTCGACAAAGGCTCGACTGGCGCAAGCCATCTGGGGCAGCTGGTCGCGATGCTCGACGAGCCACGAGAGCTTGTGATCGATGTCACCCTCGACCAGGGGCGAGACATTGATGATGGGCTGATTGGCCCGCTCGTCGATGAAGTCGTAGAATTCAGGTTCGGCACCCGACACCGCCACCAGCCCCTGTGCCATGCCGATGAGCGCGTTGGTCGCCGGGGTGTAGCTGTAGAGCTGGTCAACGATCACATGGGACTCGCGCATGCGACGGGTGTACTCCTCGTAAGGCAGATTCTCCACCACGTCCAGCTCGGTGATGGCGGGATAGCGGTCGTGGATGCGCTTCATCGCGGCAAGCAGCCGGTCGGTACCCTTGATGACGTGACGGTCGCGCTGGATGCCAATGAAGAGCCTGACCTTCTCGGGCGCCTCATTCAGCGGACGAAACTCCAGCGACTCGGTGTCGATGGGCAGGCCGGCATAGGCCACACGGTTGCCCAACAGCGGCATGTAGGCGGCATAGTACTCATAGAGGCATGCCACGGCACCATCGATGCCCGCCAGGATGTGGTCGCTGTGCTGGCGCATGAACGGCTGTTTCCAGTTGTCCTGTTGCTGGGCAATGTACTCGCTCGAGCCCACGTAGGGCGACGGCTCATTCCCGATCATGTAGTCGCTGTAGCGGAAGGTGTGCCCGTTATGGCAAGCATCGTAGTAAACCATGTCGGTCGCCAGGGCCGACAGCACGATGCATCGGTTATTGGCCTTCAGGTAATCAAACACGCGAGCCACACGATGAGGCTTGAGTCTCAAGAATATGGGAGAAGCGATTTCCACAATATCATAGCCGGTCATGCTGGGCAAGGCGCGCTTGATGTCCATCATGTACTTCAAGGCACCGAGCTTGCCCGGCTTGCGCACCAGGTTGATGTCGCGATGGGTGTTCATCCAGCGAGAACCGTCGGATGCCACCGTAGCCTCATGCCCCATTCGCCGCAGCTCCTGGGCCAGGCAGTTATGCATATTGCTGGCATCGCCAGCGAACAGAATCTTCATTGCGGATGCAAAAGTAGGTCTTTTTTTGCACTTAATCAAAAAATGTAGTACCTTTACCCCGATAAAACGAGTAGAGAAAGATTCAAGATGCTTGTCTCCATCATCATCCCCGTCTATAACCGCGCTGCCGTGGTGCCCACCACGTTGCAGACCGTGCTGGCTCAGACCCACCGCCCCCTGCAAGTGGTGCTGGTCGATAATGACAGCACCGACGGCTCATTGCCGATCCTGGAGCAGTTCAAGCGTGAACATGACAGCGAGGATTTCAAGGTTGTCGTCACCAGCGAGAGCCACCACACGGCCGGCGCCGCCCGCAACCGTGGTTTCGAACACGCCACTGGCGAGTGGGTGTTGTTCTTTGACAGCGACGACCTGATGGAAGAGAGTCTGGTGGCCTCATATGTCAACATCATCGACCGGGCAAGGGACAAGGGTGAAACGCTTGACCTGATCAGTGCCAAATCGACACTCGTCTTCCCCGACGGCCGCCAGCGTCCCGCCCCGTTCCATCGCCGCGACCTGTTTGCCCAGCACATCCTGCACGGGCAGCTGGCCACCCAGCGCTATGCCGTCAGGCGCGAATTCTTTGACTCGACCGACTGGTGGAACATCAATCTGCCAGGGTGGAATGACTGGGAACTGGGCTTGAGGCTCCTGCTGGCCTCACCGCGTGTTGCCTATCTGGGCGGCAGGCCTCGTATCATCATCAACCACAATGGTGCCGACTCCATCACAGGCACCGAGTTCCACAGCCGTCGAGGACAATGGGAACACGTGATTGACATCATGAAGGGCGAGGTGCGCTGTTCCAGGCTCAAGCAGGAACACAAGACCCGCTTTGAGCGCCTGCTTGAATACCGCCGCCTGGTCCTCGCCGCACAATATCAACGCGAGGGTTGCCCCGAGCTGGCCAAGCCCCTGTGCCGCCAGGCCTATCTGAAGCTTCAGGACAGCTACCACCGCAACCGGCGTTGGCGCTGGTTTGTCGGCCCCGTGACGCGCCGTCTGTTCTCGCGCATTGCCTCGGGCAAGCGCGGCTCGGCTCGTATTGCTCGCCTGCTGTACTAGATGCTATAGAAACTATAGAAGCTATAGATGCTATAGTGGCTATCACCATTCACTTTGCAACCCGGTTGCACGGGAATGTGTTGTACCTTTGCCGCCAGTAAGAACAAAAAAGGAGGCAAGACTATGTCACACAACCATCATCACGAGTCAGTCGACCATGAGCAAGCCTGCCATGGCAACTGCTGCACCGAGGGGCACAACCATTGCGGTGAGGAAGAAGAGGAAATGAGTTGGTGGAAACCGGCCCTGTCACTGGCACTGCTTGTGGCGGGTATCGTTATGAATGCCCTTGGCGTCAAGTGGTTCCAGCATCACTGGGTGCAACTGGCATGGTATGCCGTGGCGTGGTTGCCCACAGGCCTGGGGGTGCTGCGAGAGGCCATCGAGGAGGCCCGTGAGGGAGAGGTGTTCAGCGAGTTCCTGCTGATGACGGTGGCCAGCATCGGCGCGTTTGCCATCGGGGAGTACCCCGAGGCGGTGGCCGTGATGACGCTCTACTGCATCGGCGAGGCACTGCAAGACCGAGCCGTCAGCCGTGCGAGAGGCAACATCAGGTCACTGATAGCCCTGCGACCTGACCATGCCGTCGTCATCAAGGGCGAGGAACACATCACGGTCGAGCCGGCCGAGGTCAAGCCCGGCGACATCGTGGAGGTGAAGCCCGGCGAACGGGTTCCTGTCGATGGGACCCTCCTGGGCGAGGCTGCCGCCATGGACACCGCAGCCCTCACCGGCGAGAGCATGCCGCGCGTCATCGAGAGCGGCGACGAGGTGCTGGCGGGCATGATTGCCAGCGAGACCGTCATCAGGCTACAGGCCGTGCGCCCTGCCAGCGAGAGCGCCGTGTCGCGCATCCTGCACCTGGTCGAGGAGGCCACCGAGAGCAAGGCGCCCTCAGAGCTCTTCATCCGCCGCTTTGCACGCATCTACACGCCTATCGTGGTGGCCCTTGCCGCACTGGTCGTCGTGTTGCCCTGGCTGTGTGCCCATGTGATTCCCGACTTGAACTATGACTTCGCCGAGTGGCTGCACCGTGCCCTGGTCTTCCTTGTCATCTCGTGCCCGTGCGCCCTGGTCATCAGCATCCCGTTGAGCTACTTTGCCGGCATCGGCGCCGCGTCACGTCGTGGCATCCTGTTCAAGGGCAGCAACTACCTGGACGCCATCGCCCAAGTCGATACGGTGGTGTTTGACAAGACGGGGACCTTGACAACCGGCAGCTTTGCCGTGAGCAGGATTGATGGCCTGAGCGACGAACAGATGGGCATCATTGCCGCCATCGAGCAGGGCAGCCCCCACCCCATCGCCCGTGCTATCATCAACGAACACAAGCCGGCACAAGTCGACATCGGCGAGTTGAAGAATATCGCCGGCTACGGCCTGAGTGCCGTCATCGAGGGCAGGCAGTGGCTGGTGGGTACCACACGCTTGCTGGAACATGAGGGCGTGGACTATCCCGGCCCATTGTCCCGTGTGGTCGGGACCATGGTCGCTGTGGCCATCGACGGGCGATATGCGGGGCACATCGTGCTCAGCGACAAGCCCAAGGAGGACGCCCGCCAAGGCATTACCAACCTCAACCGTCAGGGAATCACGACCGTCATGCTCTCGGGCGACAAGCAGGCGCTGGTCGATGATGTGGCCCATCAACTGGACGTGACCGAAGCCCATGGCGACCTGCTGCCCCAAGGCAAGGTGGACCACATCGAGCGCATCCAGCAAGATGGCCGATGCGTGGCCTTTGTGGGCGATGGCATCAACGACGCGCCCGTGCTGGCATTGAGCGACGTGGGCATCGCCATGGGCGGCCTGGGGAGCGACATGGCAGTAGAGACGGCCGACGTGGTCATCCAGACCGACCAGCCCTCGCGCGTGGCCGATGCCGTGACCCTGGGTCGCCGCACCCGCCGCATCGTCACCCAGAACATCGCCCTGGCCATCGGCATCAAGGTGCTGGTGATGATCCTGGGCGTGCTGGGCATCGCCAACCTGTGGGAGGCCGTGTTTGCCGACGTGGGCGTCGCCCTGCTCTGCGTGCTCAACTCCCTGCGCCTGATGCACGATTCCAGCAACACCTGATTGTCCAGCAACGCTGAACGACAGGAACCACTCTATTCATCCAGCTCAACGCCCCTTCTCATCAAGCCACGATGGCGCTAAAGAATTATCGGGGCCTTGCCGAAACGATGGCAAGGTCCCGATACTATTATTATTGAGCAGGGCTCTCTAAACCCTCAACTCTAAACTTTCCACTTGGGAAAACTGTCCAGACAGGATCACTTCAGGCCGCGGTTGCGGAGCAGGGCGTCGGCAGTGGGCGCCTGACCACGGAAGCGCTTGTACAGCTCCATGGGATCCATGGTGTCGCCAGCCTCGAGGAGGGCGCGGAAGGCGTCGGCAGAGGCCTTGTCAAAGCATCCAGCCTTCTCAAACACCATGTAACCGTCGGCCTCGAGCACCTGAGACCAGAGGTAGGTGTAGTAACCGCAGGCATACTGGTCGTCGGCAAAGATGTGCTTGAAGTAGGGGCTGCGATAGCGGAACTCGACGATGGCGGGCATGCCGAGCTGGTTCTTCACCTCCTGCTCAAAGGCTTTCACCTCCATGTTCTTCAGGTCCTCGGGGGTCCATGCCTTCTTGTGCCAATACATATCCAGCAGGGCGGCGCCCACCAGCTCGGTGGTCATGAAGCCCATGTTGAACTGTGCGCTCTCGTTGAGTTTCTGCACGAGCGTGTCGGGGATGACCTCACCGGTCTTGTAGTGACGGGCATAGTTCTTCAGCACCTCAGGCTCAAATGCCCAGTGCTCGTTGATCTGCGAGGGCATCTCAACGAGGTCACGGTCGGTGTTGGTGCCTGCCAGGCCACGATACTGCACGCGCGTCAACATGCCGTGGAGGGCGTGGCCGAACTCGTGGAAGACGGTCTGCACCTCGTCCCAGGTGAGCAGCGAGGGAGTGTCGCCCGAGGGGGGCGTCATGCTGGCCACATTATAAATAATGGGACGGATGTTCTCGCCACCGTAGTTATAGGCCTCCTGCATGGCTTCCATCCACGCGCCCTGAGCCTTGACAGGACGGGGCAGGTAGTCGGTCATGAAGATGGCGAGGTGCTTGCCCTCGGCATCCTTCACGTCATAGACCTTGACCTCGGGGTGATACTTGGGAGCATTGGGCAGCTCCTCGAAGGTGAGGCCGTAAAGCTTGTTAGCGGCAAAGAAGATACCGTTCTTCACCACGCTGTCGAGGGCGAAATAGGGACGCACGTCGTCCTCACTGAAGTTGAATTTCTCCTTCTTCACCTTCTCGGCATAGTAATAGTAGTCACAAGCCTCAATCTTGGCAGTGTCGCCATGGGCGTTGGCATAGGCCTGCATGTCGGCCACTTCCTCTTCAACCTTCTTGACGGCAGGGCGGAAGAGCGACATCAGCAAGTCCTCGGCAGCCTGGGGCGTCTTGGCCATATAGGGATCCACGGCATAGTCGGCATAGGTGTTGAAGCCGAGGAGCTTGGCCTTCTGCTGGCGCAGCATGAGGATGTTGCGGATGTTCTCGGTGTTGTCCCACTGGTCGCCATGGCTGGCGGTGGTGGTGTAGGTCTCATACATCTTGCGGCGCAGGTCGCGGCTGTCGGCATAGGTGAGCACCGGCAGTCGTGTCGATGCCGTTGCGGTGAATGCCCACTGTCCCTTCTTGCCCTTGTCGGCGGCAAGCTTGGCTGCGTTGTCGATGATGTCCTGTGACAGACCCTTGAGCTCGTCCTTGTTTTCCACAAAGAAGACGCAACCATCCATGTCGTGCATCACGTTGTTGCCAAACTTGAGCTTGTACTCGCCCAGCTTGCGGTTGATGACCTTGAGGCTGTCCTTGTCGGCAGCGCTCAGCAGGGCACCGTTGCGCACAAACTCCTTGTAGTACTTCTCGGTGAGGCGCTTCTGGATGGGGTCCATGCCGAGCTTGTCGGCGTTTTCATAGACGGCCTTCACCTTGGCAAACAGGCGGTCGTTCATGTACATGCCGTCGCTCTGGGCGGTGAGCATGGGGAGCAGCTCCTCCGAGAGCTTCTGCATCTCCTCGGTGTTGTCACTGCTGCTCAGCGCGTTGAACACTCTCGACACCTTGTCCAGGATGCGGCCGCTGTTGTCCAGGGCCAGGATGGTGTTCTCGAAGTTGGGCTCGGCCGTGTTCTTGATGATGGAATCAATCTCGGCGTTCTGCTGCTCGATACCGGCCTCGACAGCGGGCTTGTAGTGAGCATAGGTGATCTTGTCAAACGGCGGGATGCCGTACTCGTTCTCATACTCCGACATAAACGGGTTGTTCTCGGTTGATTGCTTGGCGCCGCAGCTCACGAGGGCGATCGCTGCGAGGACAAGAACGGTGAATAAAACTTTCTTCATATCAATAAATCATTAATATTAATTATATATGTTATTTGTCAGTAAAGTCAAGGTCAAATGTCACCATCAACGGGTAATGGTCACTGTAACCGCCCTGCAACCGCTCGGCTGCCACGGCGCGGAGGTTGCCGCGGTAGAAGACGTGGTCGATGCGGAACGGCAGATGGTGGCGGTTGAAGGTATAGGCATATCCGCGTCCCACCTCCCTCCACGCATCGGTGAGGTCGTCTCCCATGATCTGACGGTAGGCGTGAGACGTGGGCACATCGTTCATGTCGCCACAGACGATGACATTGGCCGGCGAGGCGTCGATGGCACGGCGCAGGGTCAACGCGTCGCTGTCACGCAATGAGAATGACCGGCGCATGCGTTCCAGCGGAGCGGGTTTCACGTCGGGAGACACCCTCACGCTCATGCCCTTGCCGAAACTCAGGTGATAGGACTGCAGCCTGAAGTCCACAAGCCTCAACTGCTTGCCGCCGGGAAGCTGCAGGTCGAAGGCGCGCGCCAGACGGGAGACCTGGGCTCGGTTGTATCCCAGGGGCGACCGGTTGTACCGTGCGTCGCCAATCGGGGTCATGGTGAACGGGTAACGCGACAGGATGTTGAGTCCCTCGTCGCCCTGGTAGCGATAGGGATACCTGGAGCGCACCTGGTCCAGATAAGGCACCACCGACGGCACCTCGTCCCAGTCCACGCCCCCCGGGCTGCCCTCCTGCAGGAGCACCACATCGGGGCAGGCCTCGAGAATGAGGCGCATGGATGCCGATGGCTGGGTGCCCAGTTCGGGATCATTGTAATTGAAGGCCAGCGCATTGTAGGTCATCACCTTGAGCACCCGCGACGAGTCGACAGGCATCGCAGGCCGGTCGCCGCTGTCGTTGAGGGGCACATAGACCCCATAGACCGGTGAGGTGGCAACAAACGCCACGACGAGAGCCAGTGCGGCGAGCCAGCGCCGTCCCAGCAGGGCAGTCAGCAGCGCCAGGGCCGCCACCACGAGCATCGGCATATAGGCCAGCGTCAAGAAGGGCGCAGCGATGAGCGTGTCGGCACTGATCTTGCCGGCATAAGCGCAGAGGACAAGCAGGACGGCAACGATAAGCACCAAGACGTCCAACAGCCTGTTGCGACGCCTGCGCTGCCGCCGGTAATCACCATATTTCTTATACTTGGCCAATTCTCTTGCGATATGATCAGATGATCGTGAAGGTCATGACTTCCTGTTACGGGAGACCTTGAACAACTTGTCGCGCTCCTCGTCGGTGAGGGCGTCATAGCCCGAAACCTTGATTTTCTTCAATATCTCGTCCAGCTCGTCCTCACTGACGCCGCCAGCCATGCGGCTCGACGGCTGCTGTGACGACGGCTGCTGCTGTCGAGCACTCGACCCCGGCTTGGCGCCAGCTGTCCTGAACGTGCGGCCGTTGAAGAGTCCCACCACGGCGTCGATCAACGCGTTCAACGGGCGGGTGATGTCTTTACCCCGCTTGATGAGCAGGGCATAGAGCGCGCCCACGGCGATGCCGCCGATGTGGGCCACACCATTCCCCAGGCTGGCGATGTCCAGGCCCAGCAGGAGCAAGAGGACCGACACCAGAGCCACCCACTTGATGGCCACCTCGCCCAGGAAGAGCAGCCCGATCTTGTAGTCGGGCACATAGACCGCCGTGGCCACCACAATGGCGATGACCGACACCGACGAGCCGATCAGGTAATAATCGGTTGCGGCAACATGGGGCAGCAGGTTCATCACCAGCAGGTACAGCAGCGCACCACCCCATCCCCCCAGGAGATAGAGCCCCGTGAGCTGCTTGGGTGAAAAGAACTCCATGAAGATGCGTCCCAGCCAGTAGAACCACAGCATGTTGAACAAGATGTGCAGCACATCGAAGTGGACAAACATGAAGGTCAACAGCGTCCACGGCTTCCTGATGAGCATGCCCAGGTTGCTGGGCAACTCCACCCACCGCAGGATGGCAGCGATGTCGATGTCACCAAACAGCGCCACAAAGGCCAGGATGCGCAACACCAGGAAGACGGCGACATTGATGAAGATGAGCTTCACCAGCATCGGCGCCCGCAGGTACTTGCGCCAGATATCATCAATAATAGGTGCGGCCATGATTGATTGTCCCGTCGTGTTTCCAATAGAGAAGCATAATGATTCCCGCAATCATACCGCCCAGATGAGCAAAATGGGCCACCTCGCTCATCGTGCCCGTGACGCCGAACATCAATTCCAGGACACCATAGCCGATGACCACAAACCGGGCCTGTATCGGGAACGGGAACGGAATGATGTACATTTTCATCTTGGGGAAAATCATACCGAAGGCAAGCAACAGGCCGAAGACCGCGCCCGAGGCACCCACCGTCGGGATATCGTAGGCACTGATGCGGATCAGCTCCCCGGTTTCAGGGTTGATGGCGCCGAAGAACTCGGGCAAGGTGAACTGCCAGACGAGTTCCTGCACCAGGGCCGACCCCAATCCACAGACGATGTAATACAGCAGATAGCGTTTTGGCCCCAAGATGTGCTCCACCAGGCTACCGAACATGAACAGAGAGAACATGTTGCAGAACAGATGCACAAAACTGCTTTTATCGTGCATGAACATATAGGTGAAAAACTGCCAGGGGCGGAACAGGTCACTTTTCCAGAAGTAAAGCGCCAGGTTCCTGAACAGGTCGATGTGGAAAGCGCGATCAAAGGCCAGCGTAGCCACCCACATGATAATGTTGATGATCAGCAGGTGCTTGGTCACTGGCTTCATCGACGACAAGAAAGAGCCTCTATTGTATTGCATGTTAAGACGATTGATTTAATGGCGCAAAAATACTGAAAAAGTCCTAATTCAAGGCCGTTTGGCTACTAAAAATGCCCAAAAATCGGTTTTTTGCAGAAAAAAGTTTGATTTTTTTTGATTTTTTTTTGCTGAAATCGTTGTTTTACTTATATTTGCGCAAACAAAACTACTACTCACTTTATTCACATAACTAATTTTATAAAAAACTTACACTATGAACAAGACTGAATTAGTACAAGCAATCGCTGAAAAAGCCAATCTCACTAAGGTACAAGCTAAAGCCGCTCTCGATGCAACGCTCGAGGCCGTTGGCGGCGCTCTGAAGGGTGGTGACAAGGTAGCCCTCATCGGTTTTGGTACTTTCCAGGTAGTGAAGAAGGACAAACGTCAGGGCATCAACCCCTCTACCAAGGAGAAAATCACCATCCCCGCCAAGAAGGTGGTTAAGTTCAAAGCTGGTGCCGAGCTGGCAACCAAGGTGAACAGCAAGAAGAAATAATTCATTGCTTGTGCAAGACAAAGCAGCCGTGGCTCGTGTTGAGTCGCGGCTGTTTGTTCCAGAGGCCAAGCGGTAGCACCATAAGTGTTAAAGAAATGTTAAAATGGGGGGGGGAGCAAATTATTGCTCCAAATGAGATATATTTGCAACAAATAATAACATTAGCTTCGTTGAGGCGACAAACGGGTTCTGGCCTCAATGTGACTCCAAAAAAGTTGGAATATCTAGAACCCCTCTAAATTATCTCTGTTATGAAAAGAATAACATTTATCTTCATGATGCTGCTGATGGCGGTAGTATCGGCTAGTGCCGCCGATCCCCTCAATGTAGCCGGCGTCGATGTCAAGTGTAACGCC
>JBGUKK010000096.1:0-4794 GCA_045114435.1 Sodaliphilus sp.
CGAGATCATGCGTTTCTGCCAGGCCTTCATGCTTGAGCTCCGTCACAACATTGGTCCCGACCAGGACGTTCCCGCTGGTGACGTTGGCGTTGGTGGCCGTGAGATTGGCTTCCTCAATGGTATGTATCAGAAGCTCGCTCGTCAGTATCACACTGGCGTGCTCACCGGCAAGGGCATGACTTGGGGTGGTTCTATCCTCCGTCCCGAGGCTACCGGTTTCGGCGCTCTCTACTTCACTCAGCACGTGCTCCACGCTGCTGGCAAGGACATCAAGGACAAGAAGGTCGCTCTCTCAGGCTTCGGTAACGTAGCTTGGGGTGCCGCTACCAAGGCTGTTGAGCTCGGCGCTAAGGTCGTTGCCATCTCTGGCCCCGACGGCGTTTGCGAGATCCCCGAGGGTATCACCAAGGAGATGATCGACTACATGCTCGAAATGCGCGCTTCCAACCGCAACAAGGTTCAGGACATGGCCGACAAGTTCCCCGGACAGGCCAAGTTCACCGCCGGCAAGAAGGCTTGGAGCGTTCCCTGCGACATCGCTCTGCCCTGCGCATTCCAGAATGAGCTCAGCGAGGACGATGCTAAGGAGTTGAAGGCTAACGGCTGCTGGTGCTGCTGCGAGGTTTCCAACATGGGTTGCCAGCCTGGCGCTATCCACTTCTTCCAGAAGAATGGTGTCCTGTTTGCTCCCGGTAAGGCTGTCAACGCTGGTGGCGTAGCTACCTCTGGTCTCGAGATGACCCAGAACGCTGCTCACCTCAGCTGGTCGGCTAAGGAAGTTGACGAGAAGCTCCACTGGATCATGGAGAACATCCACGAGCAGTGCGTGAAGTTCGGTAAGCAGGCCGACGGCACCATCGACTACGTGAAGGGCGCTAACATCGCCGGCTTCATGAAGGTCGCTCAGGCTATGCTCGAGCAGGGTGTCATCTAATTCCCGCTTGAAGAGATTGCTTAACTAAACCAAATTATCTAAGAGGGCAGGTTGTCAGTAATGGCAACCTGCCTTTTTTCCCTCGCTGCGCTCGCGGATGCGATAGAACATGCCCGCCTTGAGTTTCCATGAAGTCTGAAGCCTCATTACCCATTAACCTTTACCCATTAACCAGCGAGCGCAGCGAGCTTTTATATTGAATTAGAGTTTCGTTGACATGGAAGCGAAAGCCTCATTACCCTTTAACCTTTAACCATTAACCAGCGAGCGCAGCGAGCTTTTAATATAAATTACCACTTTTCCCGCTTGGGTGTTTGAAACTTTGATTATCTTTGCAACTTGGAATAATATCATTATCTATGAACGAAAACGAAAAACTGATTCAATCTATCATCGAAGCAATTCAGGAAAAGAAAGGACGCGACATCGTCCATGTTGATCTCACGGGCATTGAGACCGCAGCCGCCCAGGGTTTTGTCATCGCTACGGGAAACACACCCATGCAGGTGACTGCCGTGGCCGACAGCATCCGCGAGTATGTGGAAAAAAACGCCGGACAGCGCCCATTCAACTACGACGGTTATCAGAACGCGCAGTGGATCATCATCGACTATGGCAACATCTTTGTGCATGTCTTCGTCCCCGACTACCGCGAGCGCTACAACCTGGAGCAGCTCTGGGCCGATGCACGCATCAACAAGATTCCTGATCTGGATTAATCCCTTATCACTGTAGGAAAAATAATGGCTAACAACAATAATCAACGCAAGGGCTCCGGGTTCAACATCATGTGGATGTATGGACTCATCATCCTGTTCCTCCTGGCCATGTACTGGATGAATCAGGACGAGACCGTGGCCCATAAGGTGACCTGGTCGCAGTTCGAGATGATTGCCAAGAAGAACTGCATCAAGTCGGTCACCGTTTACACCAACAAGGCTTATGTCGAGGCCGCGCTCGTCGATTCCTTGCCCCAGGAGGTCCAGGACGTCCTGAAGCAGACGACCGAGCCCGCTGCGTTCGGCCAGCAACAACCCGCTCCGTCCAACAAGATCTCGGTAAAAGTCTCCAGTGCTGACAAATTCACCGAGAGCGTGGAGAAGTGGAAGAGTGAGGGCGTCTTCAATGCCGATGTCAAGTACGAGGAGTCCAGCGATTACTCGATGATCTTCTGGTACTTCGGACCAGTCGTCCTCCTCGTGCTGCTCTATTTCCTGATGTTCCGGCGCATGGGCGGCGGAGGAGCAGGGGGCGGTATCTTCAGCGTCGGCAAGTCCAAGGCAAGGCTGTTCGATAAGGACAATGACACCAAGGTCACCTTCAAGGATGTCGCGGGGCTCGCCGAGGCCAAGGTCGAGATAGCCGAAATCGTGGACTTCCTCAAGAACCCGAAGCACTACACCGCACTCGGTGGCAAGATTCCCAAGGGCGCCCTGCTCGTGGGGCCTCCGGGAACTGGAAAAACCTTGCTGGCCAAGGCTGTCGCTGGCGAGGCCGATGTCCCCTTCTTCTCGATGTCGGGTTCCGACTTCGTCGAGATGTTTGTCGGCGTCGGCGCTTCGCGTGTGCGTGACCTCTTCCGTCAAGCCAAGGAAAAGGCGCCTTGCATCGTCTTCATCGACGAGATCGACGCCGTGGGACGCGCGCGCGGCAACAAGGCCAGCATCGGCTCCAATGACGAGCGCGAGAGCACCCTCAACCAGTTGCTCACCGAGATGGACGGCTTCGGCAGCAACAGTGGCGTCATCATCCTGGCCGCCACCAACCGCGCCGACATCCTCGACAAGGCACTGCTGCGTGCAGGACGTTTCGACAGGCAGATCTATGTCGAGCTGCCGGAGCTCAGCGACCGCAAGGAGATTTTCCAGGTCCACCTGCGCGATGTCAAGACCGACGGGTCGGTCGACCTGGACCTGCTCTCGCGTCAGACACCCGGCTTCTCGGGAGCGGATATCGCCAACGTCTGCAACGAGGCGGCACTCATCGCGGCTCGTCACAAGAAGCAGGCCGTCCAGCGACAGGACTTCATGGACGCCATCGACCGCATCGTCGGCGGACTCGAGAAGCGCTCCAAGGTGATCACCGACGAGGAGCGGCGCTCCATCGCCGTCCACGAGGCGGGACATGCCACCGTGAGCTGGCACCTGCGCTACGGCGACCCGCTCATCAAGGTCACCATCGTTCCGCGCGGCAAGGCACTGGGCGCAGCCTGGTACCTCCCCGAGGAGCGACAGATCGAACCCAAGCAGGCCCTGCTCGATAAGATCTGTTCACTCATGGCAGGACGTGTCGCCGAGGATATGTTCCTGGGATTTATCGACACCGGAGCGCTCAATGACCTGGAACGAGCCACCAAGATTGCCTATGCCATGGTCACCTATTACGGAATGAGCGACAAGATCCCCAACATTTCCTATTATGACACATCGGGAGAAGCCTATGGCTTCACCAAGCCCTATAGCGAGGACCGCGCACGCATCATCGACAGCGAGGTGCAGCTCATCATTGACGAGCAGTACGAACGCGCACGCCAGATTCTCACCCAGTATGAGCAAGGCCATCATGAGCTCGCCGACCTGCTGCAGCAGCGCGAGGTGATTTACACCGAGGACGCCGAGCGCATCTTCGGCCCCCGCCAGTGGCAGTCCAGGACCGAGGCCATCCTCAAGGACGAGTCGCCCGAGGCCGGCAAGACCAGCGATGCCGGGAGTGACGTCACCTTGACACCACCCCCTTTTGAGCAGAATGACAACGAAACCCGATAATCTGTTTTTCTTTTTGTTATGGAAGCCATTCATTTCAACGAAACACAGAAGGCCGCCCTCGTCAGTTTGCTTATCGAGATGATCAATGCCGACAACGTCGTCGAGCCCAGCGAGTGCGCCGTGTTCAATACCATCTGTGTTGAATGCGCCATCACCGAGGACACCTATAACATCGGGCGCTCACTCGACAGCTTGGTGGCCGTCAACATCATGAAGAACATGAGTGATGCGCAGAAGATCTTCACGGCACAATTGCTGACCCGTGTCATCGACGCCGACGCCCGGGACGACGACAAGGAGATTCAACTCTTTAACATCATCTGTAGGGCAACCGGAGTCGATGTCCTCATCAATGCCAAGGGTGGGGAAGAGTAGAACGACACATTATATTATATAGAAATAATATATAGAATATAAGATCATCATATCGACGTTCCCCCGTCACGACAATCAGCTCGCCGGCACTCCCGGCGAGCTGATTGTCATCATCCCCTTCTCCCTTCTCCCTCCGCCCTTTCCCCTGTCCAGGTGGCGATCATCGCCATTGTGATTTCGCATCCATTTTATCCACCCTCAGGGGTTGGGCCTGTTTAGGCCACTTTGGCCTTGGTTGATAACAAATAGCCTGTGATGGCAATGATTTCTCATGGCTTTTATCGTTTTTTTTAAGATTTTTTTCGTGGCTGTATATATTTGATACTCATTAGATTAAATATGTTATTAACAGCAAAATTGTCCGATTGTTAATAACTTTGAGTGAAAAAAGTGGCAAAAAAATTTGGTCAGTATCAAAATCGGTTATAATTTTGCACCGCTTTTCGCCCGAAACGGGGCGTGAGAGCGACTCAAAAGAAAGAGTTCTTTGACATGTTTGCAACCTATAGAACGTAGTACAAGAGAACAGGGACATTAAATGTTCCCGTTGATTCTGAAGCATAGTACAACACAATAGAGCAGGAATCATCAAGGGTCAGGCGATCAATCTGGTCGAGTGTTGCGTTTTCATTTAATTCTTGTAAAAGAGAGAAACGATAATACAACAACGAAGAGTTTGATCCTGGCTCAGGATGAACGCTAGCGACAGGCTTAACACAT
>JBGUKK010000097.1:0-6777 GCA_045114435.1 Sodaliphilus sp.
TCGGAAAACTCGATTGTGGACTGACTTATTACATCCGCCACAACGACTATCCCGAGAACCGTGTGAACTTCTACATCGCTCAGCGTGGGGGTTCTATCCAGGAGGAAGAGAGCCAGCGCGGCCTTGCCCACTTCCTGGAGCACATGGCCTTCAACGGCAGTGAGCACTTCAACGGCGAGGGCAAGGGCATCATCGACTATACCCGCTCGCTGGGTGTGAACTTCGGCGGTGACCTGAACGCCTACACGAGCATTGCCGAGACCGTCTATAACATCAACGACGTGCCCAGCACGCGGCAGAGCGCTATCGACTCGTGCCTCTTGATCCTCAAGGACTGGAGCACCGGCCTGCTGCTCACCGACGAGGAGATTGACAAGGAGCGCGGCGTGATCCACGAGGAATGGCGCCTGGGCCAGAGCGCACAGATGCGCATGCTGGAACGCCAGCTGGAGACCCTGTACCCGGGTTCCAAGTTTGGCAAGCGCCTGCCCATCGGCCTGATGAGCGTGGTGGACAACTTCCCCTACAAGGAGCTGCGCGACTATTATCACAAGTGGTATCGTCCCGACAACCAGGCCCTGGTGATCGTGGGTGACGTGGATGTTGACCACATCGAGGCCCAGATCAAGGAGATGTACAAGGGCTACAAGCTCGATCCCAATGCTGCCCAGGTGGTGCGCGAGCCCGTCCCCGACAACGATGAGCCTATCATCGTCGTTGACAAGGACAAGGAGCAGCAGTACAGCGAGGTATCGATTTACTTCAAGCATGAGACCGAGACCCCCGAGGAGAAGCAGACCATGGATTATCTCTTTGTTGACTATGTCAAGGACATGGTAACCAGCATGCTCAATACCCGCTTGAGGGACCAGGCCCAGGAGCCCGACTGCCCCTTTGACCGGGCCTACTGCTATGACGCCGAATACATCCTGGCCAACACCATGGATGCCTTCACCATCGATGTGATGCCCAAGGAGGGCAAGACCGAGGCCGCTACCGAGGCCGCAATCATCGAGGCCATGCGTGCTGCCAAGCACGGCTTCACCGCCAGCGAGTACTCTCGCGCCCGTGACGAGTACATGAGCCGACTCGAGCGCCAGTATAACGAGCGCGACAAGGTGAGCAACGAGAACTACGGCCGCGAGTATTGCCGACACTTCCTGGACGGCGAGCCCATTCCCTCAATCGAGATGTACTACCAGATCATGGGTCAGATTGCCCCGATGATTCCCATCGAGGTCATCAACGAGGCGCTCCCCGAGCTCATCAAGACCGACGGCAAGAACCTGGTCATCGCCAACTTCAATCAAGAGAAGGAAGGCGCCGTTTATCCCACTGTTGAAGGGCTCAAGGCCGCCTATGACACCGCATCAAGTGCCGATATCGAGCCCTATGTCGATAATGTGAAGAACGAGCCCCTGATGACCTCGTTGCCCAAGAAGGGCAAGATTGTCAAGGAGAGCGAGAACACCACCTTCGGCTACAAGATGCTGGAGCTGAGCAACGGTGCACGCGTGGTGCTCAAGAAGACCGACTTCAAGCAGGACGAGATCCAGATGCGTGCCTTCCAGCGCGGCGGCCAGTCACTCTACGGCGAGAAGGACTGGGCCAACCTGCAGCTCATCTCCGCGCTCAACACCATCACGGGTGTGGGCAATTTCTCCAACTCAGAACTCGACAAGGCACTTGCCGGCAAGCAGGTGGGCGTTTACCTGAACGTGGAGGAATATACCGACCAGTTGAGCGGCAATAGCACCGTCAAGGACCTGGAGACCATGTTCCAGCTCATCTACCTCAAGTTCACCGCCCTGAACAAGGATGAGAAGAAGTTCAACCAGACGATGAGCCTGATGGAGACCCAGCTCAAGAACAAGGACCTCATGCCCGAGAGCGCCTTGAGCGACTCGCTGCAGTACATCATCAGCAACCGCAGCTGGCGCAACAAGCCCTTCAACGTCGAGGACCTGAAGCAGGTCAGCCTGGACCGCATCCTTGAGATTGCCAAGGAGCGCACGGCCAATGCCGCCAACTACACCTTCACCTTTGTCGGCAACTTTGATGAGGCCACCATCCGCCCGCTGATCGAGCAGTACATCGCCAGCCTTCCCGCCAAGAAGGGTGTGAAGAGCAACTGGGTGAATCAGGACGACATGCCCGAGGGTCAGACCATCTGCCACTTCACCAAGAAGATGGAGTCGCCCAAGGAGTATGAAGTAGTCATCTGGCACAACAGCAAGATGCCCTACAGCCTGGAGAACAGCATCAAGGTCGACATCCTGAGCCAAGTGCTGAGCCGCGTGTATCTGCAGAAGATCCGTGAGGACGCCGGTGCAGCCTACTCGACCGGTGCCATGGGACAAGCCGGCTTCTCGGGCGACAAGCCCCAGACGATGATCTTTGCCATCTGCCCCGTCAACCCCGAGTTTGAGGAAACGGCCCTCAGAATCATCAATGAGGAGATGGTCAACGCCTGCAGCACCATCGATGCCACAGCCATGAACGAGGCCATCGAGAACATGCTCAAGGACCACAAGACCAACCTCAAGGAGAACTGGTACTGGATGAGCGCCATCCAGGAGTATCTGACCCACGGTGTCGATGACCTGACTGGCTATGAGCAGATTGTGAGAGCCCAGACGCCCGAGACGATCGCCGCCTTTGCCCGCGAACTCTACAGTGCCGGCAACAGGATTGAGCTTGTAATGGCTCCCGAGAAGTAACCATTAAACTCAAACGCCTGTGACAATAATGAGCTGGGAACTCATGACGAGCTTCCTGGCTCATTATTGCCCAGACAGGCTTATCTATTGAGAATCTCTTAACTCGCATGATCAAACCCAAAAAACAATCATTATGAAACCCGCTACCAAAACAATCCTGACAGCCCTGGGCATGCTGGCCATCGCCGGTGCACTGTTTTTCACCACCTCATGTGGTCCCGAGAAGCACAAAGTCGATGACAGCACAGTACTACCCTTCAAGGACAAGGCCGAACTCGACAGATTACTTGCCCTTCCCATCCTGCCCGAGTACACTATCGAGGAGTATTATACCAAGACCGATTTTGTCTACGGCGACGAGTGCTTCGTTGTGTGCTGCAGGTTCGTGGAGGAAGTCCCTCCTGCCAAGGTGCAAGAAATCGCTGCCCAGGTCAATGAACTTCCAGCCGAACGATGGTACACATTTGATTTAGGGAAGGAAAACAACATGAGACTGTTCTTTGACCTTGACACCACCTTGACCACCAACGGGAAGAGACCCGATTTCCTGGGCGACCAAATCCATGTCTCCATTGAGATGAAGTGCAGGAAAAACGACTCATGGAAGGGATTTGAGGTCGTGTTCAGGAACAATCGCGCCGACTACAGTGTCGTCGTTGACCGCGACACGCTCTCCAAAGTGCTGGGCGTGGAATTTCCGCCGTTGACCGAGACCAGTCGCAGCGACGAGTACATCTACTACGAGTTTGACACGGTGCCTGGCGAGGCCTTCTTCCAAGCCCTGGAGAAGGCGCCACACTGGGAAGTTACCAAGATCAAGGACATGACATTCTATAATTACGACTACGATGATGGGAACGTGTGGATTACAGCCGACTGTATCAAGGGTGAAACTCAATTCACTTTCTGCCGTCAGAAATCAATAAGAGCTGGAGGCCTGGACAACGTCATCGACGTGGCGCAAAAACAGATGCGGAGCCGCAACAATTAGCCTCCTATGGGGAGGGGCTGGCATGAAGGGCCTATGCCATCTCAGGCAACCGCCCCCTATGAACAACCATTAGTGACGGCACAGGATACCGCCAACAACATTTCACAAGTCAGGGATTAAAGAATTCCTGGCTTTTTTTTGCACCGGTGATGTAGTTTTTGGGCGAAGACTTGCGTCTAAAGGCCAAAAGGATGCTTCCTGAAGGAGCAATTAGACCATAACAAGTAAAAAAACAAAACATAATGGCTTATCTGGATATTAACAACGTGGTGAAGCGCTACGATGGGCACACAGCTCTCAACGGCGTTTCGATGCAAGTGGAGCAGGGCTGCATCTACGGCCTGCTGGGACCTAACGGTGCCGGCAAGAGCACCCTGATACGCATCATCAACCGCATCCTCGCAGCCGATGAGGGCACCGTCACGCTCAACGGCAAGGCGATGACCGATGCCGACATCACCCACATCGGCTACCTGCCCGAGGAGCGCGGCCTGTACAAGAAAATGAAGGTGGGCGACCACATCGTCTATCTGGGGCGACTCAAGGGCATGACCAAGGCCGATGCCGTGGCCTCGATGCACTGGTGGCTAGACCGCTTTGACCTCAAGCAGTGGGAAAACAAGAAGGTGGAAACCCTCTCCAAGGGCATGCAGCAGAAGGTGCAGTTCATCGGCACCGTCATCCACCGCCCGCCGCTGTTGATCTTTGATGAGCCGTTCTCGGGTTTTGACCCGGTGAATGCCGAGCAGCTGAAGACCGAGATTCTCGCCCTGCGCGACCAGGGCAGCACCATCCTGTTCTCCACCCACAACATGGCGTCGGTCGAGGAGGTGTGCCAGCAGATCACGCTGCTCAACCACGCTCAAGTAGTGCTCAGTGGCAGTGTTGACGAGGTGAAACAGCAGCACAAGAAGAACATCATCGCTGTGCAGACCCCCGACAAGCTCGAGCCCAACCCCTCGATGTTCACCCTGTTGCCCACCGACACGACGCGCAAGCATGACACCCTGATCAAGCTCAATGCCGGCGTGCAGGTGCGCGACGCCATCACTTGGCTCAACGAGCATTACCACCTCACGGGCTTCACCGAGGTGCTGCCCAGCATGAACGAGATATTTATCGAAACCGTCAAATTCCAAACCACCGAGAACAATGAATAAACTTCGCCTCATTATCGCCCGTGAATACATGTCGATCGTCGGGCGCAAGTCCTTTATATTAATGACGCTCGGTCTGCCACTGCTGATCGTGCTGTGCGGCTCCATTCCCGCACTGATGATGTGGCTCAACGAACAGAGCCGCGAGGTGCAGCAGATCACCGTCATTGACGAGACCGGCCGCTATGCCGCAGCCCTGCACAGCGACGAGAGTTACTCGTTTGTCGCCCTCCAAGGCGATACAGTGACCAATGCCCGTGAATTCTATGACAAGACCGGAGGCAGCTTGTATGCCATCATCGTCATCCCGCGCGACGTGGACAGCACGGGAGTGGTCAACATCTACAGCGAGGAGTCCATCACACCCGCTCTGGAGATGAAAATCACCAACGCCCTGACAGACACCATCGAGACGGCCCATCTGGCCGATATGGGTATCCCCAACCTGCAACAGATTGTCAAGGACGCCCATGTCGATGTTGACGTGAAGAGCATCAAGTGGAGCGAAGCCGGAGAGCAGGAATCGTCGACAGGCATCGCCATGGGCATCGGCGCCCTGCTGGCATTCATCACCTACATATTTGTCACCACCTATGGCTCAATGATCATGAACAGCGTCATTGAGGAGAAAACCAACCGCATCGTCGAGGTGGTGGTGAGCAGCTGCCGCCCCTTCCAGTTGATGCTGGGCAAGATCATCGGGGTGGGGCTCGTCGGCTTGACCCAGATGGCCATCTGGGTAGTGCTGCTGGGCATCGTCGGCATCATTGCAGGCGGTGTTTTGGGCATAAACGGCATGTCGGCGGCCAACATGGCATCAGGCACATTGCCTCCCGAAGCCATGGCTGCTGCCGACAGCGAGTTGAGTGGCATCATGCAACAGATTCTTGCCGTGAATTACCTGCCTATTCTGGTCTGCTTCTTGATTTACTTCATCGGTGGATACCTGCTTTACAGCTCGATGTTTGCCGGGCTGGCATCGGCTGTTGACCAGCCGAGCGACTCGTCACAGTTCCTCTTGCCCATCATCATTATCATCATCATCGCCGTGTATGCCGGAATGGGGTGTATCGAGAATCCTTCAGGGCCGATAGCCTTCTGGTGCTCGCTCATTCCGTTCACCTCGCCCATTGTCATGATGGTCAGGTTGCCCTACGGCGTGCCCTTCTGGGAGATGGCACTGAGCATCGCACTGCTGTTCGGCACTGCACTGGCCATCATCTGGCTGTCGGGCCGCATCTACCGCCGCGGCATCCTGCACTATGGCAAGAAGGCGAGCTTTGCCGACCTGCTCAAGTGGATGAAGTAACCTGGCCGCGCGCTGTGGTGAGACTGGAAGAAGAACTAACTGAACTACTATGAGAATCGTGATACAACGTGTGACCGAGGCCTCGGTCACAATCGACAAGCAAGTGCACGGCACCATCGGCCACGGGCTGATGGTGCTCGTGGGCGTAAGAGAGGGAGACACCATCGAGGACATGCGCTGGCTGGCGCAGAAGACGGTGAACCTGCGCATCTTTGACGACGAGCAGGGTGTGATGAACCGCAGCATCATTGACGCCGGTGGCGAGGTGCTGGCCGTGAGCCAGTTCACCCTCAACGCCTCGACCAAGAAGGGCAACCGGCCCTCCTACATCCATGCTGCTGGCCATGACCTGGCAGTGCCCCTGTATGAGGCCTACTGTGACGAGGTGGCCCGTTTGCTGGGCAAGCCCACCCAACGTGGCGTGTTCGGCGCCGAAATGCAAGTGTCGCTCATCAACGATGGCCCCGTGACCATCATCATCGACTCACGCCTTAAGGAGTGAAGGATTTCAGCAGATAGGCGGCGCCTCCGAAATGCTCAAATAAATTTGGCATTTCTCTCGGCTTGCACTAACGTTCCCTCCCTGCGGGTGGGCAAGAT
>JBGUKK010000098.1:0-14242 GCA_045114435.1 Sodaliphilus sp.
AGCCTTCCAGATGGTGGGGTGCATGAAGATGGCGCTGTCGATGCCCACGATGTTCTCGTGGAGCAGGGTCATCGCCTCCCACCAGTAACGCTTGATATTGTTCTTGAGCTCAACGCCGTTCTGCGCATAGTCATACACGGCGCCCAAGCCGTCATAGATTTCACTTGAGGGGAACACAAAGCCATATTCCTTGGCGTGCGACACGATCTTCTTGAAAACGTCTTCCTGTTTTGCCATTTCTTAATTATATTGTTTTGTTATTGTTTTTATTACAAGCTGCAAAGGTACATTTTTTCTAGCAAAGCGGCAATGCTTTGCCAGATATTAGGGATATTTAACGGAGAGAACGGGAATCACGGGAATAACCGGGCGACTCGCCCCGTTTTCTCCATGATCGACGTCGAGTCGGCTGTTAGAACTGCGAGTAGAGGAAGGGCTGGACGGTGGCGCTGGCAAACTGGAGCACCAGCTGTATCAAGAGGATGAACAGCAGCAGCTTCACCACCCAGGGAGCCTCGATGAAGCGGTCGCGGATCTTGTCCCAGATGCGCCGCGGCACGAAGTGCAGGCCGAAAATGATGACCGTCATCAGGCACCAGGTCATGCGCCGCTCCAGGAAGACGGGCAGATAGGCCCAGTCAAAGTCGGTCGCTATGCCACTGATGACCTGTCCGGCAGCCTCAAAGCTGTTAGCCCTGAAGAAGATCCACAGGAATGCCACGAAGCAGAAGGTGAGCAGCCACGAGACGAAGCGCGTGAAGCGCGTGCTGGCGATGTTGTCGAGCCAGGGCTTGCACAGCTTGTGGACACACAGGGCAATGCCGTGCCCAGCGCCCCAGACGACGAAGGTCCATGCCGCGCCATGCCACAGTCCGCCCAGGAGCATGGTCACCATGAGGTTGATGTGCTGGCGCACCTTGCCCTTGCGGTTGCCGCCCAAGGGGATATAGACGTAGTCGCGCAGCCAGGTCGACAGCGTGATGTGCCAGCGGTGCCAGAACTCGGTGACATTCAACGAGCGGTAAGGATAGTCGAAGTTGATGCCCAGATTGAAGCCCATGATGCTACCCAGGCCTATTGCCATGTCGCTGTAACCCGAGAAGTCGCAATAGATCTGGATGGTGAATCCCAGCACGGCCATCAACAGTTCAAAGCCCGTGTAGCCCGTCGGATTACCAAAGGCGATGTTGTTGTACTGAGCGATGTAGTCGGCAAAGACGGCCTTCTTCAAGATGCCCAGCATGATGAGGAACAGGCCTCCATAAATCATCTCGCGCGTGGCAGGCTTGTTCTCCTGCAGCTGCGGGATGAAGTCACGGGACCGCACGATGGGTCCTGCCACCAGGCAGGGGAAATAGGACAGGAAGAACAGGTGGTCGAGGTAGTCGTCCACCGGCTGAATCTTTCCCTTATAGACGTCAACGACGTAGCTGATGGTGCGGAACGTGTAGAACGAGATGCCCACGGGCATGATCAGGTCCAGCGGCTGGAAGTTGCCGCCGACGAGGGCCTCAAAGTTGACCATGAAGAAGTTGCTGTACTTGAAGAACAGCAGGATGCCCAGTGAGAAAATCAGCGACACCGACAGGGCGATGCGGCGCTCGGTGCGGTTCTTGCTGGACTCGATGAACTGTGCCACCCACCAGTCGAAGATGGATGTCGCCACGAGCAGCAGGAAGAACAGTCCACTGGACTTGTAGAAGAAGAACAGGCTGAAGGCGATGACAAAGATCATCATCTTCTTGCGGCGCGACTTGAGCAACGCATACAGGGGCAGGAAGACGAGGAACAGCGCCCAGAACAAGCCGCTGGTGAACAGCATGGGCTCGTCGCGGTTGAAAGTGAACAGCGATAATAATTGTGTTATGTCAACAGAATTTAGCAGCATGGAATCATTTAGGGGGTTCGTAGATGACGATGTGAGAAGCACGGCCGATGCCCTCGCCCGGGTTATCGAGCCTGATGGGATGGGCACCCTTTTCGCCCAGCCACTTGATGACACGGTCCATCCACTTGTGGGCCGACGCGCGCTTGGGATGGGCACCGTCACGGCTGCGCTCAAACTGGTCGTGGGCGCTCAAGTAGAAACATCCCTCGTCAACCTCCTGTTCGATCAGGTCGTTGATGCCCGTGTCCTCATCCCAGTTGGGGGGACCAATCCAGACGTAGGGGATGTCGCCTATCTCGGCAAGCAGCTTCTTCACATGAGGGCGACGGGCATTCTTGATGTCGGGGACATACAACTCGTTGGCACCCAGGCAGACAAAGATATAGTCGGGATGGTACTTGTTGATGAGTTCGGTGAGTCGTCCGCTCTCGCCCCAGCACAGCGTGGAGCTGCTGTACCAGATGACCTCTACCAGCGAGTGGCCGTTCTTGTCACAGTAGGCGGCAAGGCGCGGTGCCAGTCCCTCGAGCATCGAGTCACCGATGAAGAGGATATTCTTGGCCGTGGTGTCCAGTGGCGCGCGCCAGCCCTTGGGATGATGTCCGTTAGGCAGGCGCCCATCGGCATCGAGTGAGTCGCCGTCTTCGGCCTTGCTCATCGTGAGGCGTGCACCCATGTCGCGTGCAAATGATGCTGTCTTGAGGTCAAAGCCGCCGATGCTGATTCCGTCCTGCCAGAATGACAAGACCACAAAGAATGCCAGAGCGACGGCCAGCAGGGTCCAGAGCCCCCAGTATGGTTTATTCATTTAATAGAATCGGTTGTGTTTGATGAGATGAATGAGTTAATGACCCGAGGAACGGTTCTGGCCAGGGCCGGAATCATTCTTCCTGAAAAAAGGACCGTTCCCCGGGTCAACGGGTGTTTACTTGAGCAATTCGATACCCAGGCCAGGACGGTCGTGGAGGGTAATCTTGCCATTCTCCACTGTCATGCCGGTGAAACGGTCATTGGCGATGAGCAGGTTTCCGTCCAGGTCGGCATAGTCCACGACAGGAGACAGGTTGGCGGCGGCAGTGACGGCACATGAGGTCTCGGTCATGCAACCGATCATCACCTTCATGTCCAGGGCACGCGCCAGGGTCACCATCTTGTGGGCCTCGTGCAGGCCGGTGCTCTTCATCAGCTTGATGTTGATGCCGTCATACACGCCCTTGAACTTCACGATGTCGGGCAAGCGCTGGAAGGCCTCGTCGGCAATGATGGGCAGCGGCGAGCGCTCGCGCAGCCAAGCCGTCTCGTCGATCCACGTCTTGTCGAAGGGCTGCTCCACAAACAGGCAGTTGCGCTCGTTGAGCCAGTGGCACATCTCCAGGGCGTGCTCCTTGTCGTTCCATCCCTGGTTGCAGTCCACGCAGATGGGCACGTCGGGCATCATCTCGCGGATGATGTCGATGGTCTCCTGGTCGCGATCCAGACCCATCTTCACCTTGATGAGCTTGTAGGGGCGGGCCTCCTCGACCTTCTGGCGCACCACCTCGGGGGTGTCGATGCCGATGGTCATGCTGGTGACGGGCGTCTTCTCGGGATTATATCCCCAGATCTTGTACCAGGGCTGTCCCATGATCTTGCCCAGCAGGTCATGCAGGGCGATATCGATACTGGCCTTGGCTGCACGGTTGTTCTCATCAACCTTGTCGACATAGTCCAGAATGTCCTCGATGCGGAAGGGGTCGTTGAACTGATCCAGGTCGAGCTTGTTGAGGAACGTGGTCACGCTATCCACACTCTCGCCCAGATAGGGGGGCATTGACGCCTCGCCATAGCCCTTGATGCCCTCATACTCCAGGGTCACCTGCACGTCGGGCGTGGTGGTGCGGCTGTAGCGCGCCAGGTTGAAGGCGTGGCGCAACTTGAGTTCATAGGGGAAGAACGACAATTTCAGCTTGCCGGTCTTGGGAATCTGGTTGACACGGGGCACCCTGCGGCGGCGCGATTTCTTGGCAACGCGCTCCACTGCATCAATCGACACGGGCGAAGCTGCGGCGAGTGCCGTCAGTCCCATGCCTGCAATAAATTTTCTGCGATCCATATATTCTTGAGTTTTAAAGTAATGAATTTACATTGATAGATGAGCCGGACGGACTGGAGCGGGCTTAAAAGTACCACGGGTGGTTCTTGAGCGCGATGATGCCCTTGGTGCCCACCATGCCCCTGATGCGGCTCGCACTCAGCGGCGAGTACAGGTAGGGGTAGTCGCTGGCCTTGGGGTCAAGGCTGTTGATCTTGACCTGTCCCGAGCAATGGATGTACTTGCCGTCGCGCAAGTACAGGCCCACATGGGTCACGCGGCCCGTCTTCTCGTTGCCGAAGAAGAGCAGGTCGCCCGTTTCATACTGGTGCCAGTCGGTACCCTTCTTCATGATCTTGCCGGTGAGGGCCTGCTGCGAGGCATCGCGTTGCAGGATGATGCCGTTGCTCAGGTAGCTCACCTTGGTCAGGCCCGAGCAGTCGGTGACCTTGGTCGAGGTGCCGCCCCACAGGTAGCTCGAGCCCATCATGCGACGGGCGGTCTTTTCAATCTGGGCGGCACTGAAGCCCTGCTGGCTCCACTGCGCGAGTTCGGCGACATCGGCGGCATCGACCCACCCCACTCTACCGTCGGGCGTGGCGAGTTTCACCCATCCGCCCTGCTCGGCCTTGAACTCCAGGATGTTACCCATCACCAGGTCGCTCACCGTCACGTCGCCGTGGGCCTCGGTCACCAGGCGTGAGTCATAGGTGGTGACGATGTAGCGCTTGGCCTTGCGCCAAGCCTTCATCTGGGCCTCGGTCTTGAAGGCCAGCGAGCTCTCGGGCACATAGGCGATGTAGTCGTCGGCCATCTGCACGCGGTACCACTCGCCATCCTTCTGGAGCACCTTGACCGGTGAGCCCATGATGCCCTGGGTAGCGATTTCGGCACTGTGCTTAGGCTCGGTGCGCAGTGTGGCGATACTCAACTTGACGAGCGCCCACTTGCGGGCGGCAGGGATGCTGTTCTCGAGCACGGTGATCTTGTCGGTGTAACTGCTGTAGCCGTTCTTGATCATGGCGGCCTGGATGGCTTTTTTCTGGGCCTGCGTGCCGACGGTTCCCGTCAGCACCCACTTGCCGGCCTGCTGGGCTGCCTTGACGTCCCAGACGGCAGTGCGCTTGTCGGGGGCGATGCGTTGCTTGAGGTCGTTGAGCGTCTCGACGGGCGTTACTGCACCGGCAACGATACTCATCATTGCCAGCGCCAATGCAATAATTAATGACTTGATATTCATTTCAGTTGTCAGTTTTCAGTTGACGGTTTTCAGTTTTCATTTGGTGAGGGGGGTGATGGAATTCACCTCCAGGTGGCTGTCCCACTTGTCGTAGAACAGGTTGCCCTTGCGCCACTCCACCTCGCCAGGCTGGAAATCGACGGTCTCGCTGCGGATGTAGGTCTTGGCGGGGCTCAGCTTGTCGCCCACGCCCTCGTTGGTCGCCATGCGATAGAGGTCGATGCCCGTGGCATAGTAGTCGTTGAGTGCGGTGCCCACGGCACTGCGGCCGAATGACGGGTCGGTGGGAATCCAGCCGATGCCCTCAAAGTAGGTCTCGCACCAGTCATGATAGTTGATCTCGCCCGGATGCAGCATCCAGCCGCTCTCCCAGCGTGCGGGAATGCCCAGCGAGCGCACCAGGGTGATGTAGAGCAGGCCCACCTGCCCACAGTCGCCGTGCCCGTTCTCGATGACATACTCGGGGATGTTGGCCAGCGTGCTGTATTCTCGGGCACCGGCCCACGGCAGGTTGTAACCGATCCACTCATAGACCTTGGCGGCCTGCAGCACGGGATTGGTCTCGCTGCCCACAATCTTGCGGGCCAGGGCGCGCATCTCGTCGGTGATGATGACGTGACGCGGCTCGTCGCCGGTGTAGCGCCTGTAGACCTCGCTGTTCTTGTCATAGGGCTCGAGCATGGCGATGAGGTCCTGCTGGCTGTAGTGACGCTCGCCGACGTCGTAGGAGAAGGTGTATTCAAAGTGCGTCGGCTTGCCCTTCTCGGCCACGGCCTCCATATAGACGGTGTGGTGCAGGCTGCCCTGGCTGAAGGTCACCTCGCGGTTGCTGCTCTCGAGGCGGATGTTGCGCTGACGCAGGTTCTCGTAGGGGAAGGGCATCCACACGCGCAGGGTCTCGCCGGCGGGCACGGCATCGGCCTCGACGTCGAGGGTGAAGGTGATGTTGACGTGGCGCCAGTCACGCACGCCATTGGCATCGGCGGGCGTGCGCATGGCCTCGAGGTAATACTTGCGGTGGGTAAGGAAGCTCTCGTGGTTGTCGGCGGCATTCTGGGCGGCAAATTCCTTGCCCAGGAGCCACAGGTTGCCCACGCTCTTGCGGAACCACATCTCCTTGCCGTCGATGTTCATCACCTCGAGGGCACGGGTGAGTTTCCAGTTCTCGATCTGCGCATCGGTGGCCTCGGGCATCTTCTCGCGGATCTTCTTCACGCCCTCCTCGGGAGTGAGGCGGAAGTCGGTGCGGATGCGCTGCATGATGGTGCGCAACGAGTCGATGCGCACGGCATCGGCCACACGCACCTTCTTGGGCAGGGACTTCATCAACTTCTCGGCACGGGCAAACTCGCCCTGTGCGATATACTCATCCACCTGGCTCTGCCAGTCGGGGGTAACGGCCATGCCGCCCAGCGACAACGCGCTCACAGCCATGGCCAAAAGTAATCTCTTTACCTTCATTTCGCCATTGATTATGTTTTAACAAGCAAATTTACACCGAATATTTGAAAAACCAACCAATTTCGCCCAAATAGTTATCAACACTTGACAAAAAACCGGCGGGCAGAAGGCTCACTTGCCACTCCTGCCCGCCACATTCAGCGATGATTGCCCGCAATGAGCTACAATGCTGTAAATCAGTTGCCGTTGATCAACGAGTTAATCAGCTGGATCACATCCGTGAGGTTGAAGACGCCATCGCCATTGGCATCACCCTCGCTGCCAGCGACATTGTCCTCGCCAACGATGCCGGTGAACCGATTCCAGTAGTCGCTCTCCCGATAGCTCTCGAGGACAGCGGGGAACACATGCAGCGTGGCGCTGCCGTAGCACTCGAAGCAGTCACTGCTTGACATCACGGGCGGCACAGCAGGCTTGCAGATGACCGACGACAGCGCGGGACAGCCGGCAAATGCCTCGGCACCGATAGTCCTGACGCCGCTACCGATGGTCACGGTGGCCAATCGACAACAATCCTTGAAGGCCATGTCCCCGATGCTGATGACATAGTCGCCCAGCGTCACACTGGTCAAGTCACAACAGTTCATGAAAGCCCCGTTGCCGATCTTGGTGACGTAGGCCCCGATTTTCACACTCGTGATTCCATTATAACCGTCACTGAAGGCGCTATCCGCTACAGAGGTCACCATATAGGTCACACCGTTGTGAGTGACCGTTGAGGGAATCACGATGTCGCCATGATAGCCGATCAGGTAATCGCCATGGGCGACAACACTCACCTCGCCGCTGGCTGTTCTCTTGTAGAAAATGTCATCCACCTGGAAATCGAAGTGAAGCGGCTTGGTCACCACAAAGGAAAACAACACATGTTCACTCTCGGTCTTGCCGGGAGCGATAGCGTAGGCCTCAATGAGGTATAGCCCCTCATCGGAGAATACAAGGGGACCACTATAGTTGTTCCAATCAGACCAATTGGGATCGTCCCATGAGTTATAGTTATAACTGAGGCGCCAGTAGATATCGCAACCTTCCTCCAGCCCGGGTTCGATGGTAATAAGACAGCCATCGCCAACATTTGCCTGATTGATCGTTGGTGAAGAGGTCGGTTCCAACAATGGAGTCACACAGATGTCGCACAGGCTTTCACTGTCCAGGTAGCCGTCCATTTGTGCAACGGCCTTGATGGTGAACACCTGTTCCTCGTACAGCCTGTCCAGATAACATGGATTCTCGATTTGCACGAAGGTGCCGTCATCCGGGGCAGCCAGGTACATGCTGACTGCAGCGCCAGGTTCTTCACATGCAGCCAATACCATCACATTGGTCTCATTCTCGGTGATGGTAAAGACCGGAGCGGGCAGTTGGACAGGCTGGGGCAAGGCCGGCACGAAAACTGTGTAAAAAGCCCAATCGCTGTCATACAATCCATTCCTGATGGTCAAAGCCTGGAAAAAGGCATAATAGTCCTCGTCTCTTTTTTCCAGATAATACGGATTCTCGATGGCCTCCCCATCGCCATCGACTAGATAAAGCGAGACCTCATCTATCGCACTGTTCTCGCCATTAGCGTACACCCAGATGCCATTGTCGTCTTCGACGAGCTCAAAGGTGGGTGGAGGCACGACAGGGCGCTCCAGGGCCGGCACATGAATCGTCTCGTACACCGGCTCACTGACGAGGCACCCCTCGGCTTGGGCCGTGGCCATGACCGTCATGTCTATATCTCCTTCAAAGTACATCAATCGGGCCACTACAAACGGATTATCAACCAGATTGCCAAATTCATCATACAGCAGGACTTCGCCCTCCCCCACGGCAGTAATTGTCACACATGATTCCTCGACTTCCCAGAAGATCTCGGGGGGTGGCGTCTGCTGCATCTCGTCGGCATAGGCAACACCGGCCAGCAGCATCGCACACATCAAACATAATACTTTTTTCATAAATCCAACATTTAGGGTTAATAAATACCATATATTGTCAATATTTAAGTTTCGCAAGTTGTTAACTTTCTCACTGGTTAAAGGTTAAAGGTTAGAGGTTAAGGAACTGCGGACTGCAAATAAGCCGGACGCCATGATGCTTGCATCGATGGCTGAGGCGCCACCTAAATTCATGTAAAATCCTCAAAAGCAAGAGTTCAGCATGTAGTAAAATCTCTTTAACCTGTAACCTTTAACCTGTAACCTTTAACCTTTAACCTTTAACCTTTAACCTTTAACCTTTTACTACAGTACAGCCCCAACTTGAACAACTACCTCGGGAATTCCAGCAGGAAGGTGGTGTGGTAGCCCGTGTGGGGGTTGTCGAGCAGCGACATCATACCGCCCTGGATGGTGAGCAGGCGGCGGCTCAGCGACAGGCCGATGCCGTTGCCCTTGCGCTTGGTGGTGAAAAACGGGATGAAGATCGAGGAGCGGGCCTCGGCAGGTATCATCTCGCCATCGTTGCTCATGTAGAGCTTCACCCTGCCATCCTCGCCGAGGGTGCATTCCACGCCCTGGGCCGTGGCACCGGCCTCGATGGCGTTCTTGATGAGGTTGATGAGAATCTGACGCAGCAGGTTGGGGTCGGTCTTGATGATGACCTCGCCAGTGAGCTTGTCGTGCCACTCCACCTCGGGGTAGAGCTGCTCCACATCCCTGACAGCGGCCACCAGGTCAATCAACTGGGGGACAGGCTTCTGCAGCTCTGAGTACTTGCGGTAACCGTCAACAAAGGAGTTGAGGTGCACCACCGTGTTGTGGATGGCAGTGATACCCTCCTCAAGGTCCGACCCCTTGACCGCGGGATGAGCCAGCATCGACTGGCTGATGCTCGCGATGGGGGCGGTGGCGTTCATGATCTCATGGGTGAGGACGCGGGTGAGTTTCTCCCACGATTCCACCTCTCCCAGGTTGACCTGCTCGCGGATCTGTTCACTCAACTGGTTGAGTGTCTCCTGCAGGGCACGCTCGCCGCTGAAGACGGAATCGGCGGGGATGCGGAAGGTCAGGTCATGGTTGCGAATCGCCTCCTGCATCAGGCGGGCACGCGTGGCGAGGCGCCGCTGGTGGGACCAGAACCACACGCCGCAGGCCAGCAGCACGACGGCGACGATGGCAACGATAGCGGCCGCACTCATCACTGCAGTCTTTTCATCTTGTTATACAACGTCTGGCGGGTGACGCCCAGCAGCTCGGCCGCCCGCGACAGGTTGCCGTGGCACCGGTCGATGGCGCGCCTGATGTGGTCGGCCTCGACCTCATCGAGCGTGGCCACCTCGGTAGCGGCATCGAGGACATCCTTCAGCTTGCGCACCAGTTCATCATTGTCCCAGGGCTTGGTGATGAAGTCGGCGGCGCCGCGCTTGAGGCCTCTCACGGCCAACGACACGTCGGCATAGGCGGTGATCAGCACCACCGGAATCTCGGGGTGATGCTTGCGGATGGCCTGGAGCCAGAAGAGTCCGTCCTGGCCGCTATTCACGCCCAGGGTAAAGTTCATGTCAAGCAGGATGATGTTGACCTGTTCCTGCTCCAGCAGGGAGATGACCGTGTCGGGGGCGGTCAATGTCATCACTCTCTCAAAGGTTCCTGCCAGGCAATACTTCAGGGCGGTGAGAATCGCCTCGTTATCGTCGATGATCAGTATTGTTCCGTAGTTATGCATATCGGCAGCGATATTGTGAAGTCTGTATCTTGATGGCGTTGACGGGCTACTTGGTGTTGAGCGCCTGGTTGATCATGCGGGTCACGGTGGTGATGTCCACATCGGGGTCACCGTCGAGCACACGATTGATGGCGGTGGTCACATCGGTGACGCTCACCCTCGCGCCAACGTCGAAGCATCCATTCTCATCATTGAAGTACAGCTCATTATCGGCAAGGGCGCAGCCAGGCGCCGACGTGGCATCGGTCAGCAGGGCCGTGTCGCCCCAAGTGAGCTTATTGGGGGTTACTGTGCCCTGGTTGCCTGGTGTCACCGTCACGCTGTGGTCGACGCTGTCCTTAACGCAATCGTAGTTGCGGACCACATTGCCGTTCCCATCGTGGAGCACATCCTGCCACGGGAATGTCACGGTACCGGCGGCATTGACCGTCATCGACACGAGGGTTCCTTGAACCGACGCACCTGTCGCGTAAAGATTGATCACATGAACCGTGTCCTCGTTCTGCCAGATATACACGGGCACTTCAGCCGGCTCACGGGCCCAGGCACCAGCAAGCTCCGTGTCGGGGGAGAGAGCGTTTCTCAGGAAGTCGCTCATGGCCGTTTCTAATCCTTGCGGCGGCCTGACAGGCGGTCTCTGACGGCCACCCCAATTGAGCGGCTCGAGGGAGTGGCCACCTTCCTTTTTATTCCAGATGCTGTCAACATTGACAGGATTGACCAGACTGCCTCCCTTGTGGGCACTACCGCCATTGGTCCCCAGCTGCGAGGCACCAGGTGACTTGAACACCTGCGGGTCAACATACTCATTGAGCGCATCAGTGAAGCCCGACGGTGACCAGCCGTTACCGGGGTTGAGGGAGCCTGGGCCACCATCATCAAGGATGGGGTCGTTAAAACTGATCGGCGGCCGCTTGACTGGATTGCGTCCGCCCCAGTTATCGGGAAGAGCGGTGTTGCCAGGATCCGAGAAATCGATGAAGATGTAGCCACTGTATTCACTCGGGTCGAAGTGGATGTGCGTGAGTCCACCGCCCGATGTGGAGTCGGACGGGGTGTCTGCACCCCCCTCGGCCAGGATGTCGACCTTGTGGTAAGCGTGCGTGCCATTGGGAGCGAGCATGCTGACGTTGCGCATCAGCGGCGACCAGTAGCACGACCCTTCACACAACGTGTCTTTGGACATATCAGCAGCAGTGAGTCCCAACGTGGCCTGGTCGCCTCCTCCATCACTTCCTGCGCCAAACCAAGGATTGATCAGTGACGTTTTATACTCCTGTTTCACGAGGAAAAAGCCATCCTCAAAGAAGACGGACCCATCGCTGGGATCATACCAGCCGTGAATATCCTCCAACTCGGCCGACGGGTCAAGCATATAGGACTCGGGATAAACAAACCAGGTTGTGATTATCTGTTGGCTGTTGGGGAGCTTCTTCATCAGCTGGCAAAAGCGTCCCGACTTGATCGTCACCGTGCCGTCCGACTGATTCATCGTCATCGACAGTTGAGGCGGGTCAACGCTGTTGAGGAAAGAATTGATCTTCACCCTTCCTGACGAATTCATCGCACCGAGGCTGATGTTCCAGGACCGGAGGCCCATATAGGCTCCGCCATCTGAATAAGAGGAATCGAGGCTATAGGTGCCGTCATCGTTGATCATCAGGGCATATTGATCGGCAACGGCAATCCTGGTGCTCGACTTGCCGTATTGCAACATGGCGCTCAACGACGCGGCATCTGGCTGCTTGGCAGCACGACGCTGCTGCAAGTGACGGTGAAAGACCCGGGACGATGTCGATAAGGCCGACGGATGCGCACCGGGCGCCTCATTGCCCGATGGCTCGCCGGCGGCCATCGTCAGCCCCACGCCGGCACATAGTAATGCGATAAATAATTTTCTCATAATTCTTGTTGATGTTTAGATTTTAAATGTTTATCGATCAAGAGTTGATAATTTAAGTTTCGCAAGTTGTTAACTTGCTCACTGGTTAGAGGTTAAAGGTTAGAGGTTAAAGGTTAAGGAACTGCGGACTGCAGTTTTGAGAAAAATTTGTGTAAGCCGAACGCCATGATGCTTGCATCGATGGCTGAGGCGCCACCAAATATATTTAAACATCTCACGAACAAGAGTTCAGCATGTAGCAAAATCTCATTAACCATTAATCTTTAAACTATAACCTTCAAGTTTTAAAAGGAGCGAAGCCGCTTTAGAAACTTGAATTGATAACTTTAGCAAGGCACACACTTTATCATTTCAGCATCAGGCTCTCATGTCGCGATCCACCCGCACAAAATGATGCCTACAAAAATACTGAAATTATCCCACACATGCAAACGCCCACCATAGATTAACACTTGTTAACAACCCATCTTGCCTGCACAGATTGCCCCACAGAATCGCCTGATGCTGAATCTCACGCCCCCAAGCCGCTAAGAATCATTCCCTGCGAGCCCCTTGCGAGTAAAAAACAAAGCCTGGGGCTGTATCTAACGTGAGAATTGTTGCCCGAATAGCGGTCTTGCAGGCCCCGAGATGCAAAGATTAGTTAAAGGTCATGATGACAAACCCGTTTCTGTGGCAAATCGTGGCGGCTAATTGAAAAATAATTTGTACCTTTGCGCGATTTTTTTATATATTATAGTAAAACTTTTTATGACACCTACTACTAAAACCATCGTACTGAGTGACGGACGTGAGATCACTCTGCAGACTGGAAAGCTTGCTGAGCAAGCCGATGGAGCTGTTGAATTGAGGCTGAACAACACGATGTTGTTAGCCACCGTATGTTCGGCCAAGGAGGCCGACGAGGGCGTGGACTTCATGCCCCTGACTGTTGAATACAAGGAGAAGTTCTCGGCCTATGGCCGTTTCCCCGGCGGTTTCACCCGTCGTGAGGGTCGCGCCAGCGACTACGAGGTGCTGACCGCGCGTCTTGTTGACCGCGTGCTCAGGCCCCTGTTCCCCTCCAATTATCACGCTAACACTATCGTTCACATCATCATGTTCTCGAGCGACGGTGTTGACGCCCCCGATGCCCTGGCAGGTCTTGCCGCATCAGCAGCCATCGCAGTGAGCGATGTGCCCTTTGAAGAGCCCATTGCCGAGGTGCGCGTTGCACGCATCGACGGCCAATTCGTTATCGACCCGACGTTTGAGCAGATTGAGAAAGCTGACATGGAATTGATGGTAGGTGCGACTTACGATAATATTATGATGGTCGAGGGCGAGATGGACGAAGTGAGCGAGGATGACCTGATTGCCGCCTTGAAGGCTGCCCACGAGGCCATCAAGCCCATGTGCCTGATTCAGAAGGAAATGGCTGCCGATCTTGGTGTCACCAAGCGCGAGTACTGCCACGAGACCGACGACGAGGAGCTCCACGAGCGCGTGCGCAAGGAGATTTATCCCAAGTGCTACGCCGTGGCTCAGGCCGGCAAGGCCGACAAGCAGTGGCGCAACGAGACGTTCCAGAAGGCCTACGACGACTTCATGGAGACCATCCCCGAGGAGGAGCGTGAGGAGAAGGAACCGATGATCAAGCGCTACTATGAGGAAGTGCAGCGCGACGCCGTTCGCCGTTGCATCCTCGACGAGCACATCCGCCTGGATGGCCGCAAGACCAACGAGATCCGTCCCATCGTCTGTGAGCCCGACTACCTGCCCTATCCCCACGGCTCGGCCCTGTTCAAGCGTGGCGAGACCCAGGCCCTGGCCACGGTGACCCTGGGCACCAAGGACGACGAGAAGCTCATCGACGACGTGCTGCGTCACGAGAACGAGCGCTTCCTGCTCCACTATAACTTCCCCGCCTTCTCGACCGGCGAGGCCCGCGCACCGCGTGGCGTGAGCCGCCGCGAGATTGGCCACGGCAACCTGGCCCACCGCGCCCTCAAGCGCATGATCCCCGAGGACAACCCCTACTGCATCCGC
>JBGUKK010000099.1:0-1722 GCA_045114435.1 Sodaliphilus sp.
TGACGCTCGCCGTTCTCATCAACCTGATAGAGAACAACGGTGCCGTAGTCGGCAGCTGCGCCCTCGATGATACCCTCAACGGTAACACTCTCGGTGTTGGTCTGGATGGTCACCTTGGGAGCTACGGGAGTGTAGTCGGGAGTTACGGGCTGCTTAGCGGGAACGATGATCTCGTCCAGAGCATAGTCGCTGACAGCCTTGTTCTCCTCCTGAGCGGTAGCGCTAACGCCATACTCTTCCATCTCGTCGCCATAGGGGATTACCCAAGTTGCGGTGCCATTGCCCTCAGCCTGGAGCATGTCGTCCCAGTAGAGCTTCACGTTACCATTACCGGTAGCGGTAACAGTTACAGTCTGAGCATCGGGATCGTCAACATAGGTGATCACGGGCTTAGCGGTCTTAGCGGGAACGTAGATGTAGTTCTCTGATGCGCTACCAGCAACCACGTTGTCACCGGGCAGCTGAGCGGTAGCGTTCACGTTCACCATGTTCTCCTCGGTGGTCATGGGGATCACGATCTCGATCTTGCCGTCGCCATCCTCATCGGTGTAGTTGGTAGTGCCGTTGAAGTCGGTAACACTTGCGGTTACGGTACCCTGGCCAGTCACGGTGATGGTGATAGTACCATTCTCCATGTCGGGCTCACCAACGGTGATCACGGGATCGGGAGTTACCGTGGGAGGAACAACAGCGTCGATCACGATAGCATCGGGATCAGAAACCTCACTGACGGTGGTGGTGGGAGAAACAGCGGTAGCAGTCCAGGTGTGGTTGTAACCAGCCTCGGAATCAACGATGATGGGCATCTCGCCGGTGTACTCAACACCGTCGCAGTACAGGGTGTACTCAACATCATCCTCGGTGCAGCCATAAGCCCAAACGTTCAGTTCACCAGTCTCGGGATTGTAGCTGTGGGTTACGCTGGGCTTGCTGTTCTGAGCCTTAACCTTTGCGGGCAGGTTGTAGGTTGCGGTCTTCTCGGCGGGGAGAACGGGATCGCCAGGAGCGTTCTTGGCCCATACCTCGATAGCCTGATCCTTGTCATAAACCTTCTCTACATAGTAGGCGGTCTCGTTGCGGGTGGGAGCAACCTGAACGCCGTCCACCTTGATGGTGTACTCGGTGTAGTTCTCGATGGTGATCATCACACCACTGCCATCCTCGGCAAATTCGATCACGGGCTCGTCGGCGGTGGGCTGCTCCTGAGCCTGGAAGGTGTAGCTGTCCTTAACGGTCTCGCTGGTAGCGGTGCCATTAACGGCATAAGCCTCTACGTTAACCACCTGCTCCTCGTAGATGTTGGCGTGCTCAACGGTGTAGGTGTAGGGGTTGCCCTCTACGGCCTCGCCGTTGACATACAGGGTAGCACCTTCGGTCGCGCAGCTAACGGTAACGGTCAGAACGTTGTTCTCCTCAGCGAAGGTGATCACGGGATCCTCCACGGTAGCGGGGGTGAGCTTGTTCTTGTTGATGATCTTCAGCACCATGGGTTCGGTGGGACGAGCCTCATAGTTGTTGACTGCATCAGCAGGAGTCTCGGTCGGAGTCTGGTTGTACAGAGCGTAGGGAAGATCGAGCTCAAAGGTTGCATAGTCGTCATTCCAATCGGCGCTGGTAACAACGGTGAAGGCACCGACAGCGTTGGGGGCGGCAAGATTGCCGTCGGCATCGCTGTTGAACCAGAACTGGTTGGCGCTGGTGTTGGTACCTACCCAACGATAG
>JBGUKK010000100.1:0-4094 GCA_045114435.1 Sodaliphilus sp.
CCGCTTTTTGGGAGATTCGCTAGCTCAGCAGGTAGAGCACATCCCTTTTAAGGATGGGGTCGTGGGTTCGAGCCCCACGCGAATCACTCAACCGAATCTCTCAATGGGACGCAGTTGCGACGATGTCGCGGCTGCGTTTCTTCGTGTGTGGGAATGGCTTGCCGTGGGATGGCACTGCCGCCTCGGCGATGGGGGAAATTCATCAGGCGCCACTATAATCTGATGTTCTGAAATCTCTTTAATAACAATGACGGGCGTCAGCATTGAGGTGCTGGCGCCCGTCGCTGTGTCGTTAGCGGGCTTGCTTTAAGACAGCCGACCGTTTATCACAGGATGATGTCAATCTCGGCATTGACATCGGCGATGTTGATCTCTTTGTCTTCGTTGACGTCGGCTCGCTTGAGGGTGCCTTCGTCATAGGTGCCGCCCAGGATGATGTCGATGATGACATTGACGTCGGCAATGTTAACCTCGCCGTCACCATTGACGTCGCCACGCAGGTATTGGGGCTCGGGGACATCGGGCTTGTAGTCCATGATGAAGACGTTCTCGTCGATGTAGGCCATGCGACGGCGGATCCAGTCCTCAACGTAGTCCATCTCGGCACTCAGGTCGAGCGTCTTCTTTGCCAGGTCGGAGTCACCGCTCCAGCGGATCTCCTCACGTGTTGCGGCACCGCTGTTCTCGAGCGCGTCGATGGCTGATCGATAACGGTTGACGAGGCTGTCGGTGTTGAGAACGGTCTGGCGCAGCTCCTTGTAGCGGTCGATGATCTCGTGGCGGTAGTCCATGTTGTTCCACATGTTGACCATGGGCAGGTGGCTGATCCATTCAATCTTGCGCTCGGGCTTTACCATCTCGGGGAGGTTGACGCCCGGGGCATAGTTCTGTCCAAGGCAGATGTCGAGGTCCCAGGGGGTCATGGTGAAGCGTGCTGTCTCGTTGATGTCGGGACATGCATAGTAGATGTTCTTGCTCTCGTTGTCCAGAGCCTGGAGTGCGACGATAAAGATGAAGTAGTCCTGCATGACGGGGATGTCGAAGTAGTGCCCGATGCTGTCGACAAACAGCTGCGGGTCCTTGTCGGCACGGTTGGCGAACCAGACGGCGTTCTGCAAAGGCTTCCAGTTCAGGCGGTGCACCTCGTCATAGTCGGGATACTTGGCCTCGAAACCATCCCACTTGGTGACATTGTACTTGCTGGCAGGTTCACTCATCGAGACGGTCTTGGTCCAGGTGTAGGCGGTGTAGAGCACGCCGTGGAATGTCTTGGTGTCGTCTTCAAAGCGTGTGAGCTTCAACTGCTTGCGGTCGATGGGCTCGCACATGTTGTAGATGCCGCGGTACTCGCCGTTGAGCATGACCTCAACCATCTGTCCGCGTGAGCCGTTACGCACGTTGGCCACGGTGTCGCTGTACCAGGGCTTGCGGGACATGTCGAGCCACAGGTCGGTGCTGACGCGGTTGCGCACGCGCAGGAAGTCCATCTGTCCGGCGTCAAGGTTCCAGCTGTTGTCGTTGCGCAGGCCGAAGAATCGTTTGTTGAGCTTGGTGCTGGCGCTGTCCTCGTTCTGGAACTTGATGCGGTAGTTGCGTTTGTGCTTGGTATTGCCGTTGGTGGCGCCGCCACGGGTTTTCACCTTGGCCTTGATGGGCTCGGCGTATGCCGAGTCGGGCTCGCTGACGATGACGGTTGCCGGATGATAATAGGTGTTGAAGTCACCGAAGAGCTCCACGATGGGCAGCCAGGTGAAGGTGATGGAGCCGGTGATGATGCTGTCACCCATCTGGATTGTGATGTCGTAGTGCTTGCCGCCTTGAATGTCTTCAAAGACGTAGGTGTCGCCATTGGCCACGATGGTGGTGTCAATAGTCAGTTGGGTCAACTCTTCTCCGTAGCTCACGGTTGCGCTGTAGTCGGTGCCGAATGTTGACTGAGGCACACTGCACAACCACATCATGTACTTGCTGTCGAGCGGAGCGCGGTGCCCGCCGATGTTCAGCGTCTGTCCCATTGACATAAGAGCCGTCAAGACGACTGTCAAGGAAAGAAGTAATCGTTTTTTCATTACAATTATCCGATTTATTTGATGTTAGTAGTTAATTTGGCAGCAAAGGTAGTAAAAAAGTTTTTATATAATTCCGCTTGAACGAGTTTTTCAGCGATAAATCAGCAAAACTGCGCTTTGCCAGGGTGAGGGGGTGCCTTGTAGCCTGCTGTCATGATGATTGCTGGCTTGACGTGCCCTGGTCGGGGGAGCGGCAACGCGAGTGGGCTAGAATGCGGCAGGTGAGCGGCTGTGGCCGACATTACATTTTTTAAGATATTTTTTATTGATATTTTCTTTTCTAATTGTATTCCATCCGCTAAAAAAGAAGTAACTTTGTTGTCTCAATTAAACGGAACTTGAAAATCACTCAACCAGAATGAAAATATTCACCAACGATGGACTGCGTCGCATCGGCGACCGCACTGTGGAAAAGGAGAACATCGAGATGCTGGACCTCATCGAGAGGGCGGCATCGGCCGTGTCCTATGAACTGATATCGCGCTGGAGAACGTCCAAGCGTTTCGTCTTTTTTGCTGGCCCCGGTGATAACGGTGCCGATGCCCTCGCTGTTGCCCGTATGATGTATGAACAAGGTTACCGCCCCGAGGTCTATCTGTTCAACATCAAGTCGGCGCAGCTCTCGCCGTGCTGTCTTGCCAACCGTGACCGCTTGTTGCAGACGGTCGGCGATGACATTGATTTCATCGAGGTGATTCAGAACTTCAATCCGCCTGAACTGACCGAGAATGACGTTGTGGTCGACGGCCTGTTCGGCAACGGGCTGCGCACGCCGTTGAAGGGCGGTTACACCGCGCTGGTGCAGTACATCAACTCGAGTGATGCCTACGTGGTGTCGATCGACATCCCGTCGGGCATGTTCGGTGAGTGGAATATGGGCAATGACCGCCGCAATATCATCCGCGCCGACCTCACGCTCACCTATCAGAGCAAGCGACTGGCCTTCTATTTTGCCGAGAATGCCGATTGTGTGGGCGAGTGCAAGGTGCTGGACATCGAGCTTGACCACGAGAGCGTGGCGCGAATGCCGACCGACTTCTACCTCATCGAGCGTGAAGACGTTCATGAGGTGATGCGCCCTCGTAACCCATTCAGCAACAAGTATGACCATGGCACGTTGCTCCTCATCGCCGGCAGTTATGGCATGATGGGTGCAGCAGTGATGGCAGCTCGTGGCGCACTGCGTGCCGGTGCCGGCCTGGTGACCGTGCACGCCCCGAGGTGCGGTTATCAAGTCTTGCAGACGGCCGTTCCCGAGGCACTCTTTGAGCCCGACCGCAACGAGATCATGACCACGGCCATTGACTTGCGCCACACTTACAGCGTGGTGGCGCTTGGCCCTGGCATCGGTACCAACGACGAGACGCTGGAGGCCGTTCACAAGTTCATCATGAACTTCAAGCGCCCCTGTCTGCTCGATGCCGATGCCCTGAATTGCATTGCCCGCCGTCCCATGTTGCTGCGTAGCATCCCGCCGCGTTCCATCATCACGCCCCACGCCATCGAGTTTGACCGCCTGTTCGGTGACCATAACACCGACGAGGAGCGCCTCAAGAAGGCCCTCGACGTGTCCAAGATCTACAACATCACCATCGTGCTCAAGGGTCACTACACCATGACGGTGCGTCCCGACAGCAAGATCTATGTCAACAGCAGCGGAAACGCTGGAATGGCGACTCCCGGCAGTGGAGACGTGCTCACGGGCGTCATCGGCGCGCTCATCGCTCAGAATTATCCTGCCGACTGGTCGGTCGTGCTCGGCGTCTATCTGCACGGTCTGGCTGGTGACCTGGCCGCTCAGGAGCATGGCACCTATGGCATGATAGCGAGCGACATCGTCGACCATCTGGGCAAGGCCATCGTCGAGGTGATGAAATAAACAACACTTATTGAGATAAAAAATAGAGGCTGGTAATCAATTGATTATCAGCCTTTATAGGTACCTGAAGTGGGACTTGAACCCACACGGCCGCAATGGCCAAGGGATTTTAAGTCCCTCGTGTCTACCGATTCCACCATTCAGGC
>JBGUKK010000101.1:0-5760 GCA_045114435.1 Sodaliphilus sp.
GAAGGCTTTGCTTGTAGAGAAACAGGGACTCGAACCCTGGTTTCCGCCGTGAGAGGGCGGCGTCCTAGACCACTAGACGATATCTCCGTAGAAAAGCGATGCAAAATTACTGCCATTTTTGATACTGGCAAAATTTTTCGTCACTTTTTTTCTAAAAAAAAGCTAAAGGCACCATTTTTGGCTGTTTTCGGCATTTTTTAAGCCAATCAGTGCTGCTAAATGAGATTAATTATGTACTTTAGCGCATTGTTACATTCATTTGTATAATACCTATAATAATTATGGCAAGCAAAAGACAGATCAAGAAAGCTATCATGAATGCCTGTGGCGACATTGCAGGCGAGTGCATCTTTGCAGAATCGGCGTTTGGTGCCGGCAAGACCGAGGAATGGGACAGCATCATCATCGACACTGCCCTGCTTCAGCAAGAGGCCATCAACCGCGTGAGCAACAAGTTTGACAAGAAGGTGAAAGACTTTGCCAACCGCAAGGAGTACAACAAGGCCCGCCGCACCTTCTTCAAGCAGTGCGAGAAAGAGTTGAGCGAGTACTTCCGCGCCGAGGTCGAGAACATCGCCAAGCGCATGAACGAGCTCATGCCCTCCAATAAGTAATATTTCGCCCCGCCGATTGGGGCAAGACGGTGGGTGTGTGGGTGGACAGGAGTAAGCGTGCACAGGACTTCACTCCCTGCTCCCCTTCACCCAAACGCCCTCGTACCCATCCAACTTATTCACCCTTTTCATCTCAACACCCATCGCTCATGAACCTATCTGGTTGGATATTGAAGAAAGCCGGGTGGACCTTCACGGTCAACCTCACGATGCCCGACAAGTGCATCATCGTCATCGCTCCACACACCAGCAACTGGGATTTCATCCTGGGCGAATTGGGCATCCATTCGGTGGGCATGAAGGCCGGCTTCCTGATGAAGGACACGTGGTTCTTCTTCCCCATGGGCTATCTGCTCAAGGCATTGGGCGGCATTCCCGTTAACCGTCGCCAGCACGGAAACCTCACCCAGTCGATTGTCGAGGCCTACAGCACGACGCCCAAACTCGCCATCGGTGTCACCCCCGAAGGCACCCGCAGCGCCAACCCCAATTGGCACAAGGGCGCCATCTTCATGGCCCGGGACGCCCAGGTGCCGCTCGTGCTCGCCTACTTTGATTACCAGAAGAAGGTGGTGTGCATCGACAGGGAATTTGAGCTGAGTGATGATGCTGAAGCCGACCTGGTGCGCATCAAGCAGTACTTTCAGCAGCACGGCTGCGGCAAGTATCCCGAGAAGTTCGTGACAGAGCTGGAAGAATGAAATGGCTGATAGCCACCATCTCATGATTAGAGACGAATGACCGGTGGGGAGTCACTACTTGTCCGTCTTCTCCATCATTACCAACGATTCCATTTTAACATCCATAACCGATAAAAAGATGATTTCTCGTAACCTGCGCGTCACCCTCATCGAGGACGACATCGTCTGGGGTGACCGCGAAGCCAACATCAAGCAACTGGAGCGCAACATGCGCAACATGCCCGACGACACCGACCTGGTCATCCTGCCCGAACTGTTCACCACGGGTTTCATGACCGGCGACCGCGATCAGGCGGCTGCCGTCGCCGAGTGGAACAGTGGCGACACGCTGCACACCCTGCGCAAGATTGCCGGAGAATACCACGTGGGCATCATCGGTAGTTTCCTGGCCAACACGGCTGCGCAACTCTACAACCGCGCCTTCTTCATTGAGCCTAACGGTGACGAGACCTACTACGACAAGCGGCACCTGTTCTCCTTCGGCGGAGAAGACAAGGTGTTCAACCAGGGACTGACGGCAGCGCCCATCGTTCGATTCCGTGGTTTTAACATCAAGTTGGTGGTGTGCTATGACCTGAGGTTCCCCGTCTTCTGCCGCAACGTGAAGAACAACTACGACCTGCTCGTGGTCATCGCCAATTGGCCCAAGTCACGCGAGAAAGTGTGGCGCACCCTGCTGGCGGCCCGCGCCATGGAGAATGAATGCTACGTGTGCGGTGTGAACCGTTGCGGCACCGATCCCGCCGGCGTGGAGTATCCCGAAGGGTCGTCCCTGGTGATCGACTTCAAGGGCAAGGTCATCGCCCAGCGCATGACCAGTCCCGTCATCACGGCCGACCTCTCCCCTGCCCTGTTGGCACAGTTCAGGGAGAAATTCCCTGCCTGGCGCGATGCCGACGCCTTCACCCTCAACATCTAACGAACCGATAGACCCCACTGCGGCAATACCGCAGCCCACATGACCATGTCCCACCCTGTTGACATAGAACTGCTGGCTCCCGCCCGCGACGCCGACATCGCCATCGCCGCCATCGACCATGGCGCCGATGCGGTGTACATGGGTGCATCCCATCACGGTGCACGAGCCGACGCCACCAACACGCTCGACGACGTTCGTCGGGCGTGCGATCATGCCCACCGGTTCAATGCCAAAATCTATGCCACGGTCAACACGCTCATCTATGACGACGAGCTGTGCGAGGTAGAGCGACTGGTGCACGACCTGTACCGCATCGGCGTGGATGCGCTCATTGTGCAGGACTTGGGGTTGCTGCGTCTCGATCTGCCCCCCATTGCCCTTCATGCCAGCACACAATGCGACCTGCGCACGCCCGACAAGGCGCGTTTTCTTGAAGCCCTCGGTTTCTCGCAGCTGGTCATGGCACGCGAACTCACCCTCGATGAGATTGCCGCCATCCGCAAGGTGACCACCGTTCCGCTGGAGGCGTTTGTCCACGGCGCCCTGTGCGTGAGCTACAGCGGCCGTTGCGCCATCAGCCAGGTGCTGAAAGGGCGAAGCGCCAACCGCGGCGAGTGTGCCCAGTTGTGCAGGCTGCCCTATGACCTAGTTGACCGCCAGGGACGCGTGCTTGTTGAGGGCAAGCACCTGCTGTCGCTGCGCGACATGGCCCGTCACGACCGTCTAGAAGAGATGATGGCAGCCGGTGTCTCCTCGTTCAAGATTGAGGGGCGCCTCAAGGACATTGGTTACGTCAAGAACGTGGTGGCCTTCTACCGGCGCGCCATTGACCGCATCATCGACCGCCAGCAAGACCGCTACCGTCGTGCGTCACACGGCACTGTGGAGCTGACCTTCACCCCAGCGATAGAAAAAAGTTTCAACCGCGGCTTCACCCATTATTTCCTCGACGAGCGGCGCCCCCAGGATGGGACTTCCATCGCATCCATCGACACACCCAAGTCGCAAGGCGAGCCATTGGGACGTGTTGTACGTTGCCATGGCAACACGCTCACCATCAGCACCCAGGCCACCCTGGCCAACGGCGACGGCTTGAGCTACTATGATGCCCAAGGCACCTTCACCGGCGCCCGCGTCAATCGCGCCATGGGCGGCGGCACCGTGCTGTTGCGCGCCCGCGCCGCCATCCCCCGCGGCACCTTGATCTACCGCACTGCCGACAAGGCATTTAACGACCTGCTGACCAAGCCGTCGGCGACGCGCACCATTGCCGTTAATGCCGAGTTACGCTACACAGGCCGACTGCTGTCGTTGACCCTCAATGACGAACGTGGCAACCATGTGTCACACACCATCGAATGTGAACTGCAAGCCGCCGACAAACCGCAAGGCGAACGGCAACGCGCCGAACTCGCCAAACTGGGCGGCACCATCTACCGCCTCGATGAAGCCCAGGTGCCTGGAGACATTTTCATTCCCGCCTCGCTGCTGGCACGCCTGCGCCGCGAGGCTGTCGACCTGCTCGATCGCACCCACCTCATCACGCGACCAGTTGACAAGCGCCGTCCCGAAGACCCGTCCGCACCATGCCCTGTCACCGTCCTCACGCCAGCCGACAATGTTGCCAACCGGCTGGCCGAGCAGCTCTACCGCGACCATGGCGCAGCCACCATCACGCCAGCCCTCGAAGCCGGCACCCCCGCCACAGCCTCTACCCCACTGATGCACACACGCTACTGCCTGCGGCGCCAGCTTGGCGCTTGCCTCAAGGGCAAGAACGCCTCACGCCTGCCACACGACCTCTTCCTGCAAAACGGCACCACGCTGCTCAAGGTCACGTGTGAGTGTAAAGCTTGCGAAATGAGCCTCTCCCTTCCCAAGTAAAATATAATTGCCTCAATAAAAATTTGGCAATTCAGCAGCTTTGCCGTAATTTTGCCCTTGATATGAAAAAGGATACGATACAACTGATTGTGATTCTCGTGGTGCTGGGAGCGGTGGCTGTGGCCATTCTCAAATTCATGCCTCACGACATCGTTACGATATATAACTGGTACAAGGAGCACTTGACCTATGGCACCATCCTGCTGCTCATGGCCATCGAGAGCTCATTCATCCCCTTCCCCAGCGAGGTGGTGATACCGCCAGCGGCCTACTTTGCCGCCCGCAACGGGGACCTGAACGTGACAATGATTGTTGTGGTGGCCACGCTGGGCGCACTGCTCGGCGCCATCATCAACTATGTGCTATCGTTGCTTATCGGGCGCCCTGTGGTCTATGCCTTCGCCAACAGCCGACTCGGACACATGTGCCTCATTGATGCCGAGAAGGTGGAGAAAGCCGAGGCCTACTTTGACCGTCACGGCGCCATCTCGACCTTCCTAGGCCGGCTGATTCCCGCCATTCGCCAGCTCATCTCCATCCCCGCGGGCCTGTCGCGCATGCACTTCGGCACTTTTGCCCTGTTCACGTCGCTCGGCGCCGGCATCTGGAATATCGTGCTTGCCGGCTTGGGGTACTGGCTGAGTCTCCATTTCCCCGAGGAAGAGCTGCTGGTGCAGTTAGAGCACTACAACAGCTACCTGTCATGGGCAGGCTACGCATTGGCCATCTTCATTGTCCTCTTTCTCGCTTATCAGGCCATCCGCAAGCGCCCAGCAACCAAATAACGTCTAATGTCTATAGACTACCATATAAAATCTAACGTCTAAAATCTAAAAAATATGATAGTTTCACCCTCATTGTTGTCGGCCGACTTTGGCAACCTCGCCAAGGACATCGAAATGATCAATCGCAGCAACGCCGACCTGTTGCACCTCGACGTGATGGACGGCGTGTTCGTGCCCAACATCTCGTTCGGTTTCCCCGTCATCAAGCACGTGCAGCGCCTGTGCCAAAAGCCCCTCGACGTGCACCTGATGATTGTTGAGCCCCAGAAGTTCATCCCGCAGGTGCGAGACTGCGGCACGCGCATCATGACCGTTCATCAAGAGGCCTGCACCCACCTCAACCGCGTCGTCCAACAGATACACGACGCCGGCATGCAAGCAGGTGTGGCGCTCAACCCCGCAACTCCAGTAATGATGTTGCGTGACATCATCTGCGACGTGGACCTCGTGCTGCTCATGTCGGTCAACCCCGGTTTCGGTGGACAGAAATTCATCGTCCAGACACTGAACAAGGTGCGCGAGCTGAGACAACTCATCACCCTCAACGGCTCCAACGCCCTCATCGAGATTGACGGCGGTGTGAACGACATCACCGGTGCCCAACTCGCTGAAGCAGGGGCCGATATCCTCGTCGCTGGCAGCTACGTTTTTGGCGCCGAAGACCCCATCAAGACCATCGACGGATTAAAAAACCTCTAAAAATATTTTGTCGGGTGGAAAAAAAGACCTAACTTTGCACCCGCTTTGTGAGTCAATGAGCTCACCAGCATGACTGGAAAGGTGCCGGAGTGGTCGATCGGGGCGGTCTCGAAAACCGTTGTACGCTTTGCGTACCGTGGGTTCGAATCCCTCCCTTT
>JBGUKK010000102.1:0-25622 GCA_045114435.1 Sodaliphilus sp.
CGAAGCCCTCGAGGACGAGCCCGGCCTGATCAACAAGGACGCCTTTGAGAACTGGATCATCAAGGTTGAGTTGAGCGACAAGAGCGAGCTCGACGGCCTGATGGATGCCGCAGCCTACAAGAACATGATCGGCGAATAATTAAAGAATTGAATAAAAGGCACTAAAGTCCTTAAGGACCTTATCGACCTTAAGGACTATTTGAAACTAAAAAAACAAAAATAGTCTATTTATCAATGAGTTATAAATTTTTTCCGCACACCGACGAGGAGATGAAAGCCATGCTGAGCACGGCTGGAGTCAAGTCGCTGGACGACCTCTATCAGGACGTGCCTCAGGAGCTGCAACTCAAGAAGGAGTATGAGCTGCCCGAGTCGATGAGCGAGATTGAAGTGCGCCGTTTCTTTGACGACCTGGGGATGGGCAACATCACCATGCGCACCTTCCTGGGCGCAGGTTACTATGACCACTATAGCCCTGCCGTCGTTCAAGACATCGTGAAGCGCAGCGAGTTCCTTACCGCCTACACTCCCTACCAGGCCGAGATCTCGCAGGGAACTCTGCAATACATCTTCGAGTACCAGAGCATGATGGCCGAGTTGACGGGCATGGAGGTGAGCAACGCCTCGATGTATGACGGCACGACGGCCACTGCCGAGGCCATGATGATGGCAGTCTCCAACGCCAAGAAGCGCAAGCGCGTGCTGGTGAGCGAGACCATCAGCCCCTATGTGCTGCGCGTGGTGAAGACCTACGCTAAGTACCAGGGCATCCAGATCGACATGGTTCCCGCCAAGGGAGGCGTGATGGACCATGACGCCCTCAAGGTCGAGCTGGAGAAGGACGACGTGGCAGGCGTTATCGTTGCCACGCCCAACTTCTACGGCATTCTTGAGGACTACACCGGCGTTGCCGAGATGTGCCACGATCACAAGGCGTTGCTCATCATGCACTGCGTTGCCACCGCATTGAGCGTTGTCAAGACTCCCGCCGAGTGGGGTGCCGACATCGCTGTGGGCGACGGCCAGAGCTTGGGTATTCCCTTGAACTATGGCGGTCCTTATGTGGGCTTCCTGTGCACGACCAAGAAGTTGATCCGCAAGATGCCGGGTCGCATCGTTGGTGCCACCAAGGATGCTGACGGCAAGCGCGCCTTCGTTCTCACGCTTCAAGCCCGCGAACAGCACATCCGTCGCGAGAAGGCCACGAGCAACATCTGCTCCAACCAGAGCCTGATGGCCCTGTACGTGACTGTGTATATGGGTCTGATGGGTGCCAAGGGCCTGAAGGAGGTGAACTCCATCAGCTACAGCAATGCCCACTACCTGGCCGAGAGCCTGGTGAAGACGGGTCTGTTCGAGATGGCCTACCCCGACAAGCCGTTCCTCAACGAGTTTGCCGTGAAGACCAAGCTCAATATCGACGAGTTGCAGGAGTATTGCAATGAGGAGTACCTGCAGTGCGGTCTCAAGATTGCCGACGACACCTTGCTGATCGCCGTGACCGAGACCTACAGCCGCGAGGACTGTGATGACCTTGTTGACGCATGTGTAACCTTTAATGAAGAAAAGGAGGGCAAGTAAGTTATGAATAACACTTTTTACGGTAAACTCATATTTGAGTTGTCACAGAATGGCCGTCAGGGTTATTCCCTGCCCGAGAACAGGTGTGCCGAGTACAAGATGAGCGACCTGCCCCAGGAACTGATGCGTGAGCACGCACCCATGCTTCCCGAGGTTGACGAGCTGAGCGTTGTGCGCCACTACACCAACATGAGCAACAACAACTTCGGTGTGGACACGGGTTTCTATCCCCTGGGTTCGTGCACGATGAAGTATAATCCCAAAATCAACGAGGAGATCGCTGCGCACCGCGAGTTCACGGGTCTGCACCCATTGCAGAACCCCGAGACCACGCAAGGAGCCCTGGCCGTTTACTACTTCCTGCAGACGAGCCTTGCCGAAATTTCGGGCTTGAGCGAGTTCACGCTCAACCCCTATGCCGGCGCCCACGGAGAGCTGACCGGTCTGATGATCATGCGCGGTTACCACCTGGAACGTGGTGACGTGAAGCGCACCAAGGTCATCATCCCCGACAGCGCCCATGGCACCAACCCCGCCAGCTCGGCCGTCTGCGGCCTCGACGTGGTTGTTGTGAAGAGTCGTCCCGACGGCACCGTCGATGTAGACGACCTGCGTCCCCTGCTCGATGACACCATCGCCGGCATGATGATGACCAACCCCAACACGCTGGGCATCTTTGAGCACAACATCGGCGAGATTGCCAAGGCCGTTCACGATTGCGGCGGTCTGATGTACTATGATGGCGCCAACCTGAACCCCATGCTGGGTAAGGTGCGTCCCGGTGACATCGGCTTTGACATCATGCACATCAACCTTCACAAGACCTTCTCGACGCCTCACGGCGGCGGTGGTCCTGGTAGCGGCCCCGTCGGTGTTCGTGCCGGTCTGGAGCACCTGCTCCCCAATCCCCGTGTCGTCAAGGTTGAAGAGGCCGACTACGACTACTTCAAGTTGGAGTGCAGCGACAAGTCCATCGGCAGCATCAGCGGTCACCTGGGCAACTTCGGCGTGATGATGCGCGCCCTGGCCTACATCCTGACCCTGGGCCGTGACCAGCTCAAGTGGGTTGGCCCGCTGGCAACGCTCAACGCCAATTACATCAAGGAGTCGTTGAAGGACGTGTACGAGCTGCCCATCGGCGGCGTGTGCAAGCACGAGTTTGTCTATGACGGCTTGAAGGACAAGTCCACCGGTGTGACCACGCTCGATGTGGCCAAGCGCCTGCTGGACTATGGCTTCCATGCTCCCACCATCTACTTCCCCTTGCTGTTCCACGAGGCCCTCATGGTAGAGCCCACCGAGAATGAGAGCAAGCAGACCCTCGACGAGTTTATCCGCATCATGCGCGTGATTGCTCAAGAGGCCAAGGACGATCCCGAGATGGTGAAGACTGCCCCGCACAACACGCCCGTTCGTCGTCTCGACGACACCCAGGCCGCTCTGCACCCCATTGTGACCTGGCGCGAGCTTGTTGCCGATAGCCAATAATAACAATCGTTGAAACTACGAATTACGCGAATTTTACGAATTTCATCAGCACACAAAATATTTGTTTAATTCGCGTAATTCGTAGTTCATCATGATAATAAAAGACAGATTTCTAAATATGTTTGACATTATTATTATAGGAGCCGGTCCTGGCGGATACGAGACTGCTGCCGATGCTGCCGCACATGGCCTGACCGTCGCCATCGTCGAGCGCGACCAGATGGGTGGCACCTGCCTGAACCGCGGTTGCATCCCCACCAAGGCCCTGTGCCGCAACGCCGAGGTCATCAACCTGATGCGCGAGAGCGAGGTGTGGGGCGTGAAGACAGGAGATTTGGCCATTGACTACGCACCCGTGTTTGAGCGCAAGGAGGCTGTTGTCAAGCAGTTGCGTGAGGGCGTGGAGATGCTCATGGGTGCCCCCGGCATCACTGCCATCAAGGGCGAGGCCCAGCTCAAGGATGCCAACACCGTTGTTGTCAACGGCGAGGAATACAGTGCCAAGAACATCATCATTGCCACTGGTTCAGCACCGCGCGGCCTGCCCATCGCGGGGGCCGACCTGGCGATGACCAGCGACGACATCCTGGCCATGGAGACGCTTCCCAAGAGCCTGTGCATCGTGGGTGGCGGCGTGATTGGCATGGAGTTTGCCGCCGTATTCAGCACGTTTGGCGTCGAGGTGACCGTCATCGAGTACTGCAAGGAAATCCTGCCACCGTTTGACAAGGATGTGGCCAAGCGCCTGAAGACCGTCCTGTCAAAGCGCGGCATCAAGATCATCACCAGCGCCGCCGTCAACGGCATCACCCAGGGCGAGGACGGCCTGACCGTGAGCTACGAGCTCAAGGGCAAACCTCAAAGTGTGACCTGCGAGAAGGTGCTGATGTCAGTCGGCCGCCAGCCCGTGTTGCCTCAAGGTCTTGACACCGTGGGTGTCGCCGTGGGCCGTCGTGGCATCGAGGTTGACGACAACATGATGACCAACGTCAAGGGTGTTTACGCCATCGGCGACGTGAACGGTCGCATGATGCTTGCCCATGCCGCCAGCGCCCAGGGACAGCGCGCCCTGCACGCCATCCTCGGCAAGGCCGATGATATCAAGCTTGATATCGTGCCCAGCGCCGTGTTCACCGTTCCCGAGTTGGCTATGGTGGGCCTCACCGAGGAGCAGTGTGCCGAGAAAGGTCTTGACGTGACCGTGAAGAAATCATTCTTCCGCAGCAACGGCAAGGCCGTGGCCATGAACGAGACCGACGGCCTGATTAAGATGATTGTCGAGAATGGTTCACGCCAGATTGTGGGTTGCCACATCTGTGGTGCCCATGCTGCCGACCTGATTCAAGAGGTCGTCACCGCCATGAATGCCGGTGCCACTGTTGACCTGCTGGCTCGCAGCATCCACGGTCACCCCACCCTGAGTGAGGTGATGCTGAATGCTGCCCGTCAATTCTGACGCACACCCTTTTACAAGCCTTAGGCTTGCACTACACCGACGCGCCTCTCGTGCTGCAAGAGTCATCATTGCATGAGAGGCGTGTTGGTTTTTCTGATCAACAGAGGGGAATGTGGGGATTTTTTCATAATTTTGCAAGTTGGAGAAAAAGTAAAGACAATGGAGTATAAACTGCACAGTGAATATGAACCGACGGGTGACCAGCCGCAGGCGATTGAGGAGCTGTCCATCGGTGTGAACGATGGCGTTCCCTATCAGACGTTACTGGGCGTGACGGGCTCGGGCAAAACCTTCACGATGGCTAATGTCATCGCGCGGACGGGACGCCCTACGCTGGTCTTGTCGCACAACAAGACGCTGGCCGCTCAGCTGTATGCCGAGTTCAAGAGTTTCTTCCCTGAAAATGCGGTACACTACTTCGTCTCCTACTATGACTACTATCAGCCCGAGGCCTATATTCCCTCGACCGACAAGTATATCGAGAAGGATCTCGCCATCAATGACGAGATTGAGCGCTTGAGGCTCTCGACGGTGACGGCACTCATGTCGGGGCGCCGTGACATCGTGGTGGTGTCGAGCGTGTCGTGCCTGTACGGTATGGGCAACCCTGACGATATTCTCGCCAACGCCATAGAGCTGCACGTGGGCGACCAGATCGGGCGCGATGAATTGTTGCATCGCCTGGTGGATGCCCTGTACTCCCGCAGCGACACCGAGTTGCGGATGGGCACGTTCCGTGTCAAAGGTGACACAGTGGACATCTTTTTGAGCGACGAGGACATCATGCTGAGGGTCATCTTCTGGGGCAACGAGATTGAGCGCATCCAGGTGCTTGACAGCGAGACCCAGATGCCCACCGAGGACGTTGAAGGTTTCAAAATCTTCCCCGCCAATATCTTTGTCACCACCAAGGAGCGCATGCGTGCCGCCATGGGTCAGATCGACCTGGATCGCGAGAACCAGGTTGCCGCCTTTGCCCGTGAGAACCGCTTTGCCGAGGCCAAGCGTTTGAACGAGCGCGTGACCTACGACATGGAGATGATGCGCGAGGTGGGCTATTGCTCAGGTATCGAGAACTACAGCCGCTACTTTGACGGGCGCAAGCCAGGCATGCGCCCCTTCTGCCTGCTGGACTATTTCCCCGATGATTTCTTGACCATCATTGACGAGAGCCACGTGACCGTGCCGCAGATCCGCGCCATGTATGGCGGCGACCAGTCACGCAAGACCAATCTGGTGCACTACGGCTTCCGACTTGAGGCAGCACTGGATAACCGCCCACTGCGATTCGAGGAATTTGAGGCCCTGACCCACCAGACCATCTATGTGAGCGCCACGCCCGCCGACTACGAGTTGAACCAGAGTGAAGGTATCATCACCGAGCAGCTCATCCGCCCGACGGGCCTGCTTGACCCCCAGATCATCGTTCGACCCTCACAGGGGCAGGTCGATGACCTGGTTGAGGAGATCCAGTTGCGCATTGAGCGCGGCGAGCGCACCCTGGTGACCACGCTCACCAAGCGCATGGCCGAGGAGCTGAGCGACTACCTCAAGCGGCTCGACATCCGCACTGCCTACATGCATAGCGACGTGGAGACAATGGAGCGCATCGAGATTATCGACAACCTGCGAGCCGGCGCCATTGATGTGCTCGTGGGCGTGAACCTGCTGCGTGAGGGCCTCGACTTGCCCGAGGTATCGCTTGTCGCTATCCTCGATGCCGACAAGGAGGGTTTCCTGCGCAGCCGTCGCTCACTGACGCAAACGGCCGGCCGTGCCGCCCGCAACCTGAACGGCACCGTGATCATGTATGCCGACAACATCACCGACTCGATGCGCCAAACTATCGACGAGACCGAACGCCGCCGCTCGTTGCAGCTCAAGTACAACGAGGAGCACGGTATCACCCCGACAGCCATCATCAAGGCCCGCACAGCCATCATCGGCCAGGATACCGACATGCGCCACCCGACTGCACCCAGCCGCCACAATCAGTCCCCGATGCCGGGCACAGGTTCTGGCACCAGCAAGGCACCCACGATGCGCTACACCGAGGAATTTAGCACCAGCGCCGGCGTTGCCGCCGATCCTGTTGTAGCCTACATGAGCGGCAAGGATATGCAGGCCGCCATCGACCGCTTGAAGACCCAGATGATTGAAGCCGCTAAGCGCATGGACTTCCTGGAGGCCGCACAATACCGTGACGAGATCTTGAAGCTCGAGGAAATGCTGGAGAAGAAAAGTTAAAGATTTTTTGTCAGATTGAATGAAAGGGGCAAAGGGACATACAGACCACCGCATCAAGGGCCAGTGGCTGCCCACGACCAGGAAAGAAATGGACCACCTGGGCTGGGAACAGGCCGATGTGATCCTGTTCACTGGCGACGCCTACATCGACCACCCGTCGATGGGCACCGCCGTAATAGGCCGTGTGTTGGAAGCCCACGGTTACAAGGTGGCCATCGTGCCTCAACCCAACTGGCGCGACGACCTGCGCGACTTCAAGAAATTAGGCCGGCCTCGTCTCTTCTTCGGCGTGTCGGCCGGCGCAATGGACTCGATGGTGAACCACTACACCGCCGCCCGCCGCAAGCGCAGCGATGACGCATACACCCCTGACGGCCGTGCCGGTGCCCGTCCCGACTACCCCACTATTGTCTATTGCGAAATCCTCAAGCGCCTGTTCCCCGATGTGCCCGTCGTGGCTGGGGGTATCGAGGTGTCGTTGAGGCGCTTGGCCCATTACGACTACTGGCAGGACAGGTTACGTCCCTCGATTCTCGTGGACTGTCCCGCCGACCTGCTGGTGTACGGCATGGGAGAATTGCCTAACATCGCCATCGCCGCCGCCCTTGCCGCCGGGAAACGCATCGTGGAGTTGACAGACATTCCCCAGACGGTGGTGCGTCGTCCACTGAGCGAACTACCCGCCGCCAACACCGATACCGACGTGGTGCTGCACCCCTATGAGGAATGCCTGCAGTCAAAGAAAGCACAATCATCCAATTTCAAGACCATCGAGGTGGAGAGCAACTTGTGGCACGGGCACAACGTGTGGCAGGCCACAGGCGACATCGCCGTGAAGGTGAACCGCACCAACCCACCGATGACCACCGAGCAAATTGATGCCTCGTTTGACCTGCCCTACACTCGCCTGCCCCATCCCCGCTACCAGGGTAAGCGCATTCCCGCCTATGAAATGATCAGGCACTCGGTGTGCATGCACCGCGGCTGCTTCGGCGGGTGCGCCTTCTGCACCATCAGTGCTCATCAGGGCAAATTTATCGCCTCACGCAGCAAGGAGTCCATCCTGCGAGAGGTCAAGCAAGTCACCCAGATGGAGGATTTCAAAGGCTACATCAGCGACCTGGGCGGTCCCAGTGCCAACATGTACGGCATGCATGGCAAGGACCTGGAGCGTTGCCAGCGCTGCCAGCGTCCGTCATGCCTGCATCCGCAGCCGTGTCCCAACCTAAACACCGACCACAGCCGCCTGCTCGACATCTATCATGCCGTTGACGCGCTGCCCGAGGTGAAGAAATCATTTATCGGTAGCGGCGTGCGCTATGACCTGTCGATGCACCGCACGGGTGATCCTGTCGTTGATAAGGTCAATGCGAGATACAACGAGGAGCTGATACGCTTCCATGTCTCGGGCCGGCTCAAGGTAGCTCCCGAGCACACGAGCGACGAGGTGCTGATGCTGATGCGCAAGCCGTCGTTTGAGCTGTTCAGGCGTTTCAAGGCGTTGTTTGACCGCGTGAACATGAAGTACCACCTGCGTCAGCAACTCATCCCCTACTTCATCTCATCCCATCCCGGCTGCCACGAAGCCGACATGGCCGAGCTGGCCGCCATCACCAAGGAGCTGGACTTCCGCCTGGAGCAGGTTCAGGACTTCACCCCCACCCCGATGACCATCTCGACCGAGACCTATTACACCGGCTTCCATCCCTATACGCTTAAACCCGTGTACTGCGCCAAGACGCCGATGGAAAAGCAGGCTCAGCGGCTGTTCTTCTTCTGGTATGACCGCAAGAACCGCGCCGCCATCACCGCCGCCTTGAAGCGTATCCATCGCACCGACCTGCTGCGCAAACTCTATTAAGAATTATGATGAAATCCGCCAGAATAATACTTGCCGTCCTGCTGGTGGCGTGCAGTGTGAATGCCCATGCAGGAGATGACGCGTTGAGGCACACGACCGACGTGCTGTGCCTGCTGCCCGACGCCACTGCCCTGGGAGTGGCCATCGCCAAGCACGACAGCAAGGGCTTAAAGCAACTGGGGTTGAGTACGGCTACCTGCCTTGCTGTGAACTACGGGTTGGAATTGTGCATTCGCAAGGACCGCCCTGACGGCACGGGGCACCATGCCTTTCCCAGCACCCACACGGCCGTGGCCTTCAATGGCTCGACTTTCCTGATGAGACGCTATGGTTGGAAATGGGGCGTGCCAGCCTACGTGGTGTCCAGTTTTGTTGCTTGGGGACGCGTCAAGAGCGACCGCCACGACTGGTGGGATGTGCTGGGCGGCACGGTCATCGGTGCCGGCAGCGCCTTTGTCTTCACCAGGCCATTTGTCAAGGGAGCCGACGTGAGCATCGCTCCGACGACCTTCGGCGAGAGTGGCTATGGGGTGACGGCGACGGTGCAGTTCTAACCGATGTAGAGAACAGAAGTTACCGAGAGGCTATCATTATTGCCCGAGAAAACAAATCAGGAGGCTGGAATGTGGCAGCCTCCTGATTTGTTTGGTGGGTAGCAGAGAATTACTTCACGAGCACCTTGCGGGTGGTGCCGTCGCTCATCTTGACGATGTTGATGCCCTGTTGGGGGCTGTCATAGCGGCGTCCCGTGATGTCATAGTATTCAACAGGCACGGCATTGGGGTCAACAGCGATCTCATCCACAGCATTGCTGATATCAAACGAGAACACATCGGCATTGTTGACATACATGTCGGTGTAACCATTAACGTAATTGGTGATGGGACGGCTGACGAAGGCCACAACCCTCAGATTGCGCCAATTCCATGCCTCAGGCACCTGAACGCGATAGTGGTTCTTGTAGGTGCCATCGGTCCTGTTCAGCGCTTCACCCTTGACAGAGCCGAGCGCCATGCGGAAGACCCCATTGTGGGTGTAGTTATTGATCCAGGTACCATTGTTCAGTTGACGTGCCACCAGACTGTCCTCAACAAGATAGACTGTGAGTCGCGCATCTTCGCCCATCATGGCGTTAAAGTCGCGTGAAACCCTGCCATGAATCGACACGTTGGCCATGCGAGTCTCCTCGTTGAAAGAGCAATCGCCCTTGATTTCGACAAATGTGGGCATGGCGTCGGTGATGAAGTCAAAGAAAGTGCCCAATTCCTCGGCCACCAAGCTGTGATACTGCTCATAATATCCCAAACTGTTCACGATGCTCACATCGTCGGTCCACCCCGTGCACCGGTCAAATGCCCCCGAGGGGTAGCTGATGCTTCCACCAGTCATATAAACCATAAGAGAATCGGCCTGATCGGATCGGAAGGGATCGACACCTGTTCCCAGATTGCCGTGTATTCCCACCCAGATGATATCATCGCGCTGTGAGGTCAAGATGCTAAGCATTGAGTTACCCAGCGGGCAATAGGTGCAATAGGTCGATGTGAGCTGCTCAACCAGATGTTTCTGACGGGGATAGATGTACTTGAAGGCAACAAAGTCCACATCTTGTGACACAGGCTCCTCAAGCGGTTGCCCATCAACCGACGACAGCCTCACCGTCAACACATGCTCACCCGACTCGACCCCATCGGTGGGGATGCTACCGTTGAGCGTGTAATAGCCGCTGACAAAGGGTTCATCGTTGGTCATGGTAGCAACCATATTGCCATCAATGAGTACATCGATGCCGAGCTGGTTGGCCTCAATCTGCTTGATGCCCCTATTATTGAAGCTCATGGTGAACGGCAATTCATCGCCGACACGAATGAACGACTTGGTCTGCAAGTCATAGGCCAGAATCCTGTAGTCAGGAAAACTCTCCTTCTCTACCACACACTGGAGGCTCAGGTTACCTTGATCTGTTGTGTTAGCAGCTTTCCACTTGTAGGAAGTGCCCGACTTGGTGTAGGTGTAAGTATCATAAGGGGTGCCGAGCTTGACAAACGAGAGAGGCTTGGTGCCCGCCGTCTGCTGATAGTAAAAACCCACCAGCAGTTTCTGCCCCTCGTCCAGATTTATGTCGTAGGGTGTTTCCAGCTGCAGGGTGTTCCATCCAGTCTCGCTCATGTTGCACGTCCACTCGGTGCGCTCTCCATACTTGTTGTCGGTCACCGGGATAACAAAGGCCCTGGTGATTGTTGCCTGTTGGGCAAGTCCGATACGGATGGCCACAATTTTGCCACCCTGGAAAATGTCCAGTTCCTCTGGCTCCAGAATGATGGCGACAGACCTTGTGCCAGCCGATGTTGTGGAAGCATATCCCTCGTCGGCAATGCTGTCACCACTGTAATGTCCCATGGTCATCTGCATCGGTTGCGCCCCCAATGTCATGGGGAGCAACAAAGCAGTCAACAAAAAAAGTAATGATTTCTTCATGAATGCTGTTGATCAATTATTAAAAAATCAGTTATTTAAAATCATATCAATCAAGGTATTGACGTCAGCGAGATTTATTTCTCCGTCACCGTTCACGTCAGCACTGGCGCTACCGTTTTGAGCGAGAATCATGTTGATCAAGGTGTTGACGTCGGCAATATTGACCTCTGAGTCACCATTGACGTCGCCCTTGAGAGGCTCAGGACCGGGAACATCACCATTGACAAACTTGATGGTCAACGTCGGTCCATTGGCCTTGTGAACGTAGGTGGGCGGGAAACCGAAACCAACCTTGGCCATCAACTCGATGGACAACGTCACGATGCACGATCCCTCGCCGGAGGTGAGCCATTCGCTCTGCAAGCCCTGCACATCACCCATCAGTTGACCAGGAGTCGTCTCATAGGTACCGACCTGATCTTTATAATTACATGTCGTGGGGAAGCAGATCTGGTAGCTACCGTTGTCAATCTGCTCAATAGTGTAGTGCATCTTGATGTAATCGCCAGAGGCAGCACTCGCATTCTTCACCGAAATGCCAGAATAAATGACTTGGGACGTCTCGTCAAGAGTCTCCACAGTGTTACGCACAACAGTGGCCCCATTCTCAAGCACTTGGCCTTCGGCATCAACAAAGACAAAACTCATATCAATGTCCTGAGCAGTCATGGCCAATGCCATTAAGCCGAAAGCAAAAAACAATACTCTCTTCATCTTCTTTTTATTATTTTTCAGTTATCAATCAATTTCTTTTTCGTCACCTGGCGCACACCATCATTGTCGTAGAGGAACACGACCAGCGAACAGTGTTCAGGCACCCATGTCGGGTCCATCGAGAAGCCATACTTCTTGGTGGCCACCTCGCCGTGATTCACGCTCACCTCGTCGCCATAAGGGTCGTTGATGCTGGAGCGGAACACATGCATGTGGTTGTAATGCTCGACGCGGCTGCCATCGGGCATCAACTGGAAACTGTCGATGCTGTCCTCGACGAGCCACACCTGCAACTTGCCGTTGACAGTAGAGGCATCAAGACCGATGGTCTGCACCTCGACGCTGGCATCTCTCGTCTCGTCGTCATAGTCGGCATCCACGAGGAAAGAAACGGGAGCCTTGAAACCTATCTCGTAGTTGACGCCGGCACCCCAATCGGTGTAGCTGAACGGCGCCGGTCCATACAACCTGTCAACCAAGCCCACAGGTTGTCCCGAAAGTCCCCAGTGGTTGAAGTAGTCATCACCGACCGTGGTATAAAGCGGTGATGCCTCCCCTTTCTGTTTAGAGAACGGTCCAGAGTGTATGGCGACAGCAATCACTACCGAGTCACCATATTGCTCCACAAGTCGCTCAATCTCCTCGGTAGCGCGCGGACAATTCACGCAATACTGACCGGTGAAGTCCTCGATGAGGACGGCACGTCCCACCTCAGGCGGCTCAACGTAGGTCAATCGCTCGTCGGGCGAAACGTTGTCACAAGCTGCGAGCAACAACACGGTCAGGGTCCATATCGTTAATTGTATCTTCTTCATCGTCGTTTTAGAAAGAATAATTATAGGATAACGTGAAACCACGGGTTGCAGGCACCCAGCGGCAGACGCCACCCGAGCAGTTGAAACCTGCGTCGGTGCGACCATATCCCGCCTGGATGCGATGTGACTTGAGACTATAGGTCACCAGTGCCTGATAGTAATGCAGGTTGGTCTCGCCGCAATTCCACATGTCGCTGACGGTGAACATCCAGTGTGGAGCCCAAGAGAGTTCAGCGAGTCCGAAAGCCCAGTCTCCAACATCGCCCTTGCAGAACTGGTACTGCAGCTCGCATCGCAGTGTCAGTTTAGGTGAGAACTTGTACTTGCCATCGGCAATGAAAATGTTGCTCTTGATCATGCCGCCGTGTCCCTCGATCACCGTCATGTTGTAACGCTCATTCATGTACATGAATATCAGCGAGAAATCGCGGGTGAAGCGCTTCTCCACCTGCACGTCGATGTCCTGATAATAGGTCTCGCCCATCTTGAAGAAGGACGACTTGTAGCCATCGCTGCCCATGACGCGCCCCTCGGCAACGGGATCCTTCACTCCGTCATAATCCAGGCCTCGCACGTGGGAGATGTTGAATTTCAACTTCGTTCCATACTTGCCACCCAGAGCAGTCCCCTTCTTGAACGTGTAACCAAACTCGCCCTGGAAAGCCCACTCGCCATTGGCATTGGTGGCGTAAGGATACTGTGCCGCCAGCGCATAGGTCTGGTCGTGGGTGAAAGCCGGCAGGTGGTTGATGAAACTCGACGTGCCGCTCATGCTGCGACGACTGCGGAAGGACATTCCCTGGCTGCGCTTGGCCTGCAGCAGTGCGCTCATTCCCTTCTTGGAGTAAGAGGCGCTGAGCATCGCCACGTTGCCCTTTCCATAATGGTACCCATTGTCAAACGACGGGTCCTGACTCTTCTGAGCATACTCAGCGAGCATGCTGAATCCCTTGTGGGTCAAGCTGACACGTGCGTCCCAGGCATTGACATATCCTGGCAGGTTCAACTTGTGGGTCGCGTCAACAAAGATGGCATCATCGCTGGCCTTCTCATGCTTGTTGACCCAAGAAGCGCCGAGGGTGATGTGCGTGCCGTTGGCCTCCAGTGACTTGATGAACTCCTCGAGTCCCACTTCCAGGTCCACGCCCGACACCAGGGCGCTGTTGTGATGCCAGTAGCGCCGCTGCTTGCCCGTGAGAGCCTTCAATGTCACGCCATTCACAGGTTTATAGACCAACCGTCCGCCACGCAGGGCGTTATCGATTCCCAGCGAGCGTTCTTCATAGGTGCGCAGGATGAAGCCCGAACCAAACTGCTCGTAATAATCACCTGCCGTTAGTTCCACATTCTTATAGTGCCCCTTGACATAGAAATGGGGAACACCCCACCCCTTGAAATCTGGTTCAAATCCGGGCAATGGATACTTCAAGAATTCAAACCGAACTCCTGCATCCACATACTGGCTTCCCAGCTTCAGGTCCACATAGGTGTTGGTCAAGACCTTATCCTCAGAGTGCTCTGTGCCGATGGCCTCATCGTCTTGTGGAATGAGGATATCGCTCTGAATACTACCGCTGAGGTTAACCTGTGAAAAAACAGGAAAAGCTGCCAGCACCATGACTGGCAGCAGCAACAGTAACTTTCTCGATTTATTCTTCATTGAAAATCAGTTATCATTGCTCGAGAAGTTTGCGCACTTCTTCCAGCAGTTCATTCTCGGCCCCATCGGTGTAACCGCTGTGCTTGCTGACGACATTGCCCTTGCCATCCACGACGACGACAAACGGAATCATCTGTCCGCCGAGAGCCTTGAGCAAATCGCTGTTAGGATCGAGCAGTACCTCATATTCCCATTCGTTCTGGTCAACGAGGGGTTTCACCTTGTTGATGTTCTGAGCCTGGTCGATGCTCACGGCATAAATCTTGACACCGGTTTCCTCGCGCCACTCGTCATAGACCTCGGCGATAGCCGACAACTCACGGTTGCATGGCTTGCACCATGTGGCAAAGAAATCGATGATGAACGGCTTGCCATCATTGGAAAGCGTCTCACTCTGCACTGTTGTTCCGTCAATGGTCTTGAGGGTCACAGCAGGAATCTGAGCCTGAGCCACGCCGATACCAGCCATCAGGCATACGATGATAGTTAATAAAGCCTTCTTCATATACGTAAATTTTTGGTTTAAGTTTTTACCTCGCAAAGGTAAAACAAAATCCGATAAAGCACAGTAAATAGCAAGAAAAAATGCTATTTAAATCACCTTATGCCTAAAAATGGTAAGAAAAGTGAGTCCTGCTCCTTGCGTGCCTCATCGCGAGGCACGATAATAAAGAACGGCAGCAATGATGGTATAGACAAAGTTGGGGATCCACATGGCCACACGGGGGCTGGTGTATCCCGAGACGGCAAAAGTCGATGTAACGGTCATGAACAGGATGTAGGAGAAACTGAGCAACAGTCCCAATCCGATGTTCAGGCCGATACCGCCTCTCACCTTGCGAGAGGACAGCGAAAGTCCGATAATGGTCAAGATAAACGCGGCGGCCGTCATGGCGATGCGGCGCTCATACTCGATTTCAAAATTCTTGATGTTGGCGACACCGCGGGCCTTCTGCTTATTGATATATTCCTTGAGTTCAGGCGATGTCATCGTCTGCTCGTCATTCTTGGAAATGAGGAAGTCACGCGGATCGATGTTGAGCAGGGTGTCCATCACCGTTCCCTTGGTCATGGTCTCTTTCAACCCCTTGAAGTCACGTATCGTGTACTGGCGCACGGTCCACAGTCCCACCGAGTCATACTTGATGGTCTCGGCCGTGAGCCTCGACTTGAGGGTATTGCCATCAAACTCCTCGAGCGAGAAACGGAAACCGCTGCGCGTGGTGTTGTCATAGCGCGACATGTAGGCCATCACGCCAGGCCTGATCTGGAGCTGGATGTTGTCGCCATAGACCACCTCCTTGTTCTTGACCCACTTGTTGGTGTAGGCGATGCGCTCGACGTTGGCCGGAGGGATAATATAAGCCGCCAGCAGGTAACTGCCCACAGCAATCACGGCAGCCGAAAAAAGGTAAGGAATGGTCAGGCGGCGGAAACTGATGCCATTGGAAAGCATGGCGATGATCTCGCTGCGGTCGGCCAGACGGGAGGTGAAGAAAATCACCGAAATGAACGTGAACAACGGGCTGAACTGGCTGAGCACAAACGGCAGGAAGTTCATGAAGTACTGGAAGACGGTAGCCTTCCATGGTGCGGTGAGCACGGCGTCCAGCTTCTCGTTGATGTCAAACATCACCACGATGGCAAAGAGCAACAGGATGGCAAAGAAGAAGGTACCCAAGAAGTGCTTGATGATGTAGCGGTCGATGCGCTTCACGTAGTACCAAGGGAAGCGCTTCATCGTGGGAACAGCGGGTTTGACGGAATTGTCGGATTCAACGGAATTGACCGATGGGACATCAGAATCAGGAGACGCAAGATTTTGCGTCTCTACAAGTTGTTCCTTTTTCTTGATATCCTCTTCCATCACTTTATCTCCTAAAAACCAGCCCCTAAAGCCTTACTTGCACGTCATGGAGCATCTGGCGCTTCCAGGTGGGGAAGTCACCCTCGATGATGTGCTTGCGGGCCTCGCCCACGAGCCACAGGTAGAATGCCAGGTTGTGTACGCTGGCGATCTGCATGGCCAGGATTTCCTGTGCGATGAACAGGTGGCGCACGTAGGCCTTGCTGTAGATGTGGTCAACAAATGACGGACCGTCCTCCTGCAAGGGGGAGAAATCGTCGGCCCACTTCTTGTTGCGCATGTTTATGATGCCGTGGCGCGTGAAGAGCATGCCGTTGCGTCCGTTGCGGGTGGGCATCACACAGTCCATCATGTCCACACCGCGGTCAATGGCCTCGAGGATGTTGGCTGGGGTTCCAACGCCCATCAGGTAACGGGGTCGGTCCTGCGGCAGGATGTCGTTGACAATTTCTATCATCTCATACATCACCTCGGTGGGCTCTCCCACGGCAAGTCCACCGATGGCATTGCCGTCGGCCCCCAGGTCGGCTACAAACTTGGAGGATTCCACACGCAGGTCCTTATAGACGCACCCCTGGACAATGGGGAAATAGGCCTGACTGTGGCCGTATCGCGGCTGGGTATTCTTGTAGTGTTTCCATCCGCGTGCAAGCCAGTTGTGGGTGAGCGTGAGAGACTTGCGCGCATAATTATAGTCGCTGGTGCCGGGAGGACACTCGTCGAGAGCCATCATGATGTCGCTACCGATGCTGCGCTCAATATCAACGACTTTCTCAGGCGTGAACAGGTGCTTGCTGCCGTCGATGTGGCTGCGGAAGGTAACGCCCTCGTCGGTGAGTTTGCGATTGTCGGCAAGGGAAAAGACCTGAAAGCCGCCGCTATCGGTCAAGATGGGACGGTCCCAACCGTTGAACTTGTGCAGTCCTCCTGCACGCTCGATGATGTCCATACCGGGTCTCAGATAGAGGTGATAGGTGTTGCCCAGGATAATCTGCGCCTTGATATCATCTCGCAGTTCAGGCATCTGTACCGCCTTGACGGCGCCCACCGTGCCAACGGGCATGAAGATAGGGGTCTCGATCTGGCCGTGGTCGGTCGTGATGAGTCCAGCTCGGGCATTGGTTCCCTCGGGGGTGGCTATGAGTTGATAGTCCATTCAGTCGTTGATTGTCTAGAAAAAACGTGCAAAGTTAGTGATTTTTTAGTTTCCTGTCTTCGGTTTCCTCGTTATATACATAACAATCAACACGAATTTCGCTAATTTTAACGAATTTCACAAAGCGTGCTTCGTGTCATTCGCGGCAATTGGCGAAATTCGTGTTTACAATAGTTGAGAACGGACTTAATTGTACTTCTCTACGTTCTTGCGGGCCTTCTCGAGATTCTCCTCGGCCTTCTTCACGTTCTTGATAGCCTTCTCGTAGTCCTGCTGAGCCTTGAGGTTCTGCTTGGCAACCTTCTCTTCAAACTTCTTCTTCTCGGTTTCCATCTTGAGCATCTTCTCGCTGTCGCCCTGAGCCTTGGCTACCTTCTCGTTGAGTTTCTGACGCTCCTGAACCTGCTTCTCGGGCAGTTCGTTCATCTTCTTCTGGGCCTCATTGACCTTCTTCTGAGCATCTTTCAGTTTGTCCTGAGCCTTGGCATACTTCTCGTTGGCCTTCTGACGGTTCTCGATAGCCTTTTGCTGCTTTTTAGCCTCTTTCTCGGCCTTCTTGGCTTCTTTCTCCTGCTTTTCGGCCGCCTTCTTGGCTTCCTTAGCCTTCTTCTCTTGCTCCTTGTAGGCCTCCTTCTGCTTCTTGGCAGCCTCGGCCTGCTTCTTGGCTACATCGGCATCCTTGGCATACTGATTCTGTTGCTGCTCAAGGTTGTTCGGAGTCTCATAAGTCTGTGCCATTGCTGCAGGAGCTGCTGCAAAGCAGAACAGCGCTGCCATCAATAATAATTTCTTCATAATCGTTGTATTCTTAAATATTAAACTTTGTTGTTTCAATACTGCAAAGATAATGTTAAGACCCGAACTGACCAAAAAAGTTTAATAAAAGTGACATTTCAGACAACCAGGATAACACATAATGATGTTGCCTAGGTTGACTGATTCTTTCGCTGGTAGGTGAACTCGTCGATGCGGGTGACGCCGATGTCGGTAAGATATACACGGCTATGATGCACGTCCTCATCGGTATTGAAATCGGGGATATGGGGCAGACGCACAATCACGCGATCTGCCATACCGTCATGCTGCAAGAGCCATTGCAGGTTGTCGAGTGCACGCTGGTTGTCCTGGCCCGTGTAGCGACGGTAGATATCGGGGTTGATGTCCTTGATGTCGATGTAGTATTGATGAACATAGGGAAAGAGGCGCTCCAGGTGCCGGCGGTCAACATTCAAGGCGGTCTCCAGCGTGATGTGCCATTCGGACGGCGCTATGCGGCAAAAGGCCTCGATAAACTCGCTGCGGATGGCAGGTTCTCCACCGCCAAAGGTGACACCCCCACCCGTGGCCAGGAAATAGAGGTTGTCTATCATCACCTCGCCAAGTAATTCGTCTGGGGTGACAGTGCGCCACAGGCCTTCGGGCCGTAAGCATTGCGAATTGAGGCAGTACTGGCACCTCAACGTGCAACCGTGAAAGGCGACCAGGGTTGTCACCCCCTGGCCGTCTACTGTCAATCGGTGCCTCGCCACCGCGATGAGTGGCGCGGTAAGATTAGTTGTTGCCATCTAGTGCGGAACGATTATTTCTTGGAATTGAGTTTCTTGGCGTCGAAGAGGAGAAAATACCTGGACTGGTAGGGTGTGCCATCTTCATGCCTGGTAGGCTCAAATTGAGGCAGCATTTCTGTCACTCTCAAAGCCTCGGCAATAAAAGCCGAATCGGAGTAAACCGAAACATAAGGTGCTTTTACTCGCCCATCAGGGTCAATGACAATCTCGACGATGGTGAATAAATCATCAGGCACACCCTTTGGGCACACAAAGTTCTTCTTGATGAAGTTGAACAGAGCGCCTTCTCCACCAGGGAATACAGCCTTGGGTTCATCGCTAAAATACTCGCTATCAAGGATAGCCTTCTCGCTATTCATGGTATATAATTCAGCGATGATCGAGTCAGCGGTAACATCCGGAGCCGCGACTTCTCCCATCAGTTGTTCATCATCATCGCCAGAATGAACAATCGTTTTTATGGATTCGCTGACAAAATCGCACGATGTAGCCGTGAAACTTGTCAGACCCAAACTGACGCCTGCGATGAGAGCGGCCTTGCCGAGGGACTTCTTGCGAGTAAGTTCCCGCTCCAGGTAGCGCACCTCGCTCTCGCAAGCGGGACAGGTACCCAGACATTCACCCTCGTGATGACACTCCCGTGGCTCATACTTGATGCCATTGGCGCGCGCGATGTCAAGACGGACTTTCTTGAGTTGATCGCAAATAAATCTACCGTTTTTCATATCGCATTGAGTTTTATTACCATGAATGGTGCAAAATTAATCACAAAAAAACAGAAAACCAAAACTATTTCTCATTCAAGGACTTCATTTTCTTCTGACAGTTTAAACTCTACAGGAAGTGTAAACCACATCGCAACTGCCTTGCCACCAACGCTGCCAGGAAAGAACCTGGGTAACGACTTGCAGACGCGGACGACTTCGTTGTCGAGCAATTCATGAACTGGACGGACAACCTGCACCTCGGCGACCTCGCCATTCCTTTCAATGAGCAACTGCACGACCACACGACCCTGGATGCTATCCTTGACGGCCTCAGGCGGATACTTGATATTGTCATGCAAGTACTTGACCAAAGCATCATTGCCACCACGAAAGTAGGGCATCTGCTCACGGATCATCCCAAAGATTTCTGCTCGTTGCGTCGTATCACTTGCATGGATGGGAACGGCAGATTCCGACGGCATGGCCGACATTGAGCGGCCATTTGATGCCATTGCCGATAAACTGCTTAGTCCAAGGCTCAGCCCGGCGATGAAGGCGGCCTTGCCCAGGGAGCGCTTGCGGGCGATTTCGCGCTCCAGGTAGCGCATCTCGCTCTCACAAGCAGGACAGGTGCCGGCACACTCGCCATCATGGGAACATTTAGTCGGCGTATACTCAATACCGTTGGCGCGCGCAATGTCAAGACGGATTGCCTTGAGTGCATTGCAGATATATTTTCCATGTTTCATATCAGTCAAAATTTGGGTTGATAAAAACGGCTTAACTCTCGGTTGCAAAGTTACAACAGTTTGTTGGTAAAAACATCAAAAATGGCTAACATTTGCAGGTCATTTGACAAAACCAAATATATTGATTTTCAGGTATTTGAAAAACAAAAAGGTCATTTGAGGGTAATTTGCCGATTTGGTACACAAATTACCCCTCGGAAATATCATTTTCAAGGGCTGGTTACGATACTAAAACAGCATCACTCGACCTGGTTAATCAACGGGAAAAGAATCTTCCTGAATTCGGCTCCAGCCGCTGTGAAAGTGGAAATGTCATAATAGTTCCCATGGTAATATAATGAGTTCTGATCGAAATGAGTCACTTGCTTTTTTCCATCCTTCAAAAATAAGGTAATCTTGCCACGTGTGTCGAGTTGGCCTTTGGAGAGTTTCGCCAAACCACCCATGGCGTTGACGATGCCTCTGATTTGCCATTTTCTCTTAATCAGGACCGTATTACGGGATTGAGAGAACTGGCCCCCATCAAAGGCTGCCGGTGTAATGGCCATCGGGGTATTGATTTTCACATCACAGTAGTCTATTCTGATGGAGTCAACGTCATGGATGAAGGACAGCAAGTGTGCAATATCATCGTTGAGCTTGAAATTCACCGGAAGCGTGTACCACACATTGACCGGCTTTCCGAATTGGGTTCCAGGGGTGAATTTGGGAAGCGTCTTAACGACGCGAACTGCTTCAAGGTCAAGATATTTATCCACCGAACTGACAACTATCACATTCCCCACTTGACCCGTCGTGTCCACGACAAACTGCACAATGACCTTGCCTTGAATATTCCTATCCGCAGCTTCGGGAGGATAATCGATCGTGTTCCTGATATAGGCCATCAAAGCAGCCTCTCCGCCAGGGAAAACAGGCATCTTCTCGACAGACATGAAGACCTCATCTTTATCATTCGTCGCATCACGCACGACAGCACCGTTGCCCGAGGCCGAAGCCGTAAGACTCGCCATCACCAAGCCGATTACAAGAAACAGACTTGTAAATAAACTCTTGCGGTGGGCGCCAAGCCATCGGGCCTTCATGAATTCAACGTGTTTCATAACTGTCAATTTTATGTTGGTCTCTCGTTTGCAAAGTTACAATCGTTTTTTGATAATGGCAAAAAAACGCCTGACATTCTATAGTCATTTTGAAAAATGGCCACACTTGATTTTCAATAGTTTATATAAGAAAAAAGTCATCTGTAGGAAATTTGTCACATCAGACCGATGAAGATGACCGAAAAAAGCGTATTTTTGCAGGGAGAAAGCCTCTCGCCAATTCCTGACAACAATGATGACAATAACAACTTCTCATAAGAATCTTATCGCCATCCTGGTCTTTATCTCACTGCTTGTGACGACCTGGGGATGCAGCCATGACCGTGGCGCTTACAACGCTCAGCTGGTTGCCGTGGACTCGCTGCTGGCACAGAACCGATGCGAAGAAGCCCTGCAGATGCTCCAGGGCGTCAACACCACATCGTTCAACACCCAAGACAAAGCATACTATTGCCTGTTGAACACCCAGGCACGCAGTGAATGCCGAATTGCCGCAACCAGCGACAGCGCCATCAACGAGGCCGTGAATTACTTTCAGGCACACGCAGACCGAGAGAAACACACCCGTTCACTCATCTATCAAGGCTGCATCTGTGAGGAACAGGGAAACCTTGATAAAGCCGTCGCCTGCCTGCATCAAGCCGAGGCGACAGCCGAAGAAAACGACTTCAGGAATCTGGCATTGGCAAAAATGAAAATCGGCGCCCTGTATCAGACCCAGGTCATCGGTGCCAAAACCATCGGAGCAGGGAAATACCGCGAAGCCTTGTCGCTGTTCAAAATCCTCGGCGACTGCCATCACCAGATCATCTGCCTGAGCGAGTTGGGCGGCCTGTACCGTATCGATAAAGAGAAGAGCGACAGTGCATTGCTTTACATCAATGCCGCCATCAAGCTGGCCAAAGAGCAGATTGAGCCGCAGTATGTGATGGCAAATCTGTTCAGCCGCGCTGAATTCCGGGCCTCAAAGGGCGATTACAAGGGCGCCAAGGACGATGCCGTCGAGGCCATCAGTTGGCGCGGCAACCTCAAGACGCATCCCAGGATTCATTATTGTGCCGCTTCGGCCTACCTGCACCTGGGCCGCGCCGACTCGGCCCACTATTACCTGCAGAACGCCCCGGAGATGACCACTGCGGCCGACAGCATCATGCACTATCAGTTGCTGGCCGACCTCGCCCGCTATGACCGCAACGTGGGCGATGCGCTGGATTATCAGAAAATCGCCCATAACCTTGCCGACTCGGTTGCCATGAGCGGACTGAACCACCGTCTGCTGGAAGTGGAGAAGAAATACGACAGCCAGCAAGTGGCCCTGGAAAACGCCTTGTTGAGTTCGCGGCTCAGAGGAACGCTATTGGGCTTGACATTGTTGGCGCTCACGGCATTAGCACTGGCATTCCTGGTGTGGCGCTATCGCAACCGCCTGAAAATCCAGCAGACCGAATATGAACTGCAGAAGGCCGACCTTGACCAGTCCATCAGCAGCCTCGAACAGATGCAGGCGACCATCAACGACTACGAACAGAACCTGAAATCAGCCCAAGCCGAATACCGTGGCAACGAAGCCCGCATGACCGACGCCATTGCGGACCTTGAATCCAAGAAAAAGCAGTCCGACGAACTGAAGGCCATCATCGATAACCAGATACAGGTCGTTCACCAACTGCTGCAATGGTCCTACGAGTGCAACGAGACGACATTTGCCAAGCGCTTCAACTCGCTGATGACGATGCGTGGCCCCGACGAGGTGGGAGCGTCCTATTGGGACAACCTGCAGTCGCTGGCCAACGACTTGTATGACAACGTGCTGATTAAGGCCCAGGAGGCTGCCGACGGCACCTTGCGTGAGGACGAAATCAACCTCATTGCCCTGCAGTGCCACGGTTTCTCGAGGACGGTTATCATGATCTGCATGCGCTACAGGAACCTGAGGACCGTCTCGAACAAAAAGATCCAGATTGCCCATAAACTCCACGTCAACACGCTGGACGAGTTTCTGCAACCATTCTTGCAGAGGAAAGCGGAAATCACCGAATAAACCGACAGGATAGATTCATGAAAAACGAGGCGACGATACAGTTTGTGAAGGAGCACCGCGAGGATGACGTCAGGGCGCTGGCGTTGCAGTCACGTCGCGACAGTGAGGTGGACCTGCCGTGGGCATTGGACCAAATTCAAGGCTGGCAGACGGCACGCCGCAAACTGCCGTCATGGGCCGCAATCGACGGCATCGTCTATCCGCCCCACCTGTCAATGGAGCAGTGCTCAAGTGAACCGACCGCTATATATAAATGTGAAATCGTGGACAGGTTGCTCTCGGATAGCCGAGAGACGCTGATCGACCTGACTGGCGGCTTCGGCGTGGACTTCGCCTTCATGGCGCGGTGCTGCAAGCAAGCCGTGTATGTCGAACGACAAGAGCACCTGTGCGAGACAGCCAATTACAACTTTCAACTATTGGGGTTAAGCCATGCCCGCATCATCCATGGTGAGGCCGAAGACGTATTGGACGACCTTGACAACAATCCCTCTTCTACCCTGATCTACCTGGATCCCGCTCGTCGCGACAGCAACAGCAGCCGCACCTATGCCATTGCCGATTGCACACCCAACGTGCTGGAACTGCGTGACCGACTGCTCATGGCTGCCGACCACGTCATGCTGAAGCTGTCGCCCATGCTCGACTGGCACAAGGCGGTGAGCGACCTGGGCGAACGAGTCAGCGAAGTCCACATCGTGAGCGCCCACAACGAATGCAAGGAATTGCTGATACTGATGAGCGCTAATCACCAGGGTGAGCCCGTCATCCACTGCGTGAATGACGACCAGCGCTTCAATTATCTGCCCTCTCAAGGCGATGTGCCGACAGTGATTGCCGACAGGGACAATGCCGCCTACCTCTACGAGCCCAATGCCTCCATCATGAAGGCAGGTTGCTTTGGCCTATTGAGCGAGCACTTCCCTGTCAAGGCTCTGGCAGCAGACAGCCACCTGTTTGTGTCCAGCGAGGAGATCGGGGATTTCCCCGGACGTCGATTCGCCATCACCGCCATCACGACGATGAACAAGAAGGAACTGGGACGAGCCCTGAAAGGCGTTAACCGCGCCAATGTCGCCACCCGCAACTTCCCGATGTCGGCTCAGCAGTTGCGACAACGCCTGCGACTTCAAGACGGCGGCGATTGTTACATCTTCGGCGCCACCACCTCCAGCGGTGAACATATCCTCTACATCTGCAACAAACTCTAAAGAAGCAAAATGAAAGAAACGATAAAGACACTGTTTAAATGTTTGTTGACATTTATCATCCTGCATGTCGGGGTTTTCATGACCGGGTTCGCTTTTGACACGACATCATGGCTCGCCACCCTGACGATACTTGCTTGCATCTTATCAGCATTAAGCGTTATCATTTATTACATCTGGAAAATATAAACCAAGTGATATGGAACCGAGATTTACTATTCACAGCAAACGCACCCAAGAGGAGTTCGTCAAGTACAATCACACCCTCCTCTTTGAAGTGTGGCGCATCAAGAGAACCATCATCGTATCCAACATTGCCTTGCTGGCAATGCTTGTGACCTCGGTCATTTCGGACAATTGGCATCTTGCCTTGGCGCTGCTGGTCGTCATGTTATTCATCAACTGGTACTTCTTCTGGGGTGTTGACAAGAATGCTGCAAGAGTGTACAAGCGGCACAATTACCAAGACCAGGACTTTGATTTTTTCTTCTATGAGGACCGTTATGAGAGCACGTCTGATGACGGCACGTCAAGCCTGCCATATGCCAAGCTCCACAAGATCATCGAGACCGAGACCAACTTTTACATCATGCACGGCGCAACGACCGGCACGATTATCCAAAAAGAGAGTTGCCCGTCCGATTTCATTGATTTCATCCACGACATCAAGGCGCGCTACAAACTATAGCAAAAAACAAAGCCCCCAGCATTGCTGCTGAAGGCTTCGCTTGGTAGAGAAACAGGGACTCGAACCCTGGTTTCCGCCGTGAGAGGGCGGCGTCCTAGACCGCTAGACGATATCTCCATCGATAATTAAAGCCCTCGCTCAATCGGGTGAAGGCTTTGCTTGTAGAGAAACAGGGACTCGAACCCTGGTTTCCGCCGTGAGAGGGCGGCGTCCTAGACCACTAGACGATATCTCC
>JBGUKK010000103.1:0-10916 GCA_045114435.1 Sodaliphilus sp.
CGTGTATTTGTTGTTCCACTCCGTAATCTTGGCATTGGTGATGCCGTATGCGGGCGAAGCCTTGAAGACGGGGTCGGTCTCTGTGCCACCACCACCGCCATAGGTGACCACACTTTGGTATAGGCCATTGCGCCAGAACTGCGACACGATGTAGTGAGCGACTATCGCACAACCCTGGTTGTTGGGGTGTGTGAAGTAGTCATTGTAATCGTGGTAGTACAGGTCTTTGTTCTCGGTGGTGAGACCGCAGTTCTTGCAGTCCACATACCGAATCCTTTTCCACCAGTTGGCAAACTCGGAAGTCGTGAATCTCGTCTGACCGAAGTATTTAGCGATAAGCCTGATACCTGGAACCCAAAGTTCTCTCATTGTCACGGTGTTTGAGTTTGTTGAGATGTAGCTATACGCGAAAATGGGCGAGCAGATGACAATCACGGCATTAGTGGCATTAAGCAGCCGCAGGACTCCACGGAAGAGACAACCAAGCGAAGTGTTGTAAATCTCATTGGTGAGATACGTTGAGCTGGACTCATTCCCTAAATCGTTTGTCTCGTAATAACTGATGATATCCTGTGCGTTGCCAATCAACTCAGGTGTCGAGCCGGATACGCTTATGTCATTCCAACCGGCCTGGATAAAAATCAGATCTGCCGCAGAGTCGTTGTTGATGGTATCGTTGACCAACTTCGTGCCGATACCCGTCGTGTCTCTCATTTTCAACCCACCGACACCACGATTGACGTAGGTGCTGGCATTGATGAGGCGAGAGATGATTTTATAGATGCTCGTTCCGTCGGTGTGCGTGCCAGAGCCATCAGTTGTTGTTGACGCGCCGAGGGCAACCATGTACGGGCCGTTAGCGGAAGGGGTGCTGCCTCCACCTCCACCGCCGCTCTGCTCCAAAGTGTCAACTGCGGACTTGATGTCGCTGAAATTCTCGTCAATCTTGCCAAACACATTGTCGGCAAACTGATTGCTTGATATGTTGTTTAACGTCTTCATCTCTTATTCGGGTGTTGTTACTAATGCGGTCACATTGCGGCCTTTCCAGATGAACTTCTCGTGCGTCTCGTCATACAGGTAGCAGAAGTCAATGCCACTATCGGAATCCCCTGTTCCCCATACTTGGTCACCTTCGCTTTCTTTGGTTGCGGTTTTCCATTGATAGGCACAGAAACGGATGTACGAATAATCATCAAGAGAATAATTCGCTCCGCTTGCAGGAAAATGCGCAACCCTTCTGCCTTTAAACTGCTGTGTCTTACAACTACTCTTGTCGGCCTTATAAATTGCAGCAAAGGCATAGCCGACTCCAGTGTCAGCACCACTTCCAACGAAGTTGTGCATAACAGCAATAGACTCACAACCTGTGGGAATCGGCACGAACTCCTCGATGCGTACGCCACGGGTGGAATTTGTTCCGTCAATTCCACCATCGCTATGGATTGAGCCATTAACCCACTGCACATTCATAATTGTCACATTAGCCGTCACATGTGGGATGGTAACGGTAATATTATTACCAGATGCTTCTGCGGTGAAGTCTTTCCCGACACCTTGCTCAAGCGGCAGACCTCCCATAAAAACGATGATGTCTCTCGGGATAAAGCCGACGCTTGTTGATCCAAACTGACCATCTGTAATGCCGTGGAACCCGCTCCCCTTTGTGAGTACGGCAGTCAAGGTGGAGCCATACTCCAACTCATCCGGGCCGCTTGTCTTAACAACATCAGACAAGACATAGTCAACAATCGGATTGTGCGACTCTTCTGCCGTTGCGGTAATCACGATGTCGCCAGTGACGACAGGGATGGTGATTGTCCTCGTCGATGCGTTCCACACCTGCGAGGTGACATTAACGCCACCCATCGTGACGACAGGCGTTACGCCGGTCAACGAGTAACCGCTATCTGCCGTGAGCACCGTTTCATACTGGCTCAGCTCAAATGCGTTGCCGGTATTGCTGCTGGAGCAATGCGTAAGATTGCGTGTCACAAGGTAACCACGAGGAACTGATGCGCTCGCGCTGATGCTCACCGCACCTGTCACGACGGCCACATATACCGTCACCTTACCCGTCGATGAGTCGCGTGTCACCATGGCCGATCCTCCCCCGGCTACTGTCACAATGACGTCGGACACCTTGAGTATCTTGCCCATATTCGGTGTGAGTTCTATTGTCAATGGAATGCTGCCATCAATGGTGTTCCCGTTTTGGCTGCTAGTGCAACCCGACAGCGTCTGCGAGATGGTGTATGACACTGGCGCACCCCAAGACAATGAACCCAATATGCTGACCCTTCCAGTACTGAATGCTGAGTTGGCCAACGCCTCGATTAATGCGTCAAGCTTCTCCTGGATGGCTACGACATTCCTGCGCAACACATAGCCTTGAGCAGCGGCTAGCGCTTTGTCAGCCGCCGTGTCGGTGGTGGAGTTGATGATGTCCTCAGGTTTAAGGCCTCCGTCAATCACTAGCGCATTGATCCAGTCGGCCAGGGCGGCGATGCTTGCCTGAAGATCCTCGTCGGCTTCAACTCGTGCTTCGGTTTCGGCTTCGAGATCGTCAGTGGTAGCTTTGGCCTGTTCAATGGCCTTGGTTCTCTCGTTGAGGAACCGCAGGACGGCAGCCACGATGACGTTGGTGACCGACTCAGCAGTCTCTGTCTCGTCGATGAACTGGATTAAAGCGTCTATTTCAGCTTGTGTGATAGCCATATCAGTATATGATTAATCAAATTGTTCAGAGTATTCTGGTGAAAACAGTTCACCGCGCCCTGGCGCTAAGTCCTCGCTCAGTTCGGGTGTGAGGCAGTGGTCGTCATCTGTTGGCTTCAGTACAAGGTTGAACTGTTGCGGACCATTAGGTTGATGGTCAAAGGCCATTTTATCGGCCGTCGCGATGACCTTGACGGGATCAGTGCCCATATCGAGCAGGTAAATCTCATCGCTGGCAATGGCATCGAGGAGGAAGCGCAGCTCGCCGTTGGTCTTGTAGCCGGTTGAGAGGTTGAGCTCCTGGCGCATGGCTGTCCGCTGGCGTTCGCTGGCAAAGTCATCGATATCGGCTTGATAGCGTTTGTAGGTACACTCTTCCTCATCGCCTTCGATGGTGGGCGCCCACTGGGCCTTGCCGGTAATCTCAATGATTTCGAAGGCACCGTAGCTGTTGCGGAATTTAAGACGGTAGCGCTCGAGCTCAGGCCGTGCTTCCTGGATGGCGATGCGTGCCCCTGGTGAGCCATCGACTAGCACGTCAAAGGCTCTGGCCATGACATCGTATTCGTCCAGGAAATACTGCCTGATGGCCTTCAGGCTCAGGGCACACAGCTTGCCATGGTAGTCCACATTACCTGATGTGGCTGCCAGGGTGACCGTGTTCTCACTCACGATATCTTGTATAGCTAGCATCCCCTGCAACGGATAGAAGAACACCAACGGATAAAGTTCGGTCTCCTTCAGGCTGAGGCGCCAGTCGTTGGTGCGCGTGGTCAGGAAGAAGTTGCAGGCTGGATTCAGGAATCGGGCCGCAAAGATATCGGTGCCGGCCTTCTTCAACCGCCGCCAGTTCTGCTTGGAGATTCCTCCTTGATGTGCATTGATTGTTTGGGTGTAAAGGGTGGTTTCACCATCAGTGACCTTGATGCTGACGCTGCCGTCCTGGAGCCCATAGCTGATCATGTCGCCCGATTCTCCAGGATCCTCGATGGACGGGATGATGGCATCAATGAACTCAGCAAGATTGATTGTCGCCGGCGCAGTGATCTCGCCAGTATAGGCTGGGTCGTCACTGGTGTACCCCTGCCCATAGATGGAGAACACCCGCCTCCCGGTCCCTGGCATGTTCAGCATAAGAGGGTTCCGGGTGAAAGCGTGCTCATTGGGTGTCAATGTGATGCTCTCGTTAGGCATTGTCTTCTGCACTGACCTGGTTAAACAATAGGCTGCCGTGGCTTGTCCCTGTGACCTGTACGGTCATCAGGAAGCGGGAACGCGCACCGCTGGGCCTGGTGATGAAACTGATGAAATCGTTATAGCTGCCGACATTCAATCGCTTCCAGAACCTAAAAAGGCCGGGGAAGTCGCTGACTTGAGGCGCTATGGTGATGCTGTTCGTCATATCTGCAAAGGTCTAAAGATAATCCTTGTAACGAAAGGACGGTTTTTAGCCGAACTCAGCCACGATGATAACCGTAAATTGCACATCAGTATAAAGGGTGAAGTAGTTGGGACGCCCTTGCTCGTCATACTCGAGGCAGTTTTCATAGGCCAGATGTGCCTCATAGCTGCGCTGCACTTGTTCCGGACCAGTCGGTCGAACCAGGAAATACTCATCGGTTCGCCATGCATCGCGACCCGTCACTGTCGGCTCATTGGCTGTCGGATATAGCTCCTTCACGCGCTGATAGTCTCGCGCCACCTGCTGATCAAGGTCAGAGTACCAGAGTACCCAATTCCATAACTGGGTGGTCGGCCCGATAATCGGCACTGACTGGCCTGAAGCGACATCTCCAACACCCCTCATCGTTCGTAGCGTCATGGCAACCTCGACATTGTGTCCCATGGGCAGCATGTAGTCAAATCCATCGATCAGCAATGCTTGCCCTTGGTACTTCACAGGCTCCAGCAAGTCAACTCCCAGCAGTTGAGCAGCGTTCATCCGCGTAGTGACCTCCACCTTGTTGAACGACCGGCGCAACATGTCGTCATAGCCGCTCCAGAACCGGGCATACAGGCCGTCGTTCCACTGGAACAACAGCGACAGTCGTTCACCCTGGGCGTCGCCCGGCGGCGTGATGCGGCCTCGCTGACCATAGGAGATGACAAACGCCAGCGGCGTCTCATTCTCCTCCTTCTCGCTTTCACGACCCTTGATGTAGCTGTGACGGTGCACAGCACCCGTGATATAACCGGGATAATAGGCATTGTCAATTCGCACCATCGGCACGCATTCGTCCTCGCTCGACAGTTCCTCAGTCTCCACGCCCTCAGTCTGCGGATCCCAGTTGAACCAGCCGCTCACGCTGTCCGTGTATGAATGGTTCTCGCTGTCCCATTTGTACACCTTGCCCGTCCACCGCTCCAGTTGCAATGTGGATGAGATGCCGTCGCCGGGCGCTCGTTCGTCAACGACAGTCATTTCAGCAATCTTCATGCCCTTCGTGTAGTCTTCCAGTCGCTCGTTCACCGGCGCCGCATCAGGCAGGCTCGTCTTCGCGCTCAGCTTCAGCTGCTTCCGCGCCTCATAGCTCACCAGCGGCCACTCCGCCTGCCACGGTGTGATGTCCAGTCCGGGAGACTTCGCGATGATGTCACGCACCAGCTCCAGCCGCACCCGGCGCGTGTCCTGGTTCAGCAGGTACACCAGCCCGAACCTCACCTTCAGCGCCTGCAGGAATGCCTGCACCTCACAATCCGGCAACAGGTCACTGTACTTCAGCCACCCCGTGCAGATCGCGTCAGCCACATTGTTCAGCACCACCACCTGCGACAGGTCACCCGCAGCCGCCCCCTTGAACGGGTTCGACTCGATCTCATAACCCAGGTCCCCGAATGCCAGCTCCAGCACACGCCACACATACAGGAACCCCGTCACGCCATAACCGTCAGGCAGCGACACATGCGTCATCGTCCCGTCAACCGGCTGGTCCTGTTCTGTCGGGAATGCCAGCACCCCGTTCTCCACACGGTTCAGCAAGCCCCAGTATGTCGTTTTAGTGTTGCCCGTCGTCACCTCCTCACGCTCCACTGCAATAGGGAACACCGCAAAATCATCACCGCCCCCGTTTGAGTACGCCGCCTGCAGCAGCCCCTTCAGGTAACTCACCGTCCCGTCACCCACCATCGGCAACGCCAGCTCATTCAGCTTCCGCTTCTTCCACGCCTCATAAGCCTCCGAGTTGTCAAAACCCACATTGAAAGTGATGCCCTCCCTCCGGCTGGCGCTCACCAGGTTAATGATTCCCCTGCGGTGATACACCCCGTCACTCACCGTGCAACTCTTGTCATCACCCATCGGCGCCTCCACACCGTCCAGCCGGTGAGGAAAACCCATGATCAGCAGGTTACGCGACGTCGCCGGCACAGTCGCCGGCAGCGACTGGCTCCCCCGCTCATTCATCACCGGCGACTTCTCCTCCACCTGCAGCGTCAACTCGCCGCCCAGGTCCAGCACACCCCTGTTAGTCTCGATCTTCAGCATGATATCTACTTTTTACGAGTGAACGGAGCACGCGCCTGTGTCAGCACCTCACCCGCCCGCTCAATGTCCTGGTACACAATATACGCCCTCAAGTTCCGCACAGCCTCAGTAGCTGCCCGCAACTCAGCAGCAACACCCGCAAGGCTCTCTCCGCCGCCACCCGTGTAGCCACCCTCAGCAAAGCCCCCACCAGCACGGTTCCCCGTGACGGGGCTCTGCCACGGCAACCCACGCCGCTGGCGCCTGATAGCCTCGATCATCCCCACAGCATCCACCACACGCGGGTCACCCATGATCGGCTGCGGCACCACATACTCCCCACGGTGAACCACCCCCGCCACCTCCAGCCGGCGCCCCTCACCAGTGTAGCCACCCTCGCTGTAGCCGCTCAGCACCCTTTCAGCCGAGCCCATCGCCGCGCCCGCGCCACCCTTCGGCTGCAGCCGCTTGATCTTGTCACGCTCAGCCTTAGCAGTGATCACCTGAGCCACACCAGTCGCTGTCAGCATCGCAGCAGCGATCGCGCCACCGATCGGCCCCAGGTCAGCAAACGCCTTCATGATCGACACAGCAGTGTCAGCCACGATCTGCGACACCTTGATCGCAAAATTCACGTCAGCATACTTCTTCTGGATCTCAAGCTTCTTGTTCTCCTTCTCCTCCTCCAGCGCAGCAGTGTCCTCACCATTGTTCTCCGCCTGGCGGATCAACTCATCATACTTCGCCTCACTCATCGCGATCTCAGCATCCTGGATAGCACCGAACATCGAGCTCGCAGCCCCACTGTAGTAGTCAAAATACCGCTGCACGTGCTGCGCCTGCAGTTCAAGTTTCTTCTTCTGGAACTCCTTCTCCGATATCAACTCATCATCCTTCAATTTCTTGAACTGGGCCAACTCACGGTCATACTCCTGCTGCCACGACAACCCCAACTGCTCACGGATGCCCCACAGTTCCTGTTGGTGCTCAAACTCCAGGTCACGCAGCTTTGCCTGCTTTTGGCGCTCCAGCTCCTCCGTCTTCAGCCCATTCTGCCGGGCAACACTGATCATTGCATCATACGCCGCCGTCACAGCCGCCTTCTCGCGCTCCAGGTTCCGCTCCAAACCGTCCAACCCGATTGGGTCCGACGTCATCTCAGCAACCTTCTCCCGAATAGAGGAAACATCGGCCAGCAGTTCGCGGTTCTTGGCGACAATCTGCTTGTTAAGGTCTTCCTGAATCTTCTTGCGCTGCTCGGCGGTATAGTAGTCCTTTTGGCCGATTTCGGCCAGGTGCTGCTGTAATTCCTTCAGCTCTGCCTGATGCAGCAATCGGGCGGAGTTGAGCCGGTAGATGCCTGCCTGTTCCTCTTGGATGATGCCCTTGTTCAACGCTTGTTGCATAAAGTCCTGAACACCGTTGTTGTAGGCCTTTAGCGCCTCCATGCGCTTGCCATAGTATTCCTCGTCCTGTGACACCCGGGCATTGTTGATTGCTTCCTGGGCAGCCAGGATATTGGCCTCCGATTGTTCCTGTTGTTTCTTGATCTTGTCAAGCGTTTTGGTATGCGTCGCATCCGTTTTGTCGGCAAGATCCTGGAGCGCATTCTTCACCTCGTTCTCATAGCGGATGATTTCCTCACTCTTCTTGATGATGAGTTCGGCTTCGGTGAGTTCGGCCTTACGTTTGTTCAGGTTGAGCATGTTGCGCTGGTGCTCCAGGTCGAGCGGAGCAGTCACTTCATCCAGGCTATCCTCTTTATACGTTCCAGGCGTCCCGTTCTTTCCGTTCTTTCCGTGTTTTCCGGTTTTTCCGCCTTTCCCCATCAGCTTGTTCTTCTCCTCTGTCAAGGCCTTGATCCTAGCCTGGATCTGCTCAAACTCCTCATCTGTCTGTGGGTCGGCCTTCCTCAACTGCTTCAACTCAGAGTTAATCTCTTTCAACCTGTCAACAGTGGTGGAAAGCCCGGCATTTGTCTTGTCAATATTGGCCCCGGCCCGTTCTGCAGCGTCTGCAGCGGCATCTGCCTGCTCTTTGATTCTCTCGCCAGTACCAGGAACAACAATCTCACCATTTTCGAGCTTTTTGTTCAACATGGTATCGAAGTCCTCAATGGCTTTATTGGCTTGTGATAGTTTTTTATTAGCATCTCGAAGTACGGCCTGACCAAACTCCCCTTCTTTATAATATTTGTTAGCATAGGGGTCATAAGCGGGTCCTGCGCCTCCAGTAGTTCTAATGGTTTTTCCAATTTGGTTATTATGTTTCTGTCGTGCGTCTTCAACATCTTTAGTCGCTTGTATAAGGTCCATTTCGGCTTTAACAGTTGCATCAACCAATTGCTCGCGTTGCTTCATATAGGATTTATAAAGCATCTCCTTCTTGAGAGACACAAGAAGAGCGTCAAGAGCCTTTTTGTTTGCAATATATTTTCCTGTAGTTGCGTCTATTCTCGCGTTATATTTTGGTACAATCTTGTTTAGCTCATCGACTGCTGCTTTTCGCTGTTTCAGTGAAATGTTTTCATTTTTAGCAACAGCAATCAGTCTATTGATTTGACTTTCTTTTTGTCTATATTGTTCTGTTGCTTCTTGCTCGGCATCATTCATCGCTTTTTGGGCTGCAGTGGCCTCAGTCGTTTTCTTTATATAATCAACAAGGTACACTAATAAGGCAGCTACAGCAGCAGCTGCAAGACCCCATGGGTTCAATTTTACAGCTTTGTTGAGCTTCTTCGTGGCTGCTTCAGACAAAGCTGTTACGGCAGCTAGAAGTTTCTGCTTGATAATCGCGAAATTAACTACTGCATTATAGCCTGTCCAAGCAGCTATAGCAGCGATTATTAGCCTGGTATGTTCTTTTGAAAATGTGATAAGCCCCTTTATTACATTGAGCAAGCCTGTCAGAGAGTCAATAAGGACTTTCAACACGCTTTTCCCTTCATAGAATTCCAGGATTAGTCCCTCGAAGGTGGACTTGAGGATGTTGATGGAACCTTGAACGTTGTCGCCCATTTCCTTGTACATGTCGTTAAAGGCATCGGTGCAGTCAGTGACTCCATTCCTCAGGGTGGTAAGAGTATCTGCATTATTGATGAACGTCTCGAAGGCTGCAACGCTGCGCTTGTCGGTCAGCTCGAGGGCTGTGGCCAAGTCGATGCCTTCGGCCTGCAATTTCTTCAGTCCGGCTGCCAGCTCATCAAGATTGGTTACAGGTCCACCCAGGGCAGTGGCCAGTTTGCCGCTCCCGTCGGCAAGGTTCAACAGGATGTTGCGCGTGGCCGTTGCAGCCGACGATGCATCAAAGTTGGCATTCTTCAGCGCTCCCATCAGTGCCACGGTATCTTCAAGCGTGAAGCCGAAGGCTTTCGCCACCGGGGCCGTCGTGCTGAGCATCGTTGCATAGTCGTTAAACGACAAGGCGCTTGTCGTCGTGCCGATGGCCAGAGTTGCCATGGCCGCCTCCGCATCTTCAGCTTCAAGATCAAAGGCCCTCAACGCGCCGCCGGCAACACTCGCTGCACTCCCAAGGTCAGTGTCAACAGCCAGCGCAAACTTGAGGATCGCTTCCTCCATCGCCTTGATCTGGTCCTTGCCAAAGCCCAACTTCGCCAGCTCAACCTGCAACCCCGTCACCTCGCTCGCTGTGTAGGCCGTCGTCGCCCCCAGCCGCCTGGCCTCATTCGTCAAGTCAGCAATCCCAGCCTTCGTCGATCCCAGCACCCCAGCCAGCTTGCTGTTAGCCTTCTCAAAGTCAATGATCACATTAACCCCCTCACGGAACCCGTTCAGTACAGTTGCTGCAAGCTGTTGACCGATGCCCATGAAGAAACCCGTTATCATCGTCTTCAACTTCGACAGTGAAACTAGGTTGCCCCAAAAACCTCTTGTTGCGCCAGAGGCTCTTAAAAATGCTTTCTGTGTCTCATCGATTTCACGCTTAAGTTCCCTATACCGCTGCGGGTCAATAGCCTTCGATGTGTTGCCAAACTCCCTGCGCAGATCCTTCAACTTCTTCTTCAACTGCTCCGCCGATTTCTGATTTGCGACCAACCTCTGGTCGAGCAACTTCATCTTCTCGTTGTTCGTCTTGATTTGGTCGCCATATTCCTTTACCGACTTCTTCAGGTTCTGCCACTCCTTCGAGCCCTTCTTTCCCTCAGCTTCAAGTTTAACTATCGCCTGGCGCGCAGCATTCTGCTGGCGAGATAACTCCTTGTTCTCCTCGTTCAGCTTGTGCATCTCACGGGCTGCCTGGTCAGCGTTCAGCTTCAGCACCCACTCAATATAATCGGGGGATAATCTAGATTTTGCCATAAAAAACATCTTTTATGGCAAAATTACAGGGGATAATTTATGCTAAAAAGGACAATTAAACCAACCTGCTAGGCGGTTTTATACCGAACATATTGTTGAAATCACGGTCAAATTCATCCAAAGGAAACAGAGGCTCGTTATCCGTCGGCACACCCTTGTACTTCCTGTCCAGTTCCTCGTACAATTCGCGTCGGCGCTCTTCCTTCTCTCTGAGATCGCGTTCCTGCCTTTCCAGCTCATGACGCCACATCTCAGGCAACGAACGCAGGCAACCCCCCAGTAAGTAAACACCCATGCAACCAGCCATTACCAGGAAACCATGCCACAGAGCCGTCAGCACGCCGTTGCCCCCGTGCAGCCCGCTCCACAGCGAGCCGCCCAGCCAGATGCTCATCCACATCAGCATCATCAGCCGG
>JBGUKK010000104.1:0-18280 GCA_045114435.1 Sodaliphilus sp.
GAGAAAGGGATTCGAACCCCTGGAGGTAGTTAGCCTCAACGGTTTTCAAGACCGCCGCAATCGACCACTCTGCCATCTCTCCGAAAGTGAGCCTAGTGTGCAAACTCACTCATTTGGGGTGCAAAGGTACTGCAATTTTTGATTATGTACAAGTTTTTTGCGTGATTTTTGTTTTCTTCGGTCTGAAGTTACCTGCTTAGGGCGTCTTCTTGGTCAGAATCAGATAGTCCTGGCTGTTATTACTGACAGGATAATGAATTGTTGAGCGGAGTCCGACAATCCAGATGATTTTGCCGTCGGCTTCGAGCAACCATGTGTTTTGTTTCTCGTGATAATCCATCTTGTTGTCATTAAAAAGGTCGCTCACGAGCTTTGTGCCGTTCATGCCGAAGGGCTGAAAGCGGTCTCCTCGCCGCCAGTGGCGAAACACAAGATGCCGGCAGTCGAGCAGCCGAGTGCTGAAGGCGACTCTGGAACGGCCATCGCACATCTGTGGCGAGAATGGTGTTCTTCCTTGTTGAACGGTGATGTGGAGTGGATAGAAGATATCCTCTGTGATGTTGACGGGGATTTCAACGTCTTGATCATGTTGAAGTGGCACTACAGCTAGCGTTTGCCTGTCCACGGCAAGCACATGACCTCCTGCAATGAATTGCCGGCCGCTATGCCCTTGTTTCGCTGCCTCGACGGCTTGACGGCATTGCTGACGGTTGAAGCCCAGATGGCGGATACGGTAGTAGAGCAGGGTGGGGGCTTGCGGATGGCTGCACAGATTCCTGATGTTGATGAATGGATAGTCCGAAATGATATCTTGGGCCATGGTCGCCAGCGCTTCGTGGTCAACGGCAAGGTGCTGCATCGTGTCGAGGATGCGTGCCCTGGCATTGGGGAATTGTTGCTCGATGATGGGCAGGATGACGTTGCGCAGGCGGTTGCGACGGTAGTCGTTCTGGGCGTTGGTGCTGTCGGTCACATAGTCTTGCCCGATGGCGTCAAGGTAGTCGATGATGTCGCTGCGCGTCACACCCAGCAATGGCCGCCAGATGCCTTCATTGACCCGCTTCATGCCTTTGAGCCCTCTGAGGCCTGTCCCACGCATGAGGTTGAGGAAGAAGGTCTCCACTTGGTCGTCGGCATGATGGGCCACGGCGATGGCGCCGCATCCCAGCCGCTCTCGTTCCTGCTCGAACCAGGAGTAGCGCAACTCACGGCATGCCATCTCGACGGAGCCGCCATGTTCCCGCTGATGGGTCTCTACGTCAAAGTCCTTGACCGTCAACGGGACGTCAAGCTGTCGGCACAGGTCTCGCACAAACCGCTCATCGCGATTTGACTCCTCACCGCGCAGGTGAAAATTACAATGCGCTGCACAGCAGTCGAACTCTGCCGCCATCAATAGCCGCAACATGGCAACTGAGTCGGCTCCGCCACTCAATGCCACCAACACTCGCTTGCCCCTGAAGGACTGTAGCTCGTCGACCGTGAATACCTTATTTATTAATTCCTCTTGATTCACTATCGCAAAGGTAGTGTTTTTTCAAAACTAAGTAGTACCTTTGCACCATTATTTTATGGGACAAGTTAAGAAGAATAGCGACTTCTGGTATCATGTGGCGGCATTCGCCATGATTCTGGTGTGGGGCATATCGTTCCTCAATACCAGGGTGCTGCTTGATGCCGGTCTGACGCCGACCGAGATATTTGTGGCCCGATTCACCATCGCCTATGTGTCGTTGCTTGTCGTGTGCCGTTTCAATGTGCGGTACACCGGTTGGCGTGACGAACTGTTGTTTGTCGTCTGCGGTATAGCTGGCGGATCGGCCTATTTCATTGCCGAGAACACAGCATTGGAGTTGACGCTTATCAGCGACGTGGCAGTCTTGGTCAGCACGGCGCCGTTGACCACAGCGTTGATGGGAGCAATCTTCTACCGTGACGAGCGCATCACACTGTTGACGGCAGTCGGTATGGTGATTGCCTTTATCGGGTCGGTGCTCTTGGCACTGAAGGATGGACTGGTGTGGGGTGACAGCATTCTAGGCGATATGCTGGCTATATTGGCCGCATTTGTGTGGGCCTTCTATTCCATGGCCCTGAAGCGGCTGAACCGCACCTACACGACTTTGTTCATCACTCGCAAGTTGTTCTTCTACGGCGTGCTGTCGGCTCTGCCTATGCTGGCTCTTGAGGACAATTACCTGGACTGGCACCTGTTGCAGCAACCTGCAGTCTGGGGAAACCTGCTTTATCTGGGGTTAATCTGCTCGATGGCAGCATATTTCATCTGGGGCATCACCGTCAAGCGCATTGGCGCAGTGCGCGCCAGCAACTATTTCTACTTGAGCCCGATTATCTCGATGATAGCGGCCGCCATCTGGTTTGGTGAGCGGACCAATGCCGTGGCCTATATCGGCTGCGTGCTCATCTTGGCTGGCGTCATCATGGCTGAGAAGTTCAAGCGCACTCCTGCTAATCAATGACGGTCCTCATCCATCGTTTTGACGACAGCCACAAGAGATAGACTGTGCCCCTGAAGCACAATTCAATGGCCATCGCCATCCACACGCCATAGAGGCCCATCGTGCCCACCATGATGGCCGACAGTCCCAACCTGACAATCCACATGCTCACCAGATTGATGCCGCATGGTACCAGTGTGTAGCCTGCGCCAGCAAACACGCCATAGCTGATGATGGCCGCCGCAAACAGGGGCTCGGCCCAAGCCTCGACGCGCAAGCATTGAGCGCCGAGGTCCACCACCTCGGGAACCGGCGTCATGAATCCCATCAGCTCAGGCGCATAGATATACATCAAAATCGCCATTGCTCCCATGATGACCATTCCGGATAACACGGTGATCCATGCGAAGCTGCGTGTGAGGCGCTTGCGCCCTGCGCCCAGGCTTTGTCCGATGAGTGTTGTCGCCGCATCAGCGATGCCATAGCCAGACATGTAGCACAGGCTCTCGGCCGTGATGCCGAACGAATTGGCCGCCAGTGCGATACTGCCTAGGGGCGCCACGATGCCAGTTATCACTATCGAGGCGCTGCACATCATGATGTGTTGCAACCCCATGGGCGTGGAAATGGTGACAGCTTTCTTGAGCGTTTTCCATGCGGGCTTGAACGTGCCGCGGTCAATCGTGAGCCGCAAGTCACTGGAACGGAACACCAGGTAATACATCATGAGCATGGCAACCACGAGTCCGGCACACGCTGTGCCCAGGGCGGCGCCCATGACGCCCAGTCCCACCCCCGGCATGGTCAAGTGATGTCCCATCAGCGTGACGTCGCGTGTGGGGAAGATGAGGAAGTAGTTGAAGGCCACGTCCAGGAAGCACATCAGGATATTCAGGATGCTGGGAATGCGCATATTGCCGCTGCTGCGCAGCATGGAGCTGGCCACAATGTCAATCATGAAAAACGGCACAAACAGCATGAACGTGCCGAAGTAAAGGGTCGCATTGGACCTGATATGACTTTCCGCACCCAGCCAAACTGGTAATGGCTTGCAGATGAGCAGCCCCACACCTGCCAGCAGCAGGCTAAACAACAGGCACACCGTGATGGCTTGACGCACCATCTGCCGCGCGTCGGCATTGCGCTTGGCGCCAAGCAGATGAGCTACCTGCACGGCATAGCCAGCCGCAAAGGCGCTCAACACGCCCTCAAACAGCCAGTTGGTTGTGCCCATCAGTCCCACCGACGCTGAATCGTCGGCACCAAGTTGCCCCACCATTGCGGCATCAATGAGCTGCATGACCATTGCCGAGGCATTGGCCAGTATGGCGGGCAGACTTAACGTGAACGTCAGTTGCAGTTGCTGGCCGCGGGACAGGGGCTGTCCGTCGCGGATGAGCCGCAGTAGCGTTTCTTTGTCTGTGAATGATGCCATGATGGGTGATGACTGGTTAATAATAATGTAGTATGATAAAAAGATGTTCCACTATAGCGAGCGGAACATCTTTTTATGTTGATTGAAATATCCTGTAGGATTACTTGCGGTTGATGGTAACGGCGCGGTCGAGAGAAGCGCACTTGGGACCGAAGTCGGTCAGCTCACCATTGTTGATCTCGGTATCGAGGCGGCTCTCGGCAACACCCTTCTTCACGAGCTCACTCTTGACGGTGGCAACACGACCCTTGCGCAGGCGGACATTAATCTTGTCATTGCCCGTGTAGTTGTCGGCCCAACCGGTCAGGATGTAGCTGTCGTTCTCGTTCTTCATGACCTCGGCAACAGCGTCAACAACATTGCGCTGTACACCCAGAACCTCGGTGCGGTTGATGGGGAAGTAGATGGTAGCCAGGGGAGCATCGGTGTTCTCGGGAGTCTTCTTCTCCAAGCACTTGCGCAGCTGGTTCTCGAGATCGGCGATACGACGGTTAGCGTCGTTCAGCTTAGCAACCAGCTCATCACCCACGTTGTCGGGGTACTTCCACTCGGGGCAGACGGCCTGTACGGGAGCGTTCCACTCGCTCTTACCGAACTTGTAGGTCATACCGAGCAGGATACCAGGATACTCGTTCCAGGTTTTGTACCAAACGTCAGCACCATCAACGTGCTCCTGCATCAGGTCAAAGCGAATGTCAACATTGAAGTCGAGCTTCTTGGTGATGGCGAAGGAGTTGAGCAGACCAGTCTGCATGCTGTAGTTGCGGCAGTGGTCAGTATCATCGTTACCGCCATATACCCACTTGCCGTCAGAAACGGGGCGGGCACCCTCGCGGGCATATACCCAGTTAACAGCCATACCAACGTACCAGATGCAGTTGTAGAAGCGGTGAGGCTTATAGCCAGCAACCCAGTTGGTCACGTTGAACAGCACGTCACCTACTAAACCGAAGTTGTTGAAGTGCTGAGGAACATACTTGCCGCCATCGAGCTGACGGGGCCAGCTGCGATAACCGAGAGCGTGGTAATTGCCAGTCCAGGTTGCGCCCTTGAGCTGTTCAAAGTCAACACCTGCACGCAGACCCAAAAGCGGGGAGAACCACTTGCCGACAAATAAGTCAGCCTTGGCGCCCAGTCGGTGGCCAAAGTGCTCATGCCTGTCATAAGGAGACATTAACAAGCCCACACCACCATCGGCAGTGATAAACCAGTTGTCCCTCATGCGGTTCAGCAGATAGCCTTGTGACGGATCCTCTACATAAGTGACTTCTTGTGCACTTGCATTGAAGGGTATCAGATATGATACACACAACAGTGCCATTAAAAATAACTTTTTCATAAATCCTTGTTGTATTTAAGTGTTTTATTTATTTTGTTAATTATCAGTTGATTGGTAAAGCTGATGCTCGATAATGAGTCGAAACATCATCTATTAAGCTGCAAAATTAACCTTTTTTTGAAAAACCTTAAAATTTTTTCTAAAAAAATAGCATGTAACATTTATTTTTTTATCGAAGCCATGATTGTCTTCGCCACTTGCTCGGCCGTGAAACCAAACTTTTCGTCGAGCACTTTGTAAGGGGCCGAAGCGCCGAAGTGGTCAAGACCGAAGATGGTGCCCGTGGGCACAATGCGGCGCAGGGTGCTGGGCAGACCTGATGTGAGGCCAAATGCGGGAACATCCGTTGGAATGACCGCATGGCGATACTCGGCATCCTGATTCAGGAACAGACCGATTGAAGGAACAGAAACCACTTGAGCATGAATGCCTTGCTCCTTGATGATGGCATTGGCGGCAACCAGCGTGGCTACCTCCGAACCATTGCCCACGAGCACCACATCGGGTTTGTTCTGCTTGATGATGATGTAGCCACCTCGCTCGGCACCCAGGGCATCGGCATAACGGTCGCCCGAGGCCGAGGGCAGGTCATCGATGTTCTGGCGCGAGAGAATGAGCGCTGTGGGCGTCAAGTTATTCTCCATGGCCATCTTCCAGGCTACCGAGGTCTCGGCGGCATCGGCAGGACGCAACACGAGCATGCTGTTGCGGCCATGGTGGTTCTTGAGCTCTTCCATCAGGCGGATTTGTGCCTCCTGCTCGACCGGCTCATGCGTGGGACCGTCTTCGCCTACGCGGAAGGCGTCGTGAGTCCAGATGAATTTCACGGGCAACTCCATCAGTGCAGACAAGCGGGCGGCCGGCTTGATGTAGTCGCTGAAGACGAAGAAGGTGCCGCACGCGGCAATCATTCCACCGTGCAGGGCGATGCCGTTGATGATGGCTGCCATAGCCAGCTCCGATACGCCAGCATGCAGGAAGGCCCCCTTGAAGTCATGGGTCTTGAAGGCTCCGCGCACCTTGAGGAATCCGTCGGTCTTGTCGCTGTTAGCCAGGTCAGCCGACGACACAATCATGTTCTCCACATCTCTAGCGAGAGTGGCAAGCACATTGGCCGACGCCGCACGTGTCGCGATGCCGGGTTTGTGTTCAATGGCGGCATAATCTACCTGGGGCGCCTTGCCGTCAATGAAGTCTTGCAGGCGCTGCATGGCATCAGGATTCTGCTGGGCCCAGACCTCAATCTGCTGCTTCCGCTGGGCAACGATGTCGCGCTGCTCCCGTGCACGCTGGGCATACAGCTCGGCCACTTCTGGGAATACCACCCAAGGATTCTCGGGGTCTCCACCCAGGTGCTCAATGGTCTTGGTGTAGTCGGCACCTGACTTGCTCAGCGGGTTGCCGTGGGTGCTGCATTTGCCCTCAAAGTTCTCGCCCTCGGCAGTCACGGCGCCGCGGCCCATGATGGTGCGGCCGATGATGATGGTGGGGCGCTCTTTCTCGGTAAGTGCTTTGTCCAGCGCGTCAGCCAGTGCGGCTGGGTCGGTGCCGTCACACTCGATGACGTTCCAGTTCCAAGCGCGGTATTTCATAGCGGTGTCCTCGTTGCTCACGGCGTCACAGTCGGTCGAGAGCTGCACCGTGTTGCTGTCATAGAACATAATCAGGTTGCTCAGTCCCAGGTAACCGGCGATGCGGGCAGCCTCCTGGGAGATGCCCTCCTGCACGCCACCGTCACTGATGAAGGCGTAGGTCTTGTGGGCAAACACCTCGCTATAGTGGGTGGCGATGAAACGTTCGGCAATGGCACATCCCACGGCCATCACGTGACCCTGTCCCAGCGGGCCCGACGTGTTCTCCACGCCATGCTCAACGTCCAGTTCGGGGTGGCCGGGCGTGATGCTGCCCCAACTGCGGAAGGCCTTGAGGTCGTCGGTCGTGTAGCGTCCGGCAAGGTGCAGCACGCTGTAGAGCATGGGCGACATATGGCCGGGATCCAGGAAGAAACGGTCACGGGCGAACCATGCGGGGTCGTCGGGGTCAGTCACCAGGTACTTCGAGAACAGGACATTCACAAAGTCGGCACCGCCCATGGCGCCACCGGGATGTCCAGACTTGGCTTGCTCTACCATCGAAGCTGCCAAAATGCGGATGTTGTCCGCAGCGCGTGTCATCAACTTGGAATCAATCATTGTTGTCAAGATTTTAGGGTTCGTTTTAATTGACAAAAATACTACATTTTTTATATCCAGAGAAGAAATGCAGTGATTTTTTGAGAAACTCAAGTTACTAATGTGGCTTGCTCCTTTATGAAACTTGAATGAGAAATAATAAATGCGGTTGCGACACAATGACCGCAACCGCATTTTGTAGTATGATTAAGTCAAGTGTTAAGCGGCTATTTTTGTGGGTTTGCTGCCGACTATCGAGGAGGACAGGATGCGGATGTCGTCCGCAGCACGTGTCATCGACTTGACGTTTACATTATACTATTGGGCTCTAGCAATGGGGCTTCTGCAACAACAGCAAATATGTCAGACAATCTGCACTTTTTTAGTTGTGTAGAAGCCCTCATGGGACTTAAACAGGAATATCTTCATTAACATTCTTGCATCCGACCAGTGCGTAATAGAGGAGATAAGCCAAGCCAAGCAGAGGAACGATATAAGATACCATATATCCAGCAGCGCTGTCTGCGATAGCATTCTGTATCAAGGGGAGGACGCCGCCACCGACTACCATCATCATGAAGATACCCGAAGCCGCTGCCGTATATTTGCCCAATCCCTCGGTAGCGAGGTTAAACACACACGACCACATAACAGATGTGCAAAGTCCGCATAGCACAAGCAGCAGGGCGCTCACCGGCACTGTGGCCATCTCGAAGCCTGATCCAGTGAACACGGGCATTGGTGATGTGGCTCCGTTGCCGATAGCCATTGCGCCAAGGATGAGCAAAATGCCCACACATGATACAACGATCATCATCGCCTTGCTCGATACCTTGCTGGCAATCGCACCACCGATAATGCGGCCCACAAGCATCAGCAACCAGTAGGTTCCGGCTACAAGCCCTCCGATTGTGGCCGCATTGGCGAGCAGCCCAGCACCCTTTTCGGTTGTGTCACTCAAGTAGAAATTGAGAGTCCCGGGAATGCCGACCTCGACACCCACATAGATGAAGATGCCAATCGCGCCCAGCACGAAGTGACGGAATCTCCATGGAGAATGCTCAAACTTGGTCTCGGCAGTCACCTTGCCCATCTCCGGGTCTCGGATGGGGATGAATGCCAACACGAGGAGTGCGCCGGCGAAAACAGCCATAGCAATATAGAGCGCCAGATTAATGTCGGCGAAGTCGGACTCACGGGTGACCTCGCCAATGAGAGCTCCGACAAACATCGGGGTCAACGTGCCTGCCAGCGAGTTGAACGTGCCGCCAATCATGTTGAGCTGGTTGCCTCGCTTGCCTCCGCCGCCGATGAGGTTGAGCATGGGGTTGACAACAGTGTTGAGCATACACACCGACATGCCCGAGATGAAAGCACCAAACAAGTAAATGACATTATCTGAATAGCCCACCAATGCCTCAAAGCCAGAGATGAACTGCACAAGCACGCCCACCAAACCAGTGGCGACGCCAATCATGGCCGTCTTTTTGTATCCCACGCGAGTGAGCATCTTGCCTGCAGGTATGCCCATGAACAAATATGCCAAGAAGTTCATGAAGTTGCCCATCATCGCAAGGAAATTTGAGCCACCGACCTCAGGGTCGTTTTTCATCACAACACCAATGGGTGCAGCCAAGTTGGTTACAAATGAGATCATCGCATACAGGAACATCATGGTCACGATGGCAGCCAAGCTTCCTTGGGTTTTGTTTTGAGTCTGAGTCATTTTAATCGAGAGATTATGTTAATATCCTTTAATTAATTGTTGCAAAAATACTTGATTTTTTCAAGATAATGCACTTGTTGGTAAATATTTTTCAAAAAAATCAGTATTTGCGGGGACCAAAGATGGCGGTTCCGATGCGCACCAGTGTCGCTCCGTACTTGACAGCGACTGGCCAGTCATCGCTCATGCCCATGCTCAATTCGTTGAAATAGGGGCTCTCGTCAAAGCAACCGTCCTTCAATGTGAGGTAGGTGCGGCGAACGAGGTCAAACTCCTGTGCCACCTGTTCCATGTCGTCGGTGAGCGAAGCCATCGCCATCACGCCACACACGTGCACATGGGGCAGATTCTCGGTCAGCTGTCCGGCTTCGGCAGCAGCGAGCACCTCCTCGACACTGAAGCCGCTCTTGGTCTCCTCCTGGGCCACATGCAGCTGCAGCAGCACATCTACCGTGCGGTCAATACGAGCAGCCTCTTTCTCAATGAGTTGAAGCAGTTCCACGCTGTCCACACTCTCAATCATTGTCACATGAGGCATGATGGAGCGCACCTTGTTCTTCTGCAGGTGTCCGATGAAGTGCCAGCGCACATCCTTGGGCAGTTGCGGCGCTTTGGCAACAAGCTCTTGGGCGCGATTCTCGCCAAACAAGCGCTGACCTGCCTCATAGGCTTTGGCAAGCTCCTCCACGGGGTGGAATTTGGATACAGCGACAAGCCGCACGCCATCAGGCAGTTGCGCATTAACCTTCAATATGTTGTCTTTGATGCTTGCCATCGCGATTCACTGGTTAGGGCTCTGTGATTTCTGGCGGGCCTCACGGTCGGCACGGGTCTCGTCAAGGTCGGCGGGAAAGACGTCCATGAGCGGCGTCTCGGTGATTGAGGCGATCTCGTAGTCGGCCATCGTGTCGTGCATCCCTTCCAGGAAGATGTTCAGGGCGCCCTTGAAGTCGCTGGCTTGAACAAGTTGATAACTGGCGGTGCGCTTCTCGACGGCTGTTTTCTCGTCAATGGTGATGAAGTTGGTCTTCACCTTGTACCAGCGGTCACCCGCCTCATTATAGAAAATGTCGCTCAGGTTCACACGCTTCACGGCGTCAACATTGAACTCTCCTGAGATATAGGGTTGCATCTTGTCGGTGATGCGTGCTTCTGCTTCGGTAAACGACAGTGCGTCAACGAGATAAGGCTCCGAAACGGTCTTCATGACTCCGTTTTCCATCATGCGGTCATACTTGACCTTGCATTCAAACCATTGTGACATAATTGTTTAGTATTTTGTATTTGAAGTGATTGTTTAAAATTGTTATTAAATTAAAGTTCTTCTTGAAATTTGCTCATCTAACGCCTGGTTAATGAGTTGTCTGCGATAGGAATAATACTCACTGACAAAGCGGCTCATCACGACCTCGACTGGCTCAATGTCACGACCCTTGAGCACGCCTGTGGCCTGTCCGATCTCGAGTTCACCGTTTTCCACATCGCCCTCAAAGATGCCGGTGCGAGTCTTGCCGATGCCGATGATCTCGAGCAATTCCTCGCTCGATGCGCCACGCTCCTCGGCTTCCTGTACTTGGGCCTGGAAATTGTTCTTAACCAGACGGGTGGGAGAGAGCTTCCTGAAGTGGAGCATGGTCTCGCCTTCTTCGAGATTCAGACAACGGCGCTTGAAGGCCTCATGGGCCGAGCTCTCCTGGGTGAGCGCGAACAGTGTGCCCACCTGCACACCATCGGCACCCATGGCCTCGACAGCAAGCATGGCATCGCCGGTTGCGATGCCGCCAGCAGCGATAAGTGGCAAGTCGGTAACGCGGCGCACGGCAGGAATCAGGCACATGGTCGTGGTCTCCTCTTTGCCATTGTGTCCACCGGCCTCAAAGCCCTCGGCAACAATGGCATCAACGCCTGCGGCCTCACACTTGACGGCAAATGCCGATGACGAGACCACGTGGGCTACCTTGATGCCGCGTTCGTGAAGCCAGCCCGTCCATTTCTTTGGACTGCCGGCTGATGTGAAGACTACGGGGACCTTCTCGTCGGCAATCACCTCCATCAGTTCGGCTGCCTGCGGACGCATCAACGGCACATTCACGCCGAAGGGGTAAGGTGTGGCTTGACGGCACTTGACGATGTGTTCGCGCAGCACTTCTGCCGTCATCGAGCCGGCGCCGATAAGCCCCAAGCCTCCTGCATTGCTCACCGCAGCGGCAAGTTCCCATCCGCTGCACCACACCATGCCGCCGGCTATGATTGGATAATCGATGTCGAACAGCTCGGTGATTCTTGATTTCATTGCCATAACAAAACTCTCCTCCTTGTTAGATGATGCCGAAGGCCACGTCCATCATCTGGGTGAAGTTGTTCTGGCGTTCCTCGGCGGTGGTCACCTCGCCAGTCACCAGCGAGTCGCTGATTGTGCAGATGCACAGTGCACGGGCGCCACTGCGGGCGGCGTTCATGTACAGGGCAGGTGCCTCCATCTCAACGGCGAGGACACCCATCTTCTGCCACTGATCGGTGTCGGGGCTGTCATCGTAGAAAGTGTCCGATGAATACACGTTGCCCACTTTATAGCGGTAGCCCAGCTCCTCGGCTTTCTCTACTGCCGAGCGAAGCAGGCCGAAGTCGGCGATCGGGGCGTAGGTGCCCGGAAGGCGGAACTGCTCGGCGTAGGCGCTGTTGGTGCAGGCTCCCATGGCCATCACCAGGTCTCCGATGTGCAGGTCGGGATGCATCGAGCCGGCTGAGCCAACACGTATGATGGTCTTCACATCATAGAAGTTGAATAACTCGTAGGAGTAGATGCCAATCGAGGGGATGCCCATGCCATGGCCCTGGACCGAGATGCGTTTGCCCTTATAAGTGCCGGTGTAGCCGAGCATGCCGCGCACTTGGTTGTAGAGCGTGGGGTTCTCCAGATAACGTTCTGCCATCAACTTGGCGCGCAAGGGGTCGCCGGCCATAATCACGGTGGGTGCAATCTCGCCATATTTGGCGCCGATGTGCGGAGTAGGTGTTTTGTCTGCCATAATTACTGTATTTAATTTGATTTGATTTTTTAAATGTGATTAACTGCAAAGGTACTTAGTTTTTCCCACTTTCACCCTATTCGGCACAATATTTTTCGATTTGAAGTCATTTTCAGGTCTAAACTTCAACACGGTATGACCCTATTCAAGAAATAATGAGTACCTTTGCGCCCGATTTTTACAGAATAGTAACAGAATTGAGATATGATTAAGATTGATTCAAAGAGAAAATTGTGGCAGGAAGTACTGGCTTACGCCCTGCTCACCATCGGCAGCCTCTTGTTCGCCGTTGGCGACGTGATGTTTGTGAACCCCTACTTGATGGCACCTGGCGGCACCTATGGTCTGTCCAACGTGTTTAATACCCTGTGGCCCTGGAAAATTTCACTCTACGCCATCTGCATGGATATCCCCTTGCTCCTCATCGGCACATGGATTCTGGGACCCAAGTTTGGTATCAAGACGATTGTGTCAACAGCGTTGATTTTCTTGTTCACCTTTGTCCTCGAGAGCGCCTGGGGCTATAATCCCGTCATCCATGACGGCGATATTGTCAAGACGGTTGACCCCTCGATGATCAAGTCGATGGTCGAGATTCCACATCATGGCGGCTGGTTCCACCCCGACTATTTCCTCAACACCGTTGTCGCCGGCATCATCTACGGCGTGGCCATTGGCCTGATTTTCCGTTCAGGCGCCACCAGCGGCGGCTCGGACATCATCTCGATGATCATCCACAAGTACACCAAGATCTCCTTGGGCACTCTCGTGATGATTGTTGACGGCATCATTACCCTGAGCACGCTTGTCGCCTTCGGTGACATCCGCCTACCCATCTATTCCATCATTATCATCTTCATCGAGGGCAAGGTCATCGACCTCGTCGTCGATGGTATGAAGACCTACAAGACCATGTTCATCGTCACCGACGAGGCCGATGCCGTGCGCGACTACATCATCAACGACATCAAGCGCGGCGGCACGCTCATCGCCGGCACAGGCCTTTACAAGGGGACTGAGCGCAAGATGCTCTATGTCACTCTTGACCGTTCCGACATGATCAAGCTGCGCTCGGTGCTCTATCACATCGACCCGCATGCGTTTGTCAACATCATGGAGAGCTCCGAGATTCTGGGTGAGGGCTTCCGCCGTCTGCCCCAGGAATAAATTTTTATCGGCTCATCTGGTGCAAGATTCAGGCCGTTTGCAGTTTTAATGATTGAAATATTTACGCTTTAACGATGAAACAGATAACAAAAAAGCTTTTATTTCTGCTCGTGATACTGATTGGTGTCGCGGCTTGCAGCAAGGATGAGCCCATTGGCATGTGGGAGAGTATGAAATGGGAAGAGCCAAGCGGCCTGACCAAGGTTGACGGCATCTATATCGTTCCTGTGACGGGTGGTACTTATAAGTTCACCTGCAAGAACTACAAGCCCTGGGTTGCTGAGATTTTCGACTACTATGATCAGACAATAGCCGTACGGGTTGATGGCTCTTTTGAGGGCACTTGGTATAGTGTGAAGTGCGAGGGCAACGATGTGACCTTCACGTTCAAGCCCTTGGCCGATGATGGCGACATCCATGATGTTCTGGTAACGTTGACCGCGGGTGACATCTTCGACCGCTTCAGGTTCATTCAGCGCCCGTAGCCAAATCGCTTAAAATTCAAGATACACGACCATCTTAAACGTCATGAAAAGACAGGGGACCGGTTCGTCCGATCCCCTGTCTTTTTTATTTGTTGGCTGTCGGTCAATCAGGCCAAGAACCGTTTAAGATGTAGTTGATCAGCTTGATCACGTCACTGATGTCAACGTTCTCGTTGTAGTCAACATTGGCATTGGTCCTGTTGATGCCGGTCCAGTTGTCGTTGAGAATCGCGTTGATCAGCGTGATGGCGTCGCTGATGTTGACGTCCTTGTCATCGTTGGCGTCGCCGCGCAGGGTGATGACAGACGACTTTTGGTAGGTGAATGTGGCCATGGGTAGGAAAGGCACAAAGTCGGTCTCGGTGCCGTAATAGCCGATTGTGGTGTAGAGCGCCACATTGCTGTTCTCGGTCGGTGTGCCGTAGAAGTAGGTGGGGCTGTAATTGGTCACGCCGGCTTCGGTCACGAGACACTCGACGAGCAGATGGCCGCCATTGTATTCAAACGGTTCAAAGAACTCAAACTCCAGATCCGTGCCATTGTAGGTCGGCGACACGGTGGCCACAGCGGTCACCTCGGTCTCTGCCACAGGGCGGGTAAACACGGTGTGATCAACAATCTTGAGCGACAACTGGATCACGCCGCCTTTCATCTGGACATTCCTGTAGGTGTGGAATTTCAAGCCGATCAGGTTGGAACCCACCAGGTCGGTCAGCATGGTTTCAGGATAAATCATCTGGCCCTGGGTGCCCACGATATCGATATCTGTGCCATAGATGGGCACGAAGCTGGCATAGTCGGTCTTGTCACCGACGACAAGATCTTGGGCCGCCTCGATGGCCGTGCCGCTCAAGGATGCCGTCAGGGTGCCGGCCTCGCCGCAGTCTATCGTTAGCGTGCCACGGTATTCGCCTGGCTGGAGGGGGGCAAAAGTCACGGGAACCTCGAGCGAAGCGCCGGCAGCGAGTTCTGTTGCATCCAGGTCAAGGGCAAAGGGGGCCTCGGTAGTGAACGATGCAGTGAACGCATTCTTGCCATTATTGGTCACGACCACGGTCTGAACGTCCTCGCGCTCGGCACGGATGGTGTTGAAGGTTACCTCATCAGGAACCACCTTGGCCGAGAACGCCTCATCAGTGCCGTAGTTAAACGTCGCCTTGGGCAAGAATTTGCTGACCTCGCCACGGCTCACGGTGGAATAATTGGTCGGCCTGAAGCCAAAGAATGGAATGTAGCAGCATTCTGTCGACTCGATGACCTGGGTCTCGACAACCAGATTGCCACCCTGGTACAGATAGGGCGTGTCAAAGGTGATTACCAGCTCGGTCGTGCCGGGGACCATCGCTATCTTGGCCACCTGTGTGAGCCCTTCGATATAGTCATTACCATAGAAGGAGTCCTGGGACGTCTCACCCACCAGGACGTTGATCACGCCTTGACTCACCGACAAGACATCGGATGCGTAGAAGGTGACCGAGTTGATGACATCGTTGGTCATCTCGGCAAGCTCACTGGCTGGATAGATGCTTTGTGTGCGCGTGCCCACCTCGTCCAGGTAGGGGGTGTTGATGGGGGAATAGCCATACTCGTCCCCTTCAAACACCGTCAACACGTTGTTAGCTTGAACGGGGACACTAATGCACAATGCCGCAATCGCGGCAAGGAAAAATAAAGAAATGGTTCTCTTCATTACTTAATGTTGATTCTGGTTTTCTTGTCGTTGGCAATAGTTTGCAAATTTTCGGCAAAGATATACAAATATCCGCAATCCCACAACAGTTGATGTCAGATTGTCATTTCTGAGTCTGCCTTTTCTTCAAGCGTCTTTCGGATATAGGCATTGATGGTAAGCCCGGCCTGTTTGGCAAGCATGGCAATTCTGCGGTGGATGGCTGGTGTCAACCTCACATTCAGAGCGCCTGAATAACTCTTATCCGGTTCGATGCCCTCGTCGGCGCAGTAGGCGAGGTAATCGTCCACGGCCTCATGAAATGCCTCGGTCAGTTCCTTCACACTCTCTCCCTCAAAGTTCACCAAACCATTGATGCCCTCCACCTTGCCGTAGAAAACACCGTCCTGTTCACTAAAAGCGACTGAGCCTAAATAGCCCTTATAATTCATTGTATTCATAATGCTGCAAATGTAACTGAAAAATAGTTGCTAACTAAATATTATACAACAATATTGTCAAAATCTCCGAAAAAGCAGATTGATTGCGTGTTTAACGACAGATATTGGCAGAGAAAACGTAAAAATTTTGGACATTTTTTGGTGAAAAATGCATCATTGGTTCAAATAACTCTTGTTTTTCTTGTACGGTGTTCTTGTTTAACCTATATTTGCTAAATGTAAATGTATTAACTGAATAAAACATATAATCGTGAAGAACGGAATCTTTTCAATTTTTGTGGCTATTATTTCGTTGTTGACGGTAAATGGCCAAGTGACGTTTACCGGCGTAGGGGCGTACCATGTTATTGAGGTTACACCAGTGACGGGTACGGGGTTAGACATGATATATGTAATTTATAACACCAATGGGGTCGGGATGACCTATCACTCGGCATCGGGTGAGCGGGTTATATGGTATAGTTATGATTCACGAGGTGCCGACAATGCCGAGGAGATTACTTGCATTAGCTGTGATAGCTCAGTCACCTCACTCAGTCAGGTTTTGCCCAACTCTGGCTATATCATCGTGGATGGCAACGAGCGCTATTGTTGTTGGGTGGTCAACTATGCCGACTATTATTTGGAACTCAATGATATGTTCATCAGTAATGATGAGCCGTGCTCGTTGATGAGTTTCAGGGTAGATGGCAATGGGGCCAAGATGACTTACACAACAATCGATGGACACACTCGAGTGCTTGATCGTGAAATCAAGTTAGCTTACAACACGCTCGTGTGGAGTGACGATTATGCATGGCGGGGATGGATGATAAAAGAGGTGATTGAGAGTTTCGAGAGTATTGATGATGTCCTTGCCATTGAACCGCCGTTGTGTAACACCGGCTTCGTTCTGACAGGAGACCGCTTCCTTCAAGCGTGGGGGCTTGAGAATGCCATTGAGAGTTATTACCAAACCCAGGCAGTTGGCTGCAGCTCAACTGCCGAGCAGCAGGATTACGGTATGGATGTTTTGAGCGATGGCTTTGAAGGGTGGGCACCATGTCATATTGTGTTCAATGGTTATCCTACCGACGCTGTCGTTTATCGTGCCTGGGAAATGGCCACCGATGCTGAATTTGAGAACGTCATCAAGCGGTTCAACCAAGATGAGGTGGATTATACCTTCATGGATGCGGGAACTTATTATATGCGCTATATGGTCACCAATGAAGATGGTTCCTGCAATGCCTACGGCAACTCCCATGTGATTAAAGTGAAATCTTTCCCCATTCGGGGTGATATCAACGGAGATCGTGAGGTCAATATTGCTGATATCAATTCCGTAATCGACATTATTCTTGGCAGTGACGTTAGTGATTATGTTCACTCCCGAGCTGATGTGAACAGCGATGGCGAGGTCAATATCGCCGACATCAATGTCATCATCGACATCATCTTAAAAGGGCAACCAGCTGTCAACACCAAAGAATGGGTGGATCTGGGGCTGCCCAGCGGAACGTTGTGGGCAACTTGCAATGTTGGTGCCAACAGCCCCGAGGAGTATGGTGACTACTTCGCATGGGGCGAGACCTTTTCCAAGGATTATTATGATTGGACTACATACAAGTGGTGCAACGGTAGTATGGATGGCATAACCAAGTACAGTTATGGTTCCTATAACATTTACTTTATTGATTTTAAAAGCGAGCTGGAACCTGAAGACGATGTTGCATATGTACAATGGGGGCCTTCGTGGCGCATGCCGACCAAAGCTCAGCAAGACGAGTTGCGAGAGCATTGCACTTGGACTTGGACGACTCAGAATGGTGTGAATGGCTATTTGGTGATTGGTCCCAATGGTAACAGCATCTTCTTGCCCGTCGCTGGCAATTTATGTGAAGAATTGCCCTGCAACGCTGAATCGGGAGGCTATTGGTCGCGCACGCTTAACATAGAAGTCAACCAAGTTGCCTACTTTTTGTACTTCGATTCAGAGAATGTGCGCTTGAGTTGCAATAACCGCAGCTTCGGATTTCCCGTCCGAGCTGTGTGTGTCCCGCAGAATTAGTTTAGCAGCGTTTTTTCAGGGCTTAGGCGGTTGGTTTACCTTTAAGGAGAATCAACCGCTTGTTATTATGATTTAGTGATTTTTCGTCCCTATAGCATACTGGAAAGGGAGGGATTCTTTCTCCGCTGCGCTTCGAAAGCGACCTGAAGGTCGATGGCGAACCCTGTGTGTTCGAATCTGCAGCGCCTGTCACGTAAAATGAAAAGAGGGTGTGTCATAATGAAGTGGACCCCAAAAGTTGGACAAAAAACTTTTGGGGTTCATTATGTATAAGCACCATTCATTAGAA
>JBGUKK010000105.1:0-50913 GCA_045114435.1 Sodaliphilus sp.
AAGAAATAAAAAAGTGGAAGATGTCTCACGACAGCCTCCACAAACCTTAAATCTAATACCATGAAAAACACACGTACAAATGTACAACCGATTTTTTGAATTGTACAAATTTTTTAAGAACTTTTTATATTTTTATATAAAAATTTAGAATTTATAGTGGGTATTAAATCAAACGGGATTATATGAACGGGTTAACAAAGAAGACAATATAGAATATTGAAATACCCCGCCTATTATGGTATAGAAAACGGCTGCCCCAATTACGGAGCAGCCGTTTTATTGAATTGTTTTCTCTCTCGTATTCAGTTATAGCAATCAGAACTTCATGCCGAAGGCGATCTGGACATTGCCATGCTTGGCGTTGTTATCGCCAAGGATGTACTCATCCTTGAACACCTTGGTAAGACCCATGGTATAACGAGCCTGTACAAAGGCATTCTCGGTGAGGTTATAGGTGCCGCCCAGACCAATGCCGAAATCAACACCATTAGTGGCATCCTTGAAGTCGATTGCTTTATCAACATTCTTGGCTGTTACCTTGCTGTATACGTTGAAACCAACTTGAGGACCTAAGTCGATGCTGAAATCGGGAGTAGCATAGAACTTAAGCATCAGGGGAACATTGATGTAGTTGGTGTTATACTTAATGTCAGTCGTTGCGAGGTCGATACCATGCTTGTTGATGTCAAAAGCCAGAGCCTTGCTCTTACCACCCTGTGCGGCAAAAACAACCTCGGGAGCAACGGCAAACCTGGGGGAGAACTTGTATTCCATCATCAGACCCACTTGATAGCCGGGCTTCATGCCGTGCTCAACATCAGCACCCCAGAAATTGGTCATGTCAAAACCAACCTTTCCACCAAATTGAACTTGAGCGCTTGCACCCATACATACGATTGCAGTAGCAATCAGAACAAAAAATTTCTTCATAACTCTTTTTTCTTTTTAATAAAACTTTTATTTGTTGTCTATGCTATGATTTTTGCCCTTTGTGCAAAAAACGCATTTTTGACGTAAATAAAGGCGACAAGTTTAACGTGATATCAAAGAAAAATATCGATTTGTGCTGTTTACACCACTTTGTCGTCCAAAAGGAACACTTCCTGACGCTTAGCGCTTGTACTGTTTGCAGTAGTGCTGGATGCCGCAGTTCAGGCAGTCGGGCTTCAAGGCCTTGCAGATGTAACGGCCATGCAGCAATATCCAGTGATGCGCTTTGAATTGCAGCTCAGTTGGTATGTGGCGTGCCAAATCGCGTTCAACGTCATTTGGGGTCTTCCCTTGTGAAAGGCCCAAACGATGGGAGACACGAAAGACGTGGGTGTCTACAGGAATCGTAGCCTTGCCAAATGCTGCACCCAGCACCACATTGGCGGTCTTGCGGCCTACACCGGGTAGCGAGGTGAGGTCTTTCATGTTATCGGGCACTTGACCGTCAAAATCCTCGACCAGCCTCTGAGCCATCGCATGCAGGTGGGCCGCCTTGCTGTTAGGGTAGGACACACTTTTCACATATTCTAATATGTCCTCCACGCTGGCAGTTGCCAGGGCCTGAGCATTAGGGTAGGCTGCAAACAGGGCAGGGGTGACCATATTCACCCGCTTGTCGGTGCATTGGGCACTCAGCATTACAGCCACCAGCAACTCAAATGGGTCGCTGTGCTGCAACTCAGTCTCGGGATTGGGCTGCTCCAGTTGGAAATATGCTAAGATGCCCTGGTATCTCTCCTTGATTGTCATTGAGCCATCAATGAGCGCTCTTGAACTCGTCCAGGAAGCGCACGTCATTCTCGCTGAACATGCGCAGGTCCTTCACCATATACTTCAGGTTGGTGATGCGCTCCACGCCCAGGCCGAAGGCATAACCGCTATAGACCTTACTGTCGATGCCGCTGGCCTCAAGCACGGCGGGATCCACCATGCCGCAGCCCAGGATTTCGACCCATCCCGTGTGCTTGCAGAAACCGCAGCCTTCTCCACCGCACAGCATGCACGAGACATCCATCTCGGCACTGGGCTCGGTGAAGGGGAAGTAGCTGGGACGCAGACGGATCTTGGTGTCGGTGCCAAACAGTTCCTGAGCGAAGTGCAGCAGCACTTGCTTCAAATCGGCAAACGACACGTTCTTGTCGATGTACAGGCCCTCGATCTGGTGGAAGAAGCAATGGGCGCGGGCTGTGATGGCCTCGTTGCGGTAAACGCGACCCGGGCAGATGATGCGGATGGGCGGCTGATTGCGTTCCATCGTGCGCACCTGTACCGAACTGGTGTGGCTCCTAAGCACGATGTTGCGTGTCACGTCCTGCTCATTCTTCTCAATGAAGAAGGTGTCCTGCATGTCACGGGCGGGATGGTCGGCGGCGAAGTTCAGCGCGCTGAACACGTGCCAGTCATCCTCCACTTCGGGACCATCGGCAATGGTGAAGCCCAGGCGTGAGAAGATGTCGATGATCTGCTTGCGCACCACCGAGATGGGGTGACGCGTACCCAGCTCAGCGGGGAAAGCGGGACGGGTGATGTCAATCTTGTTACGCTCCTTGGCCTGCTGCTTGGTGGCCTCACGCAGGGCATTGATCTTCTCGGTGGCGAGGTTCTTCAATTCATTGAGCTTCTGGCCCAACTCGCGTTTCTCCTCGGGAGCGACCTCACGGAACTCGTTGAACAATGCCGTCACCTCACCTTTCTTGCTCAGGTATTTGATACGCAATGCCTCAAGGGCTTCCTCATTATCGGCCTTGAGGTCAGCAATCTGCGCCTTCAGCGCTTCTATCTTATCCTTTAACATAGTCTATCTCGTTGAATTAACGTGCAAAGGTACATAAAAAAAGTAGAGACGCAAAATTTTGCGTCTCTATATTCAATAAACGATTAGTTTAATCTGCGCAATTAGTAGTTTAATGCATTACGGCTCGTGGCCCTCGACGATGGCCTCGGTGTCGCGGGCAATCATGTACTCCTCGTCGGTGAGGACGACAACGACCTTGACCTTGCTGTCGGCCGTGCTGATCTCACCTTCCTTGCCACGCCACAGGGTGTCGTTGAGCTGTTCGTCGATCTTCACGCCCAGGTATTCCAGCTGGCGGCACACGCGCTTGCGGGTCTGGTACTGGTTCTCGCCGACGCCGCCGGTGAAGGCGATGATGTCCACACCACCGAGTTCAGCTGCATAGGCGCCGATGTACTTCAAGATGCGCAGCTCGTACATGTCGAGAGCGAGCTGTGCGCGCTTGTCGTTCTTCTCCTCGGCGGCTTCAACCACGTCACGCATGTCGCTGCTCAGGCCGGTGATGCCCAGCACGCCGCTCTTCTTGTTGATGATGTTGAGCATCTCGGCGGGAGTGAGGTTGTATTTCTCCATGAGGAAGAGCAATGCTCCCGGGTCAACATCTCCCGAGCGGGTGCCCATCATCAGGCCCTCGGTGGGGGTGAGTCCCATCGTGGTGTCGATGCTCTTGCCGTCCTTGATGGCGCTGATGCTGGCACCGTTGCCGATGTGGCAGCAGATGATGCGCTTGCCCTCGGGGGTTGTGCCCAACATTTCACACACGCGCTGAGAAACGAAGCGGTGGCTCGTGCCGTGGAAGCCATAGCGGCGCACGTGGTCGCTGGTATAATACTCCATGGGCAGGGGATACATGTAAGCGGCCTTGGGCATCGTCTGGTGGAAGGCTGTGTCAAACACGCCCACCTGAGGCACGCCGGGCAACACGGCCTCGATGGCCTCGATGCCTGCCATGTTCACGGGATTGTGCAGCGGGGCGATGCTGTAGCACTCGCGGATCATGTCCTTCACCTCATCGGTGATGAGGACGCTGCGGCTGAACTTCTCGCCGCCATGCACCACGCGGTGACCCACGGCGTCGATCTCTTTCAGGTCCTTGATGCAGCCATACTCGGGATGTACCAGCGCGTCAAGGATGGCCTTGATAGCGCCCTTGTGGTCGGTGAGGCCCAGGTCGATGTTCTTCTTGCTGCCATCATCAAATTTCAGCTTGATGAAACCGTCGGGCAGACCGATTTTCTCCACACCACCCTCAGCCAGGGTCTTGTTCTCCTTGATCTCGATGAGTTTGTACTTGGCAGAGCTGCTGCCGCAATTCAATACTAAGATATTCATTATTCGATGTTTATATTTAGGTGTCGTTGTTGTATTGCGAGCCTATGGCTCGTGGGTTGATTGATTACCTGTTGATGGCCTGGTTGCAGGTCAGGATCACGGTGCGATAGATGTCGTCCTCGTTGCAGCCGCGAGACAAGTCGTTGACGGGAGCGGCAAGACCTTGCAGGACGGGACCCACAGCCTTGGCGCCAGCGATGCGCTGAACCAGCTTATAGGCGATGTTGCCCACGCCCAGGTCGGGGAAGACGAGCACGTTGGCCTGGCCGGCGATATCGCTGCCGGGAGCCTTGCTGGCGCCCACGCTGGGAACGATAGCGGCATCGGCCTGCAGTTCGCCGTCAATCTTCAGGTTGGGATTCATCTCCTTGGCGAGACGGGTGGCCTCGACAACCTTGTCTACGCGCTCATGCTTGGCGCTGCCCTTGGTCGAGAAACTCAGCATGGCAATCTTGGGATCATCGATCTCGGCCAGCGCACGGGCGGTGCGGTCGGCGCTCACGGCAATCTGTGCCAGCTGTTCGGCATCGGGATCGGGCACGACTGCACAGTCGGCAAACACCATCACGCCGTTGTGACCGTAGGGTGAGCCCTCGGGCAACAGCATCAGGAAGGCGCCGCTCACGGTGCTGATGCCGGGAGCGGTCTTCAACACCTGGAAAGCAGCGCGCAGCACGTTGCCGGTGGTGTTCATGGCGCCGGCAACTTGTCCATCGGCATCACCGTTCTTGATGAGCAGGCATCCCAGATACAGGGGGTCGAGCACCTTCTTGCGGGCGTCCTCAATGGTAACGCCCTTGGACTTGCGCAGCTCGTAGAACAGCTGAGCATATTTCTCGACGGCCTCGGCATCGTTGGGATTGACAACCATGGCCTTGTCGATGTTGTTGAGTCCCAGTTCAGAGGCTTTGGCAAGGATCTCGGCCTTGTCGCCGATAAGAACGATGTCGGCAATGCCGTCGGCGATGATGCGGTCGGCAGCCGTCAAGGTGCGGGGTTCAGTACTCTCGGGAAGAATGATGCGCTGCCTGTTGGCAATCGCGTTGCTCTTGAGTTTCTCAAATAAAGGTTCCATTTCTCTTTTGTTAGATAGTATTATAGGAAAACTGATAGGTTCATGATTTCTTGCCACAAAGGTAGTTCAAGCCGTGCGGTGTACCAAATAAAAACGAGAAAAAATGTGGATTTTTTCTCGTTTTGATAAGAGCTGTATTCAGTAAAATTTATTCGCCCAGGATGGCTGCCACACCGGGCAGGGTCTTGCCCTCGATGGCTTCGAGCATGGCACCGCCACCGGTCGAGACGTAGGATACCTGATCGGCCAAGCCGAACTTGTTGACTGCGGCTACCGAGTCACCACCGCCCACAAGGGAGTAGGCGCCGTTCTGGGTTGCCTCGGCTACATACTTGGCGATTTCGCCAGTACCATGAGCAAAGTTCTCAAACTCGAATACCCCCACGGGACCGTTCCAAAGAATGGTTTTGGAGTCAAGAATGATCTTCTTCCAGTTGGCAAGCGATTCCTCGCTGGCGTCCATGCCTTGCCATCCGTCGGGGATATTATAAATGTCAACCGTCTGGCGATTGGCCTCGTTGTCAAAGCGGTCACCGGCAACAGTAGCTACCGAGAGGGAGAGGTTAACGCCTTTCTCCTTGGCTGCGGCGATGACGTTCAGGGCCTCGGGCATCAGGTCATCCTCATGCAGCGAGTCACCGATGTGACCACCCTGAGCCTTAACAAAGGTATAGCCCATGCCGCCGCCGATGATGAGGTTGTCCACCTTGTCAAGCAGGTTCTTGATGACCGACAGCTTGGATGACACCTTGCTGCCGCCGATGATGGCGGTGAAGGGGTGCTGAGCGTTCTTCATCACATTGTCGATTGCGGTCACTTCTTTCTCCATGAGCAGACCGAGCATCTTGTGGTCCTCATCAAAGTAGTCAGCAATAACGGCGGTTGAGGCGTGGCGACGGTGAGCTGTTCCGAAGGCGTCGTTCACATACACGTCAGCATAGCTGGCCAGGGTCTTGGCAAACTCGGCCTGACGGGCCTTCATTTCCTTCTTGGCTGCGTCATAGTTGGGGTCATCCTTTTCGATGCCGACGGGCTTGCCTTCTTCCTCGGGGTGGAAACGCAGGTTCTCGAGCAGCAGCACATCACCGGGCATGAGGGCGTCGGCCTGTGTCTTGGCATCGGCACTGTCTTGAGCGAACAGCACGGGCCTCTCCAGAGCGGCAGCCACTGCACTGGTGATCTGGCTCAGCGACAGCTTGTGGTTGATTTTGCCTTTAGGCTTGCCCATGTGTGACATGATGATCAGGGCACCGCCATCAGCAAGGATTTTCTTTAATGTGGGGACTGCACCGCGGATGCGGGTATCGTCGGTGATTTCTCCTTTTTCGTTCAGGGGCACGTTGAAGTCAACGCGCACGATTGCCTTCTTACCGGCAAAGTTGAATTCATTGAATTTTACCATCTTATCTAAATGTTTGTATGGTTGATAATTGTATTTCTCCTTTAAACGTGCAAAATTAGAAAAATTATCTTCATCCGATATCGTTTTATGTAAAAATTCATTATTTTAAGGGAGTTTTTTCCAATTTTGCCATTTTTAAGATTTCTATTCAGTATACAATGGACTTTTTACGTTATATTTGTGACCCGAAACCAAAATATGACAACGTAATGAACAGATTTTTTGTTTTCTTGTTGACGGCGTTCCTGTTGGCCTCATGCGGTATGCTGTCTCATAATGCCGACGACATTATCAACGACATGAGAGATGCCAAGCATGCGCAGTATTTCAACGTGGGCAGCGGTCTGTTAGGGCTGGGACGCCTGTTGTCACCGACTCTTTCTGATGCCACTCTCGGCATCACCTCGGTGCAAGTGCTTGATCTGGCAAGGTGCAACGCCAATGTTCGCGAGAAGTTCCGCAAGCAGGTCCAGAATCTTTACAAGAATCGTGCCTATGAGGTAATCGTAGCCAATCAAGGCTCCTACGACACCCAGACTGCCCTCGTGCGCCGTGACGGCCAGTATGCCAGCGAGGTTGTCCTGGCCAGTGCTGGCGGCACTAACGATGTGATGGTCGTGATTCAAGGTCACATCAATCTCGAGAATCTGGAACGGATAGTGAATGACAAGCGCAACTACCTGATTGAGTGAGCCCCTCCCCACCTGTAGCTGTGAGCCACCATGTGAGGACTGCCTTCATTCCGTCCATTGAAATTAAATACTCAAGACTTAAAACTCAAAATAATGAAAGAGAAGATTCAAGAACAATTCAAGCAGCGTTTTGGCACTGATTGTGTCATCTATGCCTCGGCTGGTCGTATCAACCTCATCGGTGAGCACACCGACTACAACGGCGGTTTTGTGTTCCCCGGAGCCATCGACAAGTACATTATGGCTGCCATCAACATTAACGGCACCGACAAGGTGCGGGTTTACAGTATGGACATGGACGCTTACTGCGAGTTTGGCCTCAACGAGGAAGATGCACCCCAGGAGCAGTGGGCGCGTTACATCTTTGGCGTCTGCCGTGAGACCATCAAGCGTGGCGGTGTGGTCAAGGGGTTTGATACCGTGTTTGCAGGCAATGTGCCTCTGGGAGCCGGCTTGTCATCATCGGCAGCGCTGGAGTCCTGCTTTGCCTACGCGATGAACGATATGTTCAACGAGAACAAGATAGACAAATTTGAGCTGGCCAAAATCGGTCAGAGCACCGAACACAACTATTGCGGTGTGAACTGTGGCATCATGGACCAGTTTGCCAGCGTGTTTGGCAAGAAGGACTGCCTGATGCGCCTGGACTGCCGCTCACTCGAGCATGAGTATTTCCCCTTCCATCCCGAGGGCTACAAGCTGGTGCTGCTCAACAGCAAGGTGAAGCACGAACTGGTGGACTCGCCCTACAACAAGCGCCGCGAGTCGTGCGAGCGTGTGGCCGCCACATTGGGCGTCGAGACCCTGCGCGATGCCACCTACACCATGCTGGCCGACGTTCGCGACAAGATCAGCGACGAGGACTATCGCCGTGCCCGCTATGTCATCGGCGAGAAACAGCGTGTGCTCGACGTGTGCGACGCGCTGGAGCGTGGCGACTATGAGACCGTGGGGCGCTGCATGTTTGAGACCCACGACGGACTGTCACGCGACTATGAAGTGAGCTGCGAGGAGCTGGATTACCTCAACGATGTCGCCCGCGAGTGCGGCGTGACCGGCTCGCGCATCATGGGCGGCGGCTTCGGTGGATGCACCATCAATCTGGTCAGGGAGGACCGTTACGACCACTTCATCGCCACGGCCAAGGAGAAGTTCAACAAGAAATACGGACACGAGCCCGAGGTAATCAACGTCATCATCAGCGACGGCGCTCACAAGGTGGAGGATTGAAGATGAAGAGCATCCGCATCGACACCCACGAGACCGAGCGTGGCGAAATCACCACCTATGAACTCATCAACGCCAGCGGCGCCAGCGTGAAACTGTCGTCGCTGGGCGCCGGAATCCTCGAGATCAAGGTCCCTGACCGCAACGGCAACCTGGCCGATGTGGTGCTGGGTTACAAGGACTTGAGCGACTATTTCTTTGATGGCCCGTGTGCCGGCAAGGTGCCCGGCCGCTTTGCCAACCGCATCTGCAAGGGGCATTTTGAGCTTGACGGCAAGGCCTATCAGCTCAACTGCAATCATCAGGAAAAACATCACCTGCATGGCGGCAACGTGGGTTACCAGAATAAGATCTGGGACTGCGAGATGGACGGCGACACTGTCGTCTTCTCGCTCGAGAGCCCCGATGGCGACGAGAATTATCCCGGCAACCTCACTGCCCGTGTTGCCTATACCTGGAGTGACGACAACGTCCTCAAGATCGTGCTTGGCGCTGTCACTGATGCTCCCACGGTGCTCAACCTGACCAACCACACCTATTTTAATATGGCTGGAGAGGACAAGGAAGGAACCGCGCTCAACCAGGTGCTGCAACTCAACTGCTCCCACTATCTGGTGACCGATGCCGACTTGATCCCCACGGGTGAGGTGGCCCCTGTCGTGGGCACTCCCATGGATTTCACCCTGCCCAAGGTCATAGCTCGGGACATCAAGCAGGATTACCCGGCTCTGAACTATGGCAAGGGATATGACAATTGCTGGGTGATCGATGGCCATGAGGACGGTGACCTGCATCTGGCGGCCATTTTGCACGACCCGGAGTCGGGGCGCAAGGTCGAGATCAGCACCGACCAGCCTGCTGCCCAGGTCTATACCGGCAACTGGCTGGAGGGCTGCCCCACGGGCAAGAGCGGCAAGGCTTACCACGACTACGATGGCGTGGCCATCGAGTGTCAGGGACTGCCCGATGCCCCCAACCACGACAACTTCCCCTCTCAGGTGCTTCGCCCTGACGAGGAATACCGCCGTGTCATCATCTTTGACTTCAAGACAGTGAACGATTTCTAAACACTCAACCAAATAAAATACCAAACAACAACTACAACTACAACTACAACAATAATGAAACCTACATTATTTGTGCTCGCTGCTGGCATGGGCAGCCGCTACGGCGGTCTCAAGCAGCTCGATGGTCTGGGACCTCACGGCGAGACCATCATGGACTATTCAATCTATGACGCTATCCACAGCGGATTCGGCAAGGTGGTCTTTGTGATTCGCAAGGACTTTGAGGCCGACTTCCGCGAGAAGATTTTATCAAAATATGAGGGGCACATTCCTGTGGAATTGGTCTTCCAGGGTCTCAACGACCTGCCTGAGGGCTTCACCTGTCCCGACGAGCGCGTGAAGCCTTGGGGCACCAACCACGCCCTGCTCATGGGCAAGGATGTCATCAACGAGCCGTTTGCCATCATCAATGCCGATGACTACTATGGCCGCAACAGCTTTGAGGTGATGGCCGCCGAATTGTCGTCCCTGCCCGAGGGCAGCAAGGGCCACTACAGCATGGTGGGCTTCAAGGTGGGCAACACCATGAGCGAGAGCGGCACCGTGGCACGTGGCGTGTGCGAGACCCGTGACGGTCTCTTGACAGGCGTGGTGGAGCGCACGAGCATCGGCTATGATGACCATCACGACATCGCCTTCACCGACGAGGACGGCGAGGTGCAGCACCTGGCGTTTGACACCCCGGTGTCGATGAACTTCTGGGGCTTTACCCCCGACTACTTTGAGCACAGCGAGAAACGCTTTGTCGACTTCCTCAAGGAGAACATCGACAAGCCCAAGGCCGAGTTCTTCATCCCCACCGTGGTCAACGACATGGTCAACAACGGCACGGCCCGGGTCAAGGTCCTCACGACCGAGAGCAAGTGGTTCGGCGTGACCTATGCCGCCGATCGCCAGGGCGTTGTCGACAAGTTTGCCGAGCTGCATGCCTCGGGCGTTTATCCCGAGAAGATGTTCTGAAACCGAGGACTTGCACTGCACACGGTGGCATGGCCTCCGATTGCTGTGAAAAAAAATCCCGAGAATGGCTGCTGCCGCTTTCGGGATTTTTTTGTACCTTTGCAGCCGATTTTTATAACCCTTAAGAAGCAGTTTGGTAGAACTGGAGGGGATTGTCTCCCTTGAATAACTCCAATGATTTTTTTTATGAAACAGAAAGTTGAAGTTACTCATCAGGTGACGGCCACCATTCTATCCATGTCATTACTCACGGTGATGGCGGGTGCCGCCATTGCTCCCGCTCTGGGAATCATCAAGCAGCATTTTTCCGCAGCCCCGGATCTGCTCATCCAGCTCATTGTGAGCATCCCCGCCTTGCTGATCATTATTACAAGTCTTTTCTTCCGGGCAATCAGCACGCGCTTGCGCACGCGTTCCATCGCCATCATCGGCTTGCTTCTCTATGTGATTGCTGGAGCTGGTTGCTTCTTGGTGCGCGAGATTCATGTGTTGTTGTTCATGCGTGCCTTGCTTGGCGTGAGCGTTGGGCTCATCATGCCGCTGTCAACGGGTCTGCTGGCCTATTATTTCCCGCCAACAGAGATGGCCCGACTCATGGGGCTTTCGGCCGCGATGAACCAGATGGGTGGGGTGGTGGCGACCCTGCTTGCCGGCTTGATGGCCACCATCGAGTGGAACTATGCGTTCCTGGTTTATCTCTTGGGGCTGATCGCGTTGGTCATGGTGCTCATGTGGCTGCCCAACGAGCAGTTGGCTTCTCATGACAAACAGGGAAACCCTTTCCAGCCTCGCCATCTGCTCAAGTTCCACCCCTCGGTGACGGGCATGTTCCTGCTGATGCTGATTTTCTTCATCTTCCCGACCAATTTTGCCATCATCGCCAGGCAGCAGACGTCGCTATCGGCCAATGCCATCACCATCATCATGGTCGGCCTTGATGTGGTGGCTTTCTTTGTCGGATTGGGCTTTGGCCACATGATGCGCCTCTTGCGTCGTCCCATCAAGTATTTCGCGCCCTTGAGCTTCTTGCTGGGGTATGGTTCGTATCTTATGGGTGGACTCATGGCCATCATCGCCGGCTCGGCATTCATCGGTTTTGCAACTGGCGTCGGTGTGCCTTACCTCAACACCATTGCCAGCATCAAGGGCGGCAAGAACTCGGCGACGACAGTGATGCCACTGCTCTCGGCAGCACTCTATCTCGGCCAGTTCATGTCGCCAGTCATTGTCATGCCACTCTCGCAGTCGATGGGTGGCGGCCTCACCGCGCCCTACATGGTGGGCATGGCGCTCAGCTTGCTTTTCCTGTTCCAGGTGTGGGCCACACGCCATTTCCAGAGTCTTCCTCCCGAACAATAATGATGATTAATATTCAAGAGTGTGATGAAAAAGTTTTTAATGATTTTGTTGACTTTTGCCCTTGGGGCGAACTTGTCGGCCAGGACCAAGGCTCAGCAACCCTCGTTACAGTTCAATGCTCATGCCGGCGAGGAGCGCCTTCTGACCATGCCTGGTGGCAATGAAGTCAGCTACACGGCCTACGAGCGGCTCTACTTCGTGACCCATATCGAGGATTCGGCTTATCAGTTCATGAACGTCTATGTGCCTCACGGGGCAACGCAACAGACACCCATTTTTCTGCGCACCTATGTGGGTGGATATATGGCTTCGGCAGCCGCTCAGCCTCAGGCTGGTGATGCCACGGGGCGAGCCCTCCAGGAGGGATATGTCGTTGTCATTCCTGGATCGCGTGGGCGCAACTCCACGGTGGTTGCCGGCAAGACCGACAAGAAGCGGGGTATCAAGAGGGGGCAGACGATCTACACTGGCCGTGCTCCTGCGGCCATTCTAGACCTGAAGGCGGCCATCCGCTACCTGCGCCATTTCGATGAGGTAATGCTTGGCGATGCCGAGCATATCATCACCGACGGCACCAGCGCTGGCGGTGCCATGTCTTCGCTCATGGGCGCTACAGGCAACAATCCTGCCTATGAGCCGATGCTCAGGGCCATGGGGGCTGCCGACGAGCGCGATGACGTGTTTGCCAGCGTGTGCTACTGCCCGATCACCGACCTGGACCATGCTGATATGGCCTACGAGTGGCTCTATAACGGCACCGATAGCCGCCAGCAGGGCAATGCCGATGTGCTGGCTGTGAGCAACGAACTCAAGGCTCAGTTCCCAGCCTATTTGGCGAGCTTGAACCTGCACACTCCTGACGGGACACTGCTCACTGCCGACAATTACCTTCATTACATCAAGGGTGAACTCATCCGTTCGGCCCAGATTGCCAAGGATGCAGGTGCCGACATCCCCGACACGCTCGGCTTCGTCTTCAGTGAAGAACCTGGCTTCGGCGCACCTCCCACTGGCGGCGGCATGAAGCGTGTATCAAAACATGAGTTATCAGATCAGATGAAAATGCCCGAAAATGAATTTGACAAGATGATGTCGCTGGACATTCAAGCCGGGCCTCCCATGATGCCGCGTCTTGGCGGAGCCAAGCGAGTAGGGGAGTATATCATCGACTTGGACATGGACAAGTATCTGGACTATGTGGTATCTACCCAACCGCTAAAGACCGCTCCCGCATTCGACACCCAGGGTGTTGTCGGCCAGCAAGCTTCGGGTGAGAATGAAGAGTTCGGCGACAGTAAGGGCAGCAGCGTCAATTTCACCGACTATAGCGCGGCAAGGGCAGGCACCGTCGTGACGCCCGAAACCGCTGCCGTCGTGGCCCTGCTGAATCCCATGAATTTTATCGGCGACGGCGTGACCGATGTGGCTCCGCATTGGTACATCCGCCACGGCGCGCGCGACCGCGACACGGCATTCCCTGTGCCCATCAACTTGGCTCTGAAACTCCTGAATGCCGGTAAGGATGTGAACTTCTTGCTGGCTTGGAACCGTCCCCACAGTGGTGACTACGCCCTGGATGAATTGTTTGACTGGATCAAGTCGCTGTTCTGAGGGGGGATCACATCCCCTGTGAACAACAGGGAAGCAACCGGCTAACCAATTAACTATCGTTGCCCCCCTGGCGGGGTCGAAGATAGGCTGCGCCTCAACAATGCTCAAATAAATTTGGCATTGTGTTCGGCTTGCGCTATCTTTGCAGGCATGAAGGAGAAGAGAGGAAGAAGAGTCAATAGTGTTGTTGTCGGGGCCTTGAGTGACAATGGCTGGTACCGCAACTTCAGGGCATGGGTCCTGCGGCTGGAGCACCGCCTGCAGTGGGATCGTCCCCGGGTGGCCGTGGCCGACGGCGCCTCGCGCCTGTGTCCGCACTGCAAGCGGCACTATCTGGGCAACTACTGCCCCCACTGCGGCATGCCGTCGAGATGGAACCGGTTCTCGTGGAAACTGCTGTTGCTGAATTTCCTTGACATCTGGGGCCTGGGCAACAGACCGATGTTCCGCACCATCCGCGACCTGTTCTGGCGCCCGGGATTCATGATGCGCGACTACCTGCGCGGTCATCACTTGTCCTATTTCCCTCCGTTCAAGCTGCTGGCCTTGTTGACGGTGCTGTTGATTTTCCTGGGTTGGGCACTGGATGTGAAGCTTGGTGAGAGCGTGTTCCTCGCCGACTCGCTGGATAAGGTCATCGATGACAACGTCGAGACCGGTCGCTCGAGCGTCTCTCAATCGGTGATTGCCTTCCTGCAAGTGGCCGAGGGGTTCCTCAATGAGCACATCCTCTACCGCATCCTCTCACAGAATGTCATCCTGGTGCTGGTGGTGTGGCTGGCCTTCAGGCGAGTGGGGAAGCTGAATCTTGTCGAGACTTTCTTCTCGCAGATCTACATCAACTGCCAGTTCCTGATGATCGGTGTTGTCGCCCTGTTGGTCACCAGGGAGTTCTCGCTGGGTTATGTCTTCCCCTACGCCATTCCCAACAAGCTCAATCTCCTGATTCCTGCCCTCCTGAGCTGTAATTTCCATCAGCTGTATGGGGTGTCATGGAAGTCGTCGGTCCTGAGGGTGCTGCTCGTCTCGATAGGGACCGTCGCGGTCTATATCGCGGCAGTCTGCTTGCTCGTGCTGCTGTCGATGAGCGTCAGGGCGACGGTTGTTTTAACGGTCTTGACATTGGTTTTTGCCGGAATCTCCTGGGTGATATTCACTTTCATCAGTCGGCAGAAGCCAGCCCTGAGCCGCACGGTGTACGTGATGTCGCTTGGGTATCTGGGACCGATGGCCCTGGGGCTGCTTTTCGGCTTTGGCATTCTCGAGAACGAGAGCATGAAGTTGGGCCTGATCGGCGCGGGTGGATGTGTCGCGTTCGCGGTACTGGCCTGTTACTTAATGATTGCCGTCTACAAGAAGACTCACCGCACATGGTTAGCGCTGGTGAGCCTTGCAGTCGTTCATCTGATGGTACTATCGTTATATCTGATAGGTAGTTGAGCCGCACTGCCAGTACAGGAGTGGTAACCGTCCCCCCCCTGGAATCCTGATGGCTTGTAGCCGAGAACCCTGAATATCACTTGCGTAGCAGGTGGTTCAGCACCAGCCAGCCACCGATGGCCTGCAGCAGCATGCCGGGCCAGCCCAGTTTCCAGTCTTGCAATGCGCTGGCAAGGCTGCCGGTCATAGCCCACTCGATCATGCCACCCACGAGCTGATAACCCAGGACCACACCGATGAGGGCAAGCAGCGACGCGCCCTTGCTCCCCTTAGCCATCAATGCAGCGGCACCTGCCAGCAGTACGCCCTTGATCACGATGATGGGCAATGCACTGGCGGGAGGCATCCCGAACAGCGCCGAGTTGATCAGCGGTGACAGCACGGCCGTCAACAGGCCAACGCGGAAGCCGAACTTGTAGGCGGCAATGAGCGTGAAAAAGTAGATGGGCAACAGGATGAGGCCTCCTTGAGGCATCAGGTGGCATAACTGCGGCAACACGATGTTGCCGACGATGAACAACAAGGCGAACAGATAGGTGCGCATCTCGCGCCAACCCAGCGAATACAATCTGATAGCAGTAGTAGCGTTAGTATCCATTGTTGATGATTATTAAAATTCTGATTGCAAAGGTAATACAAAAACGGGAAAACCACAATATCTGGCTAAAAAAGAATTGTTTTGACGACTTAATGACTGTCCATGACTCCCGTCCACACGGCCTTGCGCAACGTCCCGACTTCATCATCGCAACGATATTCCCAGTACATGGCTCCACGCATACCGGTTTCGTTGATAAACTTGCATTTCCACGCCAGTGACTCGGCGTCCTCGTAGGTGCAGACAAATACCCCGTCCTTGATGAGGTAGGGTACTTTGGCAACGTCATCCCACATGCGCGTGACATCGGTGCGCTTGATCTGTGCCCCATAGGATGTGTCCCCGAAGTCCTGTACCGAACGGCCATAGAAAGGCACACCCAAGACCAGCTTGTTTACAGGCATTCCGGCGTCGACGTGTGCCTGCAGGGCTTCCTGTTCGGTCACGCGGCCCGACATCTCGCTACGATACAGAGCGGCATGGTGATAGGGTGGATTGCCCACGTCATACATCATGATGTTGACAAGGTCAACGTAGGGCTCTATCGCTCTAAAGTCGACATATCGGGCACCGGCAATCGTGGCACAGGACAGCAGGTAACTCTTGCCTAAAGCCTTGCGCAATTCGCGCATGAGCGACGTGAAGTTGTCAATATCGGCTGGCGATGAAGATATCCCGGCCTCGCTGCTGCTGGGGTATTCCCAATCGATGTCGATGCCATCGAGCCCATATTCCTTGACGATGCGTTTGCAATCACGTGCGAACGCTTTACGTCGCTTGTCGGTAGATGCCATCTCGCTGAATCCGCCCGCCGTCCAGCCCCCAATACTCAGCACAATATAGATCTTATGGTCCTTCTTCAACTCGACAAGTTGGCGCAACCGATCGGGGCGTTGAATGACCACACCGTCGTAGGTCTTGTTCACATTGCCGAAGGCATAGTTGATATGCGTCAGCACCGAGCAGTCCGGCAGTTCCATAGTCTCGTTCCACCCGGTCACATAGGCAGCCACCACGGGCCCGTTATCCTTATGGTTGCTGGCCATCAGTGTCACTCCGACCGCCAACAGGCATCCCAATATCAAAATTTTCTTCAACATAATTCAATTCTTTAATGAGAAGTATCTAATCCAAGTTTTTTCAAACAACGACAAACAACTAAGACAACTTAATTATTTATTATTTTGTTGTTTAGGTTGTTAACTGTTGTTCATGTTGTTTGAAATAACTTCGCGTCTTGGCGTAATCCGTAGTTTATATTTTTGTGCGGAAGCCGATCAGTAAAATCAGAGTAATCCGTAGTTTATGATGGTTGTTTGGCTAGAAAAGCCGATGCCAAGTGTTGTTTTTCTTTTTTTAATAATGAATATGGTTCGTTATTCAAGAAATAGTAGTACCTTTGCGGCTTGAAAAAAAGAATCTAGACACTAGAGACAAAGACTAGAAACTATTTTAAGGTTACTATATAATTTTACTATTTTTTATGGCAGAAACAAAGAAATTGTTCGACCAATTCGCGCCTGTCACTCCCGAGGAGTGGCGTGCCAAGGCCGAGGTTGACCTCAAAGGGGCCGACTTTGAGAAGAAAATGGTTTGGCGGACAAACGAGGGTTTCAATGCCCAGCCGCTGTATCGCAGCGTGGACATTGCTGACCTGAAGCAAACCAAATCACTCCCCGGTGAGTTCCCCTATGTTCGCGGTACTCGCCACAACAATGACTGGAAAGTGCGCCAGAACATCGATGTCGACGATGTGCTGGCCGCCAACGCCAAGGCTCTTGAGATCCTGAACAAGGGCATCAACTCGATTGGCTTCCATTTCCACAACAGTGATGTGGAACTGAAGGCTTTGCTCAATGGCATCGATCTTCCAGCCGTTGAAATCAACATTCATTGCTGCCCCAAGTGTGCTCTGAAGTATGCTAAGGAGCTTGTAGCACTTTGTGAGGAAAAAGGTTGCGAGGACACCTTCGTGGGCAGTATCACCTTCAATCCGTTCAAGCGCACCTTCAAGCACGGTGAGCCCTTCCCTGGCGACATCGTTGCCATGGCCACCGAACTGATGAATGTCGTTAAGCCCGTCGCCCACCTGCGCGTGCTCAGCGTTGACTCGCTGGCACTGAACAACGCCGGTGCCTACATCTATCAGGAACTGGGTTATGCTCTGGCTTGGGGCGCCGAGTGGATGGCCATGCTGACCGATGCTGGTTTCAGCGCCGATGAGGTGGCTAACCGCATCAAGTTCAACATGGGCGTTTCGACGGTTTACTTCATGGAGATTGCCAAGTTCCGTGCCGCACGCGAGCTGTGGGCCCTCATCGTGAAGCAGTTCAATCCCGCTAACGACTACTCGTGCATGATGAATGTCAATGCCGAGACCAGCCGTTTCAATCAGACGATCTATGACAGTTACGTGAACCTGCTGCGCAGCCAGACCGAGGCCATGAGTGCCGCCCTGGCTTGTGTGGATTCTATCGTTGTCACCCCGTTTGACGCTCCCTACAAGGAGAGCGACGACTTCAGCGAGCGCATCGCCCGCAACCAGCAGATCCTGCTCAAGGAAGAGAGCCACCTCGACAAGGTCGTTGACCCCGCTGGCGGTTCCTACTATGTGGAGATGCTCACCAAGAACCTCGCCGAGCAGGGCTGGAAGCTCTTCCTCGAGGTCGAGGACAAGGGCGGCTTCAAGGCTGCTCTCGAGAGCGGCGAGATCATCAAGGCCGTCAATGCCAGTGCCGACGCACGCTTTGACAAGGTGGCCAAGCGCCGCGAGCAGTTGCTGGGCACCAACCAGTTCCCCAACTTCACCGAGAAGGCTGCCGACAAGGCTGACGCTTGCAAGGAGTGCAACTGTCACTGCAGTTGCAACCATGAGGAGGTTGAGGGTGCCGTGACGCTCAACACCAAGCGTCTGGCCACTCAGTTCGAGGAGGTTCGCCTCGCTACCGAACACGCTGCCAACACGCCCAAGGTGTTCATGCTCACCATCGGCAACCTGGCAATGCGTCTGGCCCGTGCCCAGTTCAGCGACAACTTCTTCGCTTGCGCTGGCTATGAACTCATCGACAACAACGGTTTCAAGACCGTCAAGGAGGGTATTGATGCCGCTATGGAGAAGCAGGCCGACGTGGTTGTGCTCTGCTCCAGTGACGACGAGTATGCCGCTCTGATCCCCGAGGCTGTTAAGGAGCTCAACGGCCGCGCCGAGCTCGTTCTCGCCGGTCCCGAGACCGACGAGTTCAAGGCCCTGGGCATTGAGCACTTCATCAACGTGCGCACCAACGTGCTTGCTACATTAAAAGCCTTCAACGCTAAACTGTTAAAATGACGAGACGACTATGAGACCGAATTTTAAGAATATAGATATTGCCAATGATGCTTTTAATGTAAAGCACAATCCCCTTCCCAAGGGCGAGGTGTGGAAGAATGCCGAGCTGATCGACATTAAGCCCATTTACACTCACGATGACATCAAGGGTCTGGAGCACCTGGAGTTTGTTGCCGGTATTCCTCCCTTCCTGGGTGGTCCTTACTCGCTGATGTATCCGTTCCGTCCGTGGACCGTCCGTCAGTACGCCGGTTTCTCGACCGCTGCCGAGTCCAACGCCTTCTATCGCCGCAACCTGGCCTCGGGCCAGAAGGGTCTGTCGGTTGCCTTCGACCTTCCTACCCATCGTGGCTACAATGCCGATAACCCCCGCGTGGTGGGTGATGTGGGCAAGGCCGGTGTATCGATCTGCTCGGTCGAGGACATGAAGGTCCTGTTCGACGGTATTCCCTTGAACAAGATGTCTGTCTCGATGACCATGAACGGTGCCGTGCTGCCCATCATGGCGTTCTACATCGTGTCGGGTCTGGAGCAGGGTGCCAAGCTTGAGGAGATGCAGGGTACTATCCAGAACGATATCTTGAAGGAGTTCATGGTGCGCAACACCTATATCTATCCTCCCAAGTTCTCGATGCAGATCATCGCCAGCATCTTTGAGTACACCTCTAAATATATGCCCAAGTTCAACTCGATCTCGATTTCGGGTTACCACATGCAGGAGGCAGGCGCTACCGCCGACATCGAGCTGGCCTACACGCTGGCCGATGGTATGGACTACATCCGCACCGGTGTGAATGCCGGCCTGTCGGTTGACGCCTTCGCTCCCCGTCTGTCGTTCTTCTGGGGCATCTCGATGAACTTCTTCACCGAGATCGCCAAGATGCGTGCAGGCCGTCTGTTGTGGGCCAAGATCGTGAAGAGTTTCGGCGCCGAGAATCCCAAGTCTATGTCGCTGCGTACCCACAGCCAGACCTCTGGTTGGTCGCTGACCGCCCAGGATCCCTTCAACAACGTGGGCCGCACCTGTATCGAGGCTATGGCTGCTGCACAGGGTCACACCCAGTCGCTGCACACCAACGCACTCGACGAGGCTATCGCACTGCCCACCGACTTCTCGGCTCGTATCGCCCGTAACACCCAGATCTACATCCAGCAGGAGACCTACATCACCAAGGTTATCGATCCTTGGGCAGGTTCCTACTATGTGGAGGCTCTGACCAACGAACTGGTGCAGAAGGCATGGGCTCACATCGAGGAGATTGAGAAACTTGGCGGTATGGCCAAGGCTATTGAGACCGGCGTGCCCAAGATGCGTATCGAGGAGGCAGCAGCCCGTACTCAGGCCCGCATCGACAGTGGTCGCCAGACCATCGTCGGCATCAACAAGTATGCCCTCGAGAAAGAGGCTCCCATCGACATCCTGGAGATCGACAACACCGAGGTACGCAAGGAACAGGTCGAGGGTCTCGAGCGCCTGCGCGCTAACCGTGACGAGGCTAAGGTCAAGGCCGACCTCGCCGCCATCACCGAGTGTGTCAAGACGGGTAAGGGCAACCTGCTCGAGCTCGCCGTCGAGGCCGCTAAGGACCGCGCATCACTGGGTGAGATTTCGGATGCCTGCGAGGAAGTCGTTGGACGTTACAAAGCAATCGTTAAAACCATTTCAGGCGTGTATTCATCAGAAACCAAAAACGATCCCGACTTGGAGGAGGCTCGTCGCTTGACCGCCCTCTTTGCCAAGAAGGAAGGCCGCCAGCCCCGCATTATGATTGCCAAGATGGGTCAGGACGGTCACGACCGTGGCGCTAAGGTCGTTGCCACTGGCTATGCCGACTGTGGCTTTGACGTGGACATGGGTCCCTTGTTCCAGACCCCCGAGGAGAGTGCTCGCGAGGCTGTCGAGAACGACGTGAACGTCCTCGGCGTGTCGTCGCTCGCCGCTGGCCACAAGACCCTCGTTCCCGCTGTGATCGAGGAGCTCAAAAAGCTGGGCCGTGAGGATATCATCGTCACCGCTGGTGGTGTGATTCCCATGCAGGACTACGACTACCTGTACAAGGCAGGCGTAGCCGCCATCTTCGGCCCTGGCACCAATGTCATGAAGAGTGCCATCGAGGTGATGCACATTCTGCTCGACGACGAGCAGTAATCAGGCTGCCTTCTAAGGGTTTATCAATACAGTCCCCATCGGACTGTTGACTTTCAACAATCGGTGAGCGCTGCGACATGCTGTGTTGCGGCGCTCATTGATGTGAATAGCAGGTTGATCAAGACAAACCCTATTCAATCCAGTTCAATCAGGACTTATGGTTTCTGATTAAAGATGGTTAAAGGGTAAATAATTTTTTTGTTAAATTGCATTTTTGTAGTAATTTTGTGACTGATTCATGACACTCACTTTGAGAGCGTCAGAATTGGATTTTTTTTGATAAAGGACGTTACTAATTGCGTTATCTTCTTTCGTCCAACTTCGCAACTTGAACTTTGTTAGAAGATAAAGCGACGTGTAGGCGTCCGCGTTTGATGATTTATTCAATGCCACTTGCTGTGGTCCATTGTTTATATCTCATGGCGTGGGCTGGCTGCGTTGCTTATCCTAACAAAGAGGTATGCGAAGGCCTGGACGAAAGGATGAGTAAGGAGTACAGAATCCCACGTCTTCTGTTTCATATCTGCTCGATTCAGGGATTCAATAGGGCGGCTTATTGATGATTGCGATGAAACGAATTCATCTTATTTGTCTAGTATTGATGTCTGTATTGTTTCCTGTATCAGCGCTGGCGAGTGGGTATGTGAAGGGTGATGTGGATGAGAACGGGCAAGTCACCATTGCTGATGTAGTCAGCCTGATCAGCTATCTGTTGACAGAAAAGTGGGTCACCGACACTCCAGCGTTCCAGAGCGACACAATCCCTGTTGGCGACATGTCGCTGGTGATGATAAGAATTGAGGGAGGCACTTTCACAATGGGGGCTGCCGACGATGCCGAGGCCTATGAATGGGAAATACCGGCTCACGAGGTAACCTTGACAGGATACTGGATGAGCGAGACTGAGGTGACACAGCAGTTGTGGCAAGCAGTGATGGGCGAGAATCCCAGTCATTTTACAGGCGATGACATGCGGCCGGTGGAGAGTGTATCATGGAATGATTGCCAGGAGTTCATCAGGCGACTAAACGAGATGACGGGCAAGAGTTTCCGCTTGCCGACCAGCGCTGAATGGGAGTTTGCCGCTCGTGGAGGAATCCATGCTGGTGGATCCAGATATGCTGGAAGTGACATTATCGATGAGGTGGCTTGGTTCAGTGCCAACAGCTATGCCCTGGGACCCAATCATCCTGACTATGGCACACATGCTGTAGCGTCCAAGAAGGCCAATGAACTGGGATTATATGACATGAGCGGAAATGTTCACGAGTGGTGCTCGGACTGGTATGAAGAATACAGCGATGCTGCCCAGTTTGATCCTGCGGGTGCCGAGTCAGGAACTTATCGAGTGCTGCGTGGCGGCTGCTGGAGCAGTGAGGCCAGACGTTGCCGCGTGAGTTACTTCAACTTCAATCAGCCGGGGAATTCATCAGCAACGCTCGGTTTGCGCCTTGTCTTGACGATTGAGTAAACTTGACCTTGCTATTCGGGAAAGTTATCTTTCCCATTAAGCGGATGTCGGCTCTTGATGAACCTATCAGGAAATGGTAGGTGCCGGGTTCGACGGTCCATTGCATGTTGGCATCAACAATGGCAAAGGTTTCTGGACCAAGTGCAAATGTCATGAAGAGTGCCATCGAGGTGATGCACATCCTCCTCGACGACGAAGAATAAGATTAACCTGACAACAATTTAACACAGGGCGTAGCATTGGCTGCGCCCTGTGTTGTTATAATGTGTTCCGTGTGCGTTGCTCTGCTGCGGCTGTTTAATCGGGAATGGTGATTCTCCCTTTCAAGCGTATGTCGTTGGTTGATGACCCGATAAGAATGCGGTAAGTGCCGGGTTCCACGGTCCATTTCATGTTGGCATCCACAATGGCTAGGTCATCATAATCGAGATGAAGTGTCACAGTGCGGGTCTCGCCAGGCTCGAGTGTGATGCGCTTGAAGGCCTTCAGTTGGCGTTCGGGCTGCACAACCGACGAAAAGCCCTGGTGCACATAGAGTTGCACGACTTCGTCTCCCTTGCGGTTGCCGGTATTGGTCACCTTGAATGAGGCATCAAGTCTTGTTATCGAGAGATCGCTATACTCAAACGTGGTGTAACTCAAACCGTAGCCGAAGGGGTAGAGCGGCTGTGCGCTCATCTCCACATAGTCATGGGCTGCAGGTACAGGCTTGTTATAATACACGGGCAACTGTCCCACATGGCGCGGCACACTCACGGGAAGCCTTCCGGCTGGATTATAGTCGCCGAACAGCACATCGGCAATGGCGCTACCGCCTTGTTCTCCAGGATAGTAAGCGGTGAGCAGGGCATTGGCGTTTTCGTCTGCCCAGTTCTTGTTGAGGGGACGTCCTTCGATATAGACCACCACAAGGGGCTTGCCGGTCTTTTTCAATGCTTCAAGCAGTTCCATCTGGCGACCCAGCAGGTCTAGCGTGGCTCGGTCAAAACCCTCGCCGCACTCCATGTCGCTGATGAACTTTTGCTCGGCAGTGGCGGCACCCGTATCCTCGTAGGAGGTCTTGAAATCCCTTGCCGATGAGCCGCCCACCACGGCAACCACCACATCGGCCTGCATGGCAGCCTCAACGGCTGCAGGAATGTCACAGTCCAGTGTGTCGCGCACGGCGCATCCCTTGGCATAGACGCAATCGGCCTCGCCAATCATCGCCTTAATTCCGTTATAAACAGTAACCACTTTGCCGTCGGCCTGTGGCGCGGTGTAGTCGCCAAGCATGTTATAGACATTATCGGCATTAGGACCGACAACTGCTACCTTCACTTCCTTTCTTAATGGCAGGATGCCGTCGTTCTTGAGCAGCGTGATGGACTCCCGTGCTATTTGTCTGGTTGTAGCCACGGCAGCCTCGGTATGGACTTCTTTTTGTGCTGTTTTGGCATTGACATAAGGGTTTTCAAACAACCCCATCTCAAACTTCAACCGCAGCACCCGTTCCACGGCTTGATTGAGCGCTTCTTCACTCTTTTCTCCACTTTTCACTGCTTCGACGAGTTTTGAGAAACAATTACCGCCCAAATCTATGTCAACACCTGCCAGCAGCGCTTGTCGGCCTGCATCTTGGGAATTGACAGCGGTGTGGTGGGTGCCCTTGAGCCCGTCGATGCTGAACAGGTCGCTGACGACAATTCCTCGGTTAAATCTCCATTTTCCACGCAAGACATCAGTGAGCAATCCTTTGTTGGCGGTGCAGGGCACGCCGTCAAGCGAATTATAAGCCGTCATCACTGACAGTGCTCCAGCGTTGATGACGCGCCTGAATGGTTCCAGGAACACTTGTTTCAGTTCTCTCGGCCCCACGATGCTGCGGGTTCCGTTCTGGCCGCCCTCGCTGACACCGTACGCAATAAAGTGTTTCAGCGTGGCGATGGTCGAGTAGGGTAGACTCAAATCTCCTCCGCCCAGTCCGCGCACCATCGCAGCACCCATTTCGCCGCTTAGGTAGGGATCTTCGCCCAGGGTTTCCTCAACGCGTGACCATCGGGGCTCACGTGCCAGGTCCAACACGGGTCCATAGCTGATGTGTCCCCCTTGGAACCTGATTTCTTTACCAATCACCGCTCCAGCTTGCTCCATCAGTTGTGGGTCCCAGGTCGCTGCCATTCCCAATCCCGTCGGGAATACCGTTGTCCCGATCGCCATGTGGCCGTGAGGCGCTTCCTCGGCCAGGAAGATGGGAATGCCCAAGCGTGAGTGTTCGATGGCATAACGCTGCATGGCATTGGCTGTCTCGGCCGCCAGGGCTGGGTTTAATCCGTTGGCAATCGTCTTTTGTGTCCACGGGTCGGCGCGAAATACTGCCCAATACATGCCCACGTGCAGGCTATCGACCTCGTGCTTGAATTTCTCGCTCACAGTCACCTTCTTGCCATCAATCTGGTAGGAATCCCACCCCATGAGGCAGACAAGTTGTCCTACCTTCTCTTCAAGGGTCATGCGCGAGAGTAGGTCCTTGACGCGTTTGTCGACAGGGAGCGAGGCATCTTGAAACGGGTACTTGCTCTTGGCGTTGATGCTGAGTGCGATGAGCGCCAATGCGATGATGGAAACTATCGTGCGATTGATCATAACTGTATAGCTGTTTTAGTAACATTCATGCCGCTGATTTCAACCACGGGTTGAGAATTACGGGCATCTTCGGCCTTCCATTCAATGTCGATAGTGCGGCTTTCACCAGGCATCAGGTGGAAATAGTTGTCGCTGTAGATGACAGGCAGGATTTGCTCGCCGTCATCACCCTTGAGGTTAAGGCGCAGCATCACTGCAGGCACGTTACCATTATTAAATAATGTGATGCTCTTGCCACTGGGCGTTGCGCTCACTTGTGCTCGGCTCAGGTCATGTAACGCTGTTCGGTCATTTCCATGGGTTGTGTTCACATAATCGTTCATCGAGCGGACGTTTCCTCGATTGTCGGTTAAAGTCAATCGTAGGAAATAGGCACCCGAAAGCGCTTGTGGTATTTCCACCTGCATCATCTCGAGCGTCATGTCCTCGTCACAGACGTAATCCATCGTCTGTTCCCACATCGTCTTGCCATTCAGGTCGATGATGGTTGCCTTCACGGTTCCTTGCTGCTTACCTGCCGAGCGGTTGACCACTTCGACGTAATTGGTCACGGGATTCCATTGCACATGCAACGGTTCACAGGCGTGCTTCACGCCATAGTAGGCAGCTGTGGGCTCCAGGTAGTAGTCATAGGTCTGCCACACCATCGACGGCCAGCAGGGATGGCTCATCCAGATGAGCAGTCCCATGCGGTCCTTGCTGCCGCTCTCGTACATGGCACGATAACCCTCGTAGTTGATCCACTGGGCCCAGTCACAGAACTCCTGAACCGAAATCGGCTCACCGAAGTTCTCGGCAATAAGCTGGTTGAACGAGGCGCCACGCTGCGCCCCCTCCATCGTGTAGTCATGGCGCCCCCAATAGAGGTTCTGAGGCCACAGGTGGTCGGCATCTAGCGTGCGGCTCAAGCCCTCAATGGTCATCACATTGGGCATGCCGCGTTCAGTGTGCAATTTGCCGGTCTGTTTCTCGAAATACTCCTTGGGGCTCAATGCCCAATAAGGTCCGTGTCCACTCACGCCATCATCGGCCGAACTTGAGATATAGTCGAGCCCTGGATGCTTGGTTTTCACGAGTGCACGCAAGTTGTCATCAAGGATTTTTGGGGGATAGCCCTCGTTGCGGCCGCAGTAGATGCCGATGCAGGGGTGGTTGCGGATTTTCAGCACAAAGTCACGGGCGTTGTGCATAAACATCGCTTCATTTTCTGGGTCAGGACCATCGGCTGGGTTAGCCAGCCAGAAGTCCTGCCACACCATGATGCCGTATCGGTCACAGGCCTCAAAGAATTCCTTGTCGCCCGTCATGCCCACCCAGTTGCGAATCATGTTGTAATTCATCTCCTTGTGGTGCCGCACGGCAGCGTCAAATTCCCTGCCACGGTAGTTAAGGTTGTTTTCACTGAAAGCCCAATTACCACCCAGCGGAATCAATCTGCGGTGATTGACATAAATCTTCAGTTTGGTGTCTTTATCAATGGTTTTTACCTCACGGATGCCAGCCTTGAAGTTAACGGCATCACTCTGAACACCATCAACCGTGAAGGTGAAGCTGGCATCGTACAGGTAAGGTTCGCCGTAGCCGTTGGGCCACCACAGGCGCATGCGTTGCTCATTGAGCTGCGGGAATGACTCAGGGCTGAAAACTTCCTCAATGGTCACTCCAGCGTTGATTGTGACCTGCTTGTCAAAGCAGATGTCTCCGATGTGGCCATGTAGTGTTCCTGTCACGGCCTGGTCACTGCAGTTGGTCAGCATCACGGCAGGTGTCATCGTGGCCAGCGTGTCACCCTCGGCCAGTGTCGTGGTCACGACGGGGTCGCTCAGGAACACATCGCCCGAAGTCGTCAAGTAAACGTCGTCCCAGATGCCGATGTCGCGGCCGCGTATGGTCGAAATCCAGTCCCAACCGATGGTGGCATGGAACGTGGGGTTATCGGCCCCGAGGATACCGCCGTTGAAATCTGTATTCTTTTCGGTCTTGACCTTCACACCGCCGGGATTGGCATTGGCGATAATGAGTACCCACAACTGATTATTTCGCTCTTTCAAATAAGGTGTGATGTCAAATTTACCGCGCTTGAAAGCACCTTCGATACGTCCCAGGTTAGTGCCATTGAGTGTCACCTCGGCTTTCCAGTTGATGCCGTCAAAATTCAAGAAAACACGCTTGCCATGCATCTCCTGTGGCAAATCAAATGAGCGCTTATAGATAAAGTCCCCGTTAAAGAACGATTCTGATGCCAGCATCAGGTTATCGTCATGGTTCATGTCGGGCAACGCCCCAGCGTTGACATAACTCGACAATACAGTCGCGGGAACTGTGGCGATAATGCCAGGGTGCAGTATCGACCTGTGTGATGCGCGGTTTACGTGCCAGTCACCGCCATTCAACATCCATTTGCCGTCTTGCCAGCCAACAGGCTCATGCGGTACTGCTTTCAAACCACCTGGATCGACAACAGGAATGAAAAGTGCCTCAATCTCTTTTAAACAGAAAGGTTGACCATTCTTGTTGGGCTCATCCATGTTGATGCGAATATATCGACCCTTGGTATCAACATTAATAACTTCGGTATTATGTTTGGGAAGTTTCTTGGCAAGATTAGAGATGGTTGTCCAGTTCTGGTTGTCATCGCTGATCTGGATATTACCGCTTGACGGGTTGTTAATCCAGTAAAGGTTGATTTGATGAATGGTACTGATAGCGCCTAGATCAACAGTAACCCATTCATCCCGATTGCCCAGGCTGCGCCAGGCGCTCACAAAATGCTCAGCTGGCAGGATGCCCGTGGCACGCTTGCCGCGCTTGCGCATTTTCAATTCAGTGATCGTCCAGTGAACTGCACTTGGGGTGACCATCTCCAGCTTCATGTGGGAGATTGGTTTGCCATTCAGTTTGAATGTGTGGTCGATGTTGCGCGTGGGCAGCAGATCATCTCCTGAATTCTTGTTGGGGTCGCTGTGGACGCGTCGGCGTGAAGGCTCGCCAGGCAGCGAGTCGCCCTTCCATACGTCGGCGACTTTCCATTTTTTCCCGTCTCGGGACGTGAGGAGCCTGATCGTGAATCCTTGTGGCGCATCCTCACGATAGGCCATGCTGCACACCATCTCCACCTCGTCGATATCGATGTCCATATTCTCCCAGGCATATTGCAGCCAGGTGTCGCCACCCATCAGGATGTTGCAGGTCCACTCGTTGCCATCTATGCAGGCCTCGCGCTTATGGGGCGGCAGCGGCCCATCGGGCGTGGTGACATTGAGCCAGGCGGGCAGTTCCCTATCGATGATGCTATCGGTCAACAATTGTGATGTCAAGTTGAAATCCCATGATGAGGACTGATAGACCTTGTGGTATAATGCTAAATTAAGATTACTATAGCCCTTCTCCAGTGTCGGCCCATAATATTCGCTGGGGTTGCCCGGATATTGCCCAATAGGGCGATTCAACACTTGGGCGAAGGCACTTGCAGCCATCGTCAGCGTCAACACATATATAATAAAACGTGATTTCATAAAGTAAGACTTTTAATTTGCAAAAATAGTAAATCTTGAGCAATTTTACTCCTGTTTCGTGAAAAAGCAGTATCTTTAGGGCAAATTTCAAAACAGGGCGATATGTCGTTTCAATTACACGAAGTAAATGATATCATCGCATCAGTCAATGATGCCATTTGGGCTTATTTCTTGATTGGTGCCTTGATCTTGTGTGGGCTGTATTTCACTGTTCGCATGCGTTTTGTTCAGTTCACAATGATTGGCGACATGTTCCGCCAGCTGGTGGATGCCTCGCCGTCCAGCAAGGGCAAAAAACACATTTCCTCGTTCCAGGCGTTTGCTGTCTCGGTGGCCACGCGTGTGGGAACAGGCAATCTGGCGGGTGTGGCAACGGCCATCGCCGTGGGAGGCCCTGGTGCCGTGTTCTGGATGTGGCTGATTGCTCTGGTGGGATCGGCAACAGCCTTTGTAGAGTCCACTTTGGCTCAGTTGTTCAAGCGTCCCTCCAGTGAGTCTTTTATTGGCGGTCCTGCCTATTACATCAGTCGGGGATTACACTCCAAGTGGATGGCAGCACTGTTTGCCGTCTTGATTACAGTGACCTTTGGGTTGTCTTATAACTCCATCCAGAGCAACACCATCTGCGAAGCCTTGAATCAGGCATTTGGCTTTGAGCAGACGCTCGTGGGCATCATCATCTCGGCCCTCACGCTGTTCATCGTCTTTGGCGGCATCCACCGCATTGCCCTTGTGAGCAGTATTCTTGTCCCTGTGATGGCTATCGGCTATTTTATCCTTGCGCTGGTTGTGGTGATCATGAACATCGATTTGGTGCCCCATGTCTTCAAACTCATCATCGAGAATGCATTCGGCCTCGAGCAGGTGGCAGGTGGCGGTCTGGGAATGACTATTATGGTGGGTATCAAGCGCGGTTTGTTCAGCAACGAGGCCGGTGAGGGTAGTGCTCCCAATGTGGCAGCCACAGCCCATGTGAGTCATCCTGTCAAGCAGGGGCTCATCCAAGCGCTGGGCGTGTTTACCGACACGTTGCTCGTGTGCAGTTGCACAGCCTTCCTGGTTCTTATCAGTGGCCTGTACACCGATGGCTCTCTACAGGGGATCCAGCTCACACAATCATCACTGGAGACCCAAGTGGGAAGCTGGGGAAAGACCTTTGTGGCTGTGGCGATTTTCCTGTTCGCCTTCAGCAGCATTATTGGCAATTACTATTACGGAGAGGCCAACATCCGTTTCTTGACCGACAACAAGGCCATTCTCACCATCTTCCGCATTCTCTCGGGCGGCGCGTTTGTCTTCTTTGGAGCGGTCGCCAGTTTTGACTTCGTGTGGAATATGGGTGACCTGTTCATGGCGCTGATCACCACCTGTAACCTGGTGGCTATCGTCTTGCTGAGTAAATATGCGTTTAGGTTGCTTGCTGATTATCGCAGCCAGAAGCGTCGTGGCATTAAGGACCCCGTTTTCCACCGCAGCGACCTTCCCGAGATTGCCGATGAGCTGGAAGCCTGGGATTAGAATTATAGAGTGTGTCTCGGCACCGCCACGAGAATAAAGATTGATAATGAAAGGATTAGTAATAAAGAATACCGGCAGCTGGGTTACCGTGCGTCTTGATGACGGCAGCACAGTGAACTGCAAGATGCGTGGCGTCTTGCGGCTCAAGGGCATGCGCTGCACCAATCCTGTCGCTGTGGGTGACCTGGTGCAGGTCGAGGACAAGGCTGGCGATGCCCCTGTCGTTGGCGCCATTGAGCCTCGCAAGAATTATATCATCAGGCGGGCCAGCAATCTTTCAAAGGAGTTCCAGATCATCGCGGCTAACCTTGACCAGGCTGTTCTCGTGGTCACTCTCACCAATCCCGTGACCAGCACTACCTTCATCGACCGTTTCCTGGCCACCGCCGAGGCCTATCAGGTGCCGGCAGTGATTGCCTTCAACAAGACGGACCTGCTGGTGACGGATGAACTGATGCAGCAACTCGACGAGCTGGTGGCCATCTACGAGGCCATCGGCTATAGGGTCGTCACCATGTCGGCCACTACAGGCGATGGGGCCGAAAAGCTGCGAGAGGTTCTCTCGGGCAAACTGTCGCTGCTGTCGGGCAACAGCGGAGTGGGCAAGTCGTCTATCATCAATCTGCTCATTCCTGAGGCCAACGTCAGGGTGGGGGACGTGAGCCACACCCATCACAAGGGGATGCACACGACCACCTTCAGCGAACTGCTGGACCTGCCGGGAGGGGGTGCCATCATCGACACGCCGGGCGTGAAGGCCTTTGGCACCATCGACTTTGAGCGCGCCGAGGTGGCTCACTACTTCCCCGAGATTTTCAGGATTTCGAGCGATTGTCGGTTCAATAACTGCACCCACACCCACGAGCCCGGGTGTGCAGTGCTCGCTGCCGTCGAGAATGGCGAGGTCGCTCGCTCTCGCTTCGTCAGCTACCTGAGCATCCTTGACGAGGATCCCGACAACAAGTACCGTAAGCCCTTCTGATTGAGTCAGGAACCGGCAGTCTTCTGACGCCGTTTTCTCGGTATACCCCGTTTTTCCCGTAAAAATAAGTCAATTCATGACGATGCGCACCCGCGTGTGGGGCCTCAGAGCAGCGATATAGTTGTTGAGGCGCTCCTGGGTGAGCGTGGCATAGATGTTGTCAAACCCTCTCACAATATCAACTCCCAGCGCCCGGTTCTGCAGCGCTCTCATCCAGTAGGCATTGGTCTGCAACGCGCTCTCGTGCTCACGACCGATGCGCTCCTTCATCTTGCCGAACAGGTCATCAGAAACGCCACTGTTGAAGATGGCGCTCACGGCATAGTCGGCATACAGGAGCATGCTGTCGCGGTCGGCGGTGCTGGTCTCAAATTCATAGTTGATCATCCAGCGGTCGTGATAAATCGACAAGCTGCCGTCAGAAGCCACGTCGTAGGTGCCATGCTTCTCGTGCCTGAGGAAGGTGAGCAGGGCGGTTCCCACCGATTCGCCCACGAGGTCCATCATGAACTCGTCATCATAGCTGTATTTCTTGTCTCCCATGATGGAGACGTAGATGGATGACTTGGGATTGCGCATCGGCACTTCAAAGAAATTGTCCACTTCGCCCGTCGCCAGCACGGGAAGGTAGCCGCCGCCAGGGGTCTCGCGATGGCCGTTGTCGGGCAGGGACGACAGATAACGCAGAATGAGCGGCCTCACCTCATCGACGGTGAAGGCGCCAACGAGCGAGAAGGTGAAATCGCCGGCATTGGCAACGCGTTGACGATAGAGCTGCAGCACGCGCTCGCCGTCCAGGGCATCCATGTCCTCGGGCTTGACGTTGCGGTACATGGGGTTGCCCTTGTACAGGGTGCTGCCGATGGAGTCGGCGTAGATGAGCCTGGGGTTGTTGCCGGCTTGTGACAGCTGGGAGCGGATGCTCTTCTTGAGGCTGTCAAAAGCTTCCTTGTCAAGGCTCACATCGGTGAAGAATAGATAGCACAGCTGCAGCAGGGTCTCGAGGTCGGCGCTCTGGCATCCGCCATTCAGCTGCTCGTTAGCGTCGTTGAGAATGAACGAGAGGCCCAGCTGCCGGCCGCTCATCATCCTGTTGAGCTGGTTGATGGTGTGACCGCCCAGGGCACAATCCTCAATCACATGGTCCATCAGCCGCACGTTGATGCCTGCTGTGTCCCCATAGGCCCATTTTCCGCCCAGGCTGAAGGCGTTGAACAGGATCTCATTATTCTTGCAGGTCGTGGGCTTCAACCTCACGGTGGCGCCGTTGCTCAGGGTCATGGTGGTGATGCCGGTCTCTGGCTCAAAGGTTTCGTTGATGATATCCCCCTCGGCGGGTTCCTCACTCAACAGGCGCTCACCTGCCGCCAGGTCAACGTAGGGCGACTGTGGCGAGCTCATGATGCGGCCGAAGTGGGCAATCACGTCTCGTGAGGTCGGGTAACGGCTGTGGCCGGTTAAGGTTTGGGGACCGGAAATCAGGACGCTGACGTTGTCCTTGCCGACGATGGAGCGCAGGTAATCGTTCACCTCGTCAAGGGTGACGCGCTGCACGGCGTCGATCAGCATGCCGGATTCGGCCTCCACACCGGGCACGTAGCCGCCGTTGCAGTAATGGTCGATATACTCGTCTGCATACTGGCGGCTGGTGCGCTTGCTGGCTTCGGCTCTGAGGTCGGTGTAGATGGCCTCGGCATTGCGCCGGGCGCGTTCCAGCTCGCTGGCGGTAAAGCCGTGCTGTGTGGCTCGGGCAGCGAGGGTGATGAGCGTGTCCAGGGCTTCTAGCGAACGCCCCTCGTGGGCCATGGCGGCCAGGGTGAGCGCTTCTCGTGAGCTGGCGACAAGGAACTTGCGGTCATAGGCCATGCCGAGGTCCAAGGGCGCTGAGCTGGAACGCACCATCTCATCGATTCGGCCCGTGAGCATCTCCTGAACGAGTGCCGAGACGACATTGTGCCTCAGGTGGGAAGGCATGTTGCGTTGCTCGACGGGGAACGGCTGGTGCTCAAACATCAGATAAACCATCGTGCTTGATGCCTCGGGGTCGGTGTGCAGGGCATAGTTGACGCCGTTGTGACCGGGCACGTGGGCTAGGCTGGAATCGACATCGGCGTTATCACGCTTGGGGATTGCGCCCAGCGTTTTTTGTATCATTTGTCTCACTTGTCTCACGTCCACGTCGCCCACGATGACCACGGCCTGGCGTTGGGGGCAATACCAGCGCTGGTAGAAGGAGATGAGCTGTGCTCGCGTGAGGCTCCTGACGACGCTCATCTCGCCGATGGGGATGCGGTAGGCATATCGGCTGCCCGACAACAGGATGGGAAGGGTGCTCTCGTAGAGCCGCATCGTCTGGTCGGCGTGCATGCGCCATTCTTCCTGGATGACGCCTCGCTCCTCCTCGATGGCTCGCTCGTCGAAGCTGAGTTCACACGACAGGTCCTTCAACATCATCAGCACGGTGTCCAGCAGGGCAGCCTGGTCTGTGGGCACATTGGAGATCTGGAACTGTGTGTCGTCAAACCCCGTCGCCGCATTGATGTCCATGCCATAGGACACGCCGTGGTTCTGCAGGATATCTACCATCTTGATGCCTGGAAAGTGGCGTGTCCCCTGAAAGGCGATGTGCTCGATGAAATGGGCCATTCCGCGCTCGTCATCTTCCTCGACGAGCGACCCGGTCTTCTGCACCAGCCAGAACTCGGCGCGTCCCTTGGGCTGCTCGTTGTGGCGGATGTAATAGGTCAGGCCGTTGTCCAGGCGCCCGACCATCAAGGCTGGATCGATGGGCAACGCTTTTTCTCGCGCCGCCAGTGGCAGCGCCAGCAGTGTGATGAATATGAGCAGGACGCTTCTCATCGGGGGGCTTTCAGTTGTCGGTTCTCATCGGGGTGGGGCGTAACATCAGGAACCAGAGCCAAACAGGGTGGCTTTTTCCTCATCGGCGATGAGGGTGTCGCTGGTCACGACGCAGTCCAGGGGGCGGTCGTGGGGCTCGACCGGAACCTGCTCAACCAGCTGGAAGTCACAGACCACGCCGATGGTCGGGCAGGCGGTGGTGCTCAACAGGCGGTCATAATAGCCCTTGCCGCGCCCCAGGCGGTTGCGCTGGCTGTCAAGGGCCACGGCGGGCACGATGATGAGCTCCAGGCATGACGGGTCCACGCCCTGGCCGACGGGCTCGCCGATGTGGAACTTGTTGTTGTCATCGAGGCTCTCCGGCCCGTGATAGGGCAAGATCTCGAGGTCCTCGCCCTGGACGCGCGGCAGGTAGATGCTCTTGCCCTCGCCTTGCCACCGGTTCACGGCCTCGTGGCTGGGCAGCTCGTCGGGCAGCGACCAGTAGCACAGGATGTGCTGGGCTTGGCGCCACACAGGCATCGCCTTGATGGTGTTGAACACGATGTCGGCCTCGACCTGCTTGACGGCGTCGGGGGTGATGGCCTTGAGCTGCCTGATCTGTTGTCTGAGTTCTTTTTTTGTCATGTTTCTGTTGTCGATGCGCTTTTTGCGTCGTTGACCGCTGCAAAATTAATCAGAAAATCTCAACTTTCGGCCTCTTTCGGCTGGGAGCAAGTGAAAAAAAAGCTAATTTTGCAACCCGTATGGCTTCTCCTTCCTGCAGACATATCCTCGCCGTGCTCCTGCTGGCGCTCTGTTCTTCCCTGGCGGCAATGGGACAGACGGCGGCGGTGACCCAGATTACGGGACTGGTGCGCGACTCGATCTCGCACGAGGGCATCCCCTATGCCTCCATCTCGCTGCTGGGAACCGACGAGGGGGTGATAGCCAACGACCGCGGGGGCTTCACCATCCACTCGCGGGCGGCCTTTTCCAGCCTCAAGGTGACGGCGATGGGCTATGGCGCCAGGGTGGTGCCCGTCAAGTCGGGGCAGGGCAGTGTCGTGCTCATCGAGCTCGCGCCCAGCGGCGTGCAGCTCGGCGAGGTGGTCGTGAACCGGGGCAAGGAGAAATACAGCAAGAAGGATAACCCGGCCGTGGACCTGGTCAAGCGGCTGCGGGCTCGGCGCGACGATGGCGACCCGCGCCGCCACCCCTATTACAGCTACTGCCAGTATGAGCGCATGATGGTGGGCTTCGGCAACCTCGACGAGGTGGTCAAAAAGCCCGATGACTTGCAGTGGGCGGCCCAGTATGCCGACACGTCGCTGCTCACCGGGCAGCGCGTCCTGCCGTTCTCGATCAAGGAGACGGTCGCCCGCGACTATTACAGCCACGACCCTGACGTCCACCGCCAGGTCATCATCGGTACCAAGAGCGCTGGCATCGACGAGCAGATCGACCAGACCAATGTCAAGAAGGTGATGGACGACTTCCTGCGTGAGGTGGATATCTTCCATAACGATGTCACCCTGCTCACCAACCGCTTCGTCAGCCCCTTGTCGCGCATCGCAGTGGATTTCTACAAGTTCTACCTCAACGACACGGTGACCATCGACGGGGAGCGCTGCGCGGTGCTGAGCTTCGTGCCGTTCACGCCCCAGACCTTCGGCTTCCTGGGGCGCCTCTATGTCTCGATCGAGGACTCGACGCTGTTCATCAAGCGCGTGGCGATGGGCGTGCCCCACGACATCAACCTCAACTATGTGGAGCGCATGAGCATCGTCCAGGACTATGAGCGTGCCCCCGACGGCGGGACGCGCCTCAAGGTGCGCGACGAGGTGGAGGTGAGCATGAGGCTAATGACGGGGTTGCCCGAGCTGTTTGCCCGGCGCGAGACCAGCTATCGGGACCACCATTTCGAGCGGCCTGACGGCGGCATCTTCCACCAAAGTGCTGAGCAGTCAACCTCGGCCAGTGCGTCCTTCATGCCCGAGGAGTTCTGGCATGAGTATCGTCCTGCCGGTGTGAAAACGACTGGGGCAAGCGTGTCGGGGCTGATGAAGCGCCTGCGTGGATACAAGCTGTTCTATTGGGCCGAGAGGGCGGTCGTCATGATGGTTAACGGCTATGTCCCCACCTCACGTGAGAGCCGCGTGGACATCGGCCCGCTAAACACGATCGTCAGCGGCAACTCGCTCGAGGGACTGCGACTGCGGCTGGGCGGCATGACGACCACGAGCCTGAGCAAGCAATGGTTCGCTCGGGCCTATGCGGCCTATGGCCTGCGTGACCACAAGTGGAAGTACATGGCCTCGCTGGAGTACTCGTTCACGCCCAAGAAGGCGCTTGACCAGGAGTTCCCAATCCACAGCTTGAGGCTCACTCATCGCTATGACGTGGACAAACTGTCGCAGCATTACCTCTACACCAATCAGGACAACATGTTCCTCACGCTCCGGCGACACAAGGACACCGCTCTGCAGTACCTGCGCACGACGCGCCTGGAGTATCGTCGCGAATGGTTCAACCACTTCTCCATCGCTTTGGCCATTGAGCACAATGTCCACGAGGCGACCCGCTATCTGCCCTTCGTCCTTGCCGACGGCACCTCACGCCGGAGCTACACCCAGGCGGGCTTCACCCTGCAGCTGCGTTATGCCCCAGGTGAGACGTTCTACCAGGCCCGGTCCTACCGCATCCCCATCAACATGGACGCCCCCATCATCACCGTGACGCAGACCTTCATGCCCAAGGGCTTCTTGGGCAGCCTGCACGAGGTGAACAAGACGGCGGTGGCGGTGCAGCGGCGGTTCTGGTTCTCGGCCTTCGGCTATGCCGATGTGATCATCAAGGGCGAGAAGATATGGAGCCGCGTGGCTTACCCCGACTTGCTCATGCCCAACGTGAACCTGTCTTACACCATCCAGCCCGAGAGCTTCTCGCTGATGAAGCCCATGGAGTTCATTAGCGACCAGTCGCTCTCATGGGACTTGACCTACTGGGGCGGTGGCGTGCTGATGAACCGGCTGCCGCTCATCAGGCGGCTGCGGTTGCGAGAGGTCGTCTCACTGCGTGGACTGTGGGGCAACCTCAGCGACAGGAATAATCCTGCCAAGGGCGAGGGCGGCCTGTTCCTTTTCCCCGGCGACGTGCTGTGCCAGGACATGGAAGGCGCGCCCTATCTCGAGGCCGCAGTGGGTCTCGACAACATCCTCACGGTGCTGCGCGTCGACTACGTCTGGCGACTCACCCATCGACGGGACTCCGGCAGCGACCGCCGTGGCATCCGCGTCCAGCTGCACTTCAACTTCTGACCCCCACGAGGGGGCAAAACCCCGTCCCCCACGGCGATTGAGTCGTCACTAACATTCTTGAAATACTGATTTAATTATAAAAATTTGTTGAATTTTCCCCCTTGCGTTAGTATGGTTCTGCTACCGAGTCGCAATCATGACACAGGGGGCAGTTTTTTTTTAACCAATTCTTTGCTTTGTTAATAACTTTTTCTTGCCCGTTTGCCAAAAAGGCTGTAATTTTACGCCCCGATACCGCCTCGTAGCCGCTGCGCGCCGCCTCGCCGCTGCACGCCTCCCCCGGGGCGATAGCCATCAACCGATCACCAGCGAGAAGAAGAAAACCGAAACTACACCAGCAATGATACCGTTTGTCCACCTACACGTCCACTCCCAGTATTCCATCCTCGACGGCATGGCTCCCGTCAAGGCTCTCGTCGACAAGGCCATCGCCGACGGCATGCGCGGCATGGCCCTCACCGACCACGGCAACATGTATGGCATCAAGGAGCTCCACGACTACGTAGCAAAGAAGAACAAGGGCCTTGCCGACGAAGAAAAGTTCAAGCCCATCTTCGGTTGCGAGGTCTATGTGGCTCGTCACGACCGCCACGACCGTCACGATAAGAACGACAAGGGTCACCACCTGATCCTGCTGGCCAAGAACCTGCACGGCTACAAGAACCTGATCAAGATCGTCTCCCACGCGTGGACCGAGGGAATGTATTACCACCCCCGCACCGACCACGGCGAGCTTGAGAAGTACCACGAGGGCATCATCTGCTGCTCGGCCTGCTTGGGCGGCGAGGTGCCCCAGCTCATCATGGGCGGCCAGTTGAGCCAGGCCCGTGAGACGGTGAAATGGTTCAAGGGGGTCTTTGGCGACGACTATTATCTGGAACTGCAGCGTCACCGTGCCACTGTGGCCAACGCCAACCACGAGACCTACGAGAAGCAATGCCTGGTCAACGCCGAGCTGATGAAACTGGCCCGTGAGCTCGACATCAAGCTTGTCGCCACCAATGACTCCCACTTTGTCAACGAGGAGGACGCCGACGCCCACGAGCGCCTGATCTGCGTCTCCACCGGGCGCACGCTCAAGGAAGAGACCACGATGAGCTACAGCAAGCAGGAGTGGTTCAAGACCCAGGAGGAGATGAATGCCGTGTTTGCCGACGTGCCCGAGGCACTGCAGAACACAGCCGACCTCCTCGACAAGATCGAGATCTACAGCATCGACCACAAGCCCATCCTGCCCGACTTCCCGTTGCCCGAGGGCTTCAAGGACGAGGACGACTACCTGCGCTACCTAGTCTACGAGGGTGCCAAGGAACGCTGGCCCGACCTCGACGAGGAGCACCGCGAGCGCATCGACTTTGAGCTGGAGACCATCAAGAACATGGGCTTCCCCGGCTACTTCCTCATCGTGCAGGACTACATCAGTATGGCACCCAAGCTGGGGTGCTCGGTGGGTCCGGGACGAGGGTCGGCCGCGGGATCGGCCGTGGCCTACTGTCTGGGCATCACCAAGATCGACCCGATGAAGTATGACCTGCTGTTTGAACGCTTCCTCAATCCCGACCGCATCTCGCTGCCTGATATCGACACCGACTTTGACGATGACGGCCGCGGCGCCGTCCTCAATTATGTCACCGAGAAATACGGGGCCGAGAAGGTGGCCCACATCGTGACCTATGGCACGATGGCCGCCAAGAGCGCCATCAAGGACGTGGCACGCGTCGAGGACCTGCCGCTCTCCGAGAGCAACCGCCTGGCCAAGTTCATCCCTTCGACCCCCAACGACATGCCTGAGGAGAAACCCGGCAAGAAATACAAAATCACGGTCAAGAACTGCCTGCAATGCTTCGATGACTTCAGGGCAGAACTCAACAACGAGGACCCCAGGGTGGCCGAGACGATACGCTTTGCCGAGAAGCTTGAGGGCAGCATCCGCAGCACGGGCGTCCACGCCTGCGGCGTGATCATCGGCCGCGACGACATCACCGACTGGGTGCCCGTGAGCACAGCTACCGACAGCGAGGGCGAGCGCATCATCGTCACCCAGTATGAGGGCGGCGTGATCGAGAGCACGGGACTGATCAAGATGGACTTCCTGGGACTGAAAAACCTCTCCATCATCAAGGAGGCACTGGCGGGCATCAAGCTCAACCACGGCCTGGACATCGACATCGAGAAAATCCCCATCGACGACCCCAAGACCTATGAGCTGTACTGCAAGGGACAGACGGCCGGCACGTTCCAGTTCGAGTCGGCAGGGATGCAGAAGTACCTCATCGAGCTGCACCCCACCTGCTTCGAGGACCTCATCGCCATGAACGCCCTCTACCGGCCGGGACCGATGGACTACATCCCGCAGTTCATCAACCGCAAGTTGGGCAGGGAGGAGATCAAGTATGACATCCCCTGCATGGAGCAATACCTCAAGGAGACCTACGGCATCACGGTCTACCAGGAACAGGTCATGCTGCTCTCAAGACAGCTCGCGGGATTCACGCGAGGACAGAGCGACACGCTGCGCAAGGCCATGGGCAAGAAACAGATCGACAAGATGAACGAGCTCGAGGCGCTCTTCTATGAGGGAGGCGAGAAAAACGGCCACGACAGGAAGGTGCTCAACAAGATATGGGAAGACTGGAAGAAGTTTGCCTCCTACGCCTTCAACAAGTCACATGCCACCTGCTACAGCTGGGTGGCCTACCAGACGGCCTACCTCAAGGCCAACTTCCCCAGCGAATACATGGCGGCGGTGCTGAGCAGCAACCTCAACGACGTGGACAAGCTGTCGAAGTACATGGATGAGTGCCGTGCCATGGGTATCGAGGTGCTGGGACCCAATATCAACGAGTCCTACAAGAACTTCAGCGCCACGCGCGACGGACGCATCCGATTTGGACTGGCGGGCATCAAGGGCGTCGGCGTGGGGTGTGTCGAGGCTATCGTCCAGGAACGGGAGAAGAACGGCAGCTACAAGGACATCTTCGACTTTGTGCAACGCGTCAACCAGGGGGCTTGCAACCGCAAGGCGCTGGAGTCGATGGCACTGGCAGGGGCATTCGACGAGTTCAAGGAGATCAAGCGAGAAGACTTCTTCGAGGTGAACCCTCGCGGAGAGGCCTACAGCGAGACACTCATGAGATTTGGACAGCGATACCAGATCAGCCAGCAGGAGATGCAGAACTCACTCTTCGGGGCCTTCGGAGCCATCGAGGTGGCCACACCGCCCATCCCCCAGGCCGAGCCCTGGTCGTCACTCGAGAGGCTCAACCGCGAGCGTGACCTGGTGGGCATGTACCTGTCGGCCCATCCGCTCGACCCCTATTACATGGAGGTGAAATATGGCTGCAACACACCGCTGGCCGAGGTCAAGAACCGCAGCGAACAGCTCGACAAGGAACTCACCATGGGAGGACTCGTCGTGGACTTCCAGGAACGCACCGGCAAGAAGGGTGGTCAGTTTGGCATCCTCAAGATTGAGGATTACTCAGGGTCGTTTGAGTTCATGCTCTTCGGCAACAAGTTCCTCGATTACAGCAAGTTCGGCAAGCATGGACTGGCCATCATGGTGACTGGCGCCTACGAGCGGGGCTACGGCGACAACGTGCGCTTCAACGTGCGCTCAATCGACCTGCTCGAGAACCTCAAGGGTAAGCTGATCAAGAACCTGGTCATCGCCCTCAACGATGACGACCTGGCCAATGTCGACTTCCTGAAACAGTACCTCGGCGCCCCGGGCGACAACTGCTGCCAGCTCTACTTCAGTATGAGGGACCATGTCGGCGGACATCGTGTCATGCTGCGCTCCAAGCGCCTGATTGCCGTCGACAAGCGCCTGATCGAGACCCTGAAGGACTCAGGCATCAAGTTCCGGATCAACGCCCGCATCTGAGACAAATGGAACAAATGGAACAAATGGAACAAATGTCCCATTTGTGGAGAAAGGAGAATGGATAATGGAGAAAGGATAAAGGACTAAAGGAGATTGGACAGAGGAGATTGGAGAATGGCCTCCAACCTCTAAAAACCAAAGTCTAACGTCTAAAATCTAACATCTAAAATTTAACAACTAACAACTAAAATCTAAAATCCAAAATGGCAACAATTATTAACGACGCTAACTACAAGGAATTATTGGAATCGGGGAAACCCGTGGTTATCGACTTCTGGGCACCCTGGTGCGGACCCTGCCGCAGCATCGCCCCCATCATCGAGGAACTGGCAACACAGTACGAGGGAAAAGCCATCATCGGCAAGTACAATGTCGATGAGGACGCCGACCTGGGTGCCGAGTACGGCATCCGCAACATCCCCACGCTGCTGCTGTTCAAGGACGGCAAGATGGTGGACAAGCACGTGGGAACCATCACCCGCGACGCCCTCGTGGCCAAGATTGACGCCCTCCTGTAGCGACACAACAACCGGCCACCCAGCGACGGACAGGCCCCTTGACAACGGGTCTGTCCCCTGTGGTATATATCAACAACAACCCCGACAACACTTACAACAGCAACATTGATCATGAACAGACTCAAATACTGTGCCCTCGCCCTCTGCCTGATGCTGGCAGGACTTGACGCCATGGCAGCCAAGGTCAAGCGCCCCGACTCCTACAACTACCTGAGGGGATATGAGGCCTTTGAAAACGACGACCTGGAGCAGGCATTGGAATACTTCAACAAGGACCTCCAGGAGAACCCCAAGAATGGCTATTCCCACCTGTGGATCTCCCTCATCCGCATGAGCAACGAGGAGTATGGAAAAGCCCTGAGCGCTGCCGACCAGGCCATCAAACTCATCCCCGGCAAGGACGTGGAGTATGTCACCTATTCCTACCGCGTCAGGTCGCAAGTGTACCTGCAGCTGGAGGATACCACCAGGGCACTGGCCGACCTGGACAAGGCCATCCGCATCAACCCCAAGGAGAGCGACCTCTACGAGGAGCGCGGACAGGTTTACTATGAACTGCAACGATATGATGATGCTGACGCCGATTACCGGCAGATGATCGCGCTCGACCCCGGCGCGACGACAGGCTACATGGGGCTGGGACGTGATGCCAACGACCGCAAGCAGTGGGACGAGGCCATCAAGCAGCTGGACTATGTGATCAAGCTGGAGAGCGATTATGCCCAGGCCTATTCCTTCAGGGCCGAGTCCTACCTGGGGCAGGAGAAATGGGACGAGGCGACCGATGACCTCATCACAGCCATGAAGCTGGGATGGGACACCTATGCGCTACAGCAGGCAGCGGAACTCAAGGAACCGGCTTTCTCGCTGCTGATGGCCAAGATGAAGGTACAGATGGCCAAGAACAGCAACGACGCCAGCTGGCCCTTCTTCGCCGGAGCCTTCTATGAGCAAGGCAAGATGTATGACAAGGCCATCCCCCTCTACCAGCAGGCCAATCAGCGCGACGCCAACATCAACATCCTTAACCGCATTGCCGCTTGCTACTATAACCTGGGCAGCAATGGACAGGCGCTGAACTTCGTGAACCAGGCGCTGAACATGGACAGCACCGACAATGACGCTATCGCACTCAAGACCGAGGTGCTCTATGAACTGGGGACGCTGGACCAGACCATCCTCCTCGCCGACAAGCTCGTGGATGCTGACCCCGAGAATGCCTCGGCCTACGCCAATCGTGGACGATTGAAGCGCTATGCCGGTGACCTCGAGGGCGCCATCGAGGACCTGAACATGGCGATTGTCCTTGATCCGAAGCGCTCGTCGTCCTATTACCTGAGAGCAGTGGTCTATGGCATGCTGGACAAGGCCGAACAGGCAGCAGCCGACTATCGCAAGGTGATTGAGCTGGAGAAAAAGCCCGACGACTACCAGTGCATCCAATATGCCCTTCTGGCGCTCGGCCAGACTGACGAAGCCCTCGCGGCCAATGACACCCTCATGGCCAGGGACACAACCGACATTGGCAACTATTACAATGCGGCCTGCCTCTACAGCCGCATGAACCAGCCCGACAAGGCGCTTCAGTATCTGAAAAAATGCCTTGATATGGGGTATAGACATTTTGGACACATGAGACTGGACTCCGACTTGGACAACATCCGTGACCTCGACGAGTATAAGGCTCTGGTCAAGCAATATGCCCCACAGGAGGTGGTGAAAGCCACAGCCGACGAACAAGCACAGGGGGAAACGGCTTTCGGCATGAGGGACGGCGAGGGCCAGGTCACCGAGGTGCCGTTCACCAAGGAGGACGGCGTCTGCAAGGTGAAATGCCAGATCAACGGCCTGCCGCTCTTCTTCGTCTTCGACACCGGAGCCAGCGATGTGACGATTTCGATGGTCGAGGCCACCTTCATGGTCAAGAACGGTTACCTCACCGACAGCGACATCGTCGGCAGCCAGCGCTATATGGATGCCAACGGAAACGTCACCGTGGGAACCGTGATCAACCTGAAAACCGTCGACTTTGGAGGACTCACGCTCACCAACGTTAGAGCCTCGGTGGTGCGCAACCAGAAGGCGCCCCTGCTGCTCGGCCAGAGCGTCCTGGGACGGCTGGGAAAAATCCAGATTGACAACCAGCGGATGGTGCTGAGCATCAAGCACTGATCAAGCAATTATTTTCCTGCCCAACAGCTGCGGCAAACCATTCAGGATGGACACAGGGGAGAATCGCCTCGTGACCAGTCGATGCTGTAGCCTATCGTCGCCAGCTCACGAGACAGCTGCATAACACCCTGGGCCGACTCGGCGCCCAGCGAGGCCTTGTTGTCATAGAGTGAATATTTAGACCGGCTTTCAACGGGCGAGAGATTGGGCATGACCACATTGGCGCCAGCAAGGATGCCGCGTAACCGTCCGCCAGGAGCCAGGGTCGCCATCGCCGTCGTGCTGGGAATCAAAGCCTGAGGCAAGGCCAGTCGCAGGATAGCATAGATGCGCGCCGTCATCTCCACCGTGCCCGCCGGGAAACGGGCCAGGGGAGTGTCGTGCTGGGGAATGAACGGCCCGATGCCGATCATCTGGGGCCTGAACGCCACCAGAAACTGGATATCCTCCACAATGGACCTCAAACTCTGGAACGGTGCCCCCACCATGAAGCCCGCCCCCACCTGGAAGCCCAGTTCCTGGAGCCAGTCGAGGCATTGAAGCCGGTGCTCAATGGTCATGCCACGAGGATGCAACAGGCTGTAAAGACGTTCGTTGTGGGTCTCGTGGCGCAGCAGATAGCGGTCGGCACCTGCCTGGCGCCACAGGGCATAGGTCTCGCGCGGATGCTCCCCCAGCGACAGGGTGATGGCACACTCGGGCCAGCGTTGCTTCACCTCGGCGACGAGATCGGCAATCCACTGCGAGCGCTCCTCGCCCCATTCACCACCTTGCAGCACAATCGTGCGGAAACCGATTTCATAGCCTTGCTCACAACAATTCATCACCTGCTCGCGTGTCAACGTATAGCGCTCCACTCGGCCATTGCTGCGGCGGATGCCACAATACAGGCAATCGTTGCGGCAAACATTGGACAGCTCAATCAGGCCACGCACGTAGATTCCTTTACCGAAATGCTGCACAGCCACCTGTCGCGCCTGCTCCATAAGATAAGCCTCTGCTTCACGGTCACGCATGGTGAGCAGAGCGAAAAAGCCCTCAGCCGGCAAATGACCGGTGTCACGCAATTGATTGATTAATTCCTTCATCACTTGTTCAGGTTGTTGAAGACCTTGGTGAACTGCTCGCCAAGGCCGATGGTATAGCCCTGTGAGCTGAAAACCACACGGTTAAAGGTGTCGGCAAGGATGAAGATTGGGAGTTGACCGTCATTCTCCAGCTTCATTTGTTGTGCGACCTGATGACGGATGGCTCCGCCATTGTCAATGCCGTAAATGATGTTCCGCGGAAGCGAGCCGTAATTCTCCTGACGATACTTCTGAGCCTCGTTCTCATCCTCGAACAGGAGCAGCATCGGGCGCCCCCATTCATCAAATTGGCTACTCATCTTGGCTATGTCACGCATAGCATGATTAGTTGGCTCTTGACCCACGCCCAATAAACCCACAATGAAATAACCGCGGCCCGTTTGGGACAGAATGCTCACGGCATCGCCTTCTACAGGCTTGAATTCACTATCGAGTAATTGGAACTTGGATTCAGAGTCAAAGTTGCCGATCACAGCCACGATTTCATCACTCTGGCGCATGGTGAGGTCAATGGTCGTCGTCTCATCAGGGAAAACTGTGAAAATGCGGTTGGCTACAAGCACCTTGCCGCTGGCTGCTCGCGTGCCGCTGGTCAACATATAGGTCCCGGCATCAAGAGTAGTGCCGTTCTGGAAGGTGTTGCTCCATGAGGAGCCATCTTCCAACCCGGAATCTCCCTCGTCATAACTTAACAACTGTGTGCTGCCGTCATCAAGGATTCGTGACAGAGTGAAATGGCTGTAATACTTCGGGTCGTCAAGCGTTGGGGTAGGGGTGAAGCGTAATTTTAGCGTTCCCGTTTGGGCATTCTGTTGTTCAGTTGCCTCAAAGTCCACATCATGCCAATCTCCAGCGGTTTTGTACTGAACCTTCCCGGTGACAGGATCCATGCGAGAGGCAATGTCAAGCGAGCGGGCAAGGTCCACAAAGAAGATGTTGCGTCCACGCTCGTCGGTCACACGTGAGCGCCACACTCCCATCGGGGTTTGGGCGATGTGCAAGGCATTCTCCTCGGGGTGGAGCGCCACATTATTTTTTACCCATGCCACGAGAAGTGACGGGTCGGCCTTGAAACGCTCGGCGGTAGCCGCGTCGAAGGCGTCCTGCAACTCACATTTAAACGGCGACGTGATCATCTCATACTCCACACGCTGGCTCAGCTGACTGCTGCGGGCGAGGAAGGCATCCTCGAGGATGGGCAACGTCACGTCGCGCATATCCTTGTCGTTCAATCCGACAAGGACCCCCCTGGCGCGCTCCAGGTCGGTGCTGTGATGAGCCAGGAATTGAAATATCGTTTTCCAGTTGCTGCGCGCTTTGATGAAGAAATCGATAAATTGGGGGGGGATCACCTCGGCGATGCTGTCAGGAAGAAAAGCGGCTTGCTCATAGGCCTTACGGATAGAATCCTCACGGGCAAAACGCACCTTGTTGGCGGCAGCCATCTCGGGACTGACCTTGGGAGTATAAGCCTGTTCAACAGGCGGCACCATGTCAAATGCCTCGTAAGAGGGCGCCCTGTTCAAGCCGTTATTCTGATTCATGACTATCACGACCTCGTTGTCCTTGCCGAAAGACACCTTGCGGTAGCCGTACCAGCCATCCTTGCTCGCCCACACGAGCATGTCGCCCTTGCCGGCTGTCAACGAAGCCTTGCCCTCGCCGTCGGAGTGCTTGGTAGCGGCAGGGTAGAACTCAGCATAGTTATAGATGCGGAATTCCACTTTCGCATCGGGTACGGGATTGCCGACTTGATTTAACACTTGTACCTCAAGCTTGGCGGTGGCAGCATAATTACCGATGAGATTAATCTCAGTGAAATTGCGTGTGCGGGACATCACTTCCTCGGGGCCGTTATAGTCGCCAAAGGCTCGCGTGTGCATCAGCAATGCCCTTGATGCAGGAGCGTTGAACCAGCCGAGATCAAGCACCGCCTCAGGCTCACAAGCGCCCATGAAGTGCCACTTGCCATCGGCCCATGCTTCCACCCACGCGTGATTATCATCGGTGTGAGCCCAGCGTGGGGTATAGACCTGGCGGGCCGGGATGCCGATGCTGCGCAGGGCAGCGACTGTGAAGGTCGATTCCTCGCCACAACGCCCAATGGCTGTGTTCATGCAGGCCAGCGGTGAGAGGGTGCGGGCATCACTCGGCTGATAGGTGACATGCTCATGACACCAGTGGTTGACCTCAAGAATGGCCTCCTCCATGCTCATGCCCGCCACACGCTCCTTCAACTGCTTGAAGAATTCGGGGCGTGACATGTCCAGCGCCTCGTTATTGACACGCAGGGGCAACACAAAGTGCTTAAACAGCAGCTCCGGCACGCTGTGGCCCCATGGCATTTGCTCCCGTGCCTCGAGCGTGGCGCGCACGTTTTCCAGGTGGAAGTCCACGCTATAGTCCGTCACGTCGGCCAGCGGCATATAGGCATACAGGAACCGCAGAGCCTCCATTTCCTGCTCATTCACATTCAAGCCGCTGACGTCGGGCGTCCTCAACTCTTCTATTGTAGCCGCATGGCAAAGATTGGCCATGATCGCCATGGCAAAGATAATCAGATAATGTTTCATCATAAGTCGCAAAATTACAGAACTGTGACTTAATAGACAAAAAAAAGCCTTTAAAACTTGTCGTGAGTAATCCAACGAAGAAAAATTTCTTAAGAAATAATGTCTTTTTGCTTGTGTATCAGGATTTTTTTGTACCTTTGCAGTCGCGCTTTTCGGGAACGTGTCCGAAAAGGCTGTTTAACTAACTTATTATTAACTATTTAAATGAGCGAAGAATTAAAAAATTCTCCAATCGCCGATTTCGATTGGGACGCCTATGAGAAAGGCGAGACCAAAAGAGACAAATCTTTTGAAGAACTGGAAAAAACCTACGACAACTCCTTGAACAAGTTCCAGGAGAATGAAGTGACCGAAGGTACCGTTATCTCGATCAACAAGCGCGAGGTAGTGGTTAACATCGGTGCCAAGTCGGACGGCATCATTCCCGTTAGCGAGTTCCGTTACAACCCCGACCTCAAGGTGGGTGACACTGTTGAAGTGTATGTAGAGAACCGTGAGGACAAGAAGGGTCAGCTCGTGCTGTCGCACAAGCGTGCACGTCAGGCCAAGAGCTGGGATCGCGTTAACGAAGCGCTTGAGAAGAACGAGATCATCAAGGGTTACATCAAGTGCCGCACCAAGGGTGGTATGATCGTCGATGTATTTGGCATCGAGGCCTTCCTGCCTGGTTCGCAGATCGACGTACGCCCCATCCGCAACTACGATGATTACGTTGACAAGACCATGGAGTTCAAGATCGTGAAGATCAACCAGGACTTCCGCAATGTTGTTGTGAGCCACAAGGCCCTGATCGAGGCCGAGCTCGAACAGCAGAAGAAAGAAATCATGTCTAAGCTCGAGAAGGGTCAGGTACTCGAGGGTACCGTTAAGAACATCACCAATTACGGTGTGTTCATCGACCTGGGTGGCGTGGACGGTCTGATCCACATCACCGACCTGTCGTGGGGCCGTGTGAACAACCCCGCCGACATCGTTCAACCCGAGCAGAAGCTGAATGTCGTTATCCTCGACTTCAACGAGGAGAAGAACCGCATTGCCTTGGGTCTGAAGCAGCTCCAGCCGCATCCTTGGGATGCTCTGGATCCCAACCTCAAGGTGGGCGACCACATCAAGGGTAAGGTTGTCGTCATGTACGACTACGGTGCATTTGTTGAGGTGGCTCCCGGTGTTGAGGGCCTGATTCACGTCAGTGAGATGAGCTGGTCACAGCGCCTGCGTCCCGCACAGGACTTCATGAAGGTGGGTGACGAGGTTGAGGCCGTGATCCTGGCTCTTGACCGCGACGACCGCAAGATGTCGCTCGGCGTGAAGCAGCTCACCAATGATCCTTGGGACACCATCGAGGAGAAGTACCCCGTTGGCAGCAAGCACACCGCCAAGGTGCGCAACTTCACCAACTTCGGTATCTTTGTTGAGATGGAAGAGGGCGTTGAGGGCCTTATCCACATCAGCGACCTGTCATGGACCAAGAAGATCAAGCACCCGAGCGAGTTCACCAAGGTGGAAGCTCCCATCGACGTTGTCGTTCTCGACATCGACAAGGAGAACCGTCGCTTGAGCCTCGGCCACAAGCAGCTCGAGGAGAATCCTTGGGAGACCTACGAGACCATCTTCACCCGTGGCAGCGTTCACGAGGGCACGATCAGCGAGCTGACCGAGCGTGGTGGCCAAATCCGTCTCGATCCCTACGGTGTTGAGGGCTTTGCTACTCCCAAGCACCTGACCAAGGAGGACGGCACCACCGCCAAGCAGGGTGAGACCCTGATGTTCAAGGTTATCGACTTCAACAAGGACAGCAAGCACATCATCCTGTCTCACAGCCGCATCTTTGAGGATGAGCAGCGCAGCGAGGCCCGCAAGGCCCGTCGTCAGGCTGCTGCCGGCAAGCCCGCCGCCGAGGCTGCACCCGCAGTTCCCCAGGTAGAGAAGACTACCCTTGGTGACGTGACTGGTCTGGCTGCCCTCAAGGCTAAGCTTGAGAAGGCTGAGGCCAAGGCCGAGGAGGCTCCCAAGTCTGAGGATGCCCCCAAGACCGAGGAGTAAAATTCCTGATCGAAATCAATTGAAACGCCGGCATCCTGGTCAACCAGGGTGCCGGTTTTGTTTCTTTCAGGTTGAATGCTGTGTGTTTTATGTTCAATGCCGATGATGCTGACAACTGACAATAGAAAAAGTTTCTAAATACTGAAACCATGCCATAATTGCCTCAAATTTCACCGTTTTGAATAAATATTTGCCGAAAAATTTCTGTAATTCAAAAAATGGCGGTAATTTTACACCCTGAAAACCGAACATTCAACCTATAAACTAATAACTAATTCATTTCTACAACGTGAAAATACTTTCTATTATCGACCTCAATAACTTGAGGAAGCGTGCGCAACAAGCTTTGGCGCTGCGCGAGGAAAGTTCTGACTCCACGTCAGAGCAGTGTTGTGGTCTTGCTACTGGAGCCGACCACTTGCAGCTCTTGTGCTGCGGCGGTACTGGATGTAAGGCATCCAACAGCCACAAAATTGTTGATAACCTCAAGGCTGCTATCGAGGAGAATGGCATAGCCGACAAGGTTGAGGTCATCACCACTGGCTGCTTCGGCTTCTGCGAGAAAGGCCCGATCGTGAAAATCATCCCCGACAACACTTTCTACACCCAGGTGAAACCCGAGGATGCCGATGAAATCGTCAAGGAACACATCATCGGCGGTCGTCGTGTGGAGCGTCTGCTCTATGTTGACCCCAAGACCCAGAAGACCGTCAGCGACAGCAAGCACATGGACTTCTATCGCAAGCAAATGCGTATTGCCTTGCGCAACTGCGGTCTTATTGACCCCGAGAACATCGAGGAGTATATCGCACGTGATGGTTACCAGGGCATCGCCAACGCGTTGCTCAACCAGACCCCCGAAGAGGTGATTGACATCATCAAGGCTTCGGGCCTGCGTGGCCGTGGTGGCGCTGGCTTCCCCACCGGCATGAAGTGGGGCTTTGCCCGTGGCTATGACGCCGACGAGAAGTATGTTGTCTGCAACGCCGACGAGGGCGACCCCGGTGCATTCATGGACCGTTCCATCATGGAGGGTGACCCCAACTCGGTGATCGAGGCAATGACCGTCTGCGGTTACTGCATCAATTCACACAAGGGTCTGATTTACATCCGCGCTGAGTATCCTCTCGCAGTAAACCGCCTGAAGATTGCCATCCAGCAGGCTCGTGAGTACGGCTTGCTCGGCAAGAATATCCTGGGCACCGACTTCGACTTTGATATCGAGATCCGCTATGGTGCAGGTGCATTTGTCTGCGGTGAGGAGACCGCCCTTATCCACTCGATGGAGGGTAAGCGTGGTGAGCCCACCTTGAAGCCTCCCTTCCCCGCCGAGGCCGGT
>JBGUKK010000106.1:0-4558 GCA_045114435.1 Sodaliphilus sp.
AATGAACAAGACCGATTTACTATTCCAGATGCTGGAGCAACCCGAGCGTTACAGCGAGGCACAATGGCAAGAGATCCTTGCCGATGATGAGTGCCGTGAACTTTATACCCTGATGGCGAAAGTCAAGAGTACCGCCCCGTCGCCCGAGGTGAGCGGCGAGACCATCGATGCCGAATGGCAACGTCTGGCCCGGTCGCAACGTCCTCGTGCCGCTATCATCCCCTTGTGGCGCAAGGTAGCAGTGACCGCCGCTATCGCTTTGGTTCTCTTCGGAGTCTCCTATGCTGCAGTCAAGACTGGTTTCTTCGGCTTGCAGGAGCAGACGACCGAGGAGACCGCAGCTGCCAAGCCTGAAGCCCCTGCCGTCACTGCCGACGCGGCTCCAGAGGCCATTGAGCAACCCACAGACACGCTGACCGTCATGGCCGAGCCTCGGCTCTATGACAACGTGCCGCTGGAGCAGATGCTGGCCGAACTCGCTGCCTATTACCACGTTGACGTGGAATACCGTAGCAACGATGTACGCTCGTTGCGTCTCTATTATGAGTGGGAGCCGGACTATTCTCTCGACATGGTCGTGGACATGCTGTCCCACTTCGAGTCACTCAGCATCTCTCGTGAGGATGGCAAACTCATTGTTGAATCAGCACAGGAGGGCAAGTAATGAAGAGACTTTTTACCATGATACTATTGCTGTGCTCCTTGGCAGGCATAGCACACGCTCAGCGCATCACTCGTAACTTCCAGAACGTGTCGATGAGCGACGCGCTGAAGTACATCCAGCAGCAGACTGGCAACCACAAGATCGTGTTTATCTACAACGAGCTGGAGGATTTCACGGTTACCACCCATGTCAAGAACAAACATGTTCCTGATGCCATTCGGCAGATCATAGGTTTTTATCCTATCCAGATGGTCCTGGGTGATAACAACGATATCTATGTGGAGTGTATCCACAAGACTGAGCATCACCTCAAGGGTCTGGTGGTTGATGAGAACAACCTGCCGTTACCCTACGCCAACGTCACCCTGCTCAACCCAGCCGACTCGGTGATGGTGGGCGGCGGTGTGACCAACGAGAGCGGCCGCTTCGTCATCCCCAACGATCACGGCAAGGTCATCGCCCGCATCACCTACGTGGGCTACAAGACCGCCTATCGCCTGTGCGCCCGAGACAACGTGGGCACCATCAAGATGCACCCCGACCAGTTCACTCTGAGCGGTGTCACCATCAGGGGCTCAAGAATCCAACACGATGCCACTGGATATACGATCAACCTCCGCTCATCGGAAATAGCCAAAGGCAAACAGGCGTCTGATATGCTGGCTTTTCTTCCAGGCATCAGCAGACACGAAGGCAGCTATTCAATCAATGGTTTGACGGTAAGTGAAATCTATGTGGATGGAGTAAAACTCCCATCTATAGATGAACTCAAGAACATCCCTGCCGACATGATAGATAAAGTGAAAGTTAAATATTTTGCGGGAGTCAATCAAGATGCTGCAAATGCAGGAGGAACTATTGAGATCACATTACGCAAACCTTCAGAGGGCAGCTATTACGGATCATTGTGGGGTGGTGCTGAATATCAACCTTCATACGGTTTCAGAGATGAAAACCTAGGTGGTTTAATCTACTACCGATACAAAAGCCTGAGCATCTATGATAACCTATCATTGTCTTTATACCAGCCACAAGAGACAGCGAAGCAGTCAATTTGGGATCAGACCGAGGATTTGCTTACAGAAATCGATGAAGAAGTAAAATACAGGTGGCATACTTTCAGTAACCGTTTGAGTCTTACCTACAACATCAACGATAAGAGCTATTTGGGTGGAAGTTACTACATCTCGACCAACAAGAACAAAAGCACTACTCTGGACAAGGACGCGACTGGCCTGTCCACTGTGGATGGCAGACACAGTTATCTTTTTCAGGAAGCGACATTGAAGTACAATACGTCGTCCCTTAGCCAACGTGGGACAACATTGGAAATGATCGGCGACTATTATAACCGCCAGTCTGATAACAAGTCAAGCTATAACTATGTCCAGAATTCTTCCAGCATGTCGGAGGATAAAACCACGGTGAGCATGTACAAGTTCTCGGTGGATTTGACTGACCCCTGTAGCCAAAAGCTGATTTGGAAATATGGCGCATCGTTACAATACATTACGTCAAAATATACCCCAATTGTTGGTACGGTTGACGGCTCCGAGCGATTCCAAACCAGCCAAGTGGCAACACGCACGAGCGGCCTGACTCCACTGGTATATGCATCAGCTATGGGACAGATTTGGAAAATCCAATACAGTGCAGGTGCCAATTTTCAGTTGAACAGGATTTGGTATGAGACCTTGGATGACGGCGAAACATCTACAGACACCCAATGGGGCATCAACCCCACAGTGCAGTTAATGATGCCATTAGGGAGCAATGAGAAGCACGCTCTGATGCTAAATTACAAGCGGATTCTTAAGAACATACCATATTCTGCCATATCTTCTACCATTCGTTGGTCAGATCCTTATAACTACACTGTCGGTAATCCCGATCTGAAGGCTACTACAGCATATATGGTCATGGCTGGCGTGTCGCTGTTCCACAATCTGTTAAGCCTGGATGCAATTTATGCAAGGTCAAGGAATATCATTCATTGGGAGACCAGGCAAAGCCCAACTGTCCCCGATGCGTTCTATACAACCCCTGTCAATCTGCCGGCTCAGAATTGGTATGGAGCAGGAGTTACGGTCATTTGGAGTCCGGTAAAGCCATGGACGATGAATTTGTCAGGACGCTATGAGATTTGCCCTGAAGATCTGACCTTAGGTGGCGTTTACTATGGCAAGACGAGGTTCCGCCAGTACTATCACATGTATAACACTTTCAGTTTTGATCACGGCTGGGGCGGCATGCTGAACATCAATTATGAGCCGACATACAAAAATTACGACCGCACTTATTACACCGTCTGGGATGTCAGCGGACAAATATATAAGTCCATGTGCAAGGACAAGTTGCAGTTGTCTATGTCTTTCACCGCCCTTGGCGACCGCCGCAAGTATGACAGGCAGGCCAATGGCCACACGATCACGTATGACTATACCACGCCGGTTCAAAGTGTTGAAATCTCGCTGCATTGGAAATTCTCAGGCGGCAAGAACCAAAAGTATAATGTAGTAAATAGCGGTTCACAAAACTACGAAGAGATTAAAGACATTCATTAATCAACCGATATGACAAGGGCAGCCATGCCGGTCAAGACGAGCGCAACCGCCTGTAAAGGCTGTCGCACCGAAATAGCTTCAATACTGAGTTCAGCCGAGGGGGCGCTGCTATCCCTCGGCTTGCTTTTTTTTGTGAAAGGATTAAAATTTCTTAAATATCATGATATATTTATTGTTTTTCGATAAATTGATATATCTTTGCGGCGTGATTATGAACTAAAAGAATTGTACATTATGAAGAAGACATCTAACAGCGTATTGAAAATCGTGTGTGTGTTAGCCCTTATCGGCATCGTCCTGTGGGTGGCCTTTTATGCCGTTCAGTCCTATTTTGTCCTGACAACAGGTAGCGGCAAGGGAGTGATTAATTGGGGCTCCCCGAATATGGGAGGCAAGCTGACCATGTTTGTCATCAACCGTCTCCTGATTCTCACGTTGGCAGGGCTGATGGCCGCGTTTGTGTTCAACATCCTCAAGTACCTAAAAGGGGGAACGATATTCAACCGTGCCAATGTGGTGCTGTTGTGGATCATGGCGATAGTACTGCCCATCCACTCGTTCATCAGTGACAATATGGGTTTCGCCTGCTCGCCCACAGATCACTATGAATGGGGCCTGACCGACACGCCGTTCGTGTATGCGATTGTGGCAGTACTCGTCGCCATGCTCTACAAGCTGGCCTGTGATGCTGCCGAGGAACAGAAGTTAACCATTTAATCCCCATTTGTGCACTATGATTATCGTGAATCTTGATGTGATGATGGCCCGCCGCAAGATGTCGCTCAACGAGCTGAGCGAGCGTGTGGGCATCACCGTGGCCAACCTCTCGATCCTCAAGACCGGCAAGGCCAAGGCCGTGCGTTTCTCGACGCTCGACGCCATCTGCCGCGCCCTCGACTGCACCCCCGGCGACATCCTCGAGTACCGCCCGGACAGCGAGTAAGACAACAAGGGCATCCGCACGACTTTTTAAAACAACTGAATGGTCTGGATTCAGGCCTCCGGGCCCTTGATAATTAAAGACAACTCGAACAACTCTTTCAACCCTTTTTTTCTGTTGTGATAGTTGTAAGAGTTGTTTTTAATCATTGCTGCGCACCGTATGGTTTGTGCTCGTTGTGTTTCTTGTTTTTCGATTAAAATAATTGCCGCAGGTCGCCCCATGGCCCCCTGCGGCAATTGTGCTATGTAATCGATGGATTATTCCTTGACGGGTGCTTCCTCGAGGGCCTTGACGAGCAGGCGCCAGAAGGGCTCGGCTGCGGGGATGTAGGCACGCTCGATGGTGGTGTGCGGGCTGCGCAGCGTGGGACCGAAGCTCACGACATCC
>JBGUKK010000107.1:0-81073 GCA_045114435.1 Sodaliphilus sp.
TAACCTGCAATCAGTGAGAGGCGAAGCATTTTACATCGTTGAGCCGATGGCGGGATTTGAACCCGCGACCTCTTCCTTACCAAGGAAGTGCTCTACCCCTGAGCTACATAGGCAATATTCGTTCTGTTTCTTGAGCGGAAGACGGGGCTCAAACCCGCGGCCCTCAGCTTGGAAGGCTGATGCTCTATCAACTGAGCTACTTCCGCACGACATGTGGGTAGAGATGGATTCGAACCACCGAAGCGATGACGCAGCAGATTTACAGTCTGCCCCATTTGGCCACTCTGGAATCTACCCATTGTGTTATGTTCTGTTGAGCCTCTTGTCGGATTCGAACCAACGACCCCGAGATTACAAATCACGTGCTCTGGCCAACTGAGCTAAAGAGGCGTCTATCGTTGTGCAAGGAGATACGGGGCGTTCTCGATTGCGGATGCAAAGGTACTGCCATTTTTTAAACTGGCAAACTTTTTTGGACTTTTTTTTCAGAAAAAATATTGACAGACCTCCACACACGAACGCATTACATTATGTACCAGTTATTTACAATGATGCCGGGGAACACAGCATTTTTCGTGCCACCCGGCCTCGCATGCGTCATGTGAGAGCTGCCGGCCCTTGTTTCTTGCTATTGGCTCACGTCTCAATCGGTCAATCCCGGATCCGCCCCCCCCCCTTTATTCCACGCTCCTCAAGTTCTCGAATTGGCATCGCCACTTCGGATATTTGCGCTATATAATATAATGAATAGGGGGGCACCCTACCCTATTTCTTCAGGATGAAGTCGATCAGGTGATTGACGTCGGCGATGTTGATCTCGCCGTCACCGTTGACGTCACCGACCAAGGTGCCGTTGTAGAAATCCCCTGCCGTGGCAGTGCCGACAGCAGGGGACGTGATGTCTTTAAATTATGTCAGGGGACTTGGGTTACCTGTCGCGACGGCCCTTCTCGAGCTGGCGTTTGAGGGCATCGACGCAGTTGTCAATAGCCTCCTCGAAGGTGTCGGCCACCTTATTGGCAAACAAGTCCTCGTTGCGCGGCACTTTGAGGCGCACCGACGCCTCCTTGTTCATGGCAGTCTCAGGCTTCACGACTTTGAGGATCACCTCGGCGTTAGAGATTTCCTCGTTGTACTTTCCCAGTTTGTCAACCTTCTTGTTGATGAAATCATTCAGTTTCTCGGTTGCTTCGAAGTGGATGGCATTAACTTTAATTTCCATATTAACCTCCTTTTTTAAGTGCCCTGGGGTGGGCAAGTTCGTAATTATGTTGTAATTCACTCAATGTCACATGGGTGTACACCTGTGTCGCTGCCAGACTCTCGTGGCCGAGCAACTCCTTGACGCTGTTGAGCTCGGCGCCGTCGTTGAGCATCACGCTGGCAAAGGTGTGCCTGAGGACGTGGGGGCTGAGCTTGCCGGTAGCTCCCGTGGCGGCCAGGGCGTCGTGCACGACGTGATAGACCAGCGAGGGATACAACTGCTTGCCCCTGGCGGTGACCAACAGGTTGCCGCACTCGGGCTGCACGTCGCGTCGCAGCTCGCGATAGTGCTCAATCCATCGGGCCAGCTCGTCGCCGAATGGGACAATGCGATCCTTGTCGCGCTTGCCGCGCACCTTTAGTTCCCGCTTGTTCACATCCACGGCACTGTCCTGAAGGGTGATGAGCTCACTCAGGCGGATTCCCGTCTCGTAGAACAGCATCACGATGAGTCGGTCACGCACCTGTGTGAAATCGCCGGTATCCACGTCGGCATCCAGCACGGCATCGACAGTCCTGGAACGGACAAACTTGGGCAAGGGCTTGGCCAACTTGGCGAGATCGACTTGGGCGGCCGGGTTGGCGGTGACCTCTCCTCGACGCAGCAGGTAACGGTAGAGGGCCCTGATGGCTTGCACCTTGTGACGCAAGGTGCCGGGGCAATCGCCCTGGACCGAGCGTTGTATGAGCCAGGCGCGGATGTCGCTGGCGGTGACCGAAGCCAGGTCGAGAGGGGTGTCGCCACCGGTGGCAAACGCATTCCACTGCTCCAGGTCACGGCGGTATAGGTCCACCGTTCTCCAGGACAGGTTGCGCTCGAGGCGCAGGTATTGAAGGAATCGTTGCACTGTAGCGATCATAGGCATACAATTGTGTGACATCAACAGTTGCTGCGGCCATAGCCGACGGCATTCAGTTTTTGCGGTGCTAATATAGCAACTATTTTTATCAATTGCAAATTTTGGGCCAAAAAAACGTCAGGAACGTCAAAAAAATGACGTTCCTGACATGATATTGCAATGAAAACCGGTATTACTCCTCGCGGTTGCGCAGCTGCTGCACGTATTCAGCCTTCATCATCTTGCGACGGTTGATCACAGAGGGCTTCTGGAATGCCTGACGGGTGCGGAGCTCCTTGATGACACCAGTCTTCTCGGTTTTACGTTTGAATTTCTTAAGGGCGCGTTCGATGTTGTCGCCTTCCTTCACGGGAACAATAATCATAATGAGTTTGTTTTGTTTTAAAATGTTTTATTTGTTTGTTAATTGTTGAATTTCTTCAAGCGGGAGTGGCCCATATCAGATTACACATCGCCGGCGAGCCACAAGCCGAGCGATGCCATTTGGGATGATATGTGTTGATAATCAGTCTTTTAGGATGGATTAACAAACCCCCTTTCGTTTTAAAGCGCGGCAAAGTTACACATTTATTCCTTCACGGGCAACATTTTAGGCCAATATTTTTTTCTACATTTTTTCCTTGGCGCGGTTTATCGGGGGTCGGGAAAAACGTCGCGCGGGCCATAGCGGTCCACGCGACGCATGTTTTTACTAACTCGTTAAAACTGATGTGCTATGAACAATCCATCTTTTTCTTTATTTCCTGCGGTTGCGCACCGAGCGCACACCGGTGTTGACCGTCTGGTTTGAACTCTTGGGCTTGCGTTCCTTGACCTTGGTCTTCTTCTCCTTGGACTTCTTGGAGGAGGACTTGCTTGATGAGGACTTGGACTTGCTGCCACGCTTGGTGGTGCGTGTCACCTTGGTCTCCTCACCATCGCTTGAGCTGCTCTCGCTGACCTTCTCGCCATCTTCACCCTCGGTGAGCTCACCCTCGGCCTCGGCACGTGCCTGGAGCTCTTCCAATGGCGGCACCCAGAGGTCCTTGTTGAAGCTGCGCAGTCGCTGCTCGATGCTGTCCTGTGCATGCTTGTAGGCTTCATCCTCGGGGAAGAGCTGCCGCAGGGCGAGGTTGCGCATGTTCTTGGTCTTGTAGATATCGCCGGTGTACATGTTCAGCTTGAAGAAGTCGTCAAGGCTGTAACGGGCCAGGTTGTTGTCATCGTCGGTGAAGACGTACTGCTGTGCCAGATAGGGGCGGATGTCGTTGAGCTTGACCCAGAACATGGGCTTCTTGACGGCTTCGCCGGCATACTCGTCGTCCTGGTGCAGAACGGGGCAGATGGCCTCGACGCGTGCCTTCATCTGGTTGCTGCGCGTGTCAAACTCCCACTTCTCGATAATGTAGTAGCTGAGGACCTGGTTGCTGGGCAGGTCGGCATCTTCAAATTCATAGATGGGATTCTTGGGGGTGCTGCCCTTGGCCTCGGTATAGTAGATGTAGAAGTTGTTGAGCATCTCCTCGACCTTGACCTTGAATTCATCGGTGAACATCTCGCGTCCGTCAATCAGATACTCGTAGGCCGGAATCTCGTTCTTGGCCAGCAGGCGCATGATGATGAAGAACAGGTTCTGGCCGTCCTGGTTGGGCAGCTCGGGATAATAGAGCGCGGGGTTCTTACCCTTCTTCAGGTCCAGTTCACGGTAGATGACTTTCATCCACTGCAAGTCGGCGTCGCTGGGTTCCTTGACCTCGTAGAACGACTGCTGGCGGTCGGTGATGACACTGCTGCCGGAGCCTTCCTTCTTGTCCTTCTTGCGGCTGTCCCCGTCGGTGCGCTTGACGACCTGGGCGCTGGAGCCCAAGGCGATTGCACCGATCAGGAGCGCGATAATCAATCTGAGACTTTTCATATATCTTGATGTTGATAAAAATCTTGAAACATTATTGAACAATCACATGCAGGGTGCCAATGTCACGCGTGATGCCGTCGGGACCCGTAGCCTTGATGTGGCTGATGAAGAATTGCTTGCCGCGTTGCAGGCGACGTATCTGGTTCTTCTGCCGCTCCGAGAATTGTGAGCCACTGGAGACCTCTTGGATCATGTTGCCCATCTGGTCGGGGAACAAGGCGTCGAACGACACCACCTTGAAGTTGATATCCAACAAGCCGTCATCGATGGCGGCGTCAAGTCCGCCAGCGGCCATGAGCAGCGCCTTGGAGAAGGGCTTGCCGCCCTTGTAACGGTTGGGCTGTCCATTGGCGTCCTTGTAGGCGATGAACGGTGTGGGATCGGGCAACTTGCGCACCTTGAAGGTGGTGCTGCCCACATTGGTGCGCTGGCCGTCCATCTCGGCGGTGACAGTGATGACACACTCGGCATCCACCTTGGCAGGATGAGCGACCCACCCATCGCCGCTCTTGGAGAGCGTTCCGTTGGTCATCGATGCGCTGATGCTGCCTTGAGGCACACCGGGCACAGCGATGCTGATGGGGTTGTTGATGCCGGCATAGAGCACATTCATCATCGTGGCGCTGACGGTGGCCAGCGGGTCAATGACGGTGTAGCTCGACTTGAAGTTGCGCTTGGTGATGGAGCCGTCACGGCCGAGCACCTCGATCCAGCCGGCATACTCGTAGTTGCCGGCCTTACCTGTCCCCACCTCATAGATGCCGTTGCTGTTGCCCAGTCGTCCGCCATTGACATAGACAATGGGGCGCTGGGTGGTGTCGATGGCGGCGAGCACGATCTGTGCACGGTACTTGGTGCCGCGCATCACGATGCGTGAGTCGGGCACGACGAAGGCGTTCACCAGGTTCACGCGCAGGTCACCCAGGTCCACATTGGTGATCATCTGGTTGAGCACCTCACCCTCGGCATAGCGCACGTCGTTCTGCAGCTTGGTGAGCAGCGTCACGGCGGCGATACAGGGCATGTTGTCAAACATGGTCTCCTCCCAGGTCTTCTTCTGGTTGAGCTCCACGCCGGCGGCCTTGGGCGGGGTGGTCGAGAGGGCGGCCTCCAGGTTCTTGCGCTTCTCGGGATCCTCAAGGAACGAGGTCACGAACTGGCGGTACTGGTCGATGCGAGCTCTCAGGGCCTTGCCCTTGCCCCCTTGCGGCGCCAGCATGACGACGCTGGCGGCCTCGGTGTTGTCGCGGCTGCGTATGTTCTCGACATCGGCTTCCTCGCCGTCGGCAGTCTTGACAATGAGGTACTTGAGCGAGTCGATATAGTTATAGAGCTTGTCGGTCTCTCCCACCACTTGGGTCGCTTTGTCGAGCCACACCTTGCCCTTCTCGGGGTTCTTCTCGTTGAAGGCTTGGAGCTGGGCATAGAGAGCCTGGTTGCGGGCCGTGATGGTGCGGTTGGAGCGAGTCAAACCGTCCTGCACCTGGCTGAACCCGTTGAGCACGTCGCTCGACACGTTCAGTGCAAGCATGGCCGTCAAGACGATGTACATGAGGTTGATCATCTTCTCTCGCGGCGACATGCGGTTGACGCTCTTATTTTTGGATGTTGCCATCTATAGTATCTCTATAGTTTAAAACAGGATTGATGTCGGTCTTTATCTCTACTTAGTTTAAATCTCACGCGACGCATCATCATGCGTTCTGGTCGTCGCCGTCGGGCTCCATGCCGGGCATGCCGGGCATCGGGCGGTACATGTTGACGGTCATGGCCTTGATCATCTTCTCATAGACGCTGTTGAGCTGCTTCATATAGCGTGCCATCTTCTCGGTCTCGTCACAGTAGTGTGCACTCTCGGCGGCACTCTTCTCGTACATGTCGCGGATGTCCTTCAAGCCGCGGTTGACGCGGTCGATGTTGTCGAGCTGTGAGGAGATGCTCTTGAGCTGGATCTCGTAGATGGTGTTCAAGCCGCTGATGTTCTGGTTCAGTGCCTGCATCTGGTCCACATATCCGGTGGAACTGTCGGTGATGTTCTGGCTGTTGTCGGTGATGGCGCGGTAACTGCCGAGCAACGTCTCGCTCACCTCGTTGAGAGCCGTGGTGGTCACCTGGAGCTTCTGCATCTGCTCGCTGATGGCCGACATCTGGCTCAGGTATTGCTGGGTGGCATCGGTCAACTCAGCCATGCGTGAGAGCTGGTCGCTGGCAGCGGCCATCTTGGCGATGCTCTCGCTCAACGACAGGGTATCGGCCTCGCTCAGGTTCACGCCCTGTGGCAGGCCGACGGCCCCCTTGGCTTCGGCCACGCTGACGCCACCGCCATCGTAGCCCTCACCACCTTCATAGCCGCCATCATATCCCTCACCACCGCCTGAACCGCCGATGAAGATGCCGCCACCGGTATTGAAGTCGGGGCGGTCCTCCGGGTCCTGGCTGGCGAGCACGGGGAAGACTTCCTCCCAGTGGTACTCCTTCTCGGGCTTGTCAAATGCCGTGAGGACGAACATCAGCACCTCGGTACCCATGCCGACACTGAGGAGCAGGTTACCTGCAGGCATGTGCAGGATTTTGAACAAGGCACCCAGGATAACGATTGCGGCGCCGATACTGTAGGCAAAGTTGAAAAACCGCTGTCCGCTGTCGCTCTTCAAGAAGCGGCCTGCCTTCTTTTTATATCTCTTGATTTTACCCATTTCTGCTTGAACTATGAAAAATTGAGTGTGATGATTAGCTTTTTCTTTTTACTGTGGATTAGTCTTTGCAGCAGTTCTTGCGACGTCCCTTGACGACGCCCACCTTGGAGCGCACGCAGCGGAAACCGATGTAACTCCTCTGCTCGTTCTGGTATTCCCACATGCGCAGGTCGGCGCGGATGTTGTGCACCACGTCCTTCCACGAGCCGCCGCGCACGATCTTGCGCGACATCTTGTAGGGGTCCTCCTGTGCCACATAGTAGCGGTACTCGGGGTTGATGTCGTCGGTCATGCGGTCGATGCTCTCGGTGTAGGCTGTGGAGGTCCACTCGCTCACGTTACCGGCCATGTCATAGAGTCCGTAGTCGTTAGGCTCATAGGTGCCCACGGGAGCCGAGATGATGTATCCGTCCTTGACGTAGTTGCCCTCATCGGGCTTGAAGTTGGCATAGAAGCAGCCCTCGTCGACCGTCAGGGGCAGGTCGCCGTCCCATGGGTACTTGTTCTTGTTCTGTCCGGCACGGGCAGCAAACTCCCACTCGGCCTCGGTGGGCAGGCGGAAGGGCTCGACATAGATGCCCTGGTTGCCCAGCGACTTCTTCAGGTACTCGGTGCGCCAGTGGCAGAAGGCGTTGGCCTGTTCCCAGCTCACGCCGACAACGGGATAATTGTTGTAGTTGCCGTTGGCAAAGTACATGCGCACGTAGGGCTCCTGGTAGGCGTTCTCAAAGTCGTTCACCCAGCAGGTGGTGTCGGGGTAGATATTGACAATGTAGGTGTTGACGAAGTCAAAGTCACTCTGCAAGGGGCGCGTGATGGTCTGACGGATGATGCGGTCATCGTCGTCGATATAGGCTGTGTCCTTGCTGATGGTGGGCGCCGTGTAGTCCACCTCGTGGTCGGTATTGTAGTCGCGGCGCGTGGCATCGAAGCGGTGCTTGCGCTTGGCGGCCTCGGTCAAGTTATAGACCTCGTAGCGGTAGTTCATCTTGGAGGCGTCAAGCTCCTTCACACCGGTGATGGGATTGATGCGATAGACGTAGTTGATGGCGCGCTCCTCGTCCTCACTGGGATTCTTCCAGGGGATGGGCTTGCTCCAGTCGAGATGCGGTGTGACAGGATTGCCCTCCTTGTCCTCCTCGATCTTGAACTCCTCATTGCCGCCGTAGTTGGGGTCGGCAAGACGTTCACGGATGATCGAGTCGCGCACCCAATAGACAAACTGCTTGTACTTGGAATTGCTCACTTCCATCTCGTCCATCCAGAAGGCGTCGACCGAGATGCCGTGGGCCGTGGAGTCGATACCCCACACCGAGTCACGCTCATTGGGTCCTTCCCGCATCGAGCCGACGTCAACGAGGACCATGCCATAGGGTGTGGTCTCGTTAAACACTGCGGCTCCCACGCCGGTCACTTCACCGCCGCCTGAACCGCCCTTGCGCAGGGAGCTGCACGAGACGGTAGCCATAACGACTAACAATATCAAAAATAGTTTCTTCATATTTCTACATTAAGCGTACGCATTTTTGTTTGTTCTTGTTCTTCTCGTTCTTCTGGAGCTTCACGTTATAGGTGATGAACACCTCGTGGCTGCCGAAGGTCGCCTTGCTGATGGCCGAGACGGGGTAATCATAGGCATAGCCGATGTAGGCATCCTTGAGATTAACGCCGATAAAGGCAGTAACGGCATCCTTCCAGCGATAGCCGACGCCGATGTTGAGCATGCGGTTATATCGCAGTACCGTTGCAGCCTGAGCCGTCCACATGTTGTTGTAGGCGGCAAAGAGGCCCGAAGGCTGTATTTCAAATAACGTGTTATTAATAGGAATATTGCCACCACCGGCAAAATAATAGCCACGGTTGATCCTGAACTCGTAGAAATCAATCGACTCGCGGGACTGCTTGAGCTCGATCCTCGGAGCGGTCACATGGGTCACGGCAAAGCCGGCCCAGAACCTGGGATGGGAGAAGAAGACACCCACGTTGGCGTCAAACGCCGTGCCCGAGACGTCATGCTTGGGGACGGCCTCGTCGTTTCCTTCATTGCCCTCGTTGGCGGACTCGATGACATCGCTGCCGCGGAAGGTCTGAGAAAACACACCCGGCTGGACACCCACGCTCAGGGTGCTCTTGCCGAAGCGGCGCTTGTAGGCGACCTGGGCTCCGATGCGCGTGTTGACATACAGACCGATGCGTTCAAACTCGGCCTTCACGCCAGCACCGAACTGCTGGCCCAGGAGCTTGTAGGGCATGTCGGCGGTGATGTAGAAGTTCATGGGGGCATGCCTGAAGTCCACCCACTGCATGCGGCTGCCCAGGGTCAGGCGGATGGCGTTGTGCTCGCCGGCTGCTGCCGGGTTATAGTAGGACGGTCCCAGCCAGGCGTGGGACATCGCGGCGTCGACCTGTGCCAAAGCGCCAAGCGCCACGACGGCACTCAGCATCATGGCGGCAAGCAGGCGTTTTATGTCATGAACGTTTATCGTCATTCTCTCTTATTCAAAGTAGAAGGTAACCACCACCATGTCGTTCTTGACCTTGTTCACACTCTGGGTGAAGCGCGCCGTGTAGGGGTCATCTTCCAGGTCGGGGCGGTTGCGTTCAATGATGTTCTTCAAGCCGAAACAGAATTTCACTTCAGGGCAGAACTTAAAGAACGGCATGTAGAAGTCGCATCCCATGCCCACGGTCAACATCACGTCGCCATTCTTGAGTCGCAGCTGCTCGCTGCGATCCTTGGCAAGGTCATGGGTGTACATGGCACCGGCGGTGAAGTACGGGCGTATGTTGTGATACCGCTTGGCGCTCATCTTCAAGTCGATGGGCACCACGAGATAGGTCGACTTGATGTTCTGGCTCTGCTTGTAGTGTGTCTGCTCCAGCCACTCGGGATTGCCCCGATGATTGAGGTAATGCACCACCTTGTTGCCGAAGTAGAGCCCCGGTGAGATCCTCAGGTTGAAGTGCTCGGCGATGCGATAATCGGCCATCACATTCACACTGAAGCCCGGCGAGATGGCCGACACGTCGGCATACCACTCCTCACCGTCATCGGTGATAAGGCCGTTGTTGGTAATGGCGAGGTTCTGGAAATTCATGCCCACCGAGAAGCCGAAGTGCACCGGCTTGGTGTCGGCATAGGGTCGATTCAGAATCATGTCATTATCCTGGGCATGCGCCATGGCGCACCCCACGAGCAACAGCATCATCACTGCAATATGTTTCAGCTTAGTCAGGTCCATTTAACCAAATAACGCAAAAAAAACGGGCTTATTGCTTAAAATGCAAAAAAGTGTTTTTCATACCACTGTTTTAGCCTGTTCGGCCACGGCAACAACCCGGTTTTTGGCCACATTTAACTGCCCAGGCCTCATTTCAGGAAACCATGCGGTTTGGTGATGTGGGGGGAATTGTGTACCTTTGCCGCACCAAAACAATAAATAAGGAAATAAAGCTATGTCATTACAATGTGGAATCGTGGGACTGCCCAACGTGGGCAAGTCAACCCTGTTCAACTGCCTGTCGAATGCCAAAGCGCAGTCGGCCAACTTTCCTTTCTGCACCATCGAGCCTAACGTGGGCGTCATCACCGTCCCCGACGAGAGGCTCAACGAGCTTGCCAAGCTGGTGAATCCCGCTCGCATCGTGCCCACCACCGTCGAGATTGTTGACATCGCGGGCCTCGTGAAGGGCGCCAGCCGCGGCGAGGGCCTGGGCAACAAGTTCCTGGGCAACATCCGTGAGACCGATGCCATCATCCACGTGCTGCGCTGCTTTGACGACGACAATGTGACCCACGTCGATGGCACCGTTGACCCCGTGCGCGACAAGGAGGTGATTGACCTGGAGTTGCAGCTGCGCGACCTGGAGACCATCGAGAGCCGCATCAGCCGTGTCCAGAAACAGGCTCAGACGGGTGGCGACCGTGAGGCCAAAGCACAATATGAGGTGCTCAAGCGCTACAAGGATGCCCTCGAGCAGGGCCGCAGCGCCCGCACCGTGGAACTGCTCAACAAGGACGAGGAGAAGATTGCCCATGAGCTGTTCCTGCTGACCAACAAGCCGGTGCTGTACGTCTGCAACGTGGACGACAAGAGCGCCGTGAGCGGCAACGCCTATGTCGATGCCGTGCGCGAGGCCGTGAAGGACGAGGATGCCCAAATCCTGGTTGTCGCCGCCCAAACCGAGAGCGAGATTGCCGAGCTGGAAGACTATGAGGAGCGCCAGATGTTCCTTGCCGAAATCGGCCTAGAGGAGAGCGGTGTGAACCGCATCATCAAGTCGGCATACGCCCTGCTCAACCTCGAGACCTTCCTCACGGCCGGTCCCAAGGAGGTGAGAGCCTGGACCTATCGTCGCGGCAGCAAGGCCCCGCAATGTGCTGGCGTGATCCACAGCGACTTTGAGCGCGGCTTCATCCGTGCCGAGATCATCAAGTATGAGGACTACATCCACTATGGCAGCGAGGCTGCCGTCAAGGAGGCCGGCAAGTTGCACATCGAGGGCAAGGAGTATGTCATGCAGGACGGCGACATCGTCGTGTTCCGCTTCAACGTGTGATTCATTTTTTCTTTAGGGTCCCTAATGACTTCAGGGAACTTTGGGGCTACCTGGAAAGATAAATCCTGTTGTTGAAAAATAAAAGGCTTGTTGTTGCGTTATACTAGAGACAACAATAAGTGAAAGATTGCCTATGGCGAAACGCGTACTCTTGGTCAATAAGTTTTATTATCCCCGAGGCGGCGACTGTGTCGTTGTCCTCAACACCGAGACTCTGCTCCGTGAGAACGGCGTGGAGGCTCAGGTGTTTGCCATGGAGTACCCACAGAACCTGGATGCCCACTACCAGGACCTCTTTGCCCCTCGCGTGACGTTCTCCGGGTCCAAGGGCGACCAGTGGCGCGCCATGAAGCGCACCCTGGGTCTGGGCGACGTGAGGGAGCGCTTTGAGGCTGTTCTCGACGACTTCAAGCCCGACGTGGTCCACCTGCACAACATCCACAGCTATCTCTCGCCCGTGGTGGGCGAGTTGGCTCACAGGCGCGGCATCCGTGTGGTGTGGACCCTCCACGACTACAAGCTGCTGTGCCCGCGATATGACTGCCTGCTGGACGGCAAGCCCTGCGAGCGGTGCTTCGACGGCGGCAAACTGGGTGTGCTCACCCACCGCTGCATGAAGGGCTCGCTGCCCGCCAGTGTGGTGGGCTGGCTCGAGGCGCTCAAGTGGAACCGCAATCAGCTGGAGAAGCACACCGACGTGTTCATCTGCCCCAGCGAGTTCATGGCCGACAAGATGAAGTCAAGCGGCTTTGACACGTCCAAGGTGCAGGTGCTGAACAACTTCCTCGACCCTGTCAAGCGCCATCAGTATGACGCCATCGACCCCACAGCCCCTCGACAGGATTACTACTGCTTTGTGGGACGCCTGTCCCATGAGAAAGGCATCGAGAGCCTGCTGGACGTGGCAGCGCGGCTGCCTTACAAACTCAAGGTCGCCGGTAGCGGCACCCTGGAGCCCGCCATGCGGCTGAAGCACGCCGGCCATGACAACATCGAGTTCATGGGACTGCTCGACGCCCCTCAAGTGGCCCAGCTGCTCGCCGGTGCACGCTTCAGCGTCGTCCCGTCGCAGTGGTACGAGAACAACCCGCTGAGCGTCGTCGAGTCGTTGTGTGCAGGGACACCTGTTGCCGGGGCACAGATTGGCGGCATTCCTGAGCTCATCGACAGCTCCAACGGCATCGTGTTCCAGCCCTTCGAGCAGGAGGCGCTCGAGACGGCCATCACGATGGCCATGGCGCGCGACTGGAACCACGGCGAGATTGCCCGTCAAGCCCGCGAGCGCTTCTCCCCCACGCGTCACCTTCACACCCTGATGAAGGATATTTACAGGATTTGACGCGGTACAATAACATTTTTTATTACCTTTGCACAATATTTAGAAGCACCTATTAGTTAAATAGGTGTAATAAGGCTTATTGACGATAGCAATAATGAAGAATGTGATTCAGGGAAGTCTGATCACCACTTTCAGGTGCAACGCGCAGTGTAACATGTGCAACATCTGGAAGTTCCAGACGAGCCCGAGCGAAGAGATAGACGCCTCCTACTATGAGAAACTGCCCGCGGGGTTGCGCATCAACATCACGGGCGGCGAACCGACGTTGCGTCCCGACATCGATAAGATTTTTGAAATCCTTTATCCCAAATCGCGCCTGCTGGAGCTGAGCACCAACGGTTACAACACCAAGAAAATCGTGGAGCTCGCCAATAAATATCCCAACATCCTCATCCGCGTCAGCGTCGAGGGTCTGCCCAAGATCAACGACACCAAGCGCGGCATCAAGGACGGCTTTGACCATGCCCTGCGCACGATGCTGGAGCTGAAGAAGACCAAGTGCAAGAACATTGGCTTCTCGGTGGTCATTTCGCCCGACAACTACATGGACCTGCTCCATCTCTATGACCTGTGCGTGGCACTGGATGTGGAGCTGGGCAACAGTGCCGTCCACAACTCGTGGTATTTTCACAAGGACGACAACCAGATTGAGAGCGAGGAGGCCCTGCGCCAGCACGAGCTCTTTGTCAAGGCCCTGCTCACCAGCAAGCGCCGCCACTTCAAGGACCGCCTGAAGGACTACGGGCGCGCCTACTTCAACCGCTCGATCCATCGCCGCCTGCGTGGTGACACCGACGAGTATCGCCCCCCCTGCGGCGCACTGAGCGACTTCTTCTTCATCGACCCGTGGGGCAACGTGACGCCCTGCAACGGCAGTGGTGAGGAATGGGTCATGGGCAACATCAAGGAAGACTCCTTCGAGAACATCATGGCCAGCGACAAAGCCAAGGAGGCGATGGAAAAGGTGCGCAACTGCAAGCGCAACTGCACCTTCATCGTCACCGAGCGTCACGACATGGTGCGTCATCCCTGGGTACCCATCATGTGGATCCTCAAGAACAAGTGGCGCATCCGCAAGGGACAGGACCTGTGCTGGGACTAATCCGGCGGTGATTGAATAACACGTCAAGCTATTCCAGGTCATCCAGGACAACTATAGACTCAAGAAAAAGAATGAAGACAGTAGCGGTGATCGGCACACGCGGATTCCCTGGCATCCAGGGCGGCGTTGAAGTTCACAGCTACCATCTTTATACCCACATGGAGGACGTCCATGTGCGCCTCTATCGCCGCCGTGCCTACCTGACCGAGCAGTCCTCCCAGCGATTCCCCCATATTGACTATATCGACCTGCCCTCGACGCGTGTCAAGGGTTTTGAAGCCGTGTGGCACACGCTGCTGAGCGTGCTGCACATCGCGTTTCACCGTCCCGACGTGGTTCACATCCACAACATCGGGCCAGGCATGTTCGCTCCCCTGGTGCGGTTGATGGGTCTGCCCGTGGTGCTCACCTACCACAGCCCCAACTACGAGCACAGCAAGTGGAACGCTCCCGCCCGCTGGCTGCTCAGGCAGTGCGAGAAAATCTCTCTCCACTTCAGCAACCGCGTCATCTTCGTCAACAAGTACCAGATGGAAAAATGCGGCGCCCTCGACAAGAGCGTTTTCATCCCTAACGGCATCGACCCCGTCACGCGCAGCGAGTCCACCTCATTTCTTGAGAAGCACGGCATCCGTCAGGGAGAGTATCTGCTCGCTGTGGGACGCCTCACGCCCGAGAAGGGCCTGGAATACCTCGTTGAGGCCGCCAACCGCCTGCCCCAAGTGCAGCAGGTGGTCATCGCCGGTGCCAGCGACCACGACAGCGCCTATCGCGAGCAATTGGAAAAACTTGATACGGAAAAGAAAGTGATTTTCACGGGGTTCACCACCGGCGAGGACCTGCGCCAACTCTACAGCCATGCTCGGCTCTTTGTCCTGCCGTCGGTCAACGAGGGTTTCCCCATGGTGATGCTCGAAGCGATGGCCTACGGCCTGCCCATCCTGTGCAGCGACATCCCCGGCACCCGCCAGGTCGATTTGCCCGAGCAGAATTTTTTCACCGTTAAGAATGTCGGTTCACTGTGTGATGCCATCACCCGCCTGTTCGACACTCCAGCCGAGCCGCAGCATTACGACCTAGAGAAATACAACTGGCAGTCCATTGCCGACGCCACCCGCCAGCAACTGGATTGTTAACTCCCAACTCCTTATTGTTCATTGCCCCATTGCGTTTGCAGCCAGGCTACCTTCTTGTGGAAGCTGGGTTTCAGGTACTGGTTGACACGCAGGCCGATTACATTGCTTTGGCTTTGGGGCCAACGTTTGAAATCGGCGGTGCCAGCCTGTTCAATCTTGGCGGCAAAGCTGTCAATATAGTTGTCCATCAGAGGATAGACATCGTTGTAGAAATTATGCCAATGGTAGCGGACACGCTCCTGGAAGTGCGGGAATTTGGCAATCTCGGCAATCCATCTGCATCGGCAATAACTCGGCTGATTCTCGTAGATGAACTCGTTAAAAAGATAGTCCTTGCTATAGCGGGTGAATGAGCTGCCGCAATCCCACATCGGCCCGAAGATGAGCTTGGTGCTGTCGCCACGCTGTTTGTGCATGAAGCAGCTGCCCGAGAAGGCTTCGGGGTTATCGACGGCCTCTTGAACCAAGTAATAGATTGCCAGCGAGTCAATGTCGATGTAGCGCTCCCATTCAACACTGTCTTTATCCTCGACATAGATGGCAGAATCTGCCTCAAGCAGGAAATCGGTGATATAGTTGCGTTGCTCAGCGCTTAACACCTCAGGGGATTTGGGCGTGACCCAGAATGGCTCTCCACTGCCTTCGGTGAAAGAGATATTACCAGTTTCCTCATAGTTGTCAATCTCGAGTAACCATCCGCCTGTGATTCTAACAGAATCGGTCTCATTGTCGCTCTGTTCCACAATGTTGACACGGTCTTTCCCGACACGTATCTGCTCGGTCAGGAAGTAGAGGCCGATGTACTGGCCGTTGAGCACTACCTCGACAGGCTCCTGACGGGGATTCCATGACATACCCATGCGGCGACCAAGTTCAAACGGCAGGTTATCGTTCATCAGTCCCATCCACATGCCTTCGTTGGCCAGCAGTACCCAGTGTCGGTTGGACGGCATGCCCAGCATCCCGTATTTATCATCCAGTTTCAGCCGGAAAGGTTTCTTTTCACAGTTGGTCCAGGTGGCGTTGCCGCGTCCCTTGATCTGCGTTCCCAACGGCGCCTCGGCCGACCCTATGGACTGATAACCCTCAATGCCCATGTTGTCGAGCCACCAGTCGGCCCGCAGGTATTCCTCCTTGCTGACGATGTCGCGATATCCCGCGGTGTTGATGAACAGTACAGGCAGCGTGCCCGAGTAAGTGGGCATGGGCGGCAGCGGATTTCCGCTCAGGATGCCGTCTATGAGCAGATTGATGTCGGCCAGGTTGATTTCCTTGTCGCTGTTGAGGTCATGGGCGTAGGTGTACAATGAGTGATACTGTTCACCCTTCAGGACAAAGTCGACGAGCACGTTGACGTCGGCAATGGTTACCTCCCAGTCACAATTCAGGTCGCCACGCGGACGCAGGCCCGACTGTCCGAACAAGTGCATGAACGGAGACATCAATAGCAGAATGGCGACAAATGACAGGCTTCTTTTCATGACATTGAGGTTAATTTGGGTTCTCTAATAAATTTAACTCATTGCAAGTTGATTTATTGCCCACAATCACATCCGTGACGGCTCTAGGGACATTATTCCCCTATTTATGATAAGGGCTGTAGAACGGCTTCTTGAAGAAGATCAACAGGCTGACGTGCATCTTGTCGGCCACCCAAGCACTGGCCAAGCACCCTGCCACCACAAAGGCCAACGCTAACACGGTGAAACACACTGCCGATGGGTCGAAACTGAAGTAAGGGGCAACCAGCTTGGTTGCCAGGGTGAAAATGGGAGACAACAGAACGATTGCCAGTGAGTTGCGCCCGATGTAGGCCAACGTGCCACTAATGGCACGGCCACAGCAAGAATACACGGCCAGCAGCAAGCTGATGACCAGCACGGTGATGGCAACGCCGGCCAGTGTCCCACGGTCATAATTCTCGGGGAACCAGAACAGGATGACGAGCGGAACGAGCGCCAGCCACGACGGGGTAATCACACCCATGAAGGTCTTGCCGCTGCGCATGATGACCAAGCCCATCATGAAATAGATGACATTGCTCCAGTCCAGGCCCTCAATCACGATCGATGCCCCATACAGGATGGCCCCCATGATGGCCAGGGCGCTGATGCCGTCAAGCCGCAGGATGCGGTAGATGAGCCAATAGGCCACCAGACAGATCGCCAGCGTGTGGATATACCAGTAAGGGCCCGTGGGCTGGGTGGCAACCCTCAAGAAGAAATCGTTGATCGACAGATCGCTGATGGCATTGTGTGCGCCCAGACTGCCGCCAACGTAATACTGCATCAAGATATAGAGGGACTCAAAGATCACATAGGGGACGACAAGCCGCAACAAGTCATGACAAAACTTGCCAAGCGGCTTTTCAACATTGGCCAGATAGCCCGAGATGATCAGGAAGGCCGACATGTGGAACGTATAGACCGCCTCACGCAGCACGGGATAGGTCTCCTCGACCAGCGCCAGGTGAAAAGTCACCATCAGCAGGATGAAGATGCCTTTCAGGTAGTCTAATTGCTCTATTCTCTCTTTCATCGCTCGACGGGGAAGCAGTTTTATCGGTTGATCGAGTTGCTGCTCACCTTGCGCTTGCGCACGTTGGTGATGTTGCGCAACAGGTCTTTCTCGCTGTTGACGCCCTTGAACTTGTTGCCCTTGATTTCCAGCAGGTCAAAACGCATCGACCGGGTATCGTTTTTCCCCCAGTGGCTCATGAACTGGCCACGGCCCGGGGTGATGGTCACGTCGTTGTAATTGAACACGACCTGCCCCCTGGGCGGGAACTCCTGCAAGAAGAAGGTCGCATTGCTGCTCTTGAACGTGTTGCCCGTGAAATTCAGGTGCATCTCCTTGACCTTGTGGCTGTAGATGCGGGTGTCGCCCTCAAAGTAGTTGTTGCGGGCATTAAGGGTGAACAGCGGGGTGCCGTCACCACCGCCCACATAGGCGACAAAGGCCAGACCCTTGCACACGTTGTTGGTGAGCGTGAGATTGCCGCCCTCCTCCTGGCACCACACGAGCTGCACGCCATAGGGCTTGCTGTTCTTGCGGTTGGTCGTCACCTCGTTGACGATCTGGTTGCCATCGGCACGGACGATGCCGCCGCGCGTCTGCATGAACATGTAGCCCGTGTTGCCGCTGCTGTTGAGGACAAGAGCCCGGTTCCTGACCTTGTTGCCGTTGACACGGATGGTGTCGCCACAGGAGCTCAGGTCATGGATCTCGATGTCCTTGTGGTAGTAGGCATAGTCGCGGCCGATGTCGCTATTGACAATCTCGTTGTCCTCGATGTAGATGTCGTGGTGCTCGTCGGCAGGGTCAAAGCCGATGTACATGCAGCGTGTGGTCACATCACTGATGTAGAACTTGTTGCCGCGCAGGTGGAAATTGCTCGTCAGGCACTTGTCGCTGCTCTGCTTGTGGTCGGTCATCAAGGTGAACAACATGCCGCAGTAGGCCTCAGGATCCTTCTTGTTACTGCCCTTGTAATCACCATAGTGGAACTCGTTGTTCTCGACGATGATGTTGGTGCGCTTGGCCTTGCCACGGATATACTTGCTGGTGTTGTCCACCAATCGGTCAAAGATGCCCAGGGTCTCGTCCTTGCCATACTTGTAGAACTTGTTGTCACGGATGTTGATGTTGTGCATCTCGCCGCGAATCCACAGGCAACCGCCCGTCAGGCTGTTGTTGTAATTGGTCAGGTTGCAGTTGGTCACCGTGACATTGGAGCACACGTGGAGGTCAAAGTTGGTGATCTGGGCATCGGCCATGTAACTGTCCACGTTGTTGATGGTCACAGGGTCGGCATGATGGACCTTCACGGCATAGCGCTCCAGTTCCTTACCCTTCTCGCCCCACCAGATGCCCTTGTGCTCCTTGAGCTTGAAGCTGATGTCGCTGATGGAGACGCTGATGGGGTTCTTGAGCGTGCCGGTGATGCGGAAGTAGGTATCATCGGTAAAAGCCTTGAAGCCGCTGCGGTCAGAGCCCTTGTCAAGCAGGATAGTCGAGAGGTCACTCCCTGCGCCCTTGATGACCGTGTGGCACTGCAGGCGGATGGTACCCACGATCGTGTAGGTGCCCTTGCCGAAGTTCATTACCACTGTATCGTTATAGCCTGCTCGGCTGCACTGGTCACGCAGCTGCATCGTGAGGTCGCCCTTGATGCGGTCTACATCGATGTTAATGACGCGCGCCTGGCCCATAAGGACAGTCAGGCATGCGAGCGCGACAAGACAAGCGTATTTCAAAATCTGCTGTTTCATAGCCATTTCATTTTGGATTATTAGACTGAAAGGCAAAGGTAATGTTTATTTCTCAATCAGCCAAACTGAGTCATCAGATGTCAGAGACAATTGCATCGAGCGTGGAGCGGAGGGCTTCAAGGGTGTACTCCCGATCATAGAACTCACGGGTAGAGGTCGGGGATTGCAGCGAGCGAATAATTGCGTCCGCCAGCGAGTCGGCATCGCCACAATGGAAGAACGCTATGCCCTGGCAGCCTTCACACGTCTGCTTGAAAAATGGCAGGTCGCTCACGACCATCGGCTTGCCATAGTAGCTGGCAATGCTGGTCACGCCGCTCTGGGTGGCCGAGATATAAGGATACACCACCACTGCTGCCCGGCCAAACAAGTCACTCACCTCGCTGTCGTCAATGAAGCGATTGATCAAGACGACGTTCTTCTCGCTGTCCTGACGGGCAAAATAGACATCGCGCGTGCCGGCAATGACCAACGGGCGCTCTTGCAGTTCGGGATGCGACAGATAGGCATCATAGAGCAGATGCACCCCCTTGTAGAGATGCAGCGTGCCGAAGAACAGGATGTAGCCGTCGTCGACTTCCTTCAACTCCTCCACCTGCTTGCCGCCATGAGCAATCGCCTCGTTGACCAACGACGGGAAGGGCGCATAATGCACCTTGTGATAAGGGAAACGCTGCAAGATGTAGTCCTGCTGCTCACGGCTATTGGTCACCTGATTGATGGTGCGCGACAGCATCAGGCGTTGCGGGCGGGCAATGATGAGGCGGTCCTTTAACCACCTCAAGGGGTTACTGGCCTTATAATCATGGAAGGTTGCGTCATGGACGGTATAGAGCAGTGGAATCCGACGCTGCAACGAGCGGATGCTGTCGGCCAGGATGATTTCCTCAGTAAGGCTGTAAATCAGGCTGATATCCTCATTCTCCACCAGGTTGTTGACAGCACGCAGCACACTGGTGGGATGGAAGCGGAACAGAGCCTTGCTCACCTTGCCTGTGGGATAGTCAATCCACGTCACACTATCGGCAGGAATGTCGGGGAAGGCCAGGCCGTCGGCCCCATAACGTGTCACGACAAGCACATGGTCACCCTCTTGCCACAGGGCGTTGATGATGTTGCGGGCATAGGGGCGCATTCCCGGGGCATCATACTCGGTTGCCAGAAACAATATGTGCCGGGATGAGTCTCTCATGCTGGTACGACTTCTAGGGTCTCGCCATCGGCCTTAGAGGCGCGCAGGCGACGTTTGTAGGCCTCAACCGATTCAAATTCGGGATGCACCTCGGCCGCGTAGTGACGGTTCAATGAGAGGATGACAAACATAAGAGACAAGTTGAGGACTTGTGGTGTCAAGGGTGCCCAGTCGCTGTTACCCTGCACGAGCCAGCAACACACCACGCCCAGTCCCGAAATGTTCAAGATGTTGTAATACCGGTTATGGGATGCGCGGGTGCGCCGCTTGAAGGTCGCGATATACCAGATGACAAAGCACAGCAACGGCAGGAACCCCACGATTCCCAGCTCGTCGATGAGGATAATCCAGATGTTGTGGATCGGGTTGGAGAACATGAACTCCTCGGGCTGGTAGAGGTCGGTCATGTCAAAGATCTGCTCAAACATCATCGCCGATCCGTTCTCGGCAAGATAACTCAGATGAGCATTCATGCCCACCCCTATCAACGGGTGGTCCTCAAAGATCTCATAGCCGCAGTAGTAATGCATCAGTCGCGAGGTCGTCATCTCGTCCAGGTCGTCCACGTCGCTGAACAGGAAACTTAACGGTCCCGTGAGCAGTAACGTGACGAAGATGGCCAGGGGAACAATACCCTTGAGGACACTCTGGAAGCTGAGCAACTTGTAGCGACGATAGACATAGAACACCACTATCGCCACCAGAGCAACGATCGAAGCCACCAGTGCACTGCGGCTTGCCGTCATCACAATGACGAGAAACGCCATCGCGGCATACACGGCACTCTGACGGCGCTTGAAGGCCGTGATGAAGCATGCCACAAAGAACACAAAGTAGTAGGAGGCATAAGTTCCCAGCACATTGGGATGGCCCATTGTCCCCACCGCACCCACGCGCTCATCGCTGCGAGTCGCCGCCTCGCTGTCGTACAGCTTGACGACTGCCTCCATGTTGAGCACTGGATAGCAGATGGACAGCAGGAAATTAAGCACCACCGTGGCAGCCAGTCCCATGTAAACGCCACGGATGACACTCTTGACCGAGAAGCTGTTGGCAAACAAGTACATGAACACGGCAAAAGAGAGCATATAGGCCACCTCAATGACCGTGTACATGCGATAAGCATTATAGGGATTAACCAGCGTATAGCCGGCATAACCCAGCAAGATGAAAAACAGCCAAATGTTGGGACGACGGATGCGCCACCGCTTGTCGCGAGAGATGATCCAAATCAACGCGAGCGACATGACATAGAAAGGCCATATCGCCAGCGTGGGTCCGAAGGAGCCTCCCGAGTCATCGCCCAGATTGAACAAGGGCAGGTACATGCGAGAGAAACAGCAAGAGAAGGTATAGACAGCGATGAGTATCTCATATAGCTTGGCCTTGCTCATGCGGCTGCCCTCGCGGATGATAAAGAACATCAGCGCGAATCCCAAGGTCACGAATATAAGCACTCGATCCATGCGTCAACCCCTCATCTGAGTCCTGGCACGTTATTAATCCTGGTCCTTGTCGTTCTTCTGACCGTAGCCGTAGGTGTTGTCGTTGCTCGGCTTGGTATCGTTGAGCACGACGCACATGTTCTTCAACTGCTTGTTGGCAGCGATGCGGTTCATGAACTTGACAAGGGTGCGCTTGGTGTAGTTGGCGCGGGTGACATAGACGGTGGCGTTGGTATACTTGTCCAGGGCGAAGCTGTCGCTCACCTGGGCCACTGGCGCCGAGTCGACGATGATCACGTCATAGTGCTCGCGCAGGTCGCGGAAGAGGTCCTTCACGCGGTCACCCAGCAACAGTTCCGACGGGTTGGGCGGAATGGCACCACCGACAAACACGTCGAGCCCTTGAACCTCGGGGCAGGGCTGCGCAATCTGGTCAAGCGTGACATCGGCACGAGAGAGATAGCTGGTGACGCCCGGCATCTCGTTGAGGTCGAGCATCTGGGCCAGCTTGGGGTTACGGATGTCCATTCCCACCAGGGCCACACGCTTGCCCAGCAGGGCGAACGATGAGGCGATATTGGTGCTGATGAACGACTTGCCCTCACCGCTCACGCTGCTGGTGACCAGGATGACCTTATCATCATCCTTGTTGAGGATGAACTGCAGGTTGTTGCGGACATAGCGGAACAGTTCCACAATCGATGAGGTCTTGCCATCCTTAACCACGAGCGGCGTGTTGTGACGGTTGTGATGGATATGACCGATGAAGGGCACCTGGGAAATCTCCTCGAGTTCCTCCTGATTGGAGAACTTGGTGGTAAACAGGTCCTTCAGGTACAGCAGCAACAGGGGGAGCAGGACGCTGGCGAGCAAAGCGATAGCCAGCGCCACCAGGCGGTTGGGGCTGATCGGGGTGTGCTGTGCGTAGGCATGGTCCACAATCTTGCCCTTGGGGGTCGTTGCGGCGAGCACCAGCGCGTTTTCCTCGCGCTTCTCGAGCAGGAAGGTGTAGAGCGTGTTCTGGATGCCCTGTTGACGCAACAGTTCGCGGGCCTCGCGCTCCTCGGTGGGCACCTTGCCCAGTTCGCCTGACGACTGGTTCAACTGCCCCTGCATCTTGCCCAGCTGCACGTTCAGTCCGCTGATTGACGTGTTGATGCCCTGCACCACATTGGCGTGCATGGTCTCGATCTGCTGGTCAATCTGCTTGAGGGCCATGTTGTCGCCCTGAGCCGACTGCACCAGCTCCTGACGCTTGTTCAGCAGGTTGTTATAGGCCTTGATGGCACTGGTGGCCGCACTGGAGTCCACCTCGAAGGGGATGTAGCTGTGCTTGTTGGCGGGGTTGTTGACAAAGTCCCTGACCATGCCGAGCAGCTGGCGCTTGGTCTCGAGCTTGACGATGGCTTGATCGGCCATCTGCTGCTTGGTGACCTCGGTCTTGATCTGCAACTCGGGGTCAACAATCTTGTGGGCACGCTTGTAGGACTCAATGTCGGCCTCGCTGCTGGTCAAGCCCTTATAGATGATGGCCAGTCGCTCGTCGATGAACTTGGCCGTGTTGATGGCCTGCTCGTCCTTCTCGAGCTGCCCGCGCTCGTTGTACAAGTCCATGAGTCGGTTCAGTATATCCTTGCCGCGCGTGGTGTTGGACTCGGCAAGCGACAGGTTGATGCCACTGGACTTCTTGTTAGCCAGCTTCACCTTGATGCGGCGGTTCAGTATCTCGCCACGCAGCTGGTTATTGTAGAGACTTGCACGGATGTGGTAGTCCTTGTTCTTCTTCATGTTGTCGGTCGCCTGAATGGCAAACGCGCCATAGCTCGTCTTCAACGCCGTGGGCAGGGTGACCCCTTTGACATCGGCAATGACATCCTTGCCGGCCTTTGCCTTAATGTTGGCAAGCCCCTGCTTGTTGACGTCGATCTTGAACTTGACAGATGACGACAACGTGTCAAAGAATTCCTCGGCAACGACGACCTCAACAGGTGACGTGTTGTAGTGATCCTTATCGGGCTTGTACCAGCTGCGCTCCTCGATATAGGTGCGGTTGAGCTTGAGTTGCTTGACCACCTGGGTGCACAATTCCTGGGACGAGAAAACCACCATCTCGTCATCGACCTTGCTACCCTGCCCCATGAGCTTCATGCTCTTGAGCAGATTGGCACCGGCACCAGCGGCGTTATCGTCCTGGGCGACAAGCACCACAGCCTTGACGTCATAGACGCGCTGAGCGAAGTGGAGATAGGCAAAAGCCAGCGCCAGACATGCCACAAATGCCAACAAGAACAGCCACCAGTAGCGCTTGTACTTGCGCACGAACGCACCGAAGTCGATGATTTGCTCTTCTTGCTGAGCTGTGGGGGGTGTATTGAATTTTTCCATGTTCGTAGTTGAATAGTGGTTATCGGGTGAGCGCGATGACCAGCGAAGCGATGACCGACACGCTGCTCACGATTGTCGAGATGACCGACAGCTTGAATGCGTTGTTCTGGTTATACTTGGAATTGTCGATGCGGATCTGGTTGGGCTCGACGTAGATGACGTCGTTCTGACGCAGATAAAAATAGGGCGAGTTGAACACGTCGCTGCTGTTGAGGTTCAGCCGGTGATAGTCACGCTTGCCGTCCTCGGTGCGGATGACAAAGACACGGTCGCGCTTGCCGAACTCCGTCAAGTCGCCACATTGTGCAAGCGCGTCAAGCACTGTCAAGTGCTGGCGACCCGAGTAAACACGCTGTGGTGTACGCACCTCTCCCATCACATCGACCGAGAAATTGACGATATCGATGCGCACATAGGGGTCCTTGACATTCTGCGCGACCATCGTCCGGATCTCATCGGTCAACTGGGTGATGGTTTTGCCCTTGGCCATCAGACGTCCCAAAATGGGCAGCATGATGTAGCCTTCTTCATCGACGATGTAGGTCTGGCTGCGTGGCTGCGTTGTCTGGCGCAGGTTGCTGCGTGTGGCGGGATTGTCCAGTGGCAGATTATAGGCTGCCGTTGCCTCGGGTACCGCCGATGTGATGGAGATGACCAGTTCGTCATCGGGCTGGATGTTAAGGGGATAATTGCCTTGGGGGTTGGCCAACGCGCCATTGGGAGCGGCTGCCAGGTCCTTGAAATAGGCGAGGGTGTTATCCTTCGACGATGTGCACGACAACAGCGTTACCGCTGCAATCATCATGATAAGTAATCTTGATTTCATACGGTTTTAAAAACATGTATTATTTACACTATAAACGAGGATAGGCCCGATTTATTTTATCAGGAGATGTGTTTTGTGAATTTTGACAACACCGCATTGATGGTTTCCTTGCCGCAACTCATCACGATCAGAGCGAGCGCAACAACCATGTAGGTGATGTCAACCCATGCCTTGGTATTGAAATAGAAGGGGATGGCGCTCAACAGCACGATGGCAATAGGAACCAGAATGCGACGATCGATCTGGAGGGTGAAATAGCGCTTCATGTCAAACCAGCGGTAAACCACAAGCACCAGATAAGTAACCAATTGGGTCAATATGACGCCATACACGCCTAACGGCTTGATGAGCAAAAAGTTAAGCGAAACATTCACCACCGCCGAGAGGATGATGGCAGGAAGGGTGCGCTTGGTGTCCTTGGCACACTGATAGCCCATGTCAAAGAATGCTGCGATGGCAAACACAACTGCCGACACGGCAAGGGGATAGATGTAGTTGAGACTCTCGCCATAGCTGGCAGCAAGCCATCCGTAGCACACCTTGAGCATGAACACATAGCCCAGCAGGATGGCCGAGAGCAGGAAGATGTAACCGTTGAACATCTTGGAGAAGAAGCGGTTACGGTCAGGACTATGGTATTGCAGGATGGCCGTCTCTTGCCAGGCCTGATAGAACACGAGAGCCAGCGTCATGATCACGCCCGTGTAACGGGTGGCGACGGCATACAAGCCATTGATATCCAATCCCAGGAAATACTTGATGAACTGGCGGTCACTGCTGCCGGTGAGCCACCAGCACAGCGAGCCAGGCAACAGGGGCAAGGTGAACCGCAGGATGTCGCGCGCCACGTCGCCCACACTGATCGACCAGCGGGTGTTGCGCGTGATGAGTCGCACGCGTGCCTCGACAATCACCAACGCCAGCACGCGCGCCAGGATATTGGCCAGGAACACACCCTTGATGCCCCAATCAAATCTGGCGACAAAAAGCACGCTGAACAGGCCGATGAAGAATGCCGAGAGGATGCCCACCATGACAAAGGCCCGATTGTTGCCCAGGCCGCGGAACACCTGGGAATACACCTCCTGCAACGACATGGCAATCAGCAGCCCCAACGTGTATCCCAGATAGCCGATATTGGTCACCATCGACAACACGATGGTGGCCAGCACCGCCAGGGTCAATGTCGTTATCATCGAGCGGTTGACAAAGGTGACAATGCGTTGACGGCGCGTATTATCGTCACAGTCGAGCAGGAACCTGAAAGCGCCGTCGCGCAACTGCAAGGTGACAAAGGGGATGAGCAAGAAGCACATCGACAGGCACACGTCATAGTACCCAAAGTCGGACTTATTGGGTACAAAATGGGTGTACAACGGCAACATCAGGAAAGTGATGAGCTTGGAACCAATGTTGCCTATAGCATAAATGCCGATGTCCTTGATAAACTTGGAACCTCGGCCACCTGACTTCTTGGTGTTCTCCTCTATCGTCATTTTTAAGCGGCTGCAAAATTAATAAAAAAATGTATGTTTTTGGCGTTCTTTGAACAAATGTTTGTAATTTCGCAAAATAATCGCTCAAACTATAGATGCTATAGTTGCTATAGTGGCTATAGTTGCTATAGATGTTTACTTGAATTTCTTTAAAAAACGACAATCGGCTTGATCAAGACAATCAATTCATGGCGTGGACTCATGGCTGTCGCAGTGGTACTGTTCCATTGCGGCGTGGGGTGGATTTACAACGTGGCCGTGTCGGGCGTGACGTTTTTTTTCATCTCGAGCACCTTCCTGCTGGCGATGCGCCATCCGTTTGAACGCATCACCATGGGGGGGTACAAACGTTTTGTCCTCTCCCACGCCCTGCGCATCTACCCGCTGCACTGGCTCGGGCTGTCCCTGCTGATTGCCATTGCCCTGCTGTTCACCGGCAGCGCTATCGATTGGCCTGGTGTGACGTTGAGCGCGCTGCTGGTGCATTCATGGTTTCCCTCCCACGACATCCACTACGGCCTCAACCCCGTGGCCTGGTACTTATGCGCCCTGCTCTTCTGCTACCTAATCTACCCGTTCATGGCGCGATGGATGGGACGCTGGAAGCTATGGCACAAGGTGGCCATGGCCATCGTGCTGGCCATCGTGCTTGGCATCATCCTCTACCCGCTGGACATTCCACATCGCGAGGCGGTCTTTGTCAACCCGCTATCCCATGTGCTGGATATCACCGTGGGACTGTCGCTCGTCCACCTCCACCACATTCTCAAGAAACGATTAACGCATGTGAACAAGCTCACTGCCACGTGTTTAGAGGTAGCTGCGATACTGTCCCTGGCGGCAGTCATCGCCATCAACATCTGCACCACATGGATCAGACCATGGGAGGATGTCATCATCTGGCTGCTGCCACAAGGCGCCATCCTGATGACGCTCGCGCTGCTCAACGGGCAGGAAGGAGCCATCGGGCGCCTGCTGCTGTGCAAGCCGCTGCAATGGTTAGGGAGCATCAGTTTTGAGATATATGTGCTGCAGTTTGTGGCCTTTCACCTGTTCGGCTTTGTGATATCCCCGATGGCGGCTCATTTCGGGTGGAACATCTACGGTGACCTGCCGTGGTTTGTCCTGCCCATGCTACTACCTCTCTCATGGCTGGTAAACCGCTATTTCACAAGACCTTTAAGCGAATATCTTAAACTCAAGCTTCAATAGTGGTTGCGCGGCATCAGCGACTTGAATGGTTTTCAGCGGCAACGGCATGGAGCTGAAAACTGAAAACGGAGAACTGAAAGATGATAAAGACAATCAACGGCTGGCGCGGCGTTTTCGCGCTGATGATAGTACTCTTCCACGTGGGGGCGACCGGCTTGGAGGAGATGACCTGGGCAGGTGTCTCTTTCTTCCTGATGGCCAGCGGCTTCCTGTTATCTCTGAAGCATCCTTTCCATCGGCTTGATGCGTCCTCCTACCGTCGCTTCACCTGTCGCCATGCCGGCAAACTCTTCCCCCTGCACTGGCTCACCCTAGTGATGTGGATGGCGGCGATGGCGGCCCTGGGCTTGCTCACCGTCAAGCCCCACGTGCTGGGGCTGAACGTCACCCTGCTGCAGAGCTGGTCCCTCACCCACAGCATCTACTTCTCGTGCAACAAGTTCTCGTGGTTCTTGAGCACACTGCTGTTCTGCTACCTGTGCTATCCCCTGCTGGCACGATGGTTCGCGCCATTGCGCCTGCGCCACAAGGCCATCATCATTGCTTGTCTGGTCATCCTCGACATCGCAATGCTGGCAGGGACCGATGACTACAGCCGCACAGCCCTCTATGTCTTCCCGCCGGTGCGACTCATCGACTTCATCATCGGCATGACGCTGTCCCACGTGTGCCAAAGCCGCAAAAGCATTCCCGTGCTGGGCCGCAGCGCTAACGGCACCGACGCCGAACTCGTCGTGGTCGCCCTGCTGTCGGTCATTGTGATGACCTACCGCGCTTATCCGTGGCTGCTGCCCTGGAGCGACGCCGTGATATGGTGGCTGCCGGTGGCGCTGATCATCATGGTGAGCCAGCTCTATGACAAGCGCGAGGGATTCATCGGCAAGATACTGGTTTCAAGACCTTTACAGTGGATTGGCGACATCAGTTTCGAGATTTTCATCCTGCAAGGCATCGCTGCCCTTGTCTTTAACTATTGGGTGGCGCCGGTACTGGCCCACATCGGCGTGCAGCAGGTTTATAACGAAGTGGCCACCGACCTGATGGGCACAACGGCCCCTGGCCTGATCCTGTGGTTCATCCTCCCCATCGATATCCTGCTGGCTTGGGCCGTCAACCGCCTGTTCACGCGGCCCGTATCACACTTGCTGCTTCGTAGCTGACACATCATCCCGTGAGCCCCGACAAGCCATGCAGCCGGTTACATGCAATCGGTTGCATTGATTTTTTTGCCATGAACCACATTATTTATAATAAAAATCAATCCTAATCAGTTATTTTTGTAGGTAATTAAAATCAATTCTTGAGATATTATCACATAACACTAAAAAATATATCGATTATGAGAACAAAACCGGATTTGAAATTCAATCAGCTGTGGAACATCAGCTTTGGATTCTTTGGCGTGCAGATCGCTTATGCGCTGCAGAGTGCCAACATCAGCCGTATCTTTGCGACCTTAGGCGCCGACCCTCACGACTTGAGTTATTTCTGGATTCTGCCACCCTTGATGGGTATGGTGGTGCAGCCGCTCGTGGGCTTCTTCAGCGACAAGACGTGGATGGGCCGTTGGGGCCGCCGCATTCCTTACCTGCTGATTGGCGCACTCGCCGCTGTTATCGTGATGTGCCTGCTGCCTAATGCGGGCTCGTTCGGCCTGACCATTGCCGGGGCGATGATTTTCGGCTTGATTGCCTTGATGTTCCTCGACACGAGCATCAACATGGCCATGCAGCCCTTCAAGATGATGGTGGGTGACATGGTCAACGAGAAACAGAAAGCCAAGGCCTACAGTATCCAGTCGTTCCTGTGCAACGCTGGTTCTCTGGTGGGCTATATCTTCCCGTTCCTGTTCACTGCCTTGTTGGGAAAAGCCATCAATGAGGCTCCCGAGGGTGTTGTGCCCATGAGCGTGAAGTTGTCGTTCTATGTGGGCGCTGGCATTCTCATCCTGTGCGTCCTTTACACCATCAGCCATGTGAAGGAGTACACCCCTGCCGAGATGGCTGAGTTCAACGCTGCGGCCAATGCTGAAGGCGTGAGCGAGCAAGCGACCACCGAGATGAGCCCGGCTCAAAAAAAGCATGCTTACAAGGTGTTCTTTGAGGTGGGTCTGGTACAGTTCTTCTGCTGGGCAGCCTTCATGTACATGTGGACTTATACCAACGGCACCATTGCCGATACCGTCTGGAACACAACCAATGCCTCAAGTCCAGGCTACCAAGAGGCCGGCAACTGGGTAGGCATCTTGTTTGCCGTCCAGGCCATCGGCAGTGTGATCTGGGCAATGGTATTGCCGCAGTTCAAGAACATCAAGGTGGCTTATGCCTTGAGTCTTGCCATTGGCGGCATCGGTTTCGTCATGGTTCCCTACATCCACAACCAGTACTTGCTGTTTGTTCCCTACTTCCTCATCGGCTTCGCTTGGGCAGCTATGCTGGCTATGCCGTTCACGCTGGTGACCAATGCCTTTGAGGGCAGCAGCCGCATGGGCACAGCATTGGGTCTGTTCAACTGCACCATCTGCGTACCGCAGATTGTCGCCGCTGCGTTGGGTGGTGCGCTGATGTTGTATGTCATGAACATGAATCAGGGCAACATGCTCCTGCTTGCCGGCATCCTGCTCGTGGTGGGTGCCGCTTGCGTATTCATCATCGAGGACAAGAAACACAAGAACTAAAAGCAACAAGATATCATTCATGAAAGTTAGATTTAATATCGAGTACGGCACCGTTTACGGTGAGAACCTCGTGCTCAACATCGTGGAGAACGGCGTGGCCGACAAGATCACCAGCCATGTCATGAAACCCGCTAGTGACAAAGTGTGGAAATGTGACATCGACCTGCCAGCCAAGGCGGGAAGCGTCAATTACTATTATAGCGTGGAGCGCGACGGCAAGCAGTTGCGGCACGAGTGGACAGTCATCCCCCACCGCCTCGACCTGAATGCCGCCAAGGCGACGCGCTACATCACCTACGACCACTGGAACGACATGCCCGAGGACAGTTACCTCTACAGCTCGGCGTTCACCGACTGTGTGGCACTGCGCAAGCAGCAGAACGTCGCCAAGAGCAAGTACACCACCATCGTGCAGCTCAAGGTGCGCGCGCCTCAACTGCGCACGGGTGAGGTGCTCGGCGTCGTGGGCAATGAGCCCACCCTGGGCGACTGGGACGAGACCAAAGCGCTGAAGATGACCGAGCACAACCACAACGAGTGGGTCATCTCGCTCGATGGCGCCTCGTTCAAGAAGGCATTTGTGGAATTCAAGTTCGTCATCATGGGCGGCAAGGGCAAGCAGGCCATCTGGGAAACGGGCGACAACCGCACCGTGCTGCTGCCCGTCCTCAAGGATGGCGAGCACATCGTCTATGAGCTGCAACAGGCCTATTTCCCCCTGTATCCCGCCAAACTGGCAGGCACCGTGGTACCCATCTTCTCGCTGCGTAGCGAGGGCAGCTTCGGCGTGGGCGACTTCGGTGACCTCAAGAAGATGGTGGACTGGGTGGCCAGCACGGGACAACGTGCCCTGCAGGTGTTGCCCATCAACGACACGACCATCACCCACACCTGGAGCGACAGCTACCCCTATAACAGCATCAGCATCTACGCCCTGCATCCGCAGTACATGGACATGCGCCAGCTGCCCAAGCTCGCCGACAAGAAACGCGCCGCCGAATTTGAGAAGCTGCGCAAGGAACTTAACGCCCTGCCCCAGATTGACTATGAACGCGTGAACAACGCCAAGCGCGAGTACATGAAGCTCCTGTTCGAGCAGGAGGGCGACCAGGTGCTCAAGAGCAACGAGTTCAAGGCCTTCTTTGATGCCAACCAGGACTGGCTGGTACCCTATGCCGCCTTCAGCAACTACCGCGACCAATACGGCACTGCCACCTTCTCGCAGTGGCCTCATCACCACTCGTTCAGCGACGAGGAGCGCGCAGCGATGTCCAACCCACGCACTAAGGCCTTCAAGGAGGTGAGCCTGTGGTACTACGTTCAGTTCTACCTCGACAAGCAGATGCGCGCCGCCCACGAGCATGCCCAGAGCAAGCATGTCGTCCTCAAGGGTGACATTCCCATCGGCATCAGTCGCGACAGTGTCGAGGCCTGGGTTGAGCCCAAGTACTTCAACCTCAACGGCCAGGCTGGCGCTCCGCCCGACGCATTCTCGACCAATGGCCAGAACTGGGGCTTCCCGACCTATAACTGGGACGTGATGCTCGCCGACGGCTGCCAGTGGTGGGTGAAGCGCTTCCGCAAGATGGCACAATACTTCGATGCCTACCGCATCGACCACGTGCTGGGATTCTTCCGCATCTGGGAGATTCCCATCGACGCCGTCCACGGGTTGCTGGGCCAGTTCTCGCCCTCACTGGGCATGAGCGCGCAGGAGATCCGCAGCTATGGCCTGAACTTCCAGGAGGAGTTGATGACCAAGCCCTTCATTGCCGACTGGGTGCTGGACCGCATCTTCGGCCAGCGTGCCGACATGGTGCGCGAGAAATATGTCGAGCGTGTCCATGACGACATCTATCGCATGAAGCCCGAGTATGACACTCAGCGCAAGGTGGAGGCCGCATTCCGCGACAAGACCAGCGAGGAGGACATCTGGCTGCGCGACGGCCTGTATGCCCTAATCAGCGACGTGCTGTTCGTGCGCGACCGCAAGAATCCCGCCCTGTTCCACCCGCGCATTTCGGTTCAGTTCGACTTCATTTACGAGACGCTCTACGAGGGCGACAAGGCTGCCTTCAACAAGCTCTACAACGAGTACTACTACCACCGCAACAACGACTTCTGGTATCATGAGGCGATGAAGAAGCTGCCCAAGCTGGTGCAGGCAACGCGCATGCTCGTGTGTGCCGAGGACCTGGGCATGGTGCCCGACTGCGTGGCATGGGTGATGAACGAGTTGCGCATCCTGAGCCTTGAGATCCAGTCGATGCCCAAGGACAGCCACATCAAGTTCGGCAACCTCAATGCCAACCCCTACCGCAGTGTCGCCACCATCTCGACCCACGACATGCCCACGATGAGGCAATGGTGGGACGAGGACTGGGACCGCACCCAGGAGTACTACAACACCACCCTGTGGCACAGCGATGCTGCTCCTCATCCCCTGCCCGGATGGCTGGCCGACGACATCGTGCGCGCCCATCTCAACTGTCCGTCCATGCTCTGCCTGCTCTCGTTGCAGGACTGGCTCGCCATCGACGAGAAGATGCGCCTGGAGGATGCCGATGCCGAACGCATCAACATCCCTGCCAATCCCCGTCACTACTGGCGTTACCGCATGCACATGACCATTGAACAGTTGATGAAGTCCAATGACTTCAACGGACACGTGAAAGAACTCATCTCACAAAGCGGACGCTCATGAAACATCTAAATCTACTGGTTGCGATAATCATGGCATTACTCGTACCGCAATCACTCAATGCTCGCACCGGGGTCAACTACAGCCCCGGAGCGAGCGATTTCTCGATTGAGACCAACGATGATGCCCAGCAGGTGAAACTGCGCATCTACAACGATGGACTGGGCGGGAAGCCCGTCAAGACCATCAACATGAAGCGCCAGACGGGGGCCAACGCCCTGTGGCAAGCCACCGTCAAGGGGAACCTGAAGGGTAAGTTCTACACCTTTGACGTGAAGTATGGCGGCAAGTTCCGCGGTGAGTGTGCCGGCATCTGGGCCACTGCCGTGGGGGTGAACGGCAAGCGTGGCGCCATCGTGGACATGAGCGAGACCGACCCTGAGGGCTGGAGCAGCGACAAGCGGCCCGCCATCGCCGCCAAGGACCTGATCCTCTACGAGATGCACCACCGTGACTTCTCCATCGACGAGTCGGGAGGCTTCACCAACAAGGGCAAATTCCTCGCCTTGACCGAGCCACGTGCCATCCAGCACCTGCAAGCGCTCGGCGTGAACGCTGTGCACATCCTGCCATCGTTTGACTATGCCTCGGTCAATGAGACCCGACTCGACGAGCCGCAGTACAACTGGGGCTACGATCCGGTGAACTACAACGTGCCCGAGGGCGGTTACTCCACCGACCCCTATCGGCCCGAGGTACGCATCCGTGAATTCAAGCAGATGGTGCAGTGCCTGCACCAGGCCGGCATCAAGGTCATCCTCGATGTGGTCTATAACCACACGTGGAACATCGACGGGAGCAACTTCCAGCTCACCCGCCCCGACTACTTCTACCGCAAGAACGCCGACGGCACCTACAGCAACGGCAGCGGTTGCGGCAACGAGACGGCCAGCGAGCGTGATGGCATGCGCCAGTTCATGATCGAGAGCGTGAAGTACTGGGTCGAGGAGTACCATCTCGACGGTTTCCGCTTCGACCTGATGGGCGTGCACGACATTGAGACGATGAACGCCATCCGCAAGGCTTTGCCCGATGACATCTTCATCTACGGTGAAGGATGGAGCGCCGGCAGCTGTGCTTACCCAGGCGAGCTGGCCATGAAGGCCAACATCAATAAGATGCCAGGCATTGCCGCCTTCAGCGATGAGATGCGCGACGCCCTGCGCGGCCCGTGGGACAGCAACAGCAAGGCAGCCTTCCTGGGCGGCATCAAGGGTAACGAGGAGAGCATCAAGTTTGGCATTGTGGGCGCCATCGAGCATCCCGATGTGGACTGCGGCAAGGTGAACTACAGCAAGGCGCCATACGCCTTGGAACCCACCCAGATGATTGCCTACGTCAGTTGCCATGACGACATGTGCCTAGTGGACCGCCTCAAGGCCAGTGTCAAGGGCATCACGATGGACGAGCTCATCCGCCTCGACCTGTTGGCCCAGACCGTAGTCATGACGTCCCAAGGTGTGCCCTTCATCCTCAGCGGCGAGGAGATGCTGCGTGACAAGAAGGGTGTTCACAACAGCTACGAGAGCCCCGACAGCATCAACCATCTGGACTGGGGCAACCTTGAGCGCTATCCTCAGGTGATGGAGTACTACAAGGAGCTGATTGCCATGCGCAAGGCTCATCCCGCCTTCCACATGGGCAGTGCCGACATGGTGCGCCGCAACCTCGATTTCCTCCCCACCGAGAACTGCCTCGTGGCCTTCCACATCAATGGCCGCAACGTCCCCGGCGAGCAGTGGGGTGATATCTATGTGGCATTCAATGCCCAAAAGCGTGCCCGTTCCATCACTGTCCCCGACGGCACCTACACCGTCGTCTGCCGCAACATCAAGTGCGACGCTCAAGGCATAGCCACCGTCAAGACCAAGGGCGGCAAAGTGACCATCCCCGCCCAGAGTGCTCTTATCCTTCACAACTAGACGGAGGAAACGGAGAGAACGGATAAAACAGATAAAACGGAGGAAACGGGATTGCCCGTAACCTCCGTTTTATCCGTTATCTCCGTTATTTCCGTCAGTTAGAACTGGTTTTCGATGATGTCGGTGAGGACGTCGGTCAAGGAGAGACCGGCGGCGCGCACTTGCTGGGGGATGAAGCTGGTGACGGTCATGCCTGGTGTGGTGTTGATTTCCAGCAGGTTGATGTGATCGGTGCCGTCGGGGTTCTTGGTGATGATGAAGTCGATGCGGATGATGCCATTGCAATGCAGGATGTCATAGATGCGGGACGTCTCGGCCTGCAGGGCGGCGGTCAGTTCGTCGCTGATGCGTGCCGGGGTGATTTCCTCCACCTGGCCGTTGTACTTGGCGTCATAATCAAAGAACTCGTTGTCGGTCACGACCTCGGTCACGGGAAAGACAACCGATTTCTCCTTGGTCTTGTAGCAGCCCACGGTGACCTCGGTGCCGTCGAGGAAACGCTCAATCATCACGTTGTCGCACTGCTTGAAGGCAAACTCCATGGCCTCGTCCAGCTGATCACAGCTCTTCACCTTGGTCACGCCAAAGCTCGACCCATCGGCAGTGGGTTTAACAAAGCAAGGCATGCCCAAGTAGTCCTTGACCTTCTCGGCTGTCCAGCCATGTTTCACGCCCCGGCGCACCTGAATGCTGTCGGGCACTGAGCAGCCGAAGGCCTTCAGGTAGTTGTTCAGGGCGAACTTGTGGAACGTGAGGGCCTCTACCAGCACGTTGCAGGTCGAGTAAGGCAGGTCAATCATGTCAAAGTAGCCCTGTAACACGCCGTTCTCGCCCGGCGTGCCGTGAATGGTGATATAGGCATAATCGAAGCTGACCTTCTGGCCATCCTTCATGAACGAGAAGTCGTTCTTGTCGATGACAGGCTGCTGGCCGTCGGGCAGGTTCACATGCCAATCCTGCTTCCTGATCAAGACAATATAAACATCGTAGCGCTCATGGTCCATTGCCGAATCAATTCCCTGGGCCGAACGCAGAGAAACCTCATACTCTGAGGAGTCGCCACCACAGACGATGGCTATAGTTCTTCTAGTGAAACTCATTTTTAGTACGCACATTAAAATTCGGCTGCAAAATTACACAAAAATTTGTGCTTTTATTGTATTTTTGCAGCAATTAATTGGACCGACACTATGACAAGCAAAGAACTTTACTCACTCTACGAGAAGCATCCTGCCATCACCACCGACAGCCGGGACTGCCCCAAGGGCAGCATCTTCATCGCGCTGAAGGGCGACTTGTTCGACGGCAACCAGTTTGCCGCCCAGGCCCTTGAGAAAGGTTGCGCCGTCGCCATCGTCAGCGACGAGCAGGTATATCAGTCCTATCATGGCGAGGGACAGATGGTTCTCGTGCCCGACACGCTCCAGGCTTACAAAGACATGGCGCGCGAGCACCGCCGCCGCTTCGACATCCCCGTCATCGGCATCACGGGCACCAACGGCAAGACGACGACCAAGGAGCTCATGCATGCTGTGCTCAAGGAACGCTATGACGGAATGGCAACCGAGGGCAACTTCAACAATGACGTGGGAGTCCCCAAGACACTGTTTCGCCTCAGTGTCATGGACGAGATCGCTGTCATCGAGATGGGCGCCAGTCACCCTGGTGACATCAAGACCCTTGTCGAGACAGCCGAGCCCACCTGCGGCCTCATCACCAACGTGGGCAAGGCCCACCTGCAGGGCTTCGGTTCACTGGAGGGTGTCATCCGCACCAAGGGTGAGCTCTATGACTACCTGTCCACCCGTGAGGACTCTGTCATCTTCATCAACGCCGACAACGAGCACCTGATGGGTATCCTGCCCCCTGGCGTTAAGGCCGAATATTACACCTGCAATGCCGCCAACAAGGAGGCCAATGTCCATGGCCAAATCATCGCCTGTGACCCCTTCCTGAGGCTCAAGTGGCGAGAGCAGGCCGGCGAGTGGCATGAGGTGAGGACCCACCTCATCGGCAGCTACAACATCGACAACGTGCTGGCGGCAGTGACTGTGGGCCTGCACTTTGACGTCACCCCCGAGCAGATCTGCCACGCCATCGAGAACTACGTGCCGTCCAACAATCGCTCGCAGCTCACCGAGACCGAGCACAACCACCTCGTTGTGGACGCCTATAACGCCAATCCCACCTCGATGGCCGCTGCGCTCGACAACTTCAGCCTGATGCAGGTGAGCCCCAAGATGGCCATCCTGGGCGAGATGCGCGAGCTGGGCGACAGTAGCGCCGAGGAGCACCGCCGCATGGTGGAGCGCCTGGCGACATGCCCGTTTGACGAGGTGTGGCTCGTGGGCCAGGAATTCAAGGACATTGACTGCCCCTACCGCAAGTTTGACGACGTGGAGGAGGTCAAGGCCGCCATTGCCGAGAACCGTCCCGAGGGCCATTACATCCTCATCAAGGGTTCCAACGGCAACCGCCTGTTCCAGCTCCCGGAACTGCTGTAACCATCTCACCTTGATATCACGATAGCACGACGCCCCTGTGGAACCCTGTCCACGGGGGCGTGTCGTTGTAATGCCAGCCTCTGGCTAGTAAAAGGCTATATCAATTGTCGCAACTGTCGCTCGACTGTTCCCGTCTGTGCCGAACAGCAAAACCCATGAATGTAAAGAATCCTTTTCCTGCTCATGATTGTCTTTTCTGTTATCTAAGGCATATTAAACAAGGAACCTGTCACTACTACTTACCGCCGAGGATGATATCAATCACCGTGTTGACATCAGCAAGATTGATCTCTCCGTCACCGTTCACATCACAGGCCGCATTGTTGCCGCCGTTGAGGATGATGCTGATGACAAGATTCACATCAGCAATATTGACCTCACCATCATGGTTCACGTCGCCCTTCAGCGGCTGGGACTGGGGGAAGACAATGGTGTAGAAACTCACATCGGCCAACGACACTTGATCACTGCCACTATAGTAGTAGGACTTGGCGAAGTATTTCCAGCCGTCCATAACATTATTCATGTGGAAGGTCAAGGTCTTGCGCTGGCCCGGGCCGATCACCACATGCTGGTTGGAAGTCTGCACCAGCGACCCAGTATTGCCGTAGATGTGCTTGTACAACCTCATGGTAATGTCCTCGTCATAGGTTGTCGTGCCGTTATTGCTGACGGTCAACTCGACAGCAAACTCGTTGGCCGTGACAATATGGTTATAACTGTCAGTGACGTTGAGCATACGAGTAGAGCCCGACAGATTGGCAGCAGGAGCCACACTGATGGAGACGCCCCTGGTCGTAATGACTTGCGTGCCCTTTTCATCATAGGTGAACTTGAGGGTTTGGTATCCTGACTGGTCGGGCACATACACTAAGGGGACAAGACCACGGGCATTGGTCTCCAGATCGACATAGCCCATCGATGCCAGCTTACCGTTGACAAACATGTAGATGATATCGTTGCGGGTAAGCCCCAGGTTGGTCACATCAAGGGTGACATACACCGGCCTGTTGACATGCAGATTGCCCTCGGTGCTGATGCTGTTGACCTGATACTTGGGGGAATTGGCTTCTCCATGGCAGGTCATGGTGCAATAATTGCCGTTGATGGTCACTTCAATGTAATTGACACCCGCACCGATACAAGGTCTCCAGTTGCTCTTATTCAGTTCACAGTAGATGGGCTTGATGCGGTAAGTGCCGCTGGAGATGCCACTGCCGAATGCCAAGGTCCTGGTCGGGTGGATGTAATACCAACTTTCAAGGCTCTCCATGACACCACTCTCCATGACCTTGAGCAGGTTGTCCCCTTGATACAAGCCCCAGGCATAGTTGAAGCCGATGGTCACTTCAGCAGTATTCAGGAAGTGAGTCACCTGGGTCACGGTGAAATTCTGACTGACAGAGCTGCGCGTGTTGGTACTGCTCTGTATCTCGATATACCTGTCATAGACATCCAGATCATGACTGCCTGCCGAATGCGGCTCCAATCCCGTAATCATGCCCTGACTGCTCACATAGCCATAGCTGCCGCTGGCGCCGCCAGTCCCCTGTGCGTCGGGATTGAGCACGCTGAGCAGGAAATAGCCGTTGCTGTTTCCATTCCATCCCCAATTGATGTGGAACATGCCGTTACCGTCATATCCATCACAGACAAACGCGTGTCCTCCAGACGCTTTTTCGCCCCTGTAGATGACAGGGCGCCTCGCCACCAGCTCATCAATCACCATCTGTTCCCACTCTTGTGTGGTAAAATAACGGCGCTGCAGGTACTTGGCCCGTGGCGAATAGTCAAAATAGGTGTACATGGCCAGCGGGATGTCGCTGGCAAAAGCCGATGAAGAATTGTCCTTGAAGTCCATCTTCACCGATTGAGCACAGTACAGCGACAGCTGGGCCACCGCCCTTGCAGCCTGGGTCTGGGTTTCGTCGGTGCGATAGGTGTCCTTCATCGACGACCAGTTAAAACTCACAGGTGACAACGCCGGCATGTTGATGGAAAGGGTCTCGCTCACATATGCGGGAATCGTCCGTAACGACCTATTGGGCCACTGCCAGTAATACATGACCTGGGCCATCGCTGTTGCCACACAACCCACATGGGCATTGTCGCCCGATGACAAGACGGGCAACATTGTGTTATAAGGCTTGTTTTGAGACCACTCACACTTCAGCAACGGCGCGACGGGCCTTGCCGAAACATGCGCGGCGACAACCGCTCCCTCATCGAGCGCCGCGATCTGCTCGGCATAGCTCTCAAGCAGATGCTGCATCGCCTCGGGCATGTCGCTCATGTCCAGCGCGCCGCTATCACTGTAGCCCAACACCGCGGGCACGCGGTCATCTCCGGCAACGATGACAAATCCACCTCCAGCGACGCTGGAATTAAACACATAATAGCTTGCCTCCTGAGACATCTTGACAGCAGGTGCAGCATGGGTCAATCGGAGTGAGCCCATCGCCCTGGTGTGTCCCGCGACAAAACGATTGGCAATCTCTAGGGCCTGGCTCTCGCTCACTGTGGCCGACCAAACCTGGCCGAACATGACCAGGCAAATTAAGCAGAAGAACAGTCGCAAACGATTCATAATCAAGATAGTTTTTTAATCTAATTCAATGATGTCTTGTAAGTTACTAACTTGCTCACTGGTTAAAAAATGAGAGAAATCTGGATTCAAAATCATCTATCATGCAAAAATAATCACTTTTTCTGAAACATCAAAATATCAGTACAGATTTTTCACGGTGCGGTTCTCAAACAAATATGCCAACAAATATGCTCATTTTTTTGACATGCTGTCCTATTTTCACTACATTTGCACAGGAAATACAATAACCAACAATAGCGCTAACTGATTCCTGTGATGCCAGCATCATGGGGTGAAGAGCCGACCAAAATCATATAAGAGAATGAAGAAGATAGTATTAATCATTGCAGCAGCCCTGGCGGGTATGTTCACCGCCCAGGCCGCCAAAGTCAACGTTGACCGCATTGAGCCCACCGACTGGTATGTGGGCATCAACAGCGTGCCCAGCGTGCAGTTGATGGTGTATGGCACCGGTATCGGCAACGCCGAGGTGACCACCCAGTACCCTGGAGTGACCATCGACAGCGTGGTGAGAGTGGACTCTCCCAACTACCTGCTCGTGTATATCGACACCCGCCAGGCTCAGCCCGGCACGATGGAGCTCAAGTTCCAGCAAGGGAAGCACAAGAAGACGGTGAAATACCAGCTCAAGGCCCGCGAGAAACGCGGCAGTGAGCGCATGGGGTTCACCAATGCCGATGTGCTCTACATGCTGATGCCCGACCGCTTTGCCGACGGCGACCCCACCAACAACCAGATTCCCGGCATGGAGGCCTACAAGAACGACCGCAGCAAGCCCAGCCTGCGCCATGGCGGCGACATTGAGGGCATCCGCCAGCACCTCGAATACTTCACGCAACTGGGTGTGACCGCCCTGTGGTTCACTCCCGTGCTGGAGAACAACTCCCCCGACAGCCATGATTTCTCGACCTATCACGGCTATGCCACCACCAATTATTACCGCGTGGACCCCCGCTTCGGCACCAACGACGAGTACCGCCAGCTATGTGACGAGGCCCACAGCCGCGGCCTCAAGGTGGTGATGGACATGATTTTCAACCACTGCAGTGACTACCACCCCTGGTTGAAGGACATGCCCACCCATGACTGGTTCAACCAGCCCGACTACAAGGACAACTACTTGCAGACGAGCTACAAGCTCACCCCCGTGATGGACCCATATGCCAGCGAAGTGGACCTCAAGGAGACCGTCGAGGGCTGGTTTGTGCGCTCCATGCCCGACTTGAATCACCACAACGTTCACGTGATGAACTACCTCATCCAGAACAGCATCTGGTGGATTGAGACGGTGGGCATCGACGGTATCAGGATGGACACCTACCCCTATGCCTACGCCGACGCCATGGCACGATGGATGAAGGTGCTGAGCACCGAGTACCCCAACTTCAACGTCGTCGGCGAGACCTGGGTCGAGAATCCCGCCTACACCGCCGCATGGCAGAAAGGCAACAAGATGGGCAAGCCCGAGAGCTACCTGCCCACGGTGATGGATTTCTCCTTTTATGAGAAAATCGACAGCGCCAAGCATGAGGAGACCGATGGCTGGTGGCGCGGCTACAACCGCGTGTATAACAGCCTGTGCCACGACTACCTCTACCCCAACCCGTCGAGCGTGATGGCCTTCATCGAGAACCACGACACCGACCGCTTCTTGCGTAACGGTCAGGATGTGGCAGCGCTGAAGCAGGCCCTCGCCTTGCTACTGACCATCAAGCGCATTCCGCAGCTGTATTATGGCACCGAGGTGCTGATGAACGGCACCAAGGAAGTGACCGACGGCAACGTGCGCAAGGACTTTCCCGGCGGCTTCCCCGGAGACGCTAAAAACGCCTTCACCGCCGAGGGCCGCACAGCGGCTCAGAACGACATGTTCAACTGGCTGAGCGCCCTGCTGCACTGGCGCCAGGGCAATGACGTCATCATCAAGGGCAAGATGACCCAGTTCATCCCCAAGGACGGCATCTATGTCGTTGCCCGCACGCTTAATGGCCGTCACGCCGTGACCATCATCAACGGCACCACCCAGCAACGCCAGATGCAGCTTGACCGCTACAGCGAGGTCTTTGGCAAGGCCGCTGTCGCCCGTGATGTGCCCACCGGCAGAACCATCAGCCTGTCCGATGGCGTGCTGACGCTACCGCCCCGCGGGACGCTTGTCCTGGATTTCTGAAATCGCCGATGAACACGTCGACAACATCCTTCCTCACCGTTGCCCGATGGCAGCGGTGATTTTTTGCCCTCTGTCGAGTATCATCTACCGAATCCCGTTATTGCGTAATCCAAGCCAAGGTGCTAACTTTGCACATCCATTTATCAGACACTTTATGGCAAACCAAATCAAGTATTACACTCGAGCAAGATTTCCACGAGGCTTCTGGGGCAAACGCACGCTCAAGAAAATGAACGGGCCTCAACATGCCCTGTTACCCGAATGGGTATTCGCCGATTTCATTATTCCAGACAACATCAGAGTCCTTGATGTCGGCTGCGGTGGCGGCGCCAACATCAAGCGGATGCTCTCCATGAATCCCACTATCACAGCAACAGGGCTGGACAACTCCCCCCTCGCGATGGACATGACCCACGAGGAAAACTACCGCGACATCGTCGATAAGAGATGCCTTGTGCTGGGCGGCGATGCGTTGGAGATGCCGCTGGCCAAGGATGCATTTGACCTGGTAACCGCATTTGAGATCACCTGCTACTGGCCCTCGCTGGCGACAGGCGTGCAGGAACTGTTCCGCGTGCTCAAGCCTAACGGCACCTGCCTGATCGCCAATGAGATGGACGGCACAGAAAAAGGAGTCGGCGACCTGGAAAGAGCCGCCGACATACGCATTTACACCATCGAGGATATTAAGGATCGCCTCAGTCAAGCGGGCTTCGCCGACATCAAAGCTCGCCATGATGAGGAGCGCCACTTTATCTGTCTCACGGCCACCAAGCCCTAACCATAGAGCCCGCTCTACTTGTCCAAGAAGTTCTTCAGTTCATACAGGGCTGGAGTGGCACGGCCTGTCTCATGGTTCCACAGACCCGCGTTATACCAGGCATCGTTGACATGCAAGGTGCTCCAGTAGTTGCCACCCAAGCCATACTCGTTGGCCTCGGGGAACCACCAGAAGAGGCCTTTCAGCCTGGGATAAGGCTTGAGCTGCGCAATCAGGTCGGCCGTGAATGAACGCTGTCCCTCGGCAGTCAAGGGCCACACCGACGAGAAATCCAGGTCACCCACCTTGTAGTGATAGCTGTAGCCCGTCTCGACTATCATGATGTCCTTATCCTGGTACCTGTTGGACACACTGTTCAGCGCGCTGGCCAGCACCGAGAGTCCCCCGTGGAAATAGGGATAATAACTCAGCCCGATGATGTCGTAGTCCACCTGCTTGCTCCGCATCTGGTCATAGAAGTTGAGCAAGATACTGGGTTTGGCCACACGCTCGGTGTGAAGGATGATCTTGGCCTTGGGGCATTCCTCACGGCATGCACGTCCAGCTGCCTTGAGCAGGTTGGCGAAACGGTCCCAGTTGGTCTCGTCACCCATATAACACTTCTTGAGGTTGGCCGACGGGGTTCCAACAGGGCCCCACAACATGCCGTAGCTGATTTCGTTACCCGTCTGGATATAGTCAGGAGTGGCACCAGCTGCCTTCAGGGCCCTCAGGCAGTCGCGGGTGTACTCATACACCTGCTGCGTCAGCGCTTCGTCATCGAGTGAGGCCCACTCGGCCGGCGTGTACTGTTTCACCGGGTCGGCCCAGCTGTCACTGTAATGGAAGTCCAGCATGAACTGCATGCCGGCGGCCTTGATGCGGGCGCCGAGCACCTTGACGGTATCCAGGTTCTGAATGACGCCCTGGCCCTTGTCGGCCGTGGAGGCGTTGGCGGGATTGACAAACAGGCGCACGCGGGCGGCATTCCACCCCTGCTGCTTGGTCCAGGTGATGACATCATCGATGACCTGGCCACTCGCATCGTAGTAATGGGCGTTCTGGATGCCATAGCCCTTGGCCTTCAACTGGTGGGCCTCATACTTGGTCAGCATCGAGATGTCACCGCCCACCACGGGCCCGTCGTAGGGCTGCGGCTCATCACCCCCCTTCAAGATGAGATTGATGAGGGTATTCACGTCGGCAATATTTACCTCGCCGTCATCGTTCACATCTCCCGGCAGTTCAACATCACCGCTCAGGATCATGTCAATCAAGGTGTTGACATCGGCGATGTTCACCTCACCATCGCTGTTCACATCGCCACGAGTAGCAGCGTTGGCGCTGAACGTTGTCCACGCCAGCGCCAAGGCCAGTAAAGCAAGTTTCACTATCTTCATCTGATTTCAATTGTCAGTTGTCAGTTTTCAGTTGCTGACAACTGAAAACAGTAAAATCATCCAGGTTTCTAATGACTCAGGATATAATCAATCAGCACATTGACATCGGCGATATTCACCTCGCCGTCACCGTTCACGTCGGCCGTAGTGCTCACAGCCGATGTGAGAACGATATTGATCAGGGTATTCACGTCGGCGATGTTCACCTCACTGTCCCCGTTCACGTCATACTTTGAGCTGTCCCCATCAAGATAGGGCAGATAGGTATCGGTCACGTCCCTCACCTGATACTTGTTGGTCTGGGTCGTCACTTCAAAGAAGGAGGTCTTGTTCACGAAGGTCACATCCTCGGTCTGGTGTTCACCGGCAGTGGTGCCACCCTGGTTGAACACGAAGTTCATGTAGTAGTTCTTGCCCGTGATCCTGTAGGTGTAACAATAGAACTTCTCACCGCCCACGACCCTGGTCTCGGTAATCGTCTGTCCCGGCCAGTTGCCATTGAACTGCTTGTCGGAGCTGTCCCAGGTATAGAAGTTCACCCGTGGCCAGTTGTTGGGAGCGACAGTGGGATCCTTCAGATAGACAGTGATGTCATAGGGTTCAAACGTCGATGCGTCTTCCACCTCATAGTGTCGCGTGATGACGCCGCTCACCGTGTTGCCCGATAGCAGACCCACCTTGAGCGTCTTCTCGCCAGTGATGGTGATGCTCGCGCCATCGGCCACCTTGGTGCCATTGCTGGCAGTGGGCTCGCTGCCATCGAGGGTATAGACGAGCTGGGTGGCATTCTGGCTCACAGCCGTCAGCGTCACGTTGATGGCGTTATCGTAGCTGCCGCTGGGCTTGCTGGCCCATGCGGTCTCGGTCGTTTTGCTCAACGCCAGGCGGTAGTTGGTGCCGCTGGCCACCACAACGTAGGTAGCGGGAATCTCATAACTGGTGCTTCCCATGGCAGCCAGCAGGGCTCCGCGCGTGCCCACCGTGCGCTGCACATAGTAGTTCACCGTTGGGCTGTTGGCCTGGTTGAAAGAGGCGCTGGTGTTGGTGATGCCAGCCAGCTGGCGCGCATATATCATCTGCTTGATGCTCTCCTTGTAGTCAATCCAATGCTTAAGGAAGATGCACGGCGTGCCAGGCATCGACAGCAGGAAGGCATTGGCGGCCTCGACGTTATTACGGATGGGGTCCTGCTGATTGTTAGCATCACGGTACTGGGTGTCGTGGTTCTCCACGAAGGTCACCGAGTAACGCTTGTAGTTGGTCGCCATGTTCAGGCCCTTGCTGCTCGATGATGCCAGACCGGTCCAGCGGTTGTTGTTGGCAGCGTCACGGATCACGTAGCGGAGGGGGAAGTCAAACGCCGCGCTCTGCACCACGCCGTCCACCTTGGTACCGTCAATCCAGTTCTTGACAGCGCTCTCGTTGCCATCCCAATACTCACCCACCGAGTATTGCACGCCACAGGAGGCATTGTACATGCCCGTGTACTGAGCCGCATAGCCCTTGACCATATCGTAGCGGAAGCCGACGTATCCCAGATCATTAAGCAACATCTTCACATAGTCCTTGACGATGTTCTGCACATTGGTGCTGCGGTGATCCAAGTCACGCATACCGCCCCAGTCCTCGCCGGTGTCGTTATTGGCACTCAACGACTTACCATTCTGGTTGGCCCAGTTGAGTGTGGCACCACCGTCATCGTTGCGGCAGATGTCGGTGGACTTCATATCATAGGTCACACCCTTATAGACCTCGATGGGGAAGGTCACCCAGTCGTTGATGGTCTTGCGGTGGTTCACCACGACATCGGCAATCGTGCCGATGCCCTTGCTCTTGAACGTGCCTATCATCGAGCGCAGCTGCGTCTCGCTGCCGAAGGTGCTGTTGTAATTACTGAACCAGTACAGGTCGTCATAGCCCATCGACGTGCCGCCACAGTTGCCACTCTGCGGAATCCACACCAGCTTGAAGAACTCCGACAACTCGTCGGCCTGCATCTCGAGCACCGGCCAACGCGTCTCGCTAAATGAATCCCAATAGAAGCCCTGCAACATGACGCCATCGTAGTTGGCTGGCCAACCTTGTGCCAGCATGGGCAGGGAGAACAGCATCGCTGCTACAGAAGTAAGAATCTTTTTCATATTCAATTATCTTTTTAAGTTTGCTTTCCAATCACATTCGCTACTTGACACACCATTTGGTTATTCCCCACAAAGATAGTGCAAGTCGAACACAATGGCAAGAAAAAAGCAATTTTTCTTGACACCCTGTTGAGACGCAGCCTATCTTGCCCGATACGCATCAATTCCGCGACAAGGGTGGATATGGCAGCTGAGGTGCATCATGGGGCGATCGATGCGCATCATGAAGCTTTTATTGACTGGTACAAACACAGCGGCAGGGACGCGCCTCGTGTGGCACGCCCCCGCCGGGGAAAAGTTCAATCTGACAGACGACTGTTACTTAGCGATGAAGTAGTACTCGCCGAGCACGTCGTTGAAGATGATGTCGTAGGTACCTGCAGCAACGGGGATGTTGGCTCCGTCCTGCTCACCGATGCCCACGGGGAAGCCAGCGGCACCCCAGTTGACGGTCCAAGCACCGTCGGCGGCAAACTTGGCCTGAGCATCTGTGCCGAAGGTCAGGTTCTTGATGCACCAGTCATGGTTCTCGTAGGCTGTACCCATCGGCGAGAGCAACGTTGCCGAGGGGCTCCAACCCTGGTAGTCACCAGGCAGACCCATCATGCTGTAAACGCTCACGTCACCGGTGTACTTGGTGATGGTGAGAGCATCCATCTCCATGTCGTAGGTGATCTGGTAGTAACCGTCCTCGGGGACCTCAATGTTACCGCTGCCACCGTCGTTCTTGACGAGGGCGCCACCAGTCATACCCCACTGCTCGTCCCAGCTGCCGGGGGTGTGAATGAGCTTGAAGCCCTGTCCGGCGGGGAAGTAGCCCACGTAGTTGAGGATGGAGTAGTTGTCGGTTGCGGGATACAGGGGAACGAGAGCCGTGCCCAGGGCGTCGGCAGCATTGCCCCACGAGCCGTTACCGATGCAGCTACCCACGAGGTACCACAAGTCGGGCGTACCCAGCTCGATGATCGGCTCAATCTCGAAGGTGCGGTTCATCATGTCAAACGTCAGGCGATACTTGTCGGCACGAATGTCGGCAGGAATCTTGAAGGCATAAGCGATCTGGTCGTTAGCGCCCTCGACGAAGTTGCCGCTCATATCGTTCTCACCGTTGACGGGGTAACCGATGAAGTCACCGTTCCAGAAACCGTCGTTGCCCAGGTCCATCGTCTCCTGAGAATAGATCTTGAACCAATTGTCCTCGCCGGTAGCGGGAACGACAACGGTGAATACGGGATTGGTATAAACATCGCCGCCGCCATTAGTCAGCTGGTAGGTGGGATCACACACTGCCCAGCCATTGCTGGTGCCGACATAGTAGTAGGCAGTGGAAATCTTGGGAGTAGCGGGAATGACTTTCACGGTAAACTCGTCACTCATGATGCTGGTGGCGGTAGTGCCGTTGCTCATGATGCTCTTCACGCGAGCCGTGAGTTCACGCACCTCAGGAGCCTGACCAAAGAGGGATACCACATAGTCAGAGAGTTCCTGTACGTTCATCGTGCCATCGGTGCCCAGAACAAAGGGATTATCATTCAGATAAATGATATACTCGGGTTTGTAGGTCGTGTCGCTGGTTGAGGGAGCGGTGATGTCACACACCTTTACCGTCTCGGCATCCTCGGGCACCTCGGCCAGGTCGATGACGCCCACACTGGCAACAGAACCGTTACCGAAGGCCACCAGTTCGCCCTGAGGATTGCTCTGGGGATCAGCCCAGTCCTTGAAATCCTCGGTACAGCTTGCCAGCATCAAGGCAGCTGCGGCAATAAATAAAAATTTCTTCATTTTTTATTTTTCTGTTTTCAGTTCCCGGTTCTCAGTTTTCAGTTGATTGCGGAAACCGCAGACAACTGAAAACTGATGACCGAAAACTTAGTTATTAATTACTCAACAGGGACAAAGTTATAGGTGCCCAGAATGTCGTTGAAGAACACATTGTAGGTGCCTGCAGCAACGGGGATATTGGGACCATTGCCCACACCGACGCCATAGGGGAAGCTGGTAGCGCCCCAGTTCACATCCCATGCGTTGTCGGCCGCGAACTTGAGCTCAGTGCCCTCGTAGGTCACGTTCATCAGGTACCAGTCGTGGTTCTCGATGCTGGTGCTCATGCCGTTCATCACGTTTTCGCCGGTGTTCCAGCCCTGGTATTCGCCAGGCATGGAGATCATGCCGTAGACGCCCACGGGATCGGTAATAGGCTCGATGACGAGCTGATCGGTGGCGGTGTTGAGCAGGATACGGTAGTAGCCGTCGGCCTCGACAGTGATGTTGCCGCTGCCGCCGTCGTTCTTGACGAAGGCGCCGTCACCCATACCCCACTGGTTGTCCCAGTTGCCGGGATCGCGGACGAGCTTGAAGCCCTTGCCAGCATAGAAGAAGCCAGCATACTGGATCTCGCCCTGGCCGGTGCGGCTGTCATACTCGTTGCCCATGATGGGATACATCGGGATCAGACCGCCGGTTGCGACGCTATTCTTGCCGTTGTCCCAGTCGCTTGAGCCGATGCCCTCACCCACGAGGTACCACAGCTCGATGGGAGCGTCGGCGAGCTCGATGTAGTAGGGGTTCACCTCAAGGCTGACAACATTGGAGTAAATGGTCTGTGCACCAGGCGTGGAGGCCTTGCAGCGCACATAGACAGTCTGCTTCTCGGGAACATCGTCCTCCTCCCACTGGCAAATGCTCACCAGAGCCTTAGCCAGGTCATCGACAATCATTTCGCCCGTGCAGGAAGCATAGATTGAGGGCAGGACGGCATAGTTGGCGACGGTGGCGCCACTCTCGTCGGCAGCAGCCTCGTCGGTCGAGACGGTCCACTCGTTGGTGGGCGACACCTCGAGGACATATTCTACTGCTGCGGGCCAGCCGCCGTAATCGGGCTGCGACCAAGCGAAGGGGATACCATCGGAATTGGCCAAGTCAACCAATGCATTCACGGGGTTGTTGAGCGTGAAAGTCGTGGGCTGGGTCAGCGTGGGATTGGAATCACGGTCATCCTCGCAGGCCGTGAACACGAGCGCCATGCTCAGCAGCATCAGTGATGATAAAAATATCTTTTTCATATCCTTTATTGTCTTTGTTATAATCAAGTTAGACATTACTGTGCATTAATAACCGGGATTCTGCTGCAGTTTGGAGTTAGCAATCAGGTCATCGGTGGGAATGGCAAACACGTTGCGGTACTCCTCAAAGTCGCGACCGCCATAGGCGCCGCCCTTCCATTGCCACTTGTAGTCGGTAGCGCCGCCGTACTTGCCAAAGCGGATCAAGTCGACGCGACGACGACCCTCGAAGTAGAACTCACGTCCCCACTCGTCGAGGATCTGGTTGAGCGTGTAGCTGCTGCGCTGGGTAGCATGAGCACGGCCACGGATGGCGTTGATGGCTGCCACAGCCTCGGCAGGGGCGTTGCCACCGTTCAAGCGGGTCAGTGCCTCGGCATAGTTCAGGTAAGCCTCGGCCACACGCATGTAGAACAGATGAGAATCAGCAAACGTGATGTCACTGCCCTTGCTGCCATCGCACTTGAAGTTGTTGAACTTGGCAACGGCATAGCCATACTTGAAGTTGGACTCATCTTCCACGTTGAGGTAGCGGCCCTCGGTCTCAAACAGCGCGCGGTCATCGCCAGCAGCATAGGCCACGGTGTAGGCATGACCCGACGGTGCATCATCGTTTGGGAAGAACAGGCGTACCAGCTCGGGACGGGCACGGTTGCCACCCCAAGTGCTGTTGTTGTACAGGCCATTCACCTCAGTCTCATCATAGGGGTTAGGGTGCATATCGGCATCGGCGGTCGAGCAGATCAGGAAGTTGGTGCCGCCCCACGAGGTGGTGCGCAGACCATCTTGAATAACGGGGAAGACAGCCTCATAGGCAGCATCAGTCTTGCTGTTGTCACCCATGAACAACATCTGATAGGCTGTATACTCGCGGTAAACGCCATCAGTGCCAATGCCGGCATAGCCGGTGGTGTGGAGCCTGTAGTTAGAGTCCATCACCTTCTTGGCATAGTTGGCAGCCTCTTGCCAGCGTGCCGTGCCGGTGTAAACCTCGCTGTTGAGGTACAGACGAGAGAGCAACATCCAGGCGGCAGCCTTGTCAACGCGGCCATAACCTGACTCACCATACTTCTTGGGAGCGGGGTCTTTCAGGATGGAGCCATTGTCGTCGGGGTTCTCACCGATGATGGACTTGAGTTCGCTCTCGATGAATTCACACACCTGAGCACGAGTTAACTGCTCGGGGTTCTCGCCCGAGATGCTGATGGCAAAGGGGATATTGCCAAAGGCATCGGTCAACAGATAAAACTGCAAAGCACGCAGGAAGCGAACCTCGGCAGTCATCGTGGCATCATAGTCGCCATACACTTCCAGATACTGGTTGCAGAAGGTGATACCGATGCACAGGCCATAGTAGTAACCGCGCAGCATCGGGTGGCTGGCGTCATAGGCATTGTGGCAATAGGAGGCGATACCCTCATCACCCCAACCGCAGATGGCCTCATCGGTGGTCAGCTCGTTGGAGTTCCACATCTGGCGGTACTTGTGCTGGAAGCCACCATCCAGACCGTCAACATCGACGTTGTCGTCACCGCCGTTGTTACCAGAGGTGGCAAACACCGAATAGCACTTGTTGAACAGCTGCTCGGGAGTGACATCACTCTGCAACGAGGGGTCGATGGGCTCCACGTCCAGGTCGTTGATACAGGAGGTCATTCCGCCACCCATCATCAGCACCACAGCAGCACTCAATATATATTTGAAAAACTTATTCATTGTGTTTTTTCTCATTTAATAAGTTAATGTGTCAACGAAATCAGAAGTTCAGGCTCAGACCCAGGATGAACGAGATGGGACGGGGGAAGATGTCGCCGCCGATACCACCGAATACCTCGGGATCGATGCCGTCATACTTGGTGATGCAGAACACGTTGCTCACGGTGCCGTAAACACGGCCACCCACGCCATTGTAGCTGCCGCGCTTGAACAAGTTGTTGAAGCTGTAACCCAGGGTGATGTTGTCACACTTGAGGAACGAAGCGTTCTGTACCCAATAGTCGCTGAAGATGGATTGGTTGTTATAGGTCTGCCAACCCATGTCGACCGATGTTCTGGGACGGTTGTTCAGATAGAAACCTGATACCTCCTCAAATACCGATGCCGGACTCACGTTGTGATAACCCTGCATCACGTTGTTGAACATGTAGTTGCCGATGCTGGCACGCAGGCTGAAACCGAAGTCCCAGTTCTTCCAGTCGATGCGTGAAGCCAGACCCATGGTCACGGGAGCCCAGGGCGACTTGTAGAGGTACTTGTCGGCCTCGCTGATCACGCCGTCGGCGTTGCGGTCAACCACCTGGTTCTCGATGGGCTTGCCGTTCTGGTCATAGACCTGCTGATAAACATAGAAGCTGTTGGAGGGATAACCTGCCACGTGAGCCTGTGCAGGACCGTTGATGCCGATGCTGCCGGTGGTCACGATGTAGCTGGGATCGTCGCTGATGAGCTCGAGCACCTTGTTGCTGTTGTAGGTCAGGTTGTAGTCGATGGTCCACAACAGGTCGTTGGTCGAGATGGCCTTCCAGTTCAACTGGAGCTCGATACCAGTGTTGCGCAGCGAGCCGATGTTCTTGTAGAACGCATTGCGGAAGTTAGTCATTGCCGAGAAGGTAGCCCAGTTGAGCAGGTCGGTCGTCTTGCGATAGTACCAGTCGATGCTACCGCTCAGGCGCTGGTTCATGATACCCCAGTCCAGACCGATGTTGGTCGTCGTGGTGGTCTCCCACTTGAGCTCAGGGTTGTAAACGTTAGGTCTAGCCTTGGAGCCGTCGCCGAGCAGGTCGTAGAAGGCACCCATGCTACCGTTGCTCATCACGTAGGTGGCAAAGTAGTTGTAGTCGCCGATGCCCTCTTGCTGACCGGTCTTACCCCAACCGAGGCGCAGCTTCAGGTCGCTGAAGGGGCCTTCCTTCATGAAGGCTTCCTCGTTGATCTTCCATGCAAACGCTGCCGAGGGGAACAATGCCCAGTGCTTCTTGAAGCGTGACGAGCCGTCGTAACGCATGGTGAAGGTCAACAGATAGCGGTCGGCATAGCTGTAGTTCATACGGCCGAAGAACGACACGAGGTAGTTCTCGGTGCGGTAACCCAGACCGTTGTTCTGGCGGTAAACGCCCTCGGCACGGATGGCGCCACCCTTGCTGTCGCCCAGGTTGTAGCTTGCACCGGGAATCCACTGGCCGGGAACAACCTGGAGTGCGCCATTCTCGGCATCGGCAGCGGTGAAGATGAGCTTCGAGTCGGTGGGATAGGTGCCCCAAGACTCGTTATACTCCTTGCGCCAGTTGTGCTGCCACTCGTAACCGGCCATGATATCGAAGTGGTGCTTGTCGTTGAAGTCCTTGTAGTACTGTGCATAGGTACTCAACTGCAGGTTCTCCTTGCTCTGGGTGTACCAGCTGGTGTTGCCCCAGTAGTTGGAGGTGTTGCTGAAATTGGTGCTGATGTTGTGACCGTTGCCACCGGTAAAGTCACCACCCAGGGTCAAGTGCAGACGCAGGTCCTCAAAGCCGTGGATCTTGTAATCGATGTCGGCACTACCGATGAACGAGTGGGTCTTACCACTGTTGTCATGGTTGTCGAGCATGGCCACGGGGTTGTAGGGTGCGTTGGTGTTCTTGGTGTAGGGCCAAGCGGGATCTGAGCCGTTGACCTGCAGCCACTCGAAGTAGCCACCCACGCCGGCGTAGTCGTTGATGCCGTCACCATTCTCGTCACGGTTGCCATAGATGGGCTGCGTCGGATCCATGCGCACGGCATTGCCCACGGCGCCACCATCGGCCCAGCGCGACTTGGTCCACGCCAGTTTACCGTTGAGGTTAAAGGTCAGGTGGTCGTCAAACAACGAGGGATTCAGGTTCAAGGCCACGGTGTAACGCTTGAAGTCCGAGGTCTTGAGGATACCTTCCTGGTCGGTGAAGCCCAGCGACACGCGGTAGGGCAGGATCTGTCCGAGCGAACCGGCGACGGTCACGTTGTGGTCGTGGCTGAAGGCCGTGCGGTAGATCTCGTCCTGCCAGTTGGTGTTGGCATCACCGAGCAGCGGGGAGACAATGCCTGAGGTGTTGTCGCCCTCTAACCAGCTATAGCCTTCGGGCAGCGCGATACCGTCAACGGTGGCACGCACCAGCTTGCCATTGACAACGGAGTTGATCTGCTGCAAGCGCTGAACATTGCCATCGGCGTCCTGAGCGTCACGCCAAGCATAACCCAGGGCATTGCCGGCACGGGTGTTGCCCTCAAAGATCTTGGCAACAAACTCGCGGTACTCGTCACCGCTCATCACGTCGATGGTCTTCTTCTTCATGCTCCAGGTCACACTACCGTTGTAGGAAACGGAGGGACGCTGGCCGCGACGACCCTTCTTGGTGGTGATGATGATGACACCGTTAGAACCACGGCTACCGTAGATGGCGGTGGCCGAAGCGTCCTTCAGCACGTTGAAGCTCTCGATGTCCTGGGGGTTAACCAGTGACAGGGGGTTGGACACACCGCTCACGCCGTTGTTATCCATGGCGATACCATCGATCACGACGAGGGGGTTGTTGCTGGCGTTCAGTGACGAACCACCGCGGATGCGGATGGTAGCACCGCCACCAGGCTCACCACTGTTGCTGGTCACACTCACACCGGCGACCTTGCCGCCGAGCATGTCCTGAGCGCTGACAACGACACCCTTGTTCTTGCCATCGGGCTTGAGTGCCGCAACCGAACCAGTCAAGTCGTTTTTCTTCACTACACCGTAACCGATGACCACCAGACTTTCAAGCATCTGGGTGCTCTCGGTAATAGTGATGACCATGTCCTTGGCTGCGCTGACCTCAAGGTCCTCATAGCCGACAGACGAAACCAGGAGCTTGGCGCCCTGAGGCACACCCTCAAGGGTAAAGAGACCGTCAAAGTCGGTAGCTGTACCCTGCTGAGTGCCCACGACACGAACAGTCGCGCCGATCACAGGCTCGCCGGTAGCATCCTTCACAATGCCATTCACAGTAATCTGTGCATAGGCTCCGAGTGACAGGAACAATCCCATCACAAGGGTTAGAATCCTAAAGGGAATTCTGATGTTTACCTGCTTCATTTTAAAATTTTTAAAGTTAATATTATGTTGGTAATCAAATATTTAATTATTCTTAATCCCATTGGTGACTTTTTCATTGACAACTGCCCAACCGCCTCGTCAGAGGGCTCTACGGCAATTAAATCAAGGCAAAAATAGCATTTTTCAAACAAACTCCTTTTTTATTAATGTTAAAAATTTAACAAATTGAGTGCAATCGTTTGCGCAATCCGTTTTTTCATTGTAATTTCGCCCCGTGTTATTTTACCGATCCATCTCTTTAAACGGGGACGCCGATTATAGTCCTCATCCAGTATTAACCAACTTCAACCAACTCAAAAGATGAATGACAGACGACAAATGACGATGAAGGACATCGCCCGCGAGCTGGGGGTGTCGGTAGCCACTGTGTCGCGCGCCCTGAGCGACAGTCCCAGCATATCCCGCGAGCGCCGTCAGCAGATTCAGCAGTTTGCACGCGAACACAATTACATTCCTAACGTCATTGCCGAGCAGCTGCGCCACAGCCGCCGCAACCCGTCTCGCGCCATCGGGGTGATCGTGCCCGAACTGGTGCACTACTACTTCTCGTCAATCCTCGACGGCATCGAGAGCGAGGCATCGGCAAGAGGGTATCACCTGATTGTGGCCAAGAGCAACGAGAGCTACGACCAGGAGGTGAAAATCTGTGAAGCGATGCTCAAGAACAAGGTGTGCGGCATCATCGTCTCACAAGCCAAGGACACCGAGCGATATGACCACTTCATGCATCTCGAAGCTGCTGGCGTGCCGCTGGTCTTCTATGACCGCATCTGCCCCGCCATCAACGCCAGCCGCGTCGTGGTGGACGATTACATGGGCACGTTGAACGCTGTCTCTCACATGATTACAACGGGCTGCAAGCGCATCGCCTTCTACGGCGCGTCGATGAACATGGTCATTGCCAAGAACCGTTACAACGGCTACCGCGACGCCCTCTACAAGCACGGGCTGGCACTGGACGAGTCGCTGGTGCGCATCTGCGACAACCGCGCCGATGCCGAGCGCATCACACCCGCCATGATGCGCATGGAGAACCCGCCCGACGCCTTCTTCGCCATCAACGACGAGACGGCCATCGGCATCCTCTCGGTCATCAAGCGCCTGGGCTATGTCGTCCCCGACGAGGTCAGCATCTGCGGTTTCACCAATGGTTTCCGCGCCACGGTGTGCGACCCGATGCTCACCACGGTGGAGCAGCGCGGCACACAGGTGGGCAAGGAGGCGGCCGACATCCTCATCGGCCTGGTCGAGGGCACCCTGCCACGCGACCACGCCGAGAAACGCATCGTCAAGACCCGCCTGGTCATCCGCGGCACCACCCGCCACCACTAAAAAACAACCCATCACTCCATCTTTTAAAAAATACAACTCAAACATAAAATTGAACACAACTTAAACAACTTAAACAACTTTTTTATGATAAACATTGAATATATAAAAAATCAAATATATGATGTCATCGGAGCTATACATGAGGTTCATTGTGAATTAGGCGCTGGCTTAAATGAGTCCTGTTACCAAGAAGGTCTTCAACTGCAGTTTGAAGAACAGGGCATTCCTTATCTGAGAGAGCTATCATTCCACCCTGTTTACCACAACAAGGAGATGCAAGCATTGTTTCGAGTGGATTTTCTGTGTATAAATGAAATTATCATTGAATGCAAATCCGTGAGTGAGTTGCTCTCGGTTCACCGGGCTCAGCTTTTTAACTATTTACGCTTGCTCAAAAAGCCCTGCGGCATTCTAGTGAATTTTGCTCCCAAGAATTATGACCTTGAGCGTTATCTGTTTGACAAAGAGACCAATAACATAATAAGCATTGATGGAAGGACTATCTACGATTTCAACAACAGAATGACCAAAAATCATTAATAAAGAGTTGTTCAAGTTGTTGAAGTTGTCGTTATATTTCAGTACCAAAATATATAAAAAATAAAAGCTGGTTGTATGAAGAAGAATATGAAGAAGATTTTAGTTGTTGTGATGGCTGCTGTGGCGCTGAGTGCTGCGGCTCAGGTGGAGAGGCCCAAGCTGGTTGTGGGCCTGGTTGTCGACCAGATGCGTTGGGACTACCTCTATAACTACCAGTGGGGTGAAGGAGGGTTCAAGACCCTGCTCCACGACGGCTACCGCTGCAACAACACCATCATCGACTATGTGCCCACGGTGACCGCCTGCGGCCACGCCACCATCTTCTCGGGCACCACACCCGCCTTTCACGGCATCGCGGGCAACAATTTCATGCTCGACGGCAAGAGTGTCACCAGCGTCCAGGACGACAACGAGCGCGGCGTGGGCGGCAACAACAAGACCCGTGGCAAGTCGCCACGCAACCTCATCACCACCAACATCGCCGACCAGCTGCTGCTCGCCACCGACTTCAAGAGCCGCACCGTGGGCATCGCCCTGAAGGATCGCGCCTCGATTCTGCCATCTGGGCACCATCCCATCGGCGCCTATTGGTTTGACAAGGGCAGCCAGTCGTTCGTCACGAGCACCTATTACATGGACAAGCTGCCGCAATGGGTCAGCGACTTCAACAAGCGCCATCACAAGGAGTTGTCGGTCGACCTCAACAACACACCCACGGGCACGACGATGACCTTTGCCCTCGCCGAGCAGGCCCTCATCAACGAGAAGCTGGGCCAGGGCGAGTCGACCGACATGCTCACCGTCAGCGTCTCCAACACCGACATGTGTGCTCACTATTACGGCACCCACTCCCCCAAGGTGGACTCCATCTATTATCAGCTCGACAAGGAGATTGCCCACTTCATCACGGTGCTCGACGAGCGCATCGGCCGCAACAACTACCTGCTGTTTCTCACGGCCGACCATGGCGGCACTCACAGCTATCCGCGCATGACCGGCCATGGCCTGCCCAGTGGCTGCTGGCACAACCCCGACGCCCTCACCGCCGCCAACGAGGTGCTCAACGAGCAGTTCGGCGTGAAACAGCTGCTCAAGGCTGAAATGGAATACACCTTCTACCTCAACCGCGAGGCCATCGACAGTGCCCACCTGGACTATGATGCGGTCATGAAAGCCGCCTGCCAGGCCCTCGAGCAACCCGAGGAAATCCAGTGGGCCATCGACGTCGCCCACATCGACTCCTGCCCCATCCCATCCATCCTCAAGGAGCGCATCAAGCTGGGCTACTTCCCCGAGCGTAGCGGCGAGATCTACGTCGTGCCGCGCACCGGCGTCTATGCCGGCAAGCCCGAGTGGGCCGGGTCTAACCACGGCACCTGGAGCCAGAGCGACAGCCACATCCCACTCATCTTCATGGGCTGGCACGTCACCCCCGGCGAGACCTCGCGCCTGACCCACATGACCGACATCGCCGCCACCGTGTGCGCCCTGCTCCACATCCAGGCCCCCAACGGCTGCATCGGCACCCCCATCCTCGAGTAAAACACCCACTTGTCAAACAACTAAAACAACCTGACATAACTTAATCACAACTAAACCATTGCAGGGGCATGGCCTGGATATTCCAGGCTACGCCCCTGCCTACTTTCATGTCAGTCACATCCACTGACTACTCCAAAAGAGAGTTATCATATATTACCAACTTGAAAAAGAGCATTTATTCAAAATGAAGACTATAAAAGATATTGCAAACGCAATAACGCCTATTATTGAAAGCCACCCTTCAGCGTCCTCTTCACTCACATCTATTCCAATCAACTTTATGATAAAAACAAAGAAGATACAACAAAAATAATTAAAAAAATAGCCCCCAAAATGGATCCTAAAAAGTTGCCCATTTCTTCATTCAGCAATAAAACTTATTGAACATATTCAATACTATCCACTGTGAGCTTTTGCTTATCAATGGTGTAAAAACCCACTCCGCAATAAGCAAGAGGCATATAGCGGATGCGGATAATCTCTTGGCCATCAACCAAGAACGCCAACTCGTCATCGGCCTTGATCAATGTCCATTCTTGCTCCAGTTTTTTCTTCTTATTCCACTTGACACCCTGGTGGTAACTGCCCACCTCCACATTATTTTCAAAGCGCAGAAAACTAACAGCATACTCATTGAATGAGAAGCAGTAGAAGTTACCGTCATCACGATAATTGAAGATTAAACCGACCTGCTTGTCGTCTTTGAGTTTGTCAATGAGAACATGGGCTGTGATTTTGAAATCCCTATCCACATTGATGGGGGCATAACAATGGGTCTTAAGCGCAATCAGATCATGCTTAGACTGAATATTCAATTGGCCATTGATAATCTGAACGGATCCAATATTATCACCGATTTCACCTTCATTCCAGCTATAAATGTTAGCGCTGAAATCATCCACAATCACATTAGCCTTGACGCAAAATGCCAAAGCCAATGCAAACAGCATGGTTAATAAATTCTTTTTTCTCATTTGTTTCTTTTTTTTGATTAAAAACTATGTAACTTACCGATTCTCGTCTGCAACTCCTGAATAAGGGGCACTAGTTCATTGGGGATCCTATCCACTTCGACAAACTCGCCATGTTTACCCAACTTTGTAGCAGCAACCTCACTCAAAATCTTTATCTGAAATGCCACTAGATCGGGATTAGAGATATCCCTGATAATCACCCTATTGCGCACCTGCTTGTCACTCATGGTGAATTCGGTGTAATGCCATGGTGTCTGCACATATCCGCTATAGAAATCGGTGGTCTCAATTTCGTCAAAATAGTTCAACAGGACCTGATGCAACATCTTCCATGCCATTTTAGTGTCATAAGTCCCATCAGCATTCTTGGAATAGAACTTGGGGGCCACCTCAATGGTGAAGAATTTATTCACCGCACCCGAGGGCTCGGTACCATTGATGAAACCATCGGGTTGCATCACGAGATGAAGGCTCTCTCGTTTGTCACCGCCAAAGAACTTGGTGTTAATGGTAAGATAACCGTCGCATTCAACACGTATGACAGCTACAGCGTTTTTCTTTTTGGGACAAGGGAATTCGCCGTAGCCGTTACCAACAAAGATGTTATCAACAAAGATAGCAGCCTCCCTCGGCTCGACCGAGATTTTCACAAGTTTACTCCTGCCAAACGCGGTTGTGCTGATTGTTGTGCATAGCACGAACAATAATGATAATAATAATTTCTGTTTCATATCATATACTTTTTTTATTAGTTAGTCTTAGCTTTTCTACCGCCAGATGAATATTGCAAATTGTGCTGTATCTGCAACTCAATCAACTCATTGTTCAATCGTCCCTCTTTACTAAAGGTGCATCGGTAAACCTCCCTGCCATCGTCATAGCAAGTTACCACCACATCCTGTTTGGAGTTTGGGAAGACATAATTCACCAGCGCCTTGCCAGCATACTCCCCGTCAATGTAGATATCAACAGTGGGATCGTCACATGAAAAATTAACTCGAGCAGGCGATACACATCCCACAAGCAACATGAACAAGCCAACAACTGGAAGTAATAAGTATCTAATGTTCATTCTCTTAAAAAATTAAAAGTCAAGGCCAAAACGGAAGTCAAGTCCCCCACAATTCTTCTTTTCATTAGTAAATAGAAACTCCGCTTGTTGCATGGTATATCCAAGACCGACATTCAAGCCGAGGTTATCATTCAACTCAAAACGACATCCAACAGATGGATTAATGTAAAAGCCCTTCACATCCAGGAACGAGTACCCCACCCTCAAGTCAACATAGGGAGTAATCTCGTTTTCCAGTATATCGCTACGAAAGTGTGCAAACACGGGAAGACTACAGGCTTCATCCTTTCCATTGAAGTAGTAATTAAAACCCACGCCAATGCCAGCAAAGAATTGGGGGGCAATCTGGAAGCCATGAGAAGTCATGATACCAACGCGATCATGTTTCTTACCCCAGTCACCTATGCCAAGGGTGTAGGAGAAATCAGCAAAGCCACGATAACCTTGGGATATGCCTTCGTCAGCAAAATAGATGGCGCTTGCGCTTGACCACGTCAGCAACACCAAGGAAAAAAATAACAACCATTTCTTCATTATTTCTATGATTTTAATAACTATTATTCAAGTTGAACCAGGCAAGATTCTTTTCATAGTGCAAAATTATTGATAAGAGCTTGAATGTGGCTACCCAAAATATAGTAAATAATTCTACAATTATGTTGAATGATTTTCCGCATCCTCAACTTCTTCCTGGCAATAAAGGGTGAAGAAATTTCGGTTTAGGATGATGCTGATGCGCTCGAGCAGACGCGTGTCGATGCCTTGGCGCTTGAAGATGTTATACACATTAGTGCGGTCGCAGTGCACCTTCTCTGCGAGCCAACTCACACCGCGCTCCTGGCGGTGCAATTCTTCCTTGATTTCTTTTCCGATGTGTATTGGCATTCTCCTGTGACGACCTATTGCTTCCTATTATAAAAATAGCCCCCCTCTTGGGTCGATTGGACAAGAGAGGGGCTCTTGCATTTGCCGGAGCGACGTTGTATTCTCTTTTCTAATGTCTCGCGGCTCCGGGCCCATCTATATTTAGTGGGAATACATTAAAAAAAACTTTACCCGAAATTTTTAGTCTCCTGGAAAAAGGGAAAATGCGGCTCACGGGGAAATAACCAACATACCTTTCTTCTACTGCTTACACTCATTTTCATCTATTCTTAGAAGTTCATATAATAATGATAGACGCAATTGCCATTGAGCCGAGGCGGGCACGGCTCACTTGGCAATGCAAAATTACTGCTAATTGCAACTAAGTAACATTATTGCCTATAGCAGATAATGCTACGAATCCGTTGAATTATTTTCCTCACCAGCACCCTCACCCTGGCAATAGAGCAGGAAGAAGTTGCGATTCAACACTGTTCCGATGCGTTGCAGCAACACCGTGTCAATACCTTGACGGCGGAAGATATTATACACGTTGGTGCGGTCGCAGGGAAGCATCTGCGCAAACCACGTTACGCCCCGCCCTTGGCGGCGCAGCTCATTTTCGATTTCTCTTCCGATATGAATCATAATCTCAATACATTTTAATCTTTAGCAACGGAGACCGTTGCGACCACACCTTAAAAAAAAACAAAGCGAGAAAGCCATAAAGATCCTTCTCGCTTTGTAGTGCTTTACTTGTATATAACAAGTCGTATATCGGTAAAACATCGTTTAAGCTTCGAGGGCTAAAGCTTCGGTCACTTCTCTGTTTCAATCCTTTTGTAGATTTCACAAGAGGGCATAGTTTCCCTAAGCTATCTCTCTATAGTCTTGTAATCCTCAAAAAAACAATGCTATACCGATTGTTATGCTAAGATGTATCGTTCATTCTATTCATATTAACGAGTAAATGTCTGTTTATAGACAAGTTGCTTTTTCACGAATGCAAAAATACACAAAGGTTTTGTGAATCACAAATATTTTGTGTAGAAAATTATTCCACATTTTATCATTTGGTGATGTTGCATTGTGAAAAATCGAGGGAGCCGTCTATTTATTAATGAGAAAATAGTAACTTTGCAGGTCAGTAACTTGAGATCAATAACAACGACAAATAAAGATTATGAGTAGAGAGACTTATCCTCACCTTGAGGCATTGCGCGAGGAGATGCGCCGCCTGAATGTCGATGCTGTCATCATTCCCGGCACCGACCCGCACCAGAGTGAATACATCTGTGACCACTGGAAGTTCCGTGACTGGATCAGCGGCTTCACAGGCAGTAACGGCACCGCCGTGGTAACCCTTGACCAGGCCGCCCTATGGACCGACTCCCGCTACTTCCTGCAGGCTGGTATCGAGCTGGAGGACAGCGGCTTCGTGATGATGAAAGAGAACATGGGCAACGACCCCACGATCCACGAGTGGCTGAAAGAGGTGCTTGAGGAGGACTCTGTCATCGCCATCGACGGCAGGCTCTACAGCGCCCAGGATGCCAACCAGTTGGAGCGCTTCTGCGGCGAGAACGGGTTCATGCTTGCCACCGAGTTCTATCCCGCCGACAAGATCTGGACCGACCGTCCCGCCCGCCCCAGCGAGCCGGCCTTTGTCCACGACGTGCAGTATGCCGGCGAGGAAGCCAGCGCCAAGATCGACCGCCTGCTCAAGGTGCTCGAGGACAACGACGCGACAGCCATGCTGGTGACGGCCCTCGATGACATCGCCTGGCTGTTGAACCTGCGCGGCAACGACATCGAGTTCACGCCTGTGGCCATAGCCTTTGCCTACATTTCACAGACCCTCAAGGAACTCTTCATTGATGAGAACAAGGTGACCGACGAGGTGCGCCAGCACCTCAAGGCCTGCGGCGTGAGGGTGCGCAACTATGACGACATCGTCCACTTCCTGGAGCGCGTGAGTGAGCACGAGGTTGTGCTCATCGACCCCAACCGCGTGAGCGACACACTCGCCAACGCCCTACCCTGCCAGAAGGTTTATTTCCGCTCGCCCATCACCGACCTCAAGAGCATCAAGAACGAGGTGCAGATCAACGGTTTCCGCCACGCCATGGAACGCGATGGTGCGGCCCTGGTGCGCCTGTTCAAGTGGATTGAGGAGACGGCGCCCAGCGGCTCCATCAATGAGGTGGACGTGTGGAACAAGGGTAAGGAGTTCCGCGCCCAGCAGGACCTCTACCGTGAGGACAGCTTCGCCATGATCTGCGGCTATAAGGAGCATGGCGCCATCGTCCATTACGAGGCCACCGACGAGAGCGCATCGACCCTCCACGGCGAGGGCATCTTGCTCGTGGACAGCGGTGCACAGTTCCTGGACGGCACTACCGACATCACCCGCACCGTCACCCTGGGCAATCCCACCGCCCAGGAGAAGCACGATTTCACCCTCGTGCTCAAGGGGCACCTGGCGCTGCAACGCGCCAAGTTCCCTGTGGGAACCACCGGTTGCCAGCTCGACGTGCTCGCTCGCCTGCCGCTGTGGCAGGAGGCGATGACCTACGGCCACGGCACGGGTCATGGCGTGGGACACTTCCTCGGTTGTCATGAGGGCCCACAGAGCATCCGCACCAACCTGGTCAACGTGGCACTCGTGCCCGGCATGGTCATGAGTAACGAGCCTGGACTGTACAAAACCGGTGAATACGGCATCCGCACCGAGAATCTGCTGCTCGTCGTCGAGGCCGAGAAGACCGAGGAGTTCGGCGATTTCCTCGCCTTTGAACCGCTGACGCTCTTCCCCTACGACCAGCAACTCATCGACCGCTCGATGCTAACGGCCGAAGAGGTGGCCCAGATCAACGCCTACCACCGCATGGTGTGTGAGCGCATCACCCCGCTTCTCAACGCCGACGAGGCCGCATGGCTCGCCGACAAAACCAAGGAACTCAACTAACACCCCTTAACTCTAAACTCAAAACGAAATAATAATGGCTATCATCAAGAAAGTGAGAGGCTTTGAGCCTAAAATTGGAGAGAACTGTTTCCTGGCCGACAATGCCGTCGTCGTGGGCGACGTGACCATGGGCAAGGACTGCAGCATCTGGTTTAACGCCGTGCTGCGTGGCGACGTGAACACCATCACCATCGGCAACCGCGTCAACATCCAGGACAACAGCGTGATACACACGCTCTATGAGAAATCGGTCACCGAAATCGGCAACGACGTGTCCATCGGCCACAACGTGGTCGTGCACGGGGCCAAGATCGGAGACATGGCGCTCATCGGCATGGGCAGTGTCATCCTGGACCATGCCGAGATTGGCGAGGGTGCCATCATCGCTGCAGGCAGCGTCGTCCTGGGAGGCACCAAGGTAGGCCCCCACGAGTTGTGGGCAGGCAGTCCGGCGAAGTTCAAGAAGATGGTTGACCCCAAGCAGGCCAGCGAGATCAATGTGAAGATCGCCAAGAACTACCTCATGTACTCCACCTGGTACGAGTGACCGACCCCAGATAGAGCGCCTATAGCTTCTATAGCAACTATAGCATCTATAGCGCCTATAGCATAGCCGAAATTCAAGATGAAGAAGTATTTTCAAGTGATATGGATGCTGCTTGTGCTGGCTTGTACTCCAGCACGAGCAGCTATCTATATGGTCGGCAACAACCCGTTCGGGGACTGGAACCCTGGATCAGGGGTCGAGATGACGGACATGGGAGACGGCACACACACGCTGACGGCCACCGTGAGCGGCACGGTGTGGTTCGTGTTTGCCGACGGACAGAGCAGCGACTGGAACGTCTTCAACGCCAACTACCGCTACGGCCCCAATAGTGGCGGGAGCCAGGAGGTCACGCTCGACAACGACTACACGACCCAGAAGAGCAACAACAACCATTCCTACAAGTTCACTGGCAACGGGCAGGACTACACCTTCACCTTCGACCTCAATAACCTCACGTTCAACATCAAGGAACACGTGGAGCAGCCGCCGGTCATCCTGCGAGTGGGCGACGTCGATGGTGACGGCGAGATCTCACTATCGGACCTCAATGCGCTGATTGCCATCCTGCTGGGAACCAGCCCCGAACCAGATACCTTCAAGCGCGCCGACGTCAACTATGACAACGAACTCAACATTGCCGACGTCAATGTGCTCATCGACTACCTCTTGGGTGGTGAGTTGCCCGAGCCGGTCAAACAGGGATATGACTACGTCTGGGACGACGAAGTCATCCCCGAGGTCCACATCAATGTGAGCCTTGACGAGTGGAACAGGCTGCTGGCCCTCTACGACGCCAATGCCTACACGACCCAGTATGTCAAGGCCAACCTGACATTCGTCAAGGAGGGCGAGACAACGGTTATCGATAATGTCGGGCTCAGGCTCAAGGGCAACACCTCACGGCGGCGGCCCGAAGGGTGGCATGGGCAGACACACGAGCGCGACAACACTTCATGGCACCATGCTCACTTCGGGTTGAACCTGCGCAAGTATGTCGACGACGATGACCACACCATCCAGGGTGTGCGCAAGTTGCACCTCAAGTGGTTCAAGGACGACCCGATCTACGCCCGCGAGATGTTCTGCTATGACCTCTTCAGGCGAGCTGGTGTGTGGACGGCCATGCGCGATTGCTACTGCCGCCTCTGGATTCATGTCGAGGGTGACAGCAAAGAGGCCTATTACGGCGTGTATGAGATGATGGAGCCCATCGACAAGCGATACCTCAAGGACAGGAAAGAGCGCTTCGGCTCCAGCAACGGCTACCTGTGGAAATGCCGCAATGGAGCGGCTGGCCTGAACAACCCCAACGGCGACATCTGGTATGACGATGACACCGATGACCGCCACGCCTACACGCTCAAGACACAGACCGAGGAGTTTGATCACGCGCGCGCCCAGCTGGTGGACTTCATGGACAAGGTCTGTCACCTGAACGACAGCGAGTTCTACTCCTGGATTCAGCAGGTGACCGACGTGGACCTGTTGCTCAAGACCTACGCCGTCAACGTCGCCGTGGGCATGTGGGACGACTACTGGAACAATGCCAACAATTACTACCTCTACTTCAACGGCAAGGAATTGACGGGGTACAAGTTCTACATCATCCCCTACGACTACGACAACACCTTGGGAACGACCTTGAAGACCGGCGTCCAGGACGATGCGAGCCGCCAGAATCCCCTCAAGTGGGGCAGCGACAATAATCCCCTCATCGCAAGGATGCTCAAGTTCAGCGCCTTCAGGGACAAGTATGTCACCTACCTCAAGGAACTTGTGGCCTCGGGCAACGGATTGATGGACCGCATCTCATCTCAAGCACGCATCCGTGCCTGGCACGCGCGCATCGGACAATACATCATGAATGACACCGGCGAGGACATGACCATCGAGGACAAACCGGCTCCATGGGGCAACCATGGCGAGTACAACCTGTTGAAGATCAACAACGACAACTTCTTCACAGTCAAGGCCGCATCAATCAACGCCATCCAATGATTACAAATCGGGCTGACGGGGAGCGTTTGTCCCATCAGCCCGATTTGTAACGCTTTCAGCTATGGTTTCAAGCCAGTCCCAGGTCAAAATCCTTGATGAACTGGGTGAAGTTGGGGTTGTTCTGCTTGATTTGCTCAGCGACCTCGCGCGGTGACAGGATCTTGGGCGTGTCGATAGGCACGTCACTCACATTGATGTCCAGCACGATGGTGTCATTCTGCAAGGTGTCGCACAAGTATTTCATGATGGACACCTTGTGTTCCTCAACAACCTTTTGTTCGTTTGGGCTGCCAACGGTCATCACATAGTGGTTGTCATCGCCACCACGCACCGGTGACGCATAGGACATCATCATCACCAGTGCCCGCTCTTGCGGATGCTGCTCGATATAGCCTTTCCATGCTTGCAGGAACTGCTCGTCATTGAATGGCTGGGAGCGCTTCAACGATGCGTCGGCACTACCCGCATCATTGGCCGCATGGGCTGAAGGGTTCGGCACATTCACCATGATGCGAGGAGCGCCGCCCAGCGACGGCGGCATCGGTCGGGATGGCGCTGCGGCAACGGCCTGAGCAGGGGGCGGCGTTGGCTTTGCTGGAGCAGCAGGGGCCGGAGCAGCCGGAGCGGCATGAATGGAGGCCTGAGGGGCTGACGGCTGGTGGGACTGTGGAGTTGACTGGCGAGGCTGTTGAGGCGCCGGAGCCTTCGGGGCCGAGGCGGGGACCACCTTCTGCAACGGCTGCGGGGCCGTGGCCCGAGACTGTGGGGCCTTTACCAGTTGACACAGTTTTATCAATGTGAGCTCCACCAGCAACTGCTTGCTGCTGGCGTTGCGGTAATTCAGGTCACAAGTGTTGCACAGGTCCAGGGCGCGATAATAAAACGCTGGGGTCAACTTGGCGCTTTGCACGCCATACTGCTGTGCCACCTCGTCATTCATCTCCAGCAGTTGCCGCGTCTTGGGCGTGCTGGCGACCATCAGGTCACGCAGGTGCTGTGCCAAGCCATTGATGAAGAACTGTGAGTCAAATCCCTTGTCGCGTATCTCCTTGTAGATGAGCAGTGCCTCGTTGACATCCCCCGTCAGGAAGGTCTCCACAAGACGGAAGTAGTAGTCGTAATCAAGCACGTTGAGGTTATCCAGAGCGCTCTGATAGGTGATGTGGCCCTCGGTCGAGGCTGCCACCTGGTCAAAGATGGACAGGGCGTCACGCATCGCACCATCGGCTTTCTGGGCGATGACGTTGAGCGCGGCGGGCTCGGCCTCAATGCTCTCCTGCTCGCAGACGTATTGCAGCTGCTGCACGATGTCGGGCACCGTGATGCGTGCAAAGTCATAAATCTGGCAACGGGACAGGATCGTGGGAATGACCTTCTGCTTCTCGGTAGTGGCAAGAATGAAGATGGCATATTCGGGCGGCTCCTCGAGCGTCTTGAGGAACGCGTTGAAGGCAGCCTGTGACAGCATGTGAACCTCGTCGATGATGAACACGCGATAGCGGCCTGTCTGCGGCGGAATGCGCACCTGATCGGTCAGATCGCGGATGTAGTCCACGCTGTTGTTGGAAGCGGCATCCAGCTCATTGATGTTATAGGAGCGCTGCTCATTAAACGCCTTGCACGACGGGCACTCGTTGCAGGCCTCACCCTCGGCAGTGGGATGCTCACAGTTGATGGTCTTGGCAAAGATGCGGGCACATGTCGTCTTGCCGACGCCTCGCGGGCCGCAGAAGAGGTAGGCATGCGCCAGGCGGCCGCTGACAATCGCGGTCTTCAAGGTGTGGGTCAATGACTGCTGCCCCACCACGCTGCGGAACGTCGAGGGCCTGTACTTGCGGGCTGAAACGATATATTTCTCACTCATCGGATTACAAGATGGTCTGTTTGTCTGAAAAAAAACTATTTTTTTCTCTAAACTGCAAAGGTACTAAAATTCCGCCGAACGTCACACGGAAACAACACAATTATTTTTTAGAAGCGGATACCCACAAGGGCGGTAAAGTCGAGCAACGAACCGATGAAGTGGTGCCGCTCCGACTTGTAGCGGTGAAAGTCGCCATAGCTCTGCAGGCCCACAAAATACCGTTTCATGTTATACACGGCACCCATGCGGGCGCGCAGGTTGATCGACCACGCGCTGGCACGGTCCTCATGGTTGGTAGCCAGCAGGTGACGATAGCCCACGTAGGGGGTGACGGTCAGGTTGAGCAGCCACTTTTTACCCAGCACCCAGTTGTAGCCGTATCCCAGCATCACGCAATAGTCATTATAGAGGAAATGCGGCATCTCCTCGCCTTCCGGTATCTGCTCCCGCACGACCTGCGGCAACTCGTCGAACTCGATGCTCATGTCGCGGTGTTGCAGGCAGAAGCCAGCAATCAGTGAGCCGGCATTGCGCTTCTGGTACTTCGAGAAGCAATAGGCCGCTGCCTGGGCATAGCGACGGTTATTGAAGAAATAGTAGGCACTCAAGCCGTAAGCCTTGCGGTGAAAGCCGCCAAACTCGTTGAATTTATACTTGTGTTTCTCACCTGAATCCTTCCACGTGAACCAGGCAGTAGTGGTGCCGCGGTTCTCCATATAGTAGGCATCGGCGGCAAAGCGGGCGCAGGTAAACGAGAAGTCCAGCTTCTTGGAAACCTTCTCATGGTTGATCAAGTTGGAGATACCCACGGTGTAGCCCACACTCACAGCCATGAACGACAATTGGAGACCCATGTTCGCCGTCAGTTTGCTGCGCATGTGAAAAGCGACAACATTCAAAGGCTCGCCCGTGTAATTGTCGCTCCAGTTGTTGGACTTGAGCATCAGCTTCCAGTTCTTGCCCGTGCTCACGACGTATGCCGTGTCGTAGCTGTTGAATGCCTTGTCGCCCCACTTGTACACCTTCCAGCAGAAATCAATAAATGCCGGGTAGTCAATCGTCCCTCCATCCATGTCCACCTTGCCGTGCTTCATCGCACGCCACCAGTATCCACCGTCGCGGATAGTGTCCCACGGCTCATTCATCTTATCCTCCAGCAGTTGATTGGCACGAGCCTTGATTCGCTGGAACTTGTTCATGTGGGCAGTTGTGTCCACCTCGGCAACCGTGTCGCGGGCCACATCGGTCATTGCGGCAACATCCCGTCCCCACCCCAGCATCGCCAAGAGCGAGAACAGCAAGACTGACATGTAACGAAAGCTTCTCATCTCGCCCACAAAGATAATACTTTTTCCTCGGACCCACCGCAACCAGCCAGAAAAACGTTCCAGCCAACCACGGGCGCCATCAGGCGGGACGGTTCAACGTGATGCGGAAAACGAAGCGACGCCATCACTGGAACCGTCCCGATGATCACAATTGGGGGTGGGGTGATCAATAGAAAAAAGAAAAAAATAGGGGTGATGTTGCACATTAATGAGAATTGGTGTATTTTTGTGCCTTGATTAGAAAACATAAACCTGAACATATTTTAGAGATACTACAATGAAAAATATCCTGATCATCGGCTCAACGGGCCAAATCGGCTCGGAGCTGACAATGAAGTTGAGGGGCATCTACACGGGTAATGTGGTTGCTGGTTACATTCCTGGCGCAGAGCCCAAGGGAGAACTCGCTGAGAGCGGTCCCTCAGAAATCGTCGACATCACCAACGCCAAACAGATTGGTGACGTCGTTGACAAGTATAACATTGACACCATCTACAACCTGGCAGCCCTGCTGAGCGCTGTTGCCGAGAACAAACCCCAGCTGGCATGGCACATCGGCATCGACGGCCTGATGAACGTGCTGGAAGTGTCGCGCGAGAAGAAATGCGCCGTGTTCACCCCCAGCAGCATCGGTTCGTTTGGCCCCAACGCTCCGAAGGACGGCACCCCCCAGGACACCATCCAGCAGCCGCGCACGATGTACGGCGTGACCAAGGTCACCGGTGAGTTGCTGAGCAACTATTATGCCCTGAAGTTTGGCGTTGACACCCGCTCGGTGCGCTTCCCCGGCCTGATCAGCTACGTCACTCCTCCTGGTGGTGGCACGACCGACTATGCAGTAGACATCTATTACAGTGCTGTTCAAGGCAAGAAGTTCATCTGCCCCATTGCTGCCGGAACGTTGATGGACATGATGTACATGCCCGACGCCCTGCGCGCCGCCATCGAGATCATGGAAGCCGACCCGACACGCCTTGAGCACCGCAACTCGTTCAACATCGCGTCGATGAGCTTTGATCCCGAGGTGATCTACCACAAGATTCAGGAATACATTCCCGAGTTTGAGATGGAGTATCAGGTTGACCCGCTGCGTCAGAGCATTGCCGACAGCTGGCCCAACAAGCTGGACGACACGTGCGCCCGCGTCGAGTGGGACTGGAAGCCCGAGTATGACCTCGACGCGATGACCAAGGACATGATCGAGAAGCTGCGCATCAAGTTTGGCATCAACAAGTAAAGAATTGAATAAGCATTATCTTGAGATGAAAAAGTTCCTCCTGCTGACCGTGTGTGCCGTGAGTCTGCTCCTGAGTGGATGCGGCAACAGCTACAAGCTGGCCAAGGATTTCCAGACCCGCGACAGTTTTGGCTACCTTGTCTTTGTCAGCGAGTCGGGCAAGCACTACGATGACCTGTGGGTCAATATCTCGGGCCTGAACAAGACGTTCCTGGCGTCAACAGCCGAGGTTGTTGACGGGGAGGTGAAAGGGATGCGCTATGGTGCGCAGCAAGGTTCGCGCCAGGTCATGATACGCCAGCAGAACGAGCGACTGCTCTTTCAAGAGGTGGTGAGCATACGGGCTGGAGAGGATACCATCATCAAGTTCAAGGATTAACCAAAAGGGGGCTGGCGAAATCGCCACCCCCTTTTTGTTATGTGCCTGTAAAAACCTGCCCCCCCCCGATCAGGACTGGCGCAGGATGTCGATGAGCTCAGCGACGCCCTGGGTGGCCGGCTTCTCGATGACATGCACCCAGCTGGGAACACTTGCCGGTCGCGGATCGATGTAGTAGATGGGCACGCCGCGTCTCACATACTGAATCAGAGCAGCTGCCGGATAGACCACCAGCGACGTGCCGATGACCACAAAGATGTCGGCATCCTGGGCCAACCGAGCGGCCTGCTCCATGTTGGGCACTGCCTCGCCGAAGAACACGATGTGGGGTCTCACGTGGTCGCCATAGGGGTCGAGCGTGTCCACGCTGGTCTCCATGCCCTTGTCGCTCAACTCATCACAGGGCAAGGTGTACTCGCGTTCCTCGCGACGGACCGACCTCACCTTCATCAGCTCGCCATGCAGGTGTAGCACACTGGAGCTGCCGGCACGCTCATGCAGATCATCGACATTCTGGGTAACCACCCTCACGTCGAAGTCTTTCTCGAGCTCCACGAGTCCCAGGTGGGCAGCATTGGGCTGAGCATTCAATAGCTTCCCCCTCAACATGTTGTAGAACTGATGAATCAGAGCCGGGTTGCGCAGGAAGCCTTCATGACTGGCAACATCCATGACGGGATAATTCTCCCACAGGCCATCAGCGTCCCTGAAGGTCTTGATGCCACTCTCGGCGCTGACGCCAGCGCCTGTCGAAACCACTAATTTCTTCTTGCTCATAGTCATTAGATATTTTTAGATTGGTTATTGAACTGATATTGCTATTATGATAGCAAAAATAATAAAATTTTTCTAAAAACGCGCACCCCAATCACATAAATCATTATCTTTGCACCGTTTTTTTAAAAATATAGACAACAATTCAATGGATAAACTGAGTTATGCATTAGGCTTGAGCATGGGTGGTAACTTCATCGGCTCGGGCATCAAGAAACTGAATATCAACGATTTTTCCGACGGCTTGAGAGCCATTTATGAAGGTGCAGAGCAGAAGATGACCTTCGATGAGGCCAAGCAAATTGTCACCGAATTTTTCACCAATCTCGAGAAACAAGGCGCCGAGCAGAACGAACGCCTCGGCCGCGAATACCTGGAGAAGAACAAGGAAGTCGAGGGCGTGATTGTCACCGAGAGCGGCCTGCAGTATCAGGTTGTCAAGGAGGGTGATGGTCTGCAGCCTGGTCCCAACGACGTGGTCACCGTGCACTATACCGGCAAACTGATTGACGGCACCGTGTTTGACAGCAGCGTCGAGCGTGGCGAGCCCGCCACCTTCGCCGTCGGCCAGGTAATTCCCGGTTGGGTCGAGGGACTGCAGCTGATGCGTGAGGGTGCAGCCTACAGGCTCTTCATCCCCTCCAACCTCGCCTATGGTTCCCACGGCACCGGCCCCATCCAGCCCAACTCCACGCTCATCTTTGACGTGCAGTTACTCAAGGTTGAGAAAAAGTGAAATCATCAGCGACCAAATCCAATTCACAACATTTTCTAGATAACGATGAAGAAGTATTTAGCTATCGCAATGGCAGCCCTGCTCATGTCGGGCATGTCGAGCTGCAAGAATGGCCAGACGAGTAACGAGACCACAACCACCGATACGGTGGCTGGTGCCCCTGAGATCAAGGACAACCTGACCATCGGTCGCGAGTTCCTGGCCGAGAACGCCAAGAACGACAGCGTCAAGGTCACCAAGAGCGGTCTCCAGTACATGGTTTTGAAAGAGGGTAACGGTGTCAAGCCCGATTCCACCGACCAGGTGACCGTGCACTACACCGGACGTCTCATCGACGGCAAGGTTTTCGACAGCAGCGTGGAGCGCGGCGAACCCGCCACCTTCGCCTTGAATCAGGTGATTCCCGGTTGGACCGAGGGTCTGCAGCTGATGAGCGAGGGCAGCAAGTATCGCCTGTTCATTCCCAGCGAGTTGGCCTATGGCGAGAAGGGTGCCGGCAGCGACATCCTCCCCAATAGCACGCTCATCTTTGACGTTGAGCTCATCAAGGTCGAGAAGAACGCTCAGGGCGGAGCCAATGAGGAGAATAATCAATAACAATTCATATCAACATTACAATTCAAACAACAAAAAACAAGTTTTATTATTATGAAGAAGATTTTAGCTTTTGCAGCAGTTGGTCTGATGATGGCCGGTTTTGCAAGCTGCAATCAGAAAGGTCCCGAGGCCAGCAAGGAGGCCCAGGCAGCAATGGATTCATTGAGCATGATGTTAGGTGACCAGATTGGTGAGGGCATGGCCCAGCAGCTGTTGCAGGACTCGACGATCAATCTGAACGAGGCCTTCAAGGGTCTGGAGTTTGTCGCCAACGCTGACACCAGCAAGAGTTTCCAGGCTGGTCTGCAGATGGGTATGTACATCGCCCAGATGTACCAGGGCGTTCAGCAGCAGCTCGGCATGCCCATTAACCAGAGCGTGTTCATGAAGCACCTGCATGACGCTTTCACCACTGCCAAGCCCATGAGCCAGGAAGAGATGATGAACAAGCAGGCCGACATCCAGAATCAGCAGGAAAAGATTCAGGCTCTCCAGGAGCGCATCATGTCCATGTCGCCCAAGGCTATCGAGAACAAGAAGAAGGGCGAGGAGTACATGGCCAAGCTGAAAAACGACAAGAGCTACACCTTCACCAAGAGCGGTATCGCTTACAAGGTGCTCAAGGAAGGTGAGGGCAAGAACTTCACTGCCGAGGATAACATCAAGGTGAACTACGTGGGCAAGCACCTCGACGGCACCGAGTTTGACAAGAGCCAGGAAGGCACTCCCACTATCTTCAACTTCAACCGCGTGATCCCCGGCTTTGCCGAGATGCTTGGCCTGATGAAGCCCGGCATGAAGGTGACCGTTGTCATCCCCAGCGACCTCGCTTATGGCCTGCAGGGCAACCACGGCATTGCCCCCAACGAGACGCTGATTTTTGACCTCGAGACCATCGGTGTTGACACCAGCAAGCCCAACACCCCCTCGGCTCCTCAGATCAATATCCCCGCTAAAGGCGCCAAGTAATCGCTTGACGATTGACTGATACACACGAACCGCCCTGTCCATTGCCGGCCAGAGCGGTTCGTTTTTAGTTCCAGTGATGGCGCCTGTGCTACTCAGGGGCTTTTTCCTTTTCTTTGATAATCGTGCTGGGAGTTATCTACAGCCAGAGGAGGAAGTCTTCGCGTTGCAGCTTGGGGTTGGGGTTAAGGATGGCGATTTTGCCGTTGGAGTAGGTCTGCCCCTTGAGCATGTGGGTACAGCAGGAGTCGAACAAGCCCGACATCGCCTCATCGCTGTTGAGATGGCGCATGACAATCACACAGCCGGCATCCAGCAGGCGGTGCAGCACAGCCTCATCGGCCGTCCTGTTGACCAGAGCCAACATGGTGCCCTCTCCAGCCTCCAGAAACTCATCGACGGCCACTGTGATATCGTCATAGCACTCGACCCTGTCGAGCTGGCTCTGTAGCACACGCACGGCAAGGACATTCTGCTCCAGCCGCCCATCGTAGAGGTAGAGGCGCGACTGGCGGCTCACCTCGAGCATGGCGACGCTCTCGATGCCTGTTGCGGCACCAATCTGCAGGATGTGACGCGGGTTGAAGAAATTGGTCACCCTGAACAGCAGTCTCGCTTCCTTCTCGCTGATGATGTCCAACTCGCGCCGCTGTCGTCGTGACGTGCAGGCCTTGATGGTGCCGATCAGAGCGTGCAGGCCCTCATAGGAGTAATAGGGCTGCCGCACTCGCCACACGCCTTGCACAAAGTTGTAAGCGTAGGGCGAATGTATGCCGAAGCCGCCACTGCGATGGTGGCGGCTCCAGGCGGTAAGATATCTCTTGAGAGGTGTCAAGGCATTAGGCTTTAGTTGCCTGGGCGTCCTCTTCCTTCTTGAACAGCTTGTCGCCAAAGATGGCGTAGTTCAAGGCGAGCAACAGCAGCACGTAGATGGCAATCACAGCGATGCGTGCCCACGTCTGTGTCTTGGTCACCTCATCGGGGATGAACTTGAAGTCGATCTTGTGGTCGCCAGCGGGCAGTTGCACGGCGCGCAGCACATAGTTCACGCGTCCCATCTCCACGGGCTTGTCATCGACAGTCACCTGCCAGCCCCAGGGGAAGTAGATCTCGCTGAACACGGCCAGACCACCTGCTGCGCTGTGGCTCTGATAGGTCAGGTGGTTGGGGGCGTATGACGTCTCATAGATGGTGTCACCAGGCTGCACCGCCTTAGCTTCACCCAACTGCTGCTTGAACTTGGCGTCGGCAACGGCGCTGGTGGCAGGATTAAAGCTGTCCAGGAAGGCCATCTCCTGATCGGCGTTGTTCACATAGGTCAACGAATCTACAAACCAGGCATTACCCAGGGCATCGGGGTTGGACTGCACGGTCTGGTCATCGACGATGACATAGCGCGTGTTGAGCATGTTGAGCACCTGGATGTTATTGTTCATGATCTGATTGTTGATCAAGTCGTTATAGCGCGTGAGCTTGGCGGCATGGTAACCGCCGACGGTCTTGTGGAAATAGCTGGGCATCGCCTCGCCGAAGTGCTGAACGTCCATCACGCGGTAGTTCATGTCCTTGTCTTGCAGAATCTGGGTATCGGCGGGACGCTGAACGAACTGCTGCTCTGGCACATCATAACGCGAGGTGAAGGTATCGGAGTCCATGTATCGCTTGTTCACGGCATACATGTCCACCAGCACGATGCCAGCGACAATGAGGGTCGCCGCCATCTCATTCAACTTGCCCTTGATGCAAGCATAGATGATGCCGAAGCCGAGCAGGAGGATGAGCAGGCTGCGCCAAGCGTCACCACTGACCAGTGCACCACGCACGGCGGCGATGGCGCCATCCACCGTGGGGAACTGCTGAATCTGGCCTGATGCCACCAGCTTATCATATTCCTCGGCCGAGAAGTGGCCAAAGATACTTGGAACTATCGCCGACAACAGACAGATCAGCCCACACAGGCCAAAGCTGAGCAACAGCGGCAATTTGTACTTGCGCCAGCCATCGGGCTCCTTGAACAGTTCCCGCAAGCCCAGCACAGCCAGAATGGGCATCGTGATCTCGGCGATAATGAGGATTGACGAGACGGTGCGGAACTTGTTGTACATGGGGAAGTGGTCAATCATCCAGTCGGTCAAGGGCATGAAGTTGTGGCCCCAAGAAAGCAGGATGCTGATGATGGTGGCGAAGAACAAGGCCCACTTGGCCGGTCCCTTGACAATCAAGCAGCCCAGCAGGAACAGGGCACAGATGAGGGCACCGACATAGACTGGTCCATTGGTCATGGGCTGGTCACCGAAGTATTGCGGGAACTGGCTCAGGATCTGATAATCCTGTGAGGTCAATTCGCCAGAGTTGGCCATTTTTTCGGCCTTGCTGGTCTTGTCCAGCGACAAGAACGTGTTATCTCCATGCTCCGGTTTGATGGTCGCTCCACCCTTGCAATTGGGAATCAGCAGGGTGAAAGTCTCGTCGATGCCGTAGCTCCACTGTGTGATATAGTCCTTATCCAAGCCGCCCTTGGTGGCCTGAGCCTTGGCAGCTTCCTCGCCCTTGGGGGTGAGCTCGCTGTGTCCGCCGCGCATGGTCTCCTGGGTGTACTTGTAGGTCATCATCAGGTTGGGTGAGTTGGCCAGCAGAGCGAGTCCAGCTGCCACAACAAGGGCTGCCGTGGCGATACACCAGCGAAGGAACTGCTTGTCGATGATTGCCTTCACCAGATAACCGATGACCAACGGCACGATGATGAACATCGAGTAGTAGGTCATCTGCACATGGTTGCTCGCCAGTTGCAGTGCGCCGAAGAAGGCAGCCACGGCCATACCGCCCAGATACTTGCCGCGGTAGCACCACACGATGCCGGCAATCGTGGGCGGGATGTAGGCAAGCACCATCAGCTTCCAGATGTGTCCTGCGCCCATCAAGATGAAGAAATAGCTCGAGAAGGCATAGCCGATGGCACCGAGCACGGCATAGTACCACTTGACCTTAAACGCCAGCATGAGCAGGAAGAATCCCAGCATGAGGATGAACAGCCAGCTCACGGGTGTCGGGAAATACAGGCGATACAGGGCCGATGCCGGATTCAGCATCGACGTGCCCTGATAAGAGGGTGCGATCTGGAACGTGGGCATGCCGCCAAACAGGGCGTCGGTCCACCACGACTTCTCGCCCGTCTGTTGCTCGTAGGAGGTGATTTCCTGGCTGTTGGCCACGCCCTGCATCACGTCGTGCTGCTGCAGGACATCACCGTTCACGTCGTTGGGATAGAAATAAATCCAAGAGATGGCGGCAAACACCACCACCGCAATCACGAAGTGGATCACATCGGCCACGCTCAGCGACCCAATCAGTTTCTTGTCTAACTTATTCTTCATTACAATTGTAGTTTTTTTACTCCACTCAAAAGAAACAACCCATGACAACTATGATTGGTTGTCAAGGTTGCTGATTAATGCTCCATTGTCGCCTGATCAACTAAAACTCGGTGAACGACAACGGCATCGTGTCCTTGAAGCTGTCAAGGATGTAGATCTTTTCCCGGCCGGCAAGAATCAGCTCGATGGGGTGACCGTTCTTTTCAAACTCCAGGAAAGCCTGGCGGCACACACCACAGGGGGCCGTCGGTTCCTCGACAAACATGTCATGGGTGAACGACGTGATGGCAACAGTTTTCACGGGCACGCCAGGGAACTTGGCTCCGGCAGCATAGAGCGCCGAGCGTTCTCCACAGATGCCAGCAAAGGCCGCATTCTCCTGATTAGCACCGATAAACACTTCCCCGTTATCCAGCATCAGCGCTGCACCAACCTTGAAGTTGCTATAGGGTGAATAGGAGTGTGAAGTGGCCTCTCGAGCCAGGTCAACTAATTTTTTTTGCTCCTCGGTTAGTTCATTATAAGAATAAACCCTTACCTTTGTGGTGATTTTCTTTTCAGTCATAATAGAATTATGAGTTTTAACTTTGAACGCAAAATTATAGATTTTTTTCCGATAAACAAGCAAATATTGGTTTTTTGCTCGATTTTTACCTTGTTTTCCGCCTTTTTGGCTTCGGCTCAAGCCACACGACAGGATTATTTAGACTATATCGAACGATACAAGCCCGTGGCGTTGCAACATGAGCAGGAGTTTGGCGTGCCCGCGTCAATCACCCTCGCTCAGGGCATTCTCGAGAGCTATGCCGGCAAGAGCAAGATGGCCGTCGAAGCCAACAACCACTTCGGCATCAAAGCCTATCACTGGAAAGGTGAGGTCTATGGCGGCTGCGACTCGCTCAAGCAGGTGGGATACCGCAAGTATGGCGCTCCCGAGGACTCCTTCCTGGACCACGCCAAGTTCTTGAAGGGACCGCGCTACAGCATCCTCTATGAGTTTGATGTCAATGACTACCGCAGCTGGGCCCAGGGGCTCAGGGACTGCGGCTATGCCGAGGACATCAACTACCCTTCCAAGCTCATCAGCATCATCGAGCGCTATGAGCTGTATGCCATCAACGGCGGGCATCGCACTGACGAGGCCGTTGCCGAGCCCGTCGTGGCCCAGGTGGAGGAAAGCGCCATCGAGAGCAACCGCTGGCACCACCGCAAGCGCCGTGCGCGCTCTCAACAGGCCACGGCTCAGGAGGCAGCCCAGGAACCGCACCAGCAGACCTACACCCCGCTGCGACAGGGTCACGTGGGCTCCAGTGCCGACAATGAATAAGGTTTTAAGGGCTTGTCAATAAACTAACAACTAAAAAACTTAAAACGAACCACATTAAATAAAAAAATTACTACCTTTGTGGGCAATTAGAATATACTATTAATGTCAAACCTTTAAATAATTGATTTTATCATGTTCGGAAAATTTCAGGAACATCTCCAGAAGGAGCTCGCCGACATCCAGGCTGCCGGTTTGTACAAGAATGAACGTATCATCACCACGCCGCAGCGCGCCGACATCAAGGTGAAGCCCAACGACGAGGTGCTGAACTTCTGTGCCAACAACTATCTGGGTCTGAGTGACAACAGCCGCTTGATCAAGGCCGCTACCGAGACCATGTCTCACCACGGCTACGGTATGTCATCGGTTCGCTTCATCTGCGGCACCAGCGATATTCACAAGGAACTTGAGGCTGCCATCGCCGACTATTTCCACACCGAGGATGCCATCCTCTACGGCTCATGCTTCGACGCCAACGGCGGTCTGTTTGAGGCCCTGCTGACCGACGAGGACGCCATCATCAGCGACTCGCTGAACCACGCCTCGATCATCGACGGCGTGCGCCTGTGCAAGGCTAAACGCTACCGCTATGCCAATGCCGACATGGCTGAGCTCGAGGAGTGCCTCAAGCAGGCTCAGGAGCAGCGCTTCCGTGTTATCGCCACCGACGGCGTGTTCTCGATGGACGGCAATGTTGCCCCGATGGACAAGATTTGTGAACTCGCCGAGAAATACGACGCCCTGGTGATGGTCGACGAGAGCCACTCGGCCGGCGTGGTAGGCCCCACGGGCCATGGCGTGGCCGAGCAATTCGACCTCTACGGCCGCATCGACATCTTCACCGGCACGCTGGGCAAGGCCTTCGGCGGTGCCATGGGCGGTTTCACCACTGGCCGCAAGGAGATCATCGACATGCTGCGCCAGCGCTCTCGCCCCTACCTGTTCAGCAACAGCGTGGCTCCCGGCATCGTGGGTGCCAGCCTCGAGATGTTCAAGATGCTCAAGGAGAGCAACGCCTTGCACGACAAGCTGGTCGACAACGTGAACTACTTCCGCGACAAGATGCTGGCTGCCGGCTTCGACATCAAGCCCACGCAGAGCGCCATCTGCGCCGTGATGCTCTACGACGCCAAGTTGTCGCAGGACTTCGCCGCACGCATGCAGGAAGAGGGCATCTATGTGACCGGTTTCTACTATCCCGTCGTGCCTAAGGGCCAGGCTCGCATCCGCGTGCAACTGAGCGCCGGCCACGAGCGCGAGCACCTCGACAAAGCCATCAACGCTTTCATCAAGGTGGGCAAGGAACTGGGCACCATCAAGTAACCGCACCGCATTTACCGACAACCTTAACCCCCCGACCGACAAGTGGCTATGCACAACCTCATCGATCAACTGCAGGCGCATGGCCACTTGTCGGCCGATGGTTATCGCCAACTCCTCACCACCGGCGATGCCGCCGCGGTGGCGCTCCTTCACGAGCGCGCCCGTGCGGTGAGCCAGGCCACGTGGGGACGCGGCATATTTGTGCGCGGCCTGATTGAGTTGTCGAATGTGTGCCGCAACGACTGCTACTATTGCGGCATCCGTCGCAGCAACCACGACGTGGCGCGCTACACGCTCAGTGCCGACGAGGTGCTGCAGTGTTGCCATCAAGGCGAGGCAGCGGGGTTTCGCACCTTTGTGCTGCAAGGCGGCGAGTGGGACGAGTCCCGCGACCAATGGATTGCCGACCTGGTGACTGCGATACGCCAGCGCTGGCCACACTGCGCCATCACGCTGTCGCTGGGCGAGCGCCGCACGCGCGACAGTTACGTCCTGTGGCGCGAGTGCGGTGCCAACCGCTACCTGCTGCGCCACGAGACGCACAACGCCAGCCACTACGCCACTCTGCATCCGGCCGACATGTCGCGCGACCATCGCCTGCA
>JBGUKK010000108.1:0-2085 GCA_045114435.1 Sodaliphilus sp.
GATAGGCGGTCACGGCCATAAGCACCATCCGTGGGATTTAGAACTGGACTTAGCCTTGCTTTTCATCGGCATAGCTATGTTTGCATACATTAAAATCAAGAATAGGATACTCAAATGGACTATCACCACGCTTGCTTCGCTTTGTGCTTTGTTTTTTATCATTATTATGATTTATATTTATTGAATTATGGCAAACTATTATAGCGATCATCCTGAGATCGGGTTCTACTTGAACCACCCCCTGATGGCTCGTATCGTCGAGCTGAAGGAAAAAGGTTTCGCTGATGCGAAAGAATATGACTATGCTCCCGTTGACTTGGGCGATGCCATCGAGAACTACAAGCAGATTCTCGACATCACCGGCGACGTGGCAGCCAACATCATCGAGCCAAACTCTGAGGCTGTTGACCTGGAAGGTCCACACCTCGAAAACGGCCGCATGATCTATGCCTCTAAGACTTACGAGAACCTTGACGCCACCCGTAAGGCTGGTTTGTGGGGTGTCTCTATGCCCCGTCGTTACGGCGGTCTGAACCTGCCTAACGCTGTGTTCTCCATGCTGAGTGAGATGATTTCGGCTGCTGATGCTGGTTTCCAGAATATCTGGAGCCTACAGAGCTGTATCGACACGCTGTATGAGTTCGGTAGCGAGGAGCAGCGTCAGAAATATATCCCCCGCGTTTGCGCTGGTGAGGGTATGTCGATGGACCTCACGGAGCCCGATGCCGGTTCTGACTTGCAGCGTGTGATGCTGAAGGCTACCTTCGATGAGAAGGAGAACTGCTGGCGCCTGAACGGTGTGAAGCGTTTCATCACCAACGGCGATAGCGATATCCACCTCGTACTGGCTCGCTCTGAGGAAGGCACCAAGGACGGACGTGGTCTGTCGATGTTCATCTACGACAAGCGCCAGGGCGGTGTTGACGTTCGCCACATTGAGCACAAGTTGGGTATCCACGGTTCACCCACCTGTGAGCTCACCTATAAGAACGCGAAGGCAGAGCTTTGCGGCTCTACTCGTCTGGGTCTGATCAAGTATGTGATGGCGCTGATGAATGGTGCCCGTCTGGGTATTGCTGCACAGAGTGTAGGTGTTGAGCAGGAGGCTTACAACGAAGGACTGGCTTACGCCAAGGAGCGTCAGCAGTTCGGTGATAAGATCATCAACTTCCCCGCTGTCTATGATATGCTCTCTCGCATGAAGGCCAAGCTCGATGCTGGTCGTTCACTCTTGTATGAGACAGCTTGCTATGTAGATGTTTACAAGTGCCTCGAGGACATCGAGCGCGACCGCAAACTGACACCAGAGGAGAAGCAGGAACTGAAGAAGTACCAGCGCTTAGCTGATGCCTTCACCCCACTGGCTAAGGGTATGAACTCAGAGTATGCCAACCAGAATGCCTACGATGCCATCTCTATCCACGGTGGTTCAGGCTTCATCATGGAGTACAAGAGTCAGCGCCTGTTCCGCGACGCCCGTATCTTCTCTATCTATGAGGGTACCAGACAGCTTCAGGTAGTTGCTGCTTTCCGCTACATCTCTAACGGCACCATGCTGAACAACATCAAGGACATGCTCGCTGCTCTGCCTGCAGAGGCCGATGCTGCCCTGAAGACTCGTGTAGAGAAACTCATCCCCATCTACGAAGACGCACTGAACTACGTGAAGGCCCTCGACAATCAGGATGCACACGACTTCCTGGCTCGTCGTCTCTACGATATGACTGCCGAGTTGGTAATGAGCCTGCTTATCATCCGCGATGCCTCAAAGGCTCCTGAGCTCTTCAAGAAGAGTGCCAACGTCTATGTCCGCATGACCGAGGAGGATGTTTGCGGTAAGGCAGCCTACATCAAGAACTTCCAGGTGGAGGATCTCGACAACTTTAAGGCTGCCGAGCCCGAAGCTGAAGCATAAGCTATACGATGGCTGCGCACAACGAACTCGGACAATGGGGCGAAAACCTCGCAGCTGAGTACCTGCGCAGTAAAGGCTACGTCATCATCGACCGCGACTGGCGTTCAGGCCACAGAGACCTGGATATCATCGCTGAAGATGGTGACGTAGTTGTATTCGTAGAGGTGAAG
>JBGUKK010000109.1:0-21842 GCA_045114435.1 Sodaliphilus sp.
AAAATGCCTGATTTGAACTGTTTTACATTAGCCTCGGCTATGCGTATGGTGGCCGGAACAGCAAGAAGTATGGGTATCACTGTAAAGGGTCAATTCCCTGAGAACGTTTAAAAACTTTATTGATTATGAGTAAATTAACGAAAAATCAGAAGTTGTACAACGCGAAGGTTGAAACGGGGAAAGCGTACACCCTTGAGGAAGCTGCAGCATTGGTTAAGGAAATCACTTTCACCAAGTTTGACGCTTCCGCAGATATTGACGTACGTCTTGGCGTGGATCCGCGTAAGGCCAACCAGATGGTCCGTGGCGTTGTATCGCTGCCTCATGGCACTGGCAAGCAGGTGCGTGTCCTGGTTCTCTGTGGACCGGATGCCGAAGCCGCTGCCAAGGAAGCCGGAGCAGATTATGTCGGTCTTGACGAGTACATCGACAAGATTAAGGGCGGATGGACTGACATTGATGTGATTATCACTCAGCCCCAAATCATGGGAAAGGTGGGTCCTCTGGGACGCGTCCTCGGTCCGCGCGGACTGATGCCGAACCCCAAGAGCGGCACCGTTACTCCTGACGTGGCAAAGGCTGTGAAAGAAGTGAAACAAGGTAAGATCGACTTCAAGGTCGATAAGGGTGGTATTGTGCACACCTCGATTGGCAAGGTATCGTTCACACCGGAGCAGATCCGCGACAACGCTGCCGCGTTCATCAACACGCTCATCAAGTTGAAACCCGCCGCTGCCAAGGGTACGTACATCAAGAGCATTTATCTTTCAAGCACCATGAGCAAGGGTATCAAGGTTGATCCCAAGTCGATTGAGGCTTAAACATTCTAAAACGACAACAACCAAATGAAGAAGGAAGATAAAACCTTAATGATCGAGAAGATCAAGGAGACTCTTGACAAGTACAGTGTAGTATATCTGGCTAACACCACATCGCTCAATGCCGAGAAGACCGTGGACCTGCGTCGCGCTGCCTTCAAGGCCGGTATCAAGATGATGGTTGTCAAGAACACCCTGTTGAAGAAGGCCATGGATGCTTGTGACATCGACTACAGTGGCCTCTATGACTCCCTGGCTGGTCCGACGACCCTGTTGCTCAGCGACACGGGTAACGCGCCCGCTAAGCTCATCAAGGAATTCCGCGGTAAGAAGGAGACCATCCCCGCATTCAAGGCTGCTTATGTTGAGGAGACCGTCTATGTCGGCGAGCAGAACCTCGACGCACTGGTAGCTATCAAGAGCAAGAACGAGCTCATCGCCGATGTTGTGGCATTGCTGCAGTCGCCGGCCAAGAACGTCATCAGCGCTCTCCAGTCGGGTGGCAATAAGCTCCACGGAGTCCTGGAAACCTTATCCAAAAAAGAAAACTAAACAAAAATTAAAAACAACCAATTTTAAATCCATACTATTATGGCAGATTTGAAAGCTTTTGCAGAACAGTTAGTGAACCTTACCGTAAAGGAAGTTAACGAACTCGCTCAGATTTTGAAAGACGAATATGGCATTGAGCCCGCCGCTGCAGCCGTTGCTGTTGCCGCTGGTCCCGCTGCCGCTGGTGCCGCTGAGGCCGAGGAGAAGACCTCGTTTGACGTTGTCCTCAAGGCCGCTGGTGCACAGAAGCTCCAGGTGATCAAGAAGGTTAAGGAGCTCCTCAGCCTTGGTCTGAAGGACGCTAAGGACCTTGTTGACAAGGCTCCCGCAACCCTCAAGGAGGGTGCCTCGAAGGACGAGGCCGAGGCTCTCAAGGCCGAGATCGAAGGCCTTGGTGCTGAGGTTGAGCTGAAATAATAGCACCCCGTTAAACGGGTGTTTGGGTTAAGAATCCCCAACGCATGTGGGTTCTTAACCTTTTTGTGTCAAATTTGACCTGCACACAACAAGATGATTCATCGGAGTTGTCCGCGGCACGGGACGCTCCCGCTGTCGCGGCAACCCGTCCGATGAATGTCAAGCCCCCTCTCATCGCACCGCGCCGCATCCAGGCGGCCATTCTCCGGCGGGAGCGCACGAGAGTCTGCTATTTCACATTACAGCATTTTAATTGAGTTCACAAAACTTCATTGTCAATGTCAGTTTCAAAAAAAGAACGAGTCAATTTCGCTCGAGTAAGAAATCCCTATCCCTATCCTGATTTCCTCGACGTGCAGTTACAGTCATTCCGTGATTTCCTTCAACTGGATACACCGACTGAGAAAAGAAAAAACGAGGGACTCTATAAAGTTTTTGCCGAGAATTTCCCCATCGAGGACACTCGCAACAACTTTAAGCTCGAATTCCTTGACTATTATATCGACCCGCCCCGTTACTCCATCGATGAGTGTTTGGACATCGGCTTGACCTACAGTGTGCCCCTGAAGGCAAAACTCAAGCTCTATTGCACCGACCCCGACCATAACTTCCCCACCGAGGTTCAGGACGTGTACCTGGGCTCCATTCCATACATGACCGACAAGGGTACCTTTGTCATCAATGGAGCGGAGCGCGTTGTCGTGTCACAGCTTCACCGTTCGCCTGGTGTGTTCTTCGGTCAGAGCCTGCACGCCAACGGCACCAAGCTGTACTCGGCCCGCATTATCCCCTTCCGCGGGTCTTGGATCGAGTTCGCAACCGACATCAACAATGTGATGTATGCCTACATCGACCGCAAGAAGAAATTACCGGTGACCACGCTGTTGCGTGCCATCGGACTGGAAAATGACAATGACATCATCCAAGTGTTCGGCCTGGCCGACGAGATCAAGGTCAACAAGACCAACCTCAAGAAGGCTGTGGGCCGCAAGCTCGCCGCACGCGTGCTGCACGCTTGGAGTGAGGACTTTGTGGACGAGGATACGGGCGAGGTGGTTAGCATCGAGCGCAACGAGGTGATCATCGACCGTGACACCGAGCTGCAGGAAGATAATATCGCCGAGATCCTGGATTCGGGCGTTTCCACCATCCTGCTCCACCGCGAGGATGTGAACACCGACGACTACAAGATCATCTTCAACACGCTCAACAAGGACACGTGTAACAGCGGCAAGGAGGCTGTGAACTTCATCTACCGCCAGTTGCGCAACGCCGAGCCGCCCGATGACAACAGCGCCCGTGAGGTGATCACCAACCTGTTCTTCAGCGAGAAGCGCTATGACCTGGGCGAGGTGGGACGTTTCCGCATCAACACCAAGCTCGGCCTGGACACCGACGCCGACAAGCGCGTGCTGACCAAGGAGGATATCATCGAGATCATCAAGTACCTCATCGGCTTGATCAACAGCAAGCAGGACGTGGACGATATCGACCACCTGAGCAACCGCCGCGTGCGCACCGTCGGTGAGCAGCTGTATAACCAGTTCGGCGTGGGATTAGCCCGCATGGCAAGGACCATCCGCGAGCGCATGAACGTGCGCGACACCGAGCAGTTCGCTCCCATCGACCTGATCAATGCCAAGACCATCTCGAGCGTGATCAACACCTTCTTCGGCACTAACGCCCTGTCACAGTTCATGGACCAGACCAACCCGCTGGCCGAGATCACCCACAAGCGCCGTATGAGCGCCCTGGGTCCTGGCGGTCTGTCGCGTGAGCGTGCCGGCTTTGAGGTGCGCGACGTGCACTACACCCATTACGGCCGTCTGTGCCCGATCGAGACCCCTGAGGGTCCCAACATCGGTCTGATCTCGTCGTTGTGCGTGTATGCCAAGATCAATAACCTGGGCTTCATCGAGACCCCCTACCGCAAGGTGGAGAACTGCAAGGTGGACCTGGATAATGACCATATCATCTACCTCACCGCCGAGGACGAGGAAGACCGCATCATCGCGCAGGGTAATGCCCCGCTCAACGAGGACGGCACCTTCCAGCGTGACCGCGTCAAGGCGCGCAAGAACGCCGACTTCCCCGTGGTCGCTCCCGACGATGTTGAGCTCATGGACGTCTCGCCGCAACAGATCGCCTCGATCGCTGCAGCGCTCATCCCGTTCCTGGAGCATGACGACGCTAACCGCGCGCTGATGGGTGCTAACATGATGCGCCAGGCTGTGCCCTTGTTGCGCAGCGAGGCTCCCATCGTGGGCACCGGCATCGAGCAGCGCATGGCCTATGACAGCCGCACACAGCTGCAGGCCGAGGGCGACGGCGTGGTCGAGTTTGTTGACGCCAGTGTGATCCGCATCCGCTATGACCGCACCGAGGATGAGGAGTTCGTCTCCTTCGACAGCGCGGTCAAGGAGTACAAGCTGCCCAAGTTCCGCAAGACGAACCAGAGCACGACCATCGACCTGCGTCCCATCTGTGACGCCGGCGACCGTGTCGTCAAGGGACAGATCCTCACCGAGGGCTATTCGACCCAGGACGGTGAGCTCGCTTTGGGCCGCAACCTCAAGGTGGCCTACATGCCCTGGAAGGGTTACAACTATGAGGACGCTATCGTGATCAACGAGCGCCTCGTGCGTGAGGACATCCTCACCAGCGTGCACGTCGATGAGTACACCCTCGAGGTGCGCGAGACCAAGCGCGGCATGGAGGAACTCACCAACGATATCCCCAACGTGAGCGAGGACGCCACCAAGGACCTCGACGAGCGCGGCATCATCCGCGTGGGTGCTCACGTCATCCCCGGCGATATCCTGATCGGTAAAATCACCCCGAAGGGTGAGAGCGATCCCACCCCCGAGGAGAAACTGTTGCGTGCCATCTTCGGCGACAAGGCCGGTGACGTGAAGGATGCTTCACTCAAGGCCAACCCGTCGCTCAAGGGCGTGGTCATCGGCACCCGCTTGTTCGCTCGTGCCGTCAAGAAGCGCACCCGTGGCGTTGATCCCGCCATCGAGGCGCTCGACAATGACTACAAGGCTCGTCAGGAAGAACTCCACGAGATCCTCATCGAGAAGCTCAACACCCTCACCGAGGGCCGCATCTCACAGGGTGTGAAGAACTATATGGACGAGGAAGTCGTGCCCAAGGGTGAGAAGTTCACCCGTGAGATCATCATGGGCATTGAGAACTTCGACAGCATCAATCTGAGCCGATGGACCGCCGACGCTCACCGCAATGAGCTCATCCGTGCCACGGTAATGAACTACCTGCACAAGAGCAAGGCCTACGAGGCTGAGCTCAAGCGCAAGAAGCTCGACATCAGCATCGGCGACGAGCTGCCCTCGGGCATCATGCAGCTGGCCAAGGTCTATATCGCCAAGAAGCGCAAGATCAGCGTCGGCGATAAGATGGCAGGTCGCCATGGTAACAAGGGTATCGTTTCACGCATCGTTCGCCAGGAGGATATGCCCTTCCTCGCCGACGGTACCCCCGTGGACCTCGTGCTGAACCCGCTGGGTGTACCCTCGCGTATGAACCTGGGCCAGATCTTCGAGGCCGTCCTCGGTTGGGCAGGACGTGAGCTTGACGTCAAGTTCGCAACGCCCATCTTCGACGGTTGCAGCCTTGATGACCTCAACGCGTGGACCGACAAGGCCGGTCTGCCGCGTGCCGGCACGACGCAGCTCTATGACGGTGCCACAGGCGAGCCCTTCGACCAGAAGGCTACTGTGGGTGTGACCTACTTCCTCAAGCTCGGTCACATGGTAGAGGACAAGATGCATGCCCGCTCGATTGGCCCGTACAGCCTCATCACGCAGCAGCCTCTGGGCGGTAAGGCCCAGTTCGGTGGCCAGCGCTTTGGTGAGATGGAGGTTTGGGCTCTGGAGGCCTTCGGCGCCAGCCACGTGCTCCAGGAGATCCTCACCGTCAAGAGTGATGACGTTGTGGGCCGCAGCAAGGCCTATGAAGCCATCGTCAAGGGTGATCCCATGCCCACCCCGGGCATCCCCGAATCGCTCAACGTGCTGCTGCACGAGTTGCGCGGACTGTGTCTCAATGTGAAACTCGATTAATAACGCTTTCTACTATGGCTTTCAAGAAAGATACTAAGATAAAGAACAATTTCACCAAGATTTCCATCAGTCTGGCTTCGCCCGACGAGATCCTGGAGAATTCACATGGTGAGGTCCTCAAACCCGAGACGATCAACTACCGTACCTATAAGCCCGAACGCGACGGCTTGTTCTGCGAGCGCATCTTCGGTCCCGTGAAGGACTATGAGTGCCATTGCGGTAAGTACAAGCGCATCCGCTACAAGGGCATCGTCTGCGACCATTGCGGTGTCGAGGTGACCGAGAAGAAGGTTCGCCGCGAGCGCAGCGGTCACATCGAGCTGGTCGTGCCGGTGGCTCACATCTGGTACTTCCGCTCGCTGCCCAACAAGATTGGTTACCTGCTGGGCATCCCCACCAAGAAGCTCGACATGATCATCTACTACGAGCGTTATGTCGTGATCAATCCCGCGGGTGTCAAGTATGAGAACGGTGGTGACACACGTGAGCTGGAGAAGTATGACCTCCTCACCGAGGACGAGTACATGGCCATCATGGAGAAGCTGCCCAAGGAGAACCAGGCGCTCGAGAATGACAACCCCGACAAGTTCATCGCCAAGATGGGTGCCGAGGCTATCTACGACCTGCTGGCCGAACTCGATCTGGACTCCCTGGCCAACACCCTGCGCGACCGTGCCTACAAGGAGAACTCGCAGCAGCGCAAGACCGAAGCCTTGAAGCGCCTGCAGGTTGTGGAATCCTTCCGCGCCAGCAAGGGCATGAACCGTCCCGAGTGGATGATTCTCAAGGTGATTCCCGTCATCCCGCCCGAGTTGCGACCCCTCATTCCGCTCGATGGTGGACGCTTTGCCACCAGCGATGTGAATGACCTGTATCGTCGCGTCATCATCCGCAATACCCGCCTGAAACGACTCATCGAGATCAAGGCGCCCGAGGTCATCATGCGCAACGAGAAGCGCATGCTGCAGGAGGCCGTTGACTCGCTGCTCGACAACTCGCGCAAATCGAGTGCCGTCAAGAGCGACTCCAACCGTCCCCTCAAGTCGCTCAGCGACAGCCTCAAGGGCAAGCAGGGACGCTTCCGTCAGAACCTGCTCGGTAAACGTGTGGACTACTCGGCCCGCTCGGTTATCGTTGTCGGTCCCGAGTTGAAGATGGGTGAGTGCGGTATCCCCAAGGATATGGCAGCCGAGCTCTACAAGCCCTTCGTGATCCGCAAGCTCATCGAGCGCGGCATCGTCAAGACGGTCAAGAGCGCCAAGAAGATCGTGGACCGCAAGGAACCCGTCGTCTGGGACATCCTCGAGAACGTCATGAAGGGCCATCCCGTGCTGTTGAACCGTGCACCGACGCTGCACCGTCTGGGTATCCAGGCGTTCCAGCCCAAGCTCATCGAGGGTAAGGCCATCCAGCTGCACCCCCTGGCTTGTACCGCGTTCAACGCCGACTTTGACGGCGACCAGATGGCAGTGCACCTGCCGCTGGGCAACGAGGCTGTTGTCGAGGCACAGATGCTGATGCTCGAGCCTCACAACATCCTTAATCCCGCCAATGGCGACCCCGTTACCGTGCCTTCTCAGGACATGGTGCTCGGTCTCTATTATATCACCAAGCTGCGCAAGGGCGACAAGGGCGAGGGCCTCAAGTTCTACGGCCCCGAGGAAGCACTCATCGCCTATAATGAGGGCAAGGTGGCCATGCACGCCATCATCAGTGTCGTTGTCGATGTCGTCAACGACAAGGGTGAGCACGAGCAGCGCCTGATCGAGGACACCTCGGTGGGACGCATCATCTTCAACAACACCGTGCCCTACGAGATCGGTTACATCAATGAGCTGATTTCCAAGAAGTCGCTGCGCAACATCATCACCCGTGTCATCCGCAATTGCGGTGTGCCCCGCTCGGCACAGTTCCTCGATGACGTGAAGAACATGGGTTACTACATGGCATTCAAGGGTGGACTATCGTTCAACCTCAACGACGTGCTCATCCCCGACAAGAAGGCCGAAATCATCGCCGCCGGTGATGCCGAGGCCGAGAAGATCAAGGCCAGCTACGAGATGGGTCTCATCGGTGACAACGAGCGTTACAACCAGGTCATCGATATCTGGACCAACGTGAACACCGAACTCACCAGCGAGCTGATGAAGCAGATCACTGCCGACAAGCAGGGCTTCAACTCGGTATTCATGATGCTCGACTCGGGTGCCCGTGGTTCTAAGGACCAGATCCGTCAGCTCTCCGGTATGCGTGGCCTGATGGCCAAGCCCCAGAAGTCGGGCGTTGAGGGTGGTCACCAGATCATTGAGAACCCCATCCTCGCCAACTTCAAGGAGGGTCTGTCGGTGCTCGAGTACTTCATCTCGACACACGGTGCCCGCAAGGGTCTTGCCGATACCGCCTTGAAGACCGCCGACGCTGGTTACCTGACCCGTCGTCTCGTCGATGTCGCTCACGACGTGATCATCAACGAGGAGGACTGTGGCACCCTGCGTGGACTCGTCTGCCGCGAGGTGCGCAATGGTGACCGCGTTGTCGCCAGCCTGGGCGAGCGCATCCTGGGCCGTGTTTCGGTTCACGATGTGGTCGATCCCACCACGGGCGAAATCATCGTCGAGAGCGGTGAGGAGATCACCGACGCCATCGCTGCACGCATCGACAACTCGCCCATCGAGTCGGTCGAGATCCGTTCCGTCCTCACCTGTGAGGCCAAGCATGGTGTCTGCGCCAAGTGCTACGGACGCAACCTGGCATCGCATCGCATGGTGCAGAAGGGCGAGGCCGTCGGCGTGATTGCCGCACAGTCAATCGGTGAGCCTGGTACACAGCTCACCCTGCGTACCTTCCACGCCGGTGGTGTGGCAAGCAATGCTTCGGCAGTCTCCAACATCACCAGCAAGTACAACGGTCGCATCGAGATCGAAGACCTCCGCACCGTTAAGGATAAGGACGGCGTTGATGTGGTTGTTGGCCGCATGGCCGAGATGTCCATCAAGGATCCGCACACCAACATGGTGCTCACCCATGCACCCATCGAGTACGGCTCGAGGCTCTTCTTCAAGCCGGGCGACATGGTGTCCAGCGGTGACAGGATCTGTGAGTGGGACGCATTCAATGCCGTGATCGTCAGCGAGGTCGAGGGTACCTTGCGCTTCAAGAACCTGATCAAGGACGTGACCTTCCGCGAGGAGTTTGATGACGTGTCGGGCAATGCCGAGATCTTCATCATCGAGACCAAGGACCACAACCGCATCCCCGAGGCCGAGGTGATCGACACCGAGGGCAACATTGTGAAGTCCTACTCGCTGCCCGTGCGTGCCCACCTGATGAAGCACGACGGTGAGGAAATTTCGGCTGGTGAGGTGTTTGTCAAGATTCCGCGCTCGTTCTCGGGCGGCGCTGGTGATATCACCGGTGGTCTGCCTCGTGTGACCGAGCTGTTCGAGGCACGCAACCCGTCCAACCCCGCCATCGTCAGCGAGATCGACGGTGAGGTCTCCTTCGGCCGCATCAAGCGCGGTAACCGCGAGATCACGGTCAAGAACCGCATCGGTGAGGAGAAGAAGTACCTCGTGCCCCTGTCCAAGCAGATCCTGGTTCAGGAGAACGACTTCGTGCGTGCCGGTACTCCGTTGTCCGACGGTGCCGTCACTCCCGCCGACATCCTGCGCATCAAGGGCCCGACGGCCGTTCAGGACTATATCGTTAACGAGGTTCAGGACGTTTACCGCACCCAGGGTGTGAAGATCAACGACAAGCACTTCGAGGTGATCGTGCGCCAGATGATGCGCAAGGTGCGCATCATCGATCCGGGCGACACACGCTTCCTCGAGGAGCAGACCGTCGACAAGCGCGACTTCATGGAGGAGAACGACCGCATCTGGGGCAAGAAGATTGTCACCAACAGCGGCGACAGCGACGAGGTCCAGAACGGACAGATCATCACCGCCCGCAAGCTGCGCGACATCAACTCGTCGCTCAAGCGTCGTGACATGAAACTCGTTGTCGTGCGCGACGCCGTGCCCGCTACCAGTGAGCAGATTCTGCTCGGTATCACACGCGCGGCATTGCAGACCAGCAGCTTCATGTCGGCAGCTTCCTTCCAGGAGACCACCAAGGTCCTCAACGAGGCCGCCATCAACGGACGCGTCGACACGCTCGAGGGCATGAAGGAGAACGTCATCTGCGGTCACCTGATTCCCGCCGGCACCGGCCTGCGTGAATACCAGACGCTCGTCGTCGGTGACAAGAACGAGATGGCGCTCGCCGAGCAAGCCCGCAAGGAGCGTGAACTCGCCGAAATGGAAGATTAAAGAGTTTTTACAGTTGTCGGTTCTCGGCTCAAAGCGGATGCCGCATGAAACCGAAAACTGACGACCGAAAAACTGACATTGAATGATAATAACTGTAAGATTGTAATAATCGTATATTTTCCATAGTTAATTTGTTTATTGAGACTCTGGTTCGCTGTGAAGCGCACCAGAGTTTTTTATCATTGCACATTCATCAGGTGAGATTTTTGTTGTATATTTGCAGCAAGATTTTTGGTGTTTTTCTGTCACTGCCCAACTACTGTATTTGTAAATCACCTATGCTCAGGGCACTAAACATTCAACCCTATCGGATAATAAGTCAATGATGGCTGCTAATAAAAAATATACTGTACTGGATTTATTTTGTGGCTGCGGAGGTCTATCAAAAGGCTTTGAAATGGCAGGTTTTGATGTTATTCTTGCTATAGATAACTGGGAAGATGCTCTAGTGACCTATCGTTACAACTATCATGACACAGCATTAATAGAATTATAGAAAAAGCATATAATCAAGTCGGGAAAAAAATAAGACATGAAAACAAAACCGAAAAAAGGAGACAGATGGTCTAGAGATGAAATGATATTGGTTTTAAATCTCTACTTTAAATTGCCGTATGGAAAGATGGACCATAGAAATCCAAAAGTTAAGGAATTAGCTCAGCTGATGGGAAGAACTAATAACACTATTGCCATGAGACTAAACAATTTTGCAGCATGTGATCCCAAGCTGATTGCACGAGGTATTAAAGCTTTAGGTGACCATAAGAAAATTTGTCAACCTTATTGGGATGAGTTTTTCGAGAATCAAGAAGACTTGATTTTTGAAAGTGAAAGGATTTTATCTGAATATCAAGAGATAAGCATTGAGACAAAGTTTGAGGAAGAACTTAAGGATATTCCTAAAGGATTAAAGGGTGAAGATCGAAAACGTGAAGTTAAGACTAGAGTGAATCAATCTTTTTTTCGAAAGATGGTAATAGCTAATTATAATGGAAGATGTGCCTTGACAGGTATTGATATCAACACATTATTGGTTGCAAGTCACATCATTCCATGGTCAGATAATGAAGACGAAAGATTAAACCCAGAGAACGGAATATGCCTATCAGCATTATATGACAAGGCTTTTGATAAAGGTTTAATTTCTTTCCGTGATGATGGCACCGTCTTGTTCTCTGAAATGTTGAAAAACAATGTAGGTAAAGAGTACTATCACAATTTTTTTGTCCCGATTGAATCCAAGCAATTGTCAACGGCTAATAAGTATAGACCAAATCCCTTGTTTTTAGAATGGCATCGAGATGTGGTCTTTAACAAATAATTGATGAAGAAATGGAAAATGCAATTAGTAAGTTAAAAGAAGTATTGTTCAAGAAAGGTTTTACTGAAAAACACCCATTCCAATTGCCGTTAGGAAGAGTGTTTATTTTTCATCTAAGAACTTATGGAAATCTTAAGATCAATGCTAAATATATCTATATCAAAGGTGGTGTCCCTTTTATTGCAACTCATAGTTATGACGAGATTGCTGTTGAATGCTTAAGCCAAGATGACATTGATAGTTTGATTTCACTTCTGTGATAGTATAAAGGCGGTAGAGGGAATGACGAGAAATCGAGAATAAAAGAAAAAGGCAGGCCCCGGAATCCTAAAATCTTGATGAACCGTGTAATACTGTCAGCTCTCATATTGCAAAAGTAAGAGTTCGCAGCAACAACAGAAATCATTTGAGGATGCCTAACTCATCATGACTATTTAATTGAAGATGTAGTGGAGTGATGAATTGAAAGAGATAAGCTTAACTAGGTCAAGAATGATTGTTTTTTCTTGCCATTGTCTTTGGCTTGCAGTATCTTTGCAGCGTGATTTGGTGCCTGGGGTGGTTGACTCCGGGTGAAAAGGGAACCGGGTGGGAATCCCGGACAGACGGTGCTGCTGTGTGCCTCCTGATGAGAAAGCCCGCACTGAACCACTGCGCCTTGCCCCGATGATGAGGAACGGCGTGGGAAGGGACAGTGCATCAATGGCTTGGGGCGAGTCAGAAGACCTGCCAAATCGAGAATATAGAAACCCGGAACAGCAATGCTCAGAACGTTGGTCATAGCATTTATTGCCCTCGTGTGTGTCCTGTGCGCTCATGCCCAGGAGGGTGTCCTCGCACACCAGGCCGACTCGGTCGTAGCTCCCGTGACCTACAGCCGACTCGACTCGATGCAGTATATCCAGAACGTGATCGTCTACGGCCGCCGCCCCTACGAGGACGTGATTCCCGCCCAGGAGCTCACGGGCAAGCAGCTGGAGGGGCTGAATAGCCATTCGGTGGCCGATGCCGTGCGCTACTTTGCCGGCGTGCAACTCAAGGACTATGGTGGCGTGGGCGGACTCAAGACGGTGGACATCCGCTCGATGGGCACCAACCACATGGGGGTCTTCTATGACGGCATCCAGATTGGCAACGCCCAGAACGGACAGGTCGACTTGGGAAAATTTTCGCTCGACAACATTGAGGCAATATCCCTGTATAACGGGCAGCGCAGCAACATCTTCCAGAGTGCCAAGGACTACGGGTCGGCCGGCACAATCTACCTGCGCACGCGTCGCCCCAAGTTCAAGGCCGGCAAGCGTGACAACCTCAACGTGTCGTTCAAGACGGGTTCCTTCGGCCTGGTCAATCCGAGCGTGCGCTGGGAGCACAAGTTGAGCCGCGCGGTGAGCCTGTCGTTCAACAGCGAGTTCACCTATGCCACGGGCAAGTACCGTTTCCGCTACATGCGGCACTACAGCGACGGTTCGTTGGCTTGGGACACGACTGCCGTCAGGCAGAATGGTGAGGTGCGCTCCTATCGCGTCGAGGCCGCCCTGTTTGGCGTCATGCCCAGCGGCAAGTGGCATGCCAAGGCCTACTGGTACGACAGCCGCAAGGGCATTCCCGGGGCCATCGTCAACAACGTGTGGAAGCATGCCCAGCGGCAGTGGGACAGCAATTTCTTCCTGCAGGGCGCTTATCAGCGGCGATTCACCGACCGCTACGAGATGATGTTCAATGCCAAGTACTCTCGGGACTACCTGCACTACCTCAATCCCGATACCACGTTGATGTACATCGACAACAAGTTCTGGCAGGACGAGATTTACCTCTCCACGGCCAACAAATACACTATCCTCACCGATTGGGACGTGAGCCTCGCCGTGGACTACCAGTGGAACAGCCTTGACGCCACGTTGACGGGCTTCGGTTATCCCATCCGCCACACGGTGCTCACGGCACTGGCCACCGCCTACACCTTTCGTGGTTTCAAGGCCCAGGCCAGTCTGCTCTACACGATGGTCAACGACCGATCCTCGGCACGTTTCGACGGTCAGGTGGTGGGCAAGATGAGCAAGTACATGAACAAGGTCACACCCGCTGTTTTCCTCAGTTGGCAACCTTGGCAGGACAGGGAGTTCAACCTGCGTGCGTTCTACAAGCGCATCTTCCGCATGCCCACGTTCAACGACCTCTACTACACCGACATGGGCAACATCACGCTCGACCCCGAGTATGCCACCCAGTACAATGTGGGTTTCCTCTACCGTCTGCTCACCGACCGTGGCCTGCTTGCCGGCGTGAAGTTGAGTGCCGACGCCTACTACAATTACATCACCGACAAGATCATCGCCGTCCCCAAGGGCACGGGCCAGTACCGCTGGATGATGATGAACGTGGGCATCGTGAAGATCCGCGGCATCGACGTGAGTGCGCGCACCACCCTGCGCCTGCCTGCCGACGTGATCCTGGACATCAACCTGAGTTACACCTACCAGAAGGCACAGGACTACACCAATCCTGCCGACAATGAGGACGGCGGCACCTATAAGGGCCAACTGGCCTATATCCCCTGGCACAGCGGCTCGGTGGTCGGGCACCTCGGCTGGCACGACCTGGACGTGAACTACAGCTTCATCTACGTGGGCGAGCGATACCACACCAGTGCCAACACGCGCGAGAACCACGAGCAGCCCTGGTACACCCACGACCTGTCGGCCGGCTATGTGTTCCACCTGGGCTCGACAACGTTGAAAGTCTCGGGTGAGGTCAACAACCTCTTCAACCAGTACTATGACGTCATCCTCAACTATCCGATGCCTGGCCGCAACTATAAACTTATCCTGAAATTTGACATCTGATGAAAAATATTCTACACATCATGCCGATCGTGCTGGCGCTGGCGCTGCTGGCCGGGTGCCGCGAGGAGGTGACCATCTTCCTGCCCGAGCATGTGTCGGTGGCACAGCCCGAGTACACCGACATCGAGGGCTTCTACCTGCTGTGTGAGGGCAACATGGGATGGAACAAGGCCACGCTGGACTACTATGACTACGCCTACGGCGAGTACCTGCGCAACATCTTCTCCTACGCCAACCCGACGGTCCCCAAGGAGATGGGCGACGTGGGCAACGATATCGGCATCTATGGCAGCAACCTGTACTGTGTCATCAACTGTTCCAACAAGGTTGATGTGCTTGACAAGTACACCTGCAAGAAGAAATATCAGATCAACATCCCCAACTGCCGCTTTATTCGCTTCTACGGCGGTTATGCCTACGTGACCAGCTATGCCGGACCGGTGCAGATCAACCCCAACTACGAGCAACGCGGCTACGTTGCCAAGATCGACACGGTGACCATGCAGGTCGTGGACACGTGCATCGTGGGCTTCCAGCCCGACGAGCTGGAGATTGTCGAGGGCAAGATCTATGTGGCTAATTCCGGTGGGTACATGGTGCCCAACTACGAGAACACCCTGTCGGTCATCGATGTGGCGACCTTCAAGGAGGAACGTCGCATTCCCATTGCCATCAACCTGTCGTGGGTCAAGGGCGACCGTCATGGCATGCTGTGGGTGGCCTCTCGGGGTGATTACTACACCCGCCAGAGCAAGATTTACGCCTACGACACGCGCAAGCAGCAGCTGGTGGACAGCATCGATTGCCGCGTGAGCAATATGTGGCTCGACGGCGACTCGCTCTATGTCGTGAGCACCGAGTGGAGCTATGTGTCGATGAGTAATGCCTTCTCCTATGCCATCATCAACACCCGCTCGCGGCAGGTTGTGTGTGACAACTTCATCACCGACGGCTCGGACCGGGACATCGTCATCCCCTACGCCGTGGCCGTGAATCCGCTCACCAAGGACATCTATGTCACCGATGCCAAGGACTACGTCTCGCCTGGACGCCTCTATTGCTTTGACCGTTATGGCACCAAGAAGTGGAACGTCCGCACGGGTGACATTCCTGCCCATTTCGCCTTCCTGGGCAATAACATCAACGAACGTTAACAGGTTTTTCATGATGAACAAGATAAGAACGATACTACTGGCAGCGATAGCCTTCATGACAACATCGACCCTGTGGGCCGCCCATCCGTGGCTCGCCCGTGTCTATCAATATCGTCCCGCACCGGGGCAGTTTGTCAACACCATGCCGCCAGCGAGGGTGGGGGAGCCTGAGGACAGCGTGCTGGCCCGTTGTCAGAGCCGCATCTGTGGGCGCATCGACACCATCACCCAGAATTTTCACGGGCAGTTGATCACGCGCATCGACACCGTGTGGTCCGAGGGCATGGTGACCCTGGGCGGCTACGGTGGCTATGTGATCATGGGATTTGACCACCCGGTGGTGAACATGCACACCTGGGACTTTGATATCCTGGGCAACGCCTTCTACAGTGAGCGCATGGAGTCGGGTGGCAGTTGTGAGCCCGGCATCGTGATGGTGGGGGTGGACATGGACGGCGATGGCCTGCCCAGCGAGGGCGACCGCTGGTATGAACTGGCCGGCAGTGAATACAACCACCCCAGGACGCAGCATGACTACACCATCACCTATTACCGCCCCGACGAGAACAAGCCGCGCGTCCCCAGCACAACCGACCCCTATCTGGTGGACACCACCTACATCCGCTGGACCAGCAATGACGTGAACGCCGACAGCACCAGCGGCTACATGAGCCGCAACAGTTTCCATTACCAGCCCTATTGGCCATTGTGGCAGCAGGATGAGGAGACCTTGACCTTCACGGGCGCCAAGTTGCGCTGTAATGCCGTGGACATCGGCGGGGACAATGGCGAGGCCTATTTCGTGCAATATACTTTCCCGTGGGGCTATGCCGACAACTTGCCCAACCATTCCAACCATCTGCCGGGCGTGGAGGGGTTCAACCCGGGCTTCAAGATCGATTGGGCCGTCGATGAGAACGGCCGTCACGTGAACCTCACCCACATCGACTTCATCAAGGTCTATAATGCCATCAATCAGTATTGCGGATGGATAGGCGAGACTTCTACTGAGGTGGCCGGTGCCGTCGACTTCCATCCCGAGGCGACGATGCCCGAGCCGATGGTGGGCGACATCAACGAGGACGGCGAGGTGGGCCTCAGCGATGTGAATGCCCTCATCGATCTCGTCCTCACATCAAGATATGTCCGGGTGGCCGACGTGAACGGTGACGGCGAGGTGGGTCTCAGCGATGTGAACGCCTTGATCGACATCATCCTCCGATAACCCGTATTCTCCATATCACAATCGAGGGAATGCATCGGCCGATGCATTCCCTCGATTGCGTTGATTGATGTACCAGTTCCGTTAGTGGTTCAGGACTATGTCGATGAGGATATTGACGTCGGCGATGTTGATTTCGCCGTCACCGTTCACGTCTCCGATGGGCTTGGTATTGCCTGAGAGAATCATGGCGATGAGGAAATTCACATCGGCAATGTTGATCTCGCCATCTTCATTCAAGTCGCCAGGTGGGGGAGTGGCTGCAGCTGTAAGATCCTCGATGCTGATGCTGTTCACGAGCAGCATGCCCATGTCGTAGTGGGAGCAGCAGCACAGGGCGATGAAGCTGGGGAACGTCTCGTCATCGCTGCCGTAGCCGTCGTCCTCAACCTTGAAGGTGAAGCTGTAGTCGCGGAACTCACCGGGATGCTTCACCGTGAAGGCCTCGTTGCCCAGGGGCACGGCACCGTTCAGGTCATAGCCCGAGAAGGTGTAGAAGCGGAACTGTTCCTCACGATAACCGGCGATGTCGTCGTTGCTCACGTTGGCCGTGATCTTGTACTCGTGGCCCTCCCGGAACTCGATGGGCGGCGAGATGATGAAATCGTAGGCGTAGAAGGTCTCGTTCTTCTGGTAAATGTAGAAGCACTTGTCACCTCCCTGGCCGAACATGTTCATGAAATCCTTGTACCACACAAAGGGGTAGCCATCCTCATTGCCGTCGAGGACAGTCCAGTACTGGCCACTCTCCTCCCACGAGTTGAATGAGGCGACATAGGGGCACTGGACGGCCGGTCCGTTCACCAGGTCGTTAGTCTTGGCAGGCTCGCCGTTACCGTCGGCATTCTTGGCGACAATCTGATAGCTGTAGCGGGTCAGTTCATCGATGAGCTTGGTGTCGCTCAAGCGGGTGGTGGTGATGTCCTCGGCGATGGTCTTGCCATCGTTGAGGCGAACGACGTCATACCTGAGGCTGCCCTTGTCCAGGTAACCGCCGTGAGCACCGGCAATGGGGGCCGTCCATGTCAAGTCGTTGACGAGCAGTTGAGTGCGGCTCAGTGATGCCTGGGCATTGCCGACGGCGCCGGGCACGTCATGTCCGATCCAGCCCTCGACGGGTTGCTCCAGGCTGGCGCCGGAGGCGTTGACAGCCGTGATGGTGAATTCATACATGCCGGCTTCACTCACCGTGACGGCGTGCCTCATGGCCTCGCCGGGCTGGCAGTCCTCGAGGACGGCTTTCTCGCCAGTGACGGTGTTGACAATCTCGATGCTGATGGTGCCTTCCAGCGGGGAGCCGCTGTAGTCGGTGGATGGGTTGAGCCACGTCAGGATGGCCTCAAGGGCGCCGCTGTCGTCGGCTGTCAGGGTGACCTCGGTCACGTGGTCGGGGGCGCTGCCGCTGCTAGGCTCGTAGGGGATGCCCAGCGCAATGGCATGGGTGCCGTCGCCGATGGCGCCCACCTTGGTGGCCTGGCCCGTCGTGGTGTCGATGGTGTAGAGCGTGGATTTCTCATCGCTGCCCCAAGCCGCCAGATACAGGGTGCCCGTCGCGCGGTCAAACTCCATGCTCTGGAAATTCCACCAGGAGGCCAGCGTGACGCCGGTCTGGCCGATGACCTGAGTCTCGCCGTTGCTCTTGTTCACCTTGAGCAACTGGCCGCTGTTGGTCAGGGCGTACATCTGTCCGCGGGCATCAACAGCCAGGGCCTTGCAGTAGTAGGGCAGGTTGCTGGTGAAGGTCATCTTGCCGTTTTCCATGTTCACGGTGCCGATGGCCGACACGCCGTCCACGTCCTCGCTGTTGGCGATAAAGTACATCGTGCTGGTCGTGTAGTCGTAGGTCAAGTCACCCGGGCAGGTGGCGTCGCCCAGTTTCTTGATGGTCTCGCCGCTGCCGTCGGGCGTGATGCTGTAGAACCACATGTTGAAGTCATCATCAATGCCCATCATGTAGAGCGTGCTTCCAACGACGGCACCCGAGCGGGGCTCAGCCTTGGTATAGGTGCCCAGACGGGTCACTGACGACGGGTCGTCGACGGTGAAACTGATCATTGACGGCGTGGTGCACGGCATCATGGTGTAGCCGTAGGCCGTCTTTTGCGCCGTGGCGCCAAGGGCGGTGGCCAGCAGGGCCAACGCCAGAACAAGGTAGTTACTTTTTCTCATTAATGCTCAAAAAAAATCTTATAATGTTATTGGTTGATGGCAATTAGCGTAATGTTGTCACGGCTCAATCAGGATACTGAGAAAGTGCAGATTGGGTCGTGGCGATTCTTAACGGGCTGCAAATTTCGCTCTTTTTGCCCGATGCTGCAAGCGTTTAACGCTGTTTTTCCCCTTAGTGCCATGATTATCAACATTTATTAACAGCGTGCCAGGATAGGGTCTTCTGTGTCATTAATGTGCCGAAACTGGCCAAAAACTGCATTTTTGCTTATGAATAATTTTGCAGTAAAGCGCCAATGGTTTATCTTTGTAGCCGAAAAATGTGACTTTCTTAAATCAAGAACATAAACTGTAGACTGACTTATTTTTTACTAACCAATCTTAAAACGATTTCTTTATGAAGAAAGGATTTAAACTCTTTGCTGCAGCGCTGATGGCGCTGGCAACGTTTGTGCCTGCACAGGCCAATGAGGAACTGACGATCTGTGATGACAGCCGCACGTCTTCCTACATCCCCTTCAGACCCATCGACTTCCAGGACAATGGCATGCACTCGCAGCTGATTTATCCTGCCGAGAAGCTCACCGCAATGGCCGGCCAGCAGATCAACTCCGTCAAGTTCTATCTGCAGGACGAGGCGGGCATGTACGGCTCTGATGGACTGCTACTCGTCCAGATGGGTGAGACCGACAATGCGGTCTATTCTTCCGCTGCCAATTTCCGCACCGGACTCGTTGAGGTGGCTTCGATGCCGCTGACCGAGGGCGTCACCGAGTTACTTATTGAGTTTGACACCCCCTACACCTACAATGGCGGTAACCTCGTCATCGATTTCACCAATCCCGAGCAGGGCGATGACAACTACTTCGGTTGGAACCACTGGTATGGTGAGAGCACAACCTATTACTCGGCCATCGGTTCCAATGGCGCCATGGACATGTTCTTGCCCAAGGCCACCTTTGACTACGGTGTTCCCCAGGAGTGGGCCGCTACGGTTTCCACCGATGTGCTGAACTTCAACATCCCCGCCGAGCGTGAGCAGGTGCTGACCATCACGGTCATGAACAGGGGCCTCAATGCCTTCACGCCCGTCATCAGCGCCCTGGAGGCTCCGCTGAGCGTCGAGGTTGAGCCCGTTGAGCTGGCTATGGGCCAGAAGCTCGAGATTCCCGTGAAGTTCGCTCCTGCCGAGCAGTGCGACATTGCCACTACCCTGACCATCGACTGCGGTGAGGCTGGCTCATTTGAGATCCAGATCAACGCTCTGGCCACAGCTCCCATATATGAGGTCGTTGTCGGCAGCCAGGCTGCAAGCAACGAGTTGCTGCCCTTCTACACCTATTACTTCGATGAGGCTGGCACCTTCGGCCAGATGATTTACACCGAGGAGATGATGGGTGCCGCCAAGGGCAACAAGATCACCAAGGTGACCTTCCATCCCACCAAGGCACTGGTTTCTTCGGTGGCTAACGGCAAGGTGCAGCTGTCGTTCAAGAACGTCGGCGAGCAGGTCGGCTTTGAGGACGCTGTCGCCCTCACCGAGATGACCGCCCAGGCTACCTACACCTTTGTCGGCGGTGAGACCGAGCTCACTTTTGTCCTCGACGAGCCCTATCAGTATGATGGTGGCAGTCTCGCTATCGAGGCCGTGGTTCTCGAGCGCGCAACCAGCTTCTCCCACAATGCTTTCTATGGCAACAACTACAGCTACAATCCCTCGTTCTATCACTACAAGGTGGACAACCCTGTTGAGAACACATCGACCTTCCTGCCCATGACCACCTTCACCTACGACAAGACGGGTGTCACTCCTCCCGAGCCCGAGGTGAAGAAGGGCGACGTGAATAATGACGGCGTGGTGAACATCTCCGACGCTATCATGCTGATCAATGCCATCCTCAACGATGAGTACGCTACCATCAACGAGGCCAACTCGGATGTTGACGAGAACAGCGAGATTAACATCTCTGACGCCATCAAGCTCATCAACTACGTCCTCAACGATGCATGGTGATCTGAGCCGACAATGATCGAACGGAGGTGACAACCTCCTCAATCGTGAGGATATTGACGTGGGGGCGGACCATCGCGGTCCGCCCCCACATGATTGTTGTGATGGTGGTGCCCACAGTCGCTCGACTCACGGCATGACAGGCGGCAAAATGGTCACGGCCACCATCGATTATAGTCATTTTCTTTTTTTTATAACAGTAAAGTTTTGACGTTACGGGAATAAATATTACTTTTGCCCAAAGAATTAGTGTAGATAGATTTCTTTTTTATTGTTAACTCATTAATTTTAAGTGTATTATGAAAAAGCTCTTTACTTTAATCGCTGTGGCCGCTATGGCATTTGCCGCTCAGGCCAACACCCTCACAGTTTGTGACATGGAGGCTACCAACTCCCAGGTGCCCATCTATGGCCTGTACTGTGATGTGAATGGCACCATCGGTCAGATGATCTATCCCGCCGAGATGCTTGAGGACATGGTCGGTAGCGATATCAACCAGGTTGTGTTCTACTCACAGGAGATCAAGTTCTCCAATGCTAAGCTCCAGCTCTCGTTGAAGGATGGCGTTAGCCAGATGGATTTTGCTGACTATGCTTACTTTACCGATCTCGAGGCTAATGCCGAGCTCACTCCCAATGCCGGTGATACCGAGATGGTATTTAACCTGGACGAGCCGTTCACCTACAATGGCGGTAACCTCGTCGTTGAGGTGAAGGTTATCGAGGCTGGTGACTGGGCAACTACCTACTTCTATGGTATGGATACCGACTACGCTGCCAGCTACTATCACTACTGGTACTCATGGAGTGACACGCCCTCACAGTGGACTGCAAAGTTCCTGCCCAAGGCAACCTTCACCTATGAGGCTGGCCAGGTAACTCCTCCCACTCCCACCGAGAAGACCGGTGCTCCCACCTTCCTGGGTCACACCGAGGA
>JBGUKK010000110.1:0-12657 GCA_045114435.1 Sodaliphilus sp.
CGATGTCCTGATGCTCCTGTAGTTCAATGGATAGAATGGAGGTTTCCTAAACCTTAGATTTGGGTTCGATTCCCAGCGGGAGTACAACAGCGCCATCAGTCGAATTGACTGATGGCGCTGTTGTAGCAAATATCGCGCATCTTCCTCTTCAGGCACGTAAAAACGGCCGTCTCAACGTTGAGGCGGCCGTTTGTCAGGTCTTGCAGGGTGGTTGGGCCTTTACTTCTTGAAGAAGCGGTTGTACAGGCCGGTAAAGCCCTGGCCATGACGGGCCTCGTCGCGTGCCATCTCGTGAACGGTGTCGTGGATGGCATCGAGGTTCTGAGCCTTGGCGAGCTTGGCGATGCGGAACTTGTCTTCGCAAGCGCCTGCCTCGGCAGCCATGCGTTTCTCGAGGTTGGTCTTGGTGTCCCAAACGACCTCACCCAGCAGTTCGGCAAACTTGGCGGCATGCTCAGCCTCCTCAAAGGCATAGCGCTTGAAAGCCTCAGCCACCTCGGGATAGCCCTCACGGTCGGCCTGGCGTGACATTGCCAGGTACATGCCAACCTCGGAGCATTCGCCCTCGAAGTGAGCCTTCAATCCAGCGAGGATTTCGGGGTCAACGCCCTTGGCCACGCCCAGCGTGTGCTCGGCTGCGTAAGCCACTTCCTCGTCTTCCTTGAGCTCCTTGAACTTCTCGGCGGGTTGTTTACACTGCGGACATTTCTCGGGAGGGGTATCACCCTCGTGCACGTAACCGCACACGGTGCAGATCCATTTTTTAGCCATAATTGTTGTTTCTCTATTAGTTGATTACTTGTTGATGAATAATTAAGTTAAACAGATTGAAAAATAAAGTTTCTTGAGGGGTTGCGGGACATGGGGAGCTCGTCACTCGGTCACTTCCTCAAAGTCCTCGGGTCCAACGCCGCACAGGGGGCACTCTTCAGGCGGTGTGTCACCCTCATGGATGTAACCACACACAACGCATTTCCATTTCTTCATTGTCGTGAATTGTTTTAGATGGTTAATATAAAAAAGATTTTTGTTGCTTACAAAGTTACGGCATCGTGTGGCAACATTCCAAATATTTTATTGTTTTTTAGGAAAAAAAATCCCCACACTGCCCTAAGCATTGTGGGGATAATCGTTAAGCAAGACGGGACTGATTAACCATTGTGCTTCTTCATCACCTTGATGAGGTCGAGCATCTTGTGGCTGTAGCCGATCTCGTTGTCATACCACGATACCACCTTGACAAACTTGTCGGTGAGGTAAACACCGGCGTCGGCGTCAAAGATCGAGGTCAGGGGGCAACCCAGGAAGTCGCTGCTGACAACCTTGTCCTCGGTGTAACCCAGGATACCCTTGAGCTCACCCTCACTGGCCTTCTTCATGGCAGCGCAGATGTCCTCCTTGGTAGCAGGGTTCTTCAGGTTAACGGTGAGGTCAACAACCGAAACATCGAGGGTGGGGACACGCATCGAGATGCCGGTGAGCTTGCCATCGAGCTCGGGGATCACCTTACCGACAGCCTTGGCAGCGCCGGTCGAGCTGGGAATGATGTTGCCACAAGCGGCACGGCCACCGCGCCAGTCCTTAGCGCTGGGGCCATCGACGGTGCGCTGGGTAGCGGTTACCGAGTGAACGGTGGTCATCAGACCGCTCTCAATGCCGAAGCTGTCGTTGAGGACCTTGGCGATGGGAGCCAAGCAGTTGGTGGTGCAGCTGGCATTGCTGACGATGGTCTGGCCAGCATACTTGTCGGTGTTCACGCCGCAAACGAACATGTCGGCCTGACGACCGTCATCACCCTTCTTGCTGGGAGCTGACAGAACCACATACTTAGCACCAGCCTTGAGGTGCTGCTCGGCGCGGTCCATGGTCAGGTAGAAACCGGTCGATTCAACGATATACTCGGCACCAATCTCGCCCCAAGGGATGTTCTGTGCTTCCTTCTCGGCGTAGATGTGAATGTGCTGACCATTGACGATGAGCTCTTTCTTCTCCAGGTCATAGTCAACGGTGCCGTCGAAACGGCCGTGCATGGTGTCATACTTGAGCATGTAGGCCATGTAATCAACGTCGAGCAGGTCATTGATACCTACAACCTCGATGTCGTTTACATTCTCGGGCTCAAAAGCTGAACGGAACACAAAACGGCCAATACGTCCGAATCCATTAATACCGATTTTAATCTTCTCCATAATGCTTTTTTTAATGATTTTTAAAAATTAATGAAGTTATATAACTATTAGTTTATTTTTTTACTATCTTTGCAATGGCGTTGCTGCCTGAACAGTCGCTATTGCGACTGCAAAGTTAAGTAAAATTTTGAAATGGAACTGACTTTGAATGGCAAAATGCCACATTTGACTCTCAATTAAGATTGTTTAATACTCACTACGGGTTTACAAATTCATCGTACTATATTAATTTTTTAAAACATTAGAATTATGGGTTTTATCAAAGAATTTAAGGATTTTGCCATGAAGGGCAATGTGATGGACATGGCTGTCGGTGTTATCATCGGTGGTGCATTCGGCAAGATTGTCACTTCGCTGGTTGATGACGTGTTGATGCCCGCTATCGGCTTGCTCACGGGCGGTGTAGACCTGTCTGGCCTGGAGTATCACCTGCCTCCCGTATCTGAGATGGTGGACAATGCTGCCAGCGCTGTGGGCGCCGAGGGCGTTACCGACAGCATCGCCAGTGTTGCCAGCAACGTAGCTGCCAATGCCGGCGTGGCAACCGAGGCTACTGGTGCCGTGCTCAAGTATGGTGCCTTCATCCAGAACATCATTGACTTCCTGATCATCGCCTTCTGCATCTTCTTGATGGTGAAGGCTATGAACAAGCTCATGCCCAAGAAGGAAGAGCCCGAGGCTCCCGCTGGTCCCACCCAGGAAGAGCTGCTTACCGACATCCGCGACCTGCTCAAGGAGAAGAAGTAAGCCCGGCTCGTGGCGCAGTAGCCTTGTGCTACCGCTATTAAAACTCAACATCACGTCCATGTCCACCATTTGTGGCCATGGACGCGTTTTTTGGGGGGATAAATTAAAATTTCTTGATGAAAAATGAAACTTTTTGGCCTGCTCATGCGTCTATAGGGTAAAGAGACAATAAAAACAATTAAAAATGAAGCGTGATATGAAGAAGTGTTTAATGATGAGCCTGGTGGCTATGGTGACCGTAACGATGATGTCGTGCATGCATGTGAAAATTGGAGACAAGGAGTGGTCCTTTGGCAGCGGTGACAAGAATGACACGCCCACACAGGTGCATCAAGTGGGACAGAAAACCGAGATGACGGCATTTGACGGCCTGAATGTCGCTGGACCGTTCAATGTCATCTATGAGCAGGGCAAGGAGCACACGGTGCGTGTCGAGGGCACCACCGAACAACTCGAGAAAATGACCATCTACGTCAAGAATGGCGAGCTCTATATCGACCGCCGAGAGTCCAAGTGGTCGAGCAACGACTTCAAGGGCCTGCAGGTGTTTGTCACCTCACCCACGGTCGATGACATCGGGATTGCCGGCTCGGCAAGGGTGACCGCTCCCCAGGCATTGACCGTCGATGACATCACGCTGGAAGTGGCTGGCTCGGGCGACATCACCCTGTCACAACTGACGTGCAAGGAACTGGACAACGAGATTGCCGGCTCGGGTAAGGTCACCCTGGGCATCGTTCAGGCCACCAAGGTCAAGAATGAGATTGCCGGCTCGGGCGACATCGATATCGCTGGCTTGACTTGCAGTCAAGTGGACAATGAAATTGCCGGCTCGGGGGACATCACGCTCAACAACCTGAATGTGGACCATGCCAAGAACGAAATCGCCGGTTCAGGCGACATCATCATGCGAGGCAACATTCGCAGCCACACCGAGGACATCGCCGGCAGCGGCAAGGTGCACATCAACGAGTAGTGAGAATCGAGGTGTTACGGGTTGAGCATCCGCATTTGGCACCTCAATCCTCTTTGATTCCCAATTGACGAAGCATCTCGTCAGTGGTGCTGTGGCGCTTGCCGTTGAGGTCGTACAGATAGGCGTTGACATCGGTCGGCGCCATGTTGCGTGCGTTATTGAAGCGTTCAGGACGCGTGATGCGCGTGAAGACGACACGCTGGATGTCGATCTTGTGACAACGCCCCATGCTGTATCCCATCAGCTCGGGATGCTGGCCGGGGCCATTGCTGGACCAGTAGGTGACGGTATCTCCCACACAGCCCATGAAGATGACGCTGTGGCCGGCTTCCTGGTCGGCGGTCTTGTCATCATTGCAGCCGATGATGGCTCCGCTGTCGCTGCCGCGGCTCTCGTTGCGGTTCCAGAAAATTTTCATCAGGTCGCCAGGCACGGCACGCTGCCAGATATCGAGGGCACACCACTGCTCGTCGGTGAGGTAACGCTCGTCGGGCATCTCACGATTACGCTCGGTGGCCGCTCCACGATAAGCCGCGAAACTGTAGCCGGCACCCAATTCACGCACCAGCACACCCAGACCAGGCCCATTAGCATTGGCTCGTCCCCAGAATCCCACGCCATCGTCCTGTCCCACCCCGTCGGGGTTGAACTCATCGGCGATGCCCACACGCGGTTTCATGTTCACCCAAGCCTCACGCTTGATCTTATGCTTAGTGTCCCAGATGAGCAGGGCCTTGATCAACACGCTGTAGGTCGCGCTCGAGCAAAATGACGGCTGGGCCAGTAGCGGGTCAAAGTGTGGGCGCTCGTCGGTGGGCGACATCTGGAAAGCATCATGCAGCCCACGCCAGGTAGTCTTAGAGAACAACGCGTTGGGTTTGCCACCGGTGTAGTAACCACCATGCTCAGGGAACGAGTCGATTGCGGCCAGCACCGCCTGCTGCCAGCGTTGATTCACCTTGTCACGGGCGATGGCTGCACCCGTCAGGGAGAGAAACGCCAGCAACACGATAACAGCCCGTTTCATTGCTCATAACGGCTAGCCACCACATCCCAGTCGATAATCTGCCACAGGGCAGACAGGTGGTCGGGGCGACGGTTCTGGTAGTCGAGGTAATAGGCATGCTCCCACACGTCCATCGTCATCAGTGGGCGCAGGCCACGTTGAATGGGATTGGCGGCATTGGGCTCCTGGGTGATGACGAGTCCACCCTGAGCATCAGCACTGAGCCAAGCCCAACCCGAGCCAAACAAGGTGGCAGCAGCCTTGACAAAAGCTTCCTTGAAAGCTTCAAACGAGCCAAAAGCGGCATCGATGGCCTCGGCCAGGCGTCCCGTGGGGGCATTGCCTGCCTTGGGTGCCATGAACTGCGAGAAATACAGGTTGTGGTTCAGAATCTGTCCAGCATTGTTCAACAGGCCACCCTGGGCCTTGAGCACGATATCCTCGAGCGCCATCTCCTCCAGTCCGCTGCCTGGCAGCGCCGCATTCAGGTTATTCACGTAGGCCGCCAAGTGCTTCCCGTGGTGGAAACCCAGCGTCGCGGCACTGATGACCGGTTCCAGCGCCTGGGTCGCATAGGGCAAAGGCATCAACTCAAATTTTCCTTCTACAGGCATTGTCTTGTTCATAATTCTTCGTTTTTTATAGTAAGTCTTTTAATGAACTCAATTATACGAATTCTTGTTACTTAACGTGGATGTCAATTCCATTAATTGGCTTCGCCGAGCTATGTGACAAAGGTAGTAAAAGAAGATTGTAACGCAAAGGAAAAACAGGTTTTTAGCATTCTTTATTGGTGACATTTACCCAATAATCATGAAAAAGAGTATACCTTTGTAAGCCATAAATATGTCAAGTCATCAACATACTAAGGGGAAGACGCTCTATGTGAGCGACCTGGACGGGACGCTGCTGGGCGAGGACTCGCGGCTGTCCCCGACGACGGTTGACACGTTGAACCGCATCATCGGCCAACTGGGCGGCCTCTTTACCGTCGCCACAGCGCGGACTCCGGCAACGGTCGTGCCACTGATGCGACAGGTACAGGCCACGCTGCCGTTTATCGTCATCGGCGGCTCGGCAATGTGGAACCCGGCGAGCGGCACCTATGAGCACACTCATGGCATCGACAGCCTGACGGTGGATGCCGTTGCCGACGTGTTTGACCGCCACGGGGCCCATCCCTTCATCTATCGCCGCCACGGCAGCAACCTGCTTTACACCCATCACTATGGTCCCTTGTCACCCCAGGAAGAGCGGTTCATCAATGAGCGGCGGCACCTGCCCTTGAAGAAATTCTTCCTCGATGACCGGGATTTCCGCCACAGTGATGATGAGGCTCTGCTCATCTTCTCGATGAACAAGTATGCCGTGCTCACCCACATCGCTGCCGACCTCAAGGCCCACGTGCCGACCTGCTCGGTAATGGTGTACCACGATATCTTTGACGAGAGCGAGGGTTATCTGGAGATCTTCACTGCCGGGACCAGCAAGGCAGCCGCCATCCATGAACTGGCAAGGGCGGTTGGAGCCGCGAGGGTGGTGGTCTTCGGCGACAACCGCAACGACATCGCCATGATGCAGGCCGCCGACCACAGCGTCGCCGTGGGCAACGCCTTCCCCGAGGTCAAGGCCATTGCCAGTGAAGTCATCGGCCCCAACACCGAGGACAGCGTCGCTCGCTGGATTGAGAGAGAACTCTGCCATCAGGGATGAGGGAGTGGCATGGTCCAGGACATCTAGCCTGGAATATCTAGGGACCAGGAGACAAGGACTAAAATCTGATAACTAAAAACTGAAAACTGAAAACTATTTACTACCTTTGCATCGGCATGGCAAACTTGCGCAACATATATGACTCGCGACGCATCTGGAAGGTGGTGTTCCTCGCCATCTCATTGGTGCTGGTTGGGCTGTTTCTCTACATCTCCAACAACCTGGTCAAGGACCTGGCCGAGCAAGAGCGTGAACGCATGGAGATATGGGCCAACGCGACCCGAGAGCTGGCGTCGCTGGGCAGCGGCAGTGAGACCGATGCCGATGGCAACCCCATCGCGACGAGCACGACCGACGTGGACTTCCTGCTGAGCATCATCGAGACCAACAACAACATCCCCGTGCTGCTTGTCGATGACAAGGACAACATTCTGCTGAACCGCAACTTCCAACTGCCGGAACCCCAGGACAGCCTTGCCTTTGAGATCTCGCCGACCAACATGGAGTACCTCAACAAGAAACTGCGTCAACTCAAGAACAGCGAGAACAAGATTGCCATCGAGATTGACGAGGAGACGACCCAATACCTCTACTACGAGGACTCCACACTGCTGCGCCGACTGGCCTTTTTCCCTTACATCCAGCTCGCTGTGCTCATCCTTTTCTTTGCCATCGCCTACTTTGCCCTGATGAGCATCAAGAAGGCCGAGCAGAACAAGGTGTGGGTCGGCCTGTCCAAGGAGACAGCCCACCAGCTGGGGACGCCCATCTCATCGCTGATGGCGTGGACCCAACTGCTTGATTCCATGGGCGTTGACAAGAGTATCGTCACCGACATGGACAAGGACGTGAAGCGCCTCTCGACCATTGCCGACCGCTTCTCCAAGATCGGCTCCATGCCCGACAAGGAACTCATGCCCATCAACGAGGCCGTCACCAGCAGCCTGGAATACATGCGCGCCCGCATCCCCAAGCGCGTGAACCTCTATATCCACACCAACGACGAGACCAACAATGGCGTGCTGCTGAGCCAGACGCTGTTCGCCTGGGTGATGGAGAACTTGACCAAGAATGCCGTAGATGCCATGGATGGCGAGGGACGGCTGGACATCACCGTCGAGGACAGCCCCAACAATGTCGTCATCCTGGTCAAGGACACCGGCAAGGGCATTCCCCGCAAGAACTTCAAGAACGTCTTCAACCCCGGTTTCACCACCAAGAAGCGCGGCTGGGGACTGGGATTGACTCTGGTCAAGCGCATCATCGAGGAATACCACAACGGACAGATTTATATCAAGGAGTCGGAAGTGGGCAAGGGCACCACATTCGGCATAGAACTCCCTAAAGTCAAATCATGAGCGCTATCTCCAACACATCACGCGTCACCATGCTGGGCACGGGCAATGCCATGTGCGTCAACTGCTATAACACCTGCTTCTACCTGCACTCGCCCAAGGGCGGGCTTCTGGTCGACGGGGGTGGCGGGAACGGTATCCTGCGGCAGATCATCGATGCCAGGATCCCCTTTGAGAGCATCCGTCACATGTTTGTCACCCACAACCACACCGACCACATCCTGGGAGCCATCTGGATGATGCGCAAAATCGCACCGATGATTTTCAAGGGCAAGCACAAGGGCCCATTCACCATCTACTGCAACGACGTCGTGCGCCAAGCGCTATACACCATGGGCGAACTGATGATTCCGCGCAAGATCTTTGATTCTATCGGCCAGACGGTCATCCTGCGGGAGGTGCGCGATGGCGAGACCGTCGATATCGATGACATGAAGGTCACCTTCTTTGACATCGCATCGACCAAGATCAAGCAATACGGATTCGAGGCCAAACTGCCCGACGGACAGCGCCTCGTCTGCCTGGGCGACGAGCCTTACAGCCTGCAGAGTGAGCCCTATGCCCGCGGCTGCGACTGGCTGTTGTGTGAGGCCTTCTGCCTCTACAAGGACCACACCAAGTTCAACCCCTACGAGAAAAGTCACAGCACGGCTCTCGACGCCGGCATGATTGCCCAGGAACTCGGCGTGAAGCACCTCGTCCTCTATCACACCGAGGACACCAGCCTCGATACACGCGCCACCACCTACCGCGCCGAGGCCGGCCAATACTACCGCGGCCACATCCTTGTCCCCAATGACCTGGAAAGCTTCGTCCTCAAGTAAATCCATATTACATCAATGACCGATAAACCCGTCAACGATCACAAGTCTAGCGGTGTCAAGGCTAATTTGTGAGAAATAGATAAAATGAGTACCTTTGCGGTGCTTTAGTGATGAGAAGGCGATGGACATATTGGCTCCTGATGGTTGCCGTGGGCATCTTGCTCGTGGCTTGTGCCAGCATCGGGTCGCCGGAGGGCGGTCCGCGTGACTACACGCCGCCACGGGTAGTCAAGAGCTCACCCGAGGCCGGTGCCGTCAATTTCAAGGGCAACAAGGTGGAAATCACCTTCGACGAGATCGTCAACCTCAAGGACCAGCAGAAGAAGGTCATCATCTCCCCGGCACCCAAGACCCAACCGCTCATCCGCGCCGTGGGCAAGAAGGTGACCATCGAGTTCCGTGACGAACTGGAGGAGAACACGACCTACGTCATCGACTTCTCCAACGCCATCGAGGACAATAACGAGAGCAACCAGATGGACGGCTACGCCTTTGCCTTCTCGACAGGCGAGCAGATCGACACCCTGGCGGTATCGGGAATCGTGCTGAGGGCCAACGACCTGGAGCCGATGCAGCACGTCATCGTGGGCCTGCACAGCAACCTCGACGACACGGCCTTCACACGCGTGCCACTGGAGCGCGTCAGCCGTACCAACGACCGCGGTCAATTCACTATCCGTAACCTCAAGGCCGGCAATTACCATGTGTTTGCCATCAACGACGTGGACGGTGACTACCGCATGGCGCGCACCGAGGATATCGCTTTCCTGGACCAGGTCATTGTGCCCACGACCAGTGAGTATACCTCCCAGGACACTATCTTCACCTTCGACCGCCATGTGGACTCGGTGTTCACCGCGACCCACACGCTCTACCTGCCCAACGACCTGCTGCTGTGCATGTTCAACGAGGGCTACCGCAACCATTACGTCAGGCAGACCTCGCGCCAGGGAGACAACAAGCTGTTCATGCTCTTTGGCGCACCCAACGACAGCCTGCCGCAACTTGAGGTGCTGCACCCCACCGAGCATGCCGATGACTGGTTCCGCGTGGAACGCACGGCGGCCAACGACTCCCTGCTGTACTGGATCACCGACTCGGCAATGATCAAGACCGACACCATCATCGTCGCCATGACCTACCTGCGCACCGACACGGCCGACCGCCTGGAGCAGGTCACCGACACCATGCGCTTCGGCTGGCGCAAGCCCAGTTCACAGATCAAGGAAGAGCAGAAGAAAGCCAAGGAACGCGAAGACCGCGCCAAGCGACTCGCCCAACTGCTTGAAAAACAGGAAAAAGCCATTGCTCAAGGCAAGGAAATGAATGAGGGCGAACTTGAAGAACTCAAGGAACTGCAACGCGAGCAGCCCGATGACATCCGCAAGCTCAATATGGAACTGGCCAAGAGCGGATCATTGGACATCGGCGACTCCATCATCCTCAAGTTTGACGCGCCCATTGCCGACATCGACCCTGCCGGAGTGAGACTCGAGGTCAAACGCGACACGCTGTGGGTACCCATCAAAGGCCTGTCAGCCCTGCGTCCGGTCGATGATTATAATCCCCTGCGCTACTGGTTGCCCTTCTCCGCCCTGCCCGACTCCACCTACCGGCTGACCGTCGACAGCGCAGCCATCACATCGGTATACAACCTGCACAACGACCCATTAATAAAGGAGTTCAAAGTCAAAGGAACAGAACAGTATGCCAACGTCTATTTCCACGTCAACGTCAAGGGGCACGCCTTTGTCGAGCTGCTGGCCAGCGGTGAGAAGGTGCTGCGCACTGCCGCGGTGACGGGCGGCGCCTTTGAACTGCTAAACGTCAATCCTGGGACCTACTACCTGCGCCTGACCATCGACAACAACGGCAACGGCAAGTGGGACACGGGCAACTACCTGAATCACCAGCAGCCCGAGGAGGTCTATTACTATCCCAAGAAACTGCGGCTGCGTGCCAACTGGGACGTTGACGAGAACTGGGACATCTACCAGACCGCCATCGACATGCAGAAACCCGACGACATCAAGCGCAACAAGCCCGAACAGGCCAAGAACAAGATTGAGAAGAAACAGAACAAGGCCAGCGATGATGAGCAGGAGGAAGACGAATTCTCGACCGGCATCACCAACACCTACACCGGCAACAAGTACAACGACGCCAAGAACAGGAGACTCAACAACCAGCGACAGACTCCCTGACAGACCGTGACATCACGGATAAAGGCGTTGAGCCCCGAAACAGTCCCTAAAAACAAGCAGGATTAAAAAAAATCAACATTTTTTCGCCAAAATGCTTGTATATTAAAAAAAAGTACTACCTTTGCACCGCTAAACGCAAAACGTCTAGCGCAAAACCACAAGCCCAGGTGGCGGAATTGGTAGACGCGCACGTTTCAGGTGCGTGTGCCGCGAGGTGTGCGGGTTCGAGTCCCGCCCTGGGCACCAATCAAAATCCCTGACAACCGATGGTTGCCAGGGATTCTTGTTTTGTAGTATTTACCGTGTCACTCGCGCGTGAGCGGTTCGTTGGCACGCATCCTCTTCAGCCACAAGGCAAACCAGATGACCGAGATGACAATCACGGCGAGAATCACCCAGGGAACGAGTTCGGCATGGCCTATCGCCTTGGGCGAAGCGACCAGGAACGAGGTGCACACCACCGTCATGAAGACCGCCGGGATGAGGGTCATGATATAGGCCTTGTGGTTACGGGCCAGATAGACGGTAATCATCCACAGGGTGAATACCGACAGAGCCTGGTTGGACCAGCCGAAGTATTGCCACAGCACGTTGAAGCCGTCCTTGTCGTTCATCTGCCAAATGAGCAACAGCAGCGAGGCAACAAACATGGGCACGCTGATCATCAGGCGGCGCACCATGCTCTTCTGTTCAAAGTGCAATGCCTCGGCAATGATGAGACGCGCACTGCGGAAGGCCGTGTCGCCACTCGTGATGGGAGCAGCCACAACGCCCAGCACGGCGAGCGTACCGCCCACGATGCCCAGCCAACTGCTGCACACCCAGTTCACCACTTGAGGCGGAGTAAAGTACTGGATGAGCGTCTTGCCGTCGGCCAATTGCACCTGAGCCATGAACTTGGTCACTTCCTCGGGGCTGACCACCTCTTTCCAACCGCCATAGTAGAAGAAGTAGGACGAGACAGTGGCCCAAATGAGCGCCACTATGCCCTCGGTAATCATCGCGCCGTAGAATACGGGGCGGGCCAGCCGTTCGCTCTTCAGGCAACGTGCCATGAGGGGGCTCTGAGTGGCATGGAAACCGCTGATGGCGCCACAGGCAATCGTGATGAACAGGCATGGGAAGAGGGGGTTCTTCTGCATGTTAGCGATTACGCCCAGGGAATCTTTGCCATCAATCATCTGCCCTTGAGTCCACTGTGACATGTCACCCATATTCCACAATTCGGGCAACTGCGGCATTTTCACGAACAAGCCGACCAGCAGGCCTGCCGCCATTACCAGCAGGGCGATGGCGAACAAGGGATAGATGCGGCCGATAATTTTGTCGATGGGCAACAATGTGGCAACGATATAGTAGCAGAAGATGATAATAACCCACACGATGGGATTAGAGAGGAGCGGCATCGTCTCACTGGAGAACATGCCTTTGAGAATCTCGGCGGGGCTATAAACAAACACGGCCCCCACCATCATCAGCAACAGCACGGTGAAAATGAGCATCACGTTCTTGGCACCGTTACCCAGGTACTTGCCGATGAGCGTCGGCAGATTGGCTGAAGTGCCCCCAAAAAGTTAGACGTTAAATACGTTTATAACTCTCTATGGTATTGAGCTCGGTATTGTACCGGGCTCATACCATTT
>JBGUKK010000111.1:0-2093 GCA_045114435.1 Sodaliphilus sp.
TTGCTTGTTAATAAACGCGCTGGCTGCAGCCTGTGCCTGAGAGGTGGACACATCGGCTGCCGACAGTGACAATGCCGCGACTGCGGCAGTCAACAGTAAAATGAACTTCTTCATAAGCGAATGGGTAATTAAATAATGTGGTATATTAGTATTTGTTGATTAAAATAAGCGACCGCAAATTTACTACAATTAATAGTTAATATCCAAATATTTTTTGGTTTTTATTATCAGAAAAACAACGATTGGTTATAATTTTTAAGCAAAATAACATTTTGCAGGGTGTCCCTCGGTTGAAGGGCACCCCGCAAAGAGCTGAGTTCTTGCCGCTAATGGAGCGACAACCTCAGTTTACAGTTTCTCACACATCACCAAGAATCAAGCTGATCAGTGCAATGGCGTCAGAGATATTGACCGTTGTGTCCCCGTTGAAGTCGGCACAATCCAGGCAGATGTCGCCCTCGAGAGTGAGGATGTAGCTGATCAGGGCGGTGGCATCGGAGATGTTCACGACGCCATCGTGGTTCACGTCGCCAAGCTGATACTCAGAACCGGACAGGGTCACCTCCTCGGTGTTGCTGTTGCACAGCACGCCATTGGTGTAGTTGGCCACAACATAGTAGTAGAACGAACCATTCTCGGTGAGGCCGGTAACGGTATAGCTCTTGTCGGTGATGCCGGTGATGACACGGTAGGTCTCGTCGCCGGTCTCACTGGCCTTGAGCTGCGTGGCGGTGGCATCGCCGGCATAAACCCTCACGTAGCGCATGTCGGGCATGCCGCTGGAGGTGATATTGATATAGTCACTGGTGGCGCAATCCACGACGAAGGTGTACCAGGTGAACGAGCTGTTGTCCAGTTCGATGGTCTGGCTGCCTGCACTGGTGGCCACGGTGAGGGTATTGCTGTAGTTATACAGCTCAGAGTAAATCATCACGGTCACCTTGTCATAGCCGGTGAGGTCGTAGGTCTTGCTCCTCACATAGCCGCCTGAGCCCAGGTAGCAAGCACTGTTGTTGCCATAGTAGCGCAGGCCGCTCTGGATCCAGCCATCGGGCAGATCGTTGGACCTGGTCCAGTCGATCGTGTCGAGCAGGGCCACGGCGGGCTTGAACGGCTCGTTGCTCACGTAGAGGGTGTAGCTCTCCACGTTCTCGTCAGGGGTGGCGTCGGTCCAAGTGGCCGTGAACGAGGTCGAGGTGATATTGCTGGCCTCCTGCATCACGGGAGCATAGGTCTCCAGAGGGGTCGGGTCGGCGTTACCGTTGAGCTTAACCGTCACGCTCTCGGCATCGGTGCTGCTCAACGTCACAGTGGCCTCATGGGTGCCAAGTCTCGCGGGATCATAAGTCACAGTGACAGTCGTCACTTCCTCGGCCTGGCTGATGCTGGTGGTGCTCAGCGAGAAGGCGTCATCACCGTCCATTGACAGGGTCACATCGCTGGTGAGGTTGGCTCCCTTGACGGTGAAGGTGGCGGTGGCGGGAGTGCCCACGGTGGTGTTCATCGTCAGCATGGCGGGGTTAACCGTGATTCTGGGGTTGGTGAGGGCTCCGGCGGGCGGCTCGATGCCGACAATCATGGCCTCGCCATAGTTGAAGACATAGGAGCCCGCCTGACCCGTCGCACCCGTCGCGGTGGTGAAGTTGTGCAGCGTGCAATAGCCGTTGCTGTCGCCGCTCCAGCCCCAGTTCACGTAGTACTGGCCGTCGTTGTTGCAGCCGAACACGTTGAAGGCGTGGCCCGAAACGCTGTAGCCGCCGGCGACGTCATAGGCCAGGTACTCGATGGGACGGCCGTTGAGCAGCTCGTTCATCATGAACTCGTTCCACTCGGTGTCGGTGTATTGCTGCGGGCCATTGGTGTAGCTCCAGCCCGATTGCACGAGCTCAGTGAGCAGCAGGTAATAGGCATCGGTGTAACCCATGTTTTGACAACCCTCCAGAATCTCGGGGTCGTTGGCACCGCTGGCACTGGTGCTGTACATGTAGTCGGGGATGGCCTGGCCAGCATAGCGCATCAGCCATGCCACGGCGTCGGCCTGGGCTGTGGTATAGTTGTAGTTTGACGGACCGGTGTACTCATCGATGATGTTG
>JBGUKK010000112.1:0-84531 GCA_045114435.1 Sodaliphilus sp.
TTCTGGTTGGCGATGAAATAGGTGGCGCCGTTGCGATACTCCAGCACGTTGTCCATTGTTTTGTAGTAGGCCTCGGCTGCAAAATTAAAGCCTTGCCAGTCGTAATTGATGCCCAAGCCATAGAGATCGCTCTTCATCAACGGGATGTCTTTAGTGATCGGCACCCAGATGTCGCTGGGCATGATCAGACTGTTGGTCACCAGGCGGTGGATGCCTTGAGTCATGTGGGAATAAGAGGCTTTGATGGACAGTTTGTCGCCTATCAGATACCGCAGGGACAGGCGGGGCTCAAGGGCAAGATAGGATTTGTCGGTGACGAAATAGGAGCTCAATCTCAAGCCGTAGTTGAGTTTAAGGTGATGAAAGACGGTGAAATCATCCTCAGCATAAAGTGCCAGGTTATTGATAAACATCTCGTCGCCATTCGTATAGTCGATGTATTCCTTGTATTCATCATATTTAGAATCATCTGTGGAAACATCACCCTTAAGGTTAAGGCCGCCTTTAAACCGTTTGATCGTGGCATCCTTAAAGACCCTGGTGCTCGGATCCAGCCATTGTCTGGATAGCTTCAAGCCGTAACGCAGCCAATGGGCGTTTCCAGCCTTTAGTGAAGCGTCAACAGTAAGTGCCAGGTCTTTAATGCCCGAATGTGCGGTAATGCTTGCCGTCTCGTCATGGGAATAGAACAGACGGTAGAGGTCAATAATTTTATTATCAATCTTGGTCTTCACAGCCATGTCATACATGTACTGGCTGTAATTCAGGTTGATGTTCAACCGATGGTTGGGCGTGATGAAAGAGGTGAAATAGAGGCTTGATAGCAGATTGTTCCATTGGCTCTCGTTGCTGCTGGCACGGTAATCCTCTTCTTTGTATTGTTTCTCGGTCAAAATATCGACTCTGCCGATGGTACTTTCACTGCGACGGCTTTCGGTGGGTGATTCATTGTCGGTGTCCTTTCCGTAATAAAATACCGCTGACAAACGGTTGCGTTCGTTGAATTTGTGCACCAGTTTGGCAGTGATGTCATAGTAGCGCATGTTGCTATAAGGTTGCAACGCCTCGGGTCTGTCGTAGAAGTGCTTCAAGACTGGCTTGGCAATCAAATCGAAATAAGACAGGCGGGCTGCCACATTGAATGATGTGTGTCCTTTCCAGATGGGGCCTTCGGCCTGGATGCGGCTGGACAATGTTCCCAGACTTAACAGACCGTGATAATGGTTATAGTCGCCCTCCTTGATACCCACGTCAACCACGCTTGACAGGCGCGAGCCATAACGGGCAGGGAAGGCACCGCGATAGAAGTTGATGCTGCTCACCATGTCGGGATTGATGGCACTGACATAGCCCCTCAGATGCTCGGCATTGTAAATGGCGGAACCGTCGAGCGTGATATAGTTCTGGTCATAGTCGCCGCCACGCACGAATATGCCGGCACCGCCCTCGGTGCCCGACTGGACACCAGGGAGTTTCTGAATGGACTTGAGCACATCAGGCTCGCCCAAGAACACGGGTACAGACAGAATCTGTTCCTTACTGAGCGTTACTGCACTCATCTGAGATGAAGTCACTCCGAAGTTATTGCGACTGCCATAGACCACAACATTCTCAAGGTGCACGCCACGGGACAAGTTGCTGCTGTCACTTGGGGCAACTATTGTCGTATCAACAGTGGTTGCCCCTAATGACAATGTGCAAAGTGCAGTAATCAATAGCATTTGAATTAGAGTTCTTTTCATTACTAATTATTTGGTGCTGTATGCCAAATCAATCTTGCGAAAGATGAATGAACGTCATAACCATCAATTGGTGCTGCCGATAACTGTCTGTCAAGAATCATCCTGCTGCTCCCGTTATCGCTCAGGTCAAGAGCAATAATGACATAATTTTCGACAGGAATAGCAAATCCCGAGTGGATTTCTGTTCGAGGTGTTGAGATCAATTCCTTGCCATTGATGGAAAAATCCCTGATTTTACCTTCCTGCTTTGGAAATTTACTATATTCTATGGTACCGTCAACATGTATGTTGGTAGGCCTGTATCCACCAAACTCTTTCTTAGGCGACACATGGGAGTTGTCATAGTAAAAGCCATAGTCAAAATACCACTCATGCTCAGTCAAGGCTTTGCTTAACTCAGCTGAAGTGTAGTCAATATTGGCATCAACCAGAACACCATTTTCTAAGAATACTTTACCATTGCCGTCTTTAACTCTTGTGATTTCATCAGGTTTCACAGGGTCAGGCTCATCGCTGTGGCCGCAGGAAACAGCAATTATTGCCGTGGCAATTACTGTAAATAAGAATATCACCTTTTTCATAATGCTTACATTTTTGCTTTCCAAACCATGCGGACACTTATAGAATTAGAATCATAGTTTTTATATTCATAGCCTTTTAAGTTTGTATCCATTATCATCCTTCCACCGTTTTCTTTGATGTCAAGGGCGACAATCACGAAATCACGTGGCAATTCATAATAACTTGACCAGACATCCTCTATTAATGACATCGTGAGTATTTTCCCTTTTATTGTATATTCGCGTTGCCTTAAAGGATATTCGTCTGTAATATCAATTGTTCCGTTAGTGTGAATGATAATAGGCATGTAACGTAATTCGGATATTCGAGAAGATATATTATGGTTATCATAAAAGAAGCAATACTCCCTTTCCCATTCATACAGTTTCAGCACTTGCTCTAACTCTTCCTGAGAATAATCCAAGTTGGCATCCACCAACGTTCCATTCTCAAGAAACACCTTACCATTGCCATCTTGAACACGGGTGATCTCGTTGGGATCAACTGGCTCATCATGGCCACAGGAAACAGCCATCAGCCCAGCGGCAATCACTGATAATATGATGATTATCTTTTTCATGATGTTCACATTTTTGCTCTCCAAACCATGCGGACATATAATGAATTAGAGGAATAGCCGTCTAATTCCATGTCTATTTTTCTATCCATAACAATTCGGCCGGAAGTTTCCGTCATGTCAAGTGAAACGACGGTTAGAACCACAGGTGGATACATTGAGCTGGACCAAGATGGTGCATTTTGAATTGCCGTAATTTGCTTGCCCGAAACGGTGTATAATCTCACCCTTGCGTCCTCTATTGGGAAATCAAATCCAATAGTTCCATCAGGATGGATAATTCGAGGCATGGCATTGATTTCCATCTTTGGGGAAATCTTGCGGTTATCATAGTAAAAACTATATTCCCTTTCCCAATCGTACTGTTGTAACGCTTGCTCCAATTCCGCTTGAGTATAATCCAAGTTGGCATCCACCAGCGTTCCATTATCAAGAAACACCTTGCCGTTTCCGTCTTGAACACGGGTGATCTCGTTGGGATCAACGGGCTCGTCGTGACCACAGGAAACAGCCATCAGCCCTGCTGCAAGTAGCATCAGTATTAAAGTTAACTTCTTCATAATTATGATATAGTTTAGTTGTTGTATCCGGCAAAGTTATTATACAAGTTCATCTATGTATTGAGTAATCCTCATAATACAAAAAACTAACAGCTGATTATTTAGCATATATTTTCTGTCCATTCTTGATATAAAAACCATGTGTTGGCTTCGAGTCCAATCTTCTACCTTGCAAGTCATAAAACAGATCTTCGGATTATATTTAGGCGAGTACTAGTTGTGGGTTAGCGGACTACGATTTTCTTGCCTTGGTGGATGTAAATGCCTGGAGCACTGGGAACATCTTTACCCATGGGCTGGCCCATCATGTTGTAGTAGTTGTCGTCCATCGAGTGCCGCGCCGTGTCGGTGACCACCTCGTTGATGCCGGAAAGAACGTCATCGCGGTAGCGCATGCCCTTGTAGATGATTTTTCCGTCTTTGACCACATGGCTCAATCCGCAATATTCTTGATAACATTCGCCACAGTCGGCATCGGGATATTTAGTGAACGGTGTCAGCAGATCGCCCCACTCGCGGCTGTCAAAGCCGATACCCTCGACCAGATAAGCCAAGGTGTCGCCCTGTTCACCTATATAAGCGATACGGCTGCAGAGCACCCCGTCAATCTCAATCGGGTCAGCCTCGACAAAATTATCAGTGTTCAGGAGATTCATGTGTGGGTAGGCTTGGTTATTGATGTAATAGTCAATATCCCACATCCCTTCCAAATTCTCATGCAATAACCGCACGTCATCGTTGCCCTGATAGGTATAGAAATTGATTAGATTATTCATCCAGCCCAGCGGTTCGTTCCTGAAACTGAGAATGCAGGCTTCGTCTTCCCGTAATCCCGCAACCAGTTCTTCATCGCCATAACTGATACCATTTGCATCATAATTCTTGGAATACACTGCTTTGAACACTCGATTATAGGAGTCAAGTTCAGGATGATTGCCCTTGAACTCATAGGAATAATAATGGCTGGTCGTGCCCTCGTCACTGATTTCTACATATTCGTTGACCCACTTCACGCCCTCGCGAATCACGGGCAGATACCTGTCCTCCACATAATTCTGGGGATAGATGACCTCGCCGTTCTCGACAACTTTCTCAAGACTGTAATATTCTGTACAATGAATGCCTGTGCACACCGGCATGAAGAAAGCCAATGGGTAACTGTTCGTGCCCATAGCGCCAATACCTTCGACAATACGGAAAGGATCGACCAATTCAGCATATTCACTTTCCTCGAAGTAACGTTTGGCTAAATGGTCTCCTACTACAACAGTGTCTACATGGAGGTCGATAGCAGCGTGCCATTCATCACCCGCATTAGCCCAATAGGAAACAGGATCTTGAAAATCATAGAGCAGAAACTCTTGACCATTGAGGATTGCACTGTCGTATAAACCAGAATAAAAATTTCCAACAAGGCCGTCATCATAGAACTTACTATCCGGCACTATGCCATACACTTTTTTGTTTTCCTCTCGCAAGTAAACGGGAACTACATCCTTTGGCTCACTATACTGATCATCAACGCACATGTGCATAGCCTTATAGGTCTTGCCGTTGATGACGGTGTCGCCCATGATTTCAAGCGTACGGTATACCTTGTTGTCTCCACGGGCAGGATTGGTCTCATAATCCGTCTCATAATGATAATCCTGGATGCTGTAGGTCCACTTGACGCCCTCACGCACAAAGGGGACGTACTCATATTCCTGCGCCGCTGCCTGGGTCATGCCCAGCAGGGTCAAAATCGAAATAAGTAATGTTTTTTTCATATCTGTAATTGATTAATCGGTTTTAGTAATACTCTGGTTTGCAAAGATACATAATATTGTCGGAAAACTTTTACCCCCCCAATTATAACATTTCGTTAACACTTTATGGACGAAAATCAGTTGCCGCAGTAGGTGCCGATGAAGAAGATGCTGCGGGTGCTCTCCTCAAGTATGAAATACAGGAAGGGGCGGTTGGCATGGAACTCGGCTTTTTCATAATGCTGTGGTCCAGGGGATGTATCACCAGCCATCGAAATGGTCACAGCCGAGGCTTTGGCTCCGTCCTCGTTGACTTCAATCTTGGCCTTCTGCTTCATCATTGTTACAAACAGGCTCATGTCAGACATGTTTGAGAAGTCGGCACTGGTGGTGAACGCTGATTTGATGCCCATCGGCTCGAGGACATCTATCAAATCGATGTCGCTCACGATTTCAAACCGAGGCATGAGGATATCCACCTCGTGGGGTGTCATGTCGATGGCGTCCAGATGGTCGGTCAATTCCTGCTGGCTCATCTCGCGGATGAGGTCGCCTGTGGTCTTCCCCTCGGCAGGCAGCATGACATACATGCTGTAGCCGCCGCTGCCAAAGGGTATGCGCAGCATGGAGCACAACTCACTCTCACAGCCCTGCGCTATGGCCTTGCGGTGCATGAGTTCACGTGTCACGATAGATCCGTCAGGCAAGGTGAAACTTGAGTTACGGGTGTCATTCACGTCAAATTTCTCTTTCCAGTCAGCATTGAAATAGATGGCGTTCAACAGACACATGGCGGCATTGGGATTCAACTCGTCTAGGATACTGGGAATCATCCCGGCTGTATTCTTTGAGCACCACTTATTGATTGTTTCCAAGGAACTGCTCTTGGTGAAGTCCAGAGCATCGACTTGAGCGCTATAATAGTTCTTCATGTCGTTGACATACTGTTTGAGCAGGCTTAATCCCTTGGCAGAATTGACGTTGATGCAGTTGGCGATTTTCACGGTCGCGGCCGGATCGACATTGGGCGCTCCTTCAATCATTGTTTTGCAGAATTCGTTCACCGCCGTCGGGTCTGAGCCGAATCCCAGCGTTGCTGTGATTTCGTCACGTGTTGTCCCTGCCGCGCCGGCGTTAAGCATCCCCAGCATATAGGTCACACTGATGGGCGACAGCACAGTGCTGACCTCGCCTTGCTGCTCCTGCATGGTCTGGAACAGCCGCCATGCAAACTCATTGTTGTTGTCGCGCATTTGCTTTTGTTCAGCGCTCAACTGGATGGGCTTTTTCTCGGGAAGCATATAAACAACGTGACCGTCATCTTTACAGGCCGTCAGTGCCAGCATCACCAGCAGCAGTGCCATCAGTTTCTTTGTCGTGTTCATGATTCTATGCTTTATTTCAGATTCAAAAATACTATTGTTAAGTCACTATGCCAATACCCAAGGGTGTTTATCTCATCTCACTACCCGGCTGATATGATTAGAAGCGGTAGCCGATGGAGAGTTGGGCATTGCCGTTTCTGGCGTTATCGTCTTTATAAAGCGGCACCAAGCCCAGGGTGTAGCGGAGTTGAGCAAAGACCTTTTCATTGAAATTGTAGGTCGCGCCAAGGCCGAGGCCGAAATCAAAGTTTCTATGGTACATGTTGTGCGTTGCTTTCATCTTTTTGCCATCCTCTTCCCACTTATCGGTGTACTTGTCATAAACTTTAAAACCAAATTGCGGGCCCAGGTCAATGCTCAACGATGGTGTCACATAATACTTTAACATGACAGGGATGTTGATGTAGTTAGTGTGATAAGTCGTGATGATATCACGAGCAGGATACTCGTTCATCCACCAGTCTTGCCACTCCATCTTGGGGCGATTATGAGCAGCGAAAACCACCTCAGGGGCGATAGCGAACTTATTGTTCAAGCGGTATTCCATGAACACACCTGCCTGGTAACTCAAAGCGCTCTCGTCGTTGATGTTTTTACCCCACCAGTGGGTATAGTCCACGCCGACTTTGGGGCCAATAGTGAAATTCTTCTGCGCCATGGCCGTTCCTGCGGCCATCAACATGCACACGAGTGCAATCATTGTCTTCTTCATGATCCTTAAATATAATAATATTATGATGTTACTGAAAGAGGTTGCCAGTGAACTCGTGATGGCTCACCTTGGTATCAAATGAACCCGAAAAATGGGAACAGTTCTGATCGATAGTAATATCCACGTCAGTGAGGTCGTAATAGCTGTTGCCTTGAGTGGCCTTGGCTTGGTCGGCCGTGATGATATAGCCTTGATCGGTAATCGTCACGTTCAAGCCCTTGTATTCGACAACAGCCGCTTGCACCGCGCCATTGACGTCTGGCACAAAATCGCTGATCTGCATGACACAAGTCTTGGCATTGTAGTCCAGCATGAACAGATAGGAAGACAGGTTGACCTCAGCGGTCGCCCCCATCACGTCGCTAATGCTTGTGTTGACGTGGTTGAACAGCAGATGGGTTGTGCAGACGATGGTATAATCATCCTGCTGGAAAGCGTACCACACCATGCCGGATTGGATGTCGATGCCGCCATGCAAGTTTTTAACCCCGCCACCCAGGTCATCGGTCGTGGAGAAAGAATGGACTCCAATGGGACTGCCATATGGTGAGGGCAGTTCCAACTCGGGCGTGGAGAGTGTGCGTGATTGCCCATCAATATCCTTGTAGGTGCTTGTGATTTTGATGGTGCGCATCGCCGTGCTAGCAATAAAGTTGATCTCGACCTCAGCAGTGCCTTGTGAGAAGATGACCATGCCGTCCTTGCATGCCCGGTTATTGATGGCAGTAGTGAATTTTTGTTTGTTTTCATGCTCTTCATCATTGTTGCAAGCAGTGAGTAAAGACAGCGCCAGCACAGCTAGCAGCAGTGTCATCAGTTTCTTTGTTGTGTTCATGATTAAATGATTTTTATTGATGCTATTTTTATTGATGTTGGATTCATGCTGCGCCAACGAGGCGTTTCAGGCTTGCCTCGATGATGGTGGAGATGCGGTCATCAGGCTTGCTGACTCCAGGAATCTTACAGTCAAACTGAAGATACGCCTTGAGCAAATAGAGTTGCTCGTCGGGCAGCGAGGTGTCATAGTGATAGGCTATAAAACCGCCCAGCAGATAGGTGAATGCAAGATTGGTTCTCTCGGTCCCATCGTTGAATCTTGAAGTAACAACCTGTGCTAAACGGGCTACCTGCTCATTGGAAAGCACCTTGTGATCCACGGCAGAGCAGACGAAGAATGTCCACGGTTGAAAGCGCGTGAACGAGATGTCCTGCGCGCGGCCATCCAATTCAGCATACAGGTCCAGTGTGGCCTGCAGGCCGCCCTTGCGTTTCATGAGTTCGGCATATCCGTTAAAGTCTGCGATGGTTCCCAGAAAGCCTTTGTAGGCATCGTTGTAAGCCAGGAATATTGCATTATACGGGTAATTGGAGCAGGTTATGGCCAGATTACGGGTTGACATGGCCTTCAACAGATCCTTGGGAATGTTGCACATGGCCATCATTGCTTCAACATTCTCGGCCTCGGCCTTGTGCTGCTGCCAGTATGCGAAGTCATAGCCACCGCCTTGCAGGCCGTTGTCATCTATCGAGGGCGTCGGCCAGAAGGCAAAATTTTTAGTCCTGTCGTACTCGAACATGGGCAAATCCTGATTGGTGTCATAATCCATGGGCTGTTGATCCGGCTCATCGGTCGTGCAAGCCGTTAGAGCCATCATGGCCATCATGGCCAAAAATAACATTTTCGTTTTCATATCTCTATAGCTGTTGAATTGGTTAATTGACTGTTTCTTGGGTGCGTTGCAGCGTGGCGTCATTGCCGCTGCGGCGCTTGAACGGATTGCTGATGGTGTTGAACGTCCACCTGACCATGAGCGAGACGCTGCGTGAGTCGTTGTGGATATCGGTGCGGTTGAACACGTTGCCATATTGGGTCTCGATGCGGGTGCTCATGCCGCGGTTGAACACATCATTGAAGTTGGCGCCCAGGGTGAGCCGGTCGCCGAGCAGGTGAGCCATCACGCTCAGGTTCAATCCCAGCCTCGAATTGCAGCGGGTGCTGCTGCCCGAGGTCCAGGGCGTGGAATACAGCAGGTCGCACCCGAGCATCAAGTGTTGCGAGAGGTAGTACTGGAGGTTGCCCTGCAGCACGGCAAACGGCCTGTTCTCGATTTCTTTCTTGCCCAACGATGGCACGGGAATGCGTGGCAAGGTGCCCGAGGCCAGCAAGAAGACGTTGAAAAACCTGTTGCTGTAGGAATAATCCAGGTCGAGGCTCAGGGCATGAATGCGCCCGATGTTGATGGGGCTCTGGCAGAGGGCTCCTGAGCTCAATAGCTGATGCACGGTCTGGATGGCATTGTCCACACGGCTGTAGGACAGTTGAGCCGCAAAATGCCGATACTGTGCCGCCAGGGCAAAGCGGTCGGTCGCCGTGGGGCGCAACTCGGGGTTGCCCGTAGCGATGTCATCGGCGCCCAGATAGGTGATGTTGGGCGACAGGTTGTTGCTCGGCAAACTCTCTTGCGATGAATGACCCGTCATGAAATCAGAACCTGACAAGGAGGAATAACCCAGGCTGTTGTACGGCAACACGTTAAAGTAGAATGTGGAGCGCAACTGGTTGTAGGACGGGCGCACAAGCGTGCGGCGATAGCTGGCCGTGAGGTCAAGGTCGTCGTTCACCCGATAGCCCACCTTAAGGCTCGGCAACAGGTCGTGATAGGTCTTCTCATAACGGATAACGACGTCCTGAAGCGTTTTGGTGTAGTCATACTCGTATCGCAATCCCAGGTTCAAGCGCCAGTGCTTCCACTGCTTGTTCAGCGCATAATAGGCCGAAGCCCAGTAGTTGTCGCGGTCGCTTCGTTGCCTATCACCTGCCTTCTCTACTTCGCTGGCATTTTTTGCTTTGCCCCATTCCAGTCCCGACTTGTGTTCCCAACCATGGGTGACAAAATCATATTTTGCCGTGGCTGTGCTGATTTCATAGTCGTTGAAGTAGTCTATCGCCTGAGGTGCTTGGCCGGGCTCATAAATGTCCTGTCGATTGGTCTGCCAGGAATAGGCACGGTCGTAGATGAGCAGCAAGCGGGAATCCTCGGAGCGTTGCCACGAATAGCTAGCCGAAATGCTCTGGTGGTCTGATCTCAAGGCCATGTCGCATTTTTTATCTGTCAGGTCGGTGACAAATCCATGGTCATACCTGCGTAACGACTGCAGGTCAATGCCCGTCTTACTGAAATCACCACTATATTGAAAGCCCAAGATGCTCCTGGGGGTGAAGGCATAGTTGATGCCGGCAAACACGAGGTAGTTGTCTCGGCTGCCCGTGTAGCTCGTGGTGTCTTTTTTCAATCCACGACCATAGGCATGAGTATATTGCGTGTTGTGGCTACGGGAGTAGTTGCGGCTATAACCCAACGAGACATTGCCCGACAACTTGTTATACTTGCCGTCGAGCGTCAGGGTTGTGCCGTTCGAGACCTTGTGCTTGAAGTCCACGATGTCGGTCAGGCTGGCGCCCAGGTGGTTCTTGATGGAACTGTGGGTGAACAGTCTGATGACCGCATCGGAGCTAGATGCATATTGCGCATCAGGGTCACGAAGGATTTCGACACGCCTGATGTCCTGAGAACTCAAGGCTTTCAATTCCGATTTGCTGGTGATCTTGCGGTCATTGATATAGACCTCGGTCTTGCCATCGCGGCCGATGAGGGAGATGTCCTCGTTCATGCCCACGATAACACCAGGCGTCCAGCGCAGCAGGTCGAGTGCGTTACCGGCATTGCCCATGATGGTGCCGCCCAGGTTGCGCAGGGTGTAATTGGCGCCGTCGCGCTCAATCTGCATCTTGGCAGCGGTAACCACGGTCTCCTTGAGGGCAAATTTGTCGGGGCGCATCTTGATGGTGCCGACATTGTCTCGGGCGCACAGGCGATAGGCGGTCTTGTAGCCCACATAGGAGACACGGGCGATGACCTTGCCGTGCTCGATGGGGATGACGAACCGGCCGCTCTCGTTGGTCACACCGCCGCCCACCATCGCCGAGTCGGCGGGGTTGAGCAGGGTGACGTTGGCGTATGCCAGCGGCAAGTTGTGCTCATCGACCACCACACCCTTGAGGCGGCGCTCGGTCTTGAGGATGGCTTCGACGTAGATTTCGCGGTTTTCCTTCCAGGTCATCTTGATGGGATAGAAACCGATCATCTGGCGGATGGCCTCGGGCACGGACTTGTTCTTGACCGTGGTCGTCACCTTGTAGTCCTCCAGGTCGTCATAGATGAAGACGATCTTGTAGCGGCTGGTGTGCTGTTGCAGGTACTTCAGGGCATCGCTCATCGACACGTCACTGAAGGTGTGCGTGATACTTTGTGCAACAGCCGTTTGCAGCAGGGCAAACGCCATGCACATGAGCCATGTGATTGTTTTCTTCATGGGCAGGATTACTCTGGGTCTTTCGATTCCACAATCAGCTGATTACCCTCGTGCCGGATGGAGATCGCCTCAAAGCTGTTGAGCATCTCGACCACCTTGTCCAGCGAGTATTCCGGCTCCCATTGATAGAACAGGCGCAGCGACCGCACGTCGTCAGAGCGATATTCCACCTCCACGCCATAGTGGGCAGCGAGTTCGGCGAGCACCAGCTCCAGCGGTACTTCCTCAAACAGGCGCGGCTCAGCAGCCATCGACAAGGTGTCGGGCGAGGGTGCCAGCGTTTCATCGGTGGCAATATTCTCTGGGTTATTGCTTTGCTGGACGACCTTCTCAGGCTGGCCTTCGCTGTGCTTGAGACCGAAAAAGCCGGTATGTACCGCTGCAATGGCAATGCCCACACAAGCGATTAGCACAACGGCTGCTGCGGCGATCTTGCGCCACAGGGGCACGACGACGGCCCGTTCATGCTGCTCCCCAGCCAAGCGTTGCCACTGCGCGTCAATCATCTCGACGCTCAGCCGCTCGCAGGCCTGCTCGCTGGCAAAGGCGCTGCGGGTCTTGGCCATCAACGAGTAGAGTTCGCGGCACTCATCGTCGGCAAGGATGTCCTGCCACTGCCGCTCGGTGTATTGCTCGGGATGCTCAAGCATCTTCAACAGTTGTTCGGTCTTGTTCATCGCTCTAGTGGTGTTAATGTTAAACGCAGTTGGTCGAGTGCGCTGCGCAGATGCTTGTAAACGGTGGTCTCGCTCACGTTTAGCCGCTGGGCAATCTCACGGAAGGTGAGCCCGTAACGGTAATGCAGCTCGATGACCACGCGACACACGGGCGGCTCCAGGTCGGCGACACCTCGATGCAAAGCGCTGATCTCGGCTTCGATGTCCTCGGATTGACGGCCGGAAACCTCACTCTCCAGCATCAGGAGTTGTCGGGCCCGTTCATCGATCTTGCGGTCACGCATCACGTTCAAGCACTGGTTGCGCACGCATGACAGCAGAAAGGCCTCGGCGGTCGCCTCTTGAAGCGGACGGCGGTCGGCAAGCAGCCTGGCAAAGACATCATGCACGATGTCCATGCTCTCCTCATCGTCGTGCAAGAAGATGCTGGCCAGCCTGAACATGGCCCGGTAATGCTGCTTGAACAGCCGTTCGATTTGTCGTTTCCTGTCTGTCATACACTCTATATACACACTCAGGCCGATTTACTAAACCCTTTTCAGCAACTTTTTTTAATCACGCGACAAAATTACCCATCAATCCCCACACCCACAACCCCCAAAACGGGTACTTTTGGATTCATGTCGGATACCGTCCATCCTTGCCTGGGAACAGCAGTGTCTAATTAGCAACTCATTACCACCATAAATTCAACACACATTCAACTGCAGTAAACAAAAGGCCGACCGAGAAATCTATAGTGGCTAATTGGCCTGCTCACTACATAATACGAGTCAGCCGAGGGCAACATAACGAACCCTCGGCTGGACTCAGTATTGAGGCTATTTTTGAGCGTTAGTTTCTACAGGCGGTTGCGCTCCACCTGGTGATCGTGACCGTCTTCAGTGGGATAATTGTTTCAAATTAACGATTGCTGAAAAATCGTACAAGCCGAAGGTTGGCAGCTCAATCAAGAGAGTGGGCCAACAGCTTTATCATTGCCTGCATTGAGGCATATTCACGTGGGCAAAACAGGTGTGGCGCCGCCTGCTTATTGCCGACACAGCTGTTGGCGGTGAGTCTTGGTATTGAAAATATAGTTCCCGAAATACCATTTCTTGAAGCTTTGTGCATACGCTTCTTTTGAACCGCCCATAAAACAACCGTTCCAATAATCATAGCGGTTGAACAGCAGGGCTTTTAATCCCAAAGGGGTGCCGTCGCCTTCGGGAAGGAGGTTTGGCAAATCATACTCTTGGGTGAAATAATCGATCTTCGTTTGAAGTTTGTCAGGCTCTTCAAGCATCCAGCTCACCCATACCCGCTCATAGTCCCAAAAGATTTCGTCCCCTTCGGGTAACGAGTCGGGCACATCTTCCTCGCCATTGTAATAACGGCAATCCAGTATCAATTCTTCTCTTGTCATACCAAGTGTAAATTTACAGTTTATTTCTCAAAGGGACGTGCCTTTTCCAGACCGACACATTTGACTAAGTCCTCTATATTGCCCACAGCAGCAGGCCGGCGCAGATGATAACACCGGTGACGAGAAGGTCGATGAGACAGTAGCCCATGATATCCTTCGCGTCAAGGCGAGCGATGGCGAGGGCAGGGAGTGCCCAGAAGGGTTGGATGAGGTTGGTCCATGCGTCGCCCCAAGCGATGGCCATGCCCGTCAAGCCGGGATCCACGCCCAGGTTGGCACCGGCGGTGAACATCACTGGTGCCTGCACTGCCCAATGCCCGCCGCCACTCGGGACAAACATGTTGAGTACTGCGGCACAAAGGAAGGTGAGCAACGGATAGGTGACGGGATTGCTGATCCGGATACAAGCGTCGGCCATGACGCCACCCAGGCTGATGCCACTGACGCCGATACCCGTGATGATGCCCATGATGCCGGCATAGAAGGGGAACTGCAAGATGATGCCGGCAGCACCGGCGGTGGCTTTACCGAAGGCTCGCACGTAATCGACAGGTGTGGAATGCAACACGAGTCCCAAGGCGAGGAATATCATGATGACCCCGCCCAGGTCCAAGCCTGCGCCTCGCATGCCGAGATGAATCACGAGATAGGCCACGAGCATCAGTGCCACGAGCCATGAGAGCAATTTGCTATGCTCGAGCCGCTGGGCCGGTGTCCTGGCTGCAGAGGAGTCACTTGCCGAGATTTGAGGGGCATCGTCCTGCAGGAGCGCGGGGTCAATGGTGAGGACGCCCTGCTTGGGGTGCATCAGGGTGTTGGCGACGGTGATGCCGATAATCACAACCAGCACGGTCACCAGGTTGTGCCAGGCCAAGATGGTTTGTGCCAATGGCACAGGTGCAGTGAGGGCGCCATTGGTAGCCATGGCGAGCGACTCGCCAGGCGTGGCCATCGTGAGGGGGATGGATCCTGAAATGCCGGCATGCCAGACCACGAAGCCACTGTAGGCCGATGCGATAAGCAGGCGATAGTCGACACCAGGACGCACACGCGCAATCGCCTTAGCGAACACGACGCCCACGATAAGTCCAAAGCCCCAGTTGAGCCAACAGGCTAATGCCGACACGACCGTCACGAGCGCTATTGCTGCGGGCGCACTCTTGGGCAGGCGAGCCATTGCGTCGATGGCTCGCTTGACAACCGGTGCCGCGGCCAACGTCGAGCCACACACAAGCACCAGCGCCATCTGCATGGCAAACGCCAACAGATTCCACACGCCCCCACCCCAGTGCTCGATGACCTCGAGAGGGGTCTGATGACACAATGGCATCGCCACGAGAGCAGCCACAAAGGTGAGCAGTATGGCGAAAATAAACGGTTCCGGCAACCAACGTTGCACTAATCGCACGCAGAATTTAATCATTTTTCTTGTTTTTAGTTTGATGGCGCAAAAGTAACACTTATTTCCCATACCTGCGAATGAATGAGCGCAATATCAAACCTGTTAAATTGGCTTCGCCGCTAAAGGTTCGTGAAATTCGCATTAGCTCCCGCAGACTTCAGAGGCACATCTTTATCTCCTAATTATAACGGGACACCAGTGGCATAATCTGTAAAGTTCCGAAGGCGTCTTACCATTGTTTTAATTGGTTGTTAATAAAAAGTGTCAGTTAAATCTCAGTATATTATCTGAGGCGATTTGCTGACGGTATTCTGCATTTCGGGGTGGTTAGAACAAATATTTTTATTATTTGCGGCAAATTCATTTATTCACCAGATAATTGCTAGTAATATGAAACATTCGTTACTCTTTAGGATGGCCGTCCTTGTGGCGGCTGTGATGTGTGCCCTCGGCGTCAATGCCCAGGAGGCTTATGCTGTGTACACATCTGACAACACGACGTTCACTTTCTACTACGACAACGAGCGTAGCAGTCGCCCGGGCACCACCTACGACCTGAACACGGGCCACAACGACACTGGTTGGGAAACTGACGAGACCAATTACAATGTGACCAAGGTGGTCTTTGATCCCTCATTCGCTGATGCCCGCCCGACGAGCACTTTCTGCTGGTTCTATAACATGGAAAGCCTTGAAACCATCGAGGGCATTGAGTACCTGAATACCAGTGAGGTGACCGAGATGGTATATATGTTCATTAGCTGTAACAATCTGCAAACCATCTATGTGGGCGATGGTTGGAACACGGCTGCCGTGACAATATCCGATTATATGTTCTCTAACTGTACCAACCTGGTGGGCGCTCAGGGCACGACCTATAACGAATCCAACCCGAAGGACAAGACCTACGCCCATATTGACGGCGGTCCCAGCAACCCGGGCTATTTCACCGACAAGAACGCCAGCCTGCGTGGCGACGTGAACGGCGACCACTTGGTCAACATCACCGATGCCATTGACCTCATCAGTTATATCCTCAACGATGAAGGAGACATCAACCTCGAAGCCGCCAACTTCAACAACGACGACGAAATGAACATCTCAGATGCTATTGATCTGATTAATTTCATCCTAAACACTTATTAGTGTCCTGGCGGGTAAGGAGACAGGATCACCTGCAAACGTTTCAGCAATGTGAAGCAGTTGCAGGGGCAAGTTGTCAGTCGCCGCAGTAGGTGCCCATGAAGAAGATGGTGCCTGTGCTGCGCTCCACGATGTAATAGACAAAGGGCCGCGTGGCGTGGAACTCCACGTAATCGGGTCTCGGCATTGCAGATCGGCTACTCATCTCGGCTACAGTGACGGCAGCGGCCTTGGTACCCTTCTCGTTGACCTCGATTTTGGCCTTCTGCTTCATCATCGACACAAAGAGCGAGTCGCCCTGGATCATGTTGGGGAAGTCGGCCTTGTTCTTATCGAATGCCCGCGGCATGCCCATCGCGGTGAGCACATCGACGAGTTGGGTCTCGCTCTGGGTGGTGAAACGAGGCATCAGGATATCGACCGTTTGATGAGTCATGCGGGCTTGCTGCGACTTCAGCCGCCCTGCCGTGAGGCTCTGGATGACATCGTCCACGGTCTTTCCCTGCTCGGGAAGCAGCACATACATGCTGTAACTCTCGTTGCCGTAGGGCAGACACAGCATCTTGTAGGGGCCAGTGTGGATGTAGGCGGCCTTGGTCTTGAGGTGCATCATCGGGAGTTTGACGATAGAACCGTTCTGCTTCGTGAAGTCCTTGTCAAGGGTTTCCTTTGGGTTGAATTCCTTGGTCCAAGGGGCCTTGAAATAGACGGCGTTCAGCAGATACATCACGCGGTTGGCGTTGAGTTCTTCCTTTTTCAGGATTTCAGGTATCATGCCGTGGGTGTGCTCCTTGCACCACTTGTTGATTGTTGCCGCGATGATGTTTGCATCATAGTCAACCGCCTCGGCCAGGGCACCGTAATAGCGCCGCATGTCGGTCTTGTACTGTGGGATGAGTCTCTTCCCCGTGATGACGTTGATGCAGTTGGCGATTTCTACCGTCACCGCCGGGTCGGCCTGTGATGCCACATCGGTCACCTGCTTGAAGTACTCGTTGATTTCCTGCACCGAGCCGTTTATTCCAAGCACTTCGGTAATCTGCCGCCGCGTCTCTCCTTCGGCGCCCTCGTTGAGCATGCCCTGCAGGTAACTCATGTTGACGGGCGACACGATGGTGCTGACATCGCCTTGTTGCTGCCCGTTGATAGTGCGGAACAGGTTAAAGGCGAAATCATAGTTGTTATCACACGTCTTGCCTTGGGTTTCGGTCGACTTGACGCCCTCGTTCACGGGCGACGCTCCGTCAGTGGGGCGGTTGTCACCTCTGGCCGAGGCCAAGAGGCAGGTCATCATTACCACGACACCCAAGATGCCAAATATCCAGTTTCGTTTCATATCAGTCAAGTTTTTCAGGTTGATACAAAAGGGGATTAATCTCTCGGTTGCAAAGTTACAACTAATCATTTGAATTAACCAAAAAAAACGCCAACATTCGCAGGTCATTTCATGATAATAAACAGGCTGATTAACAAGTGCTTAACAAATAAAAAGGTCATTTGGCGCTCATTGCCTGAATCAGCATGGAAAAATAACCGATTTTGGTTAAATAAAGGGAACGATACAGGAGTTGACCCTGAAAGTTTTTTTAATGCGAACCTTTGGTTGCGCGAAGCCAATTTCACGAAGAAAATTTAAAAATTCGCATTAAATTGGTCGAATTAGTGTAATTAGCATTAGCCCCGCAGGGTTTTAGTAGGGCAACTATATCAATGGCTAAATAGAATCCTGCCAGCAGCCTGTTTCAATGCCGGTTGCCCCATGGTCGACCTCGTCACGCTTGCCCAAGGAATGAATAGGACGTGGCGGATTATTCATTGAAAAGCTTGTTTACTTTCATAATAATACCTAATTTTGCGACAGCAATTAACATCACTCAATACTAACCTAAAACGACAATGAAAAGCCTGATCACATCCGCACTCCTGCTGCTGATCCTGCTGTTGCCAGCCAATGCTGCAGCCCACGACTTCGAGGTGGACGGCATCTACTACAACATCAACGGCAACGAAGCCACTGTCACTTTCAGGGGAACGTATACCCACTCTTATTCCGATGAATACACGGGCGACGTGGCCATCCCCAGTGCAGTCACCTATAGCGGCACCACTTACGCTGTCACCGCCATCGGAGAGAGTGCCTTCCTATTCTGTGACGAAGTGACTAGCGTGACCATCCCTAACTCCATCACCTCCATCGGCAAGGACGCGTTCTATGCATGCGCTGGCCTGACGGAACTCACCATCCCAAAATCCGTTACCTCCATCGCTGATAGGGCGTTCTATGCCTGTATCAATTTGACAAGCCTCACCGTGGCGAGCGGCAACTCTCATTACGATTCCCGCAACAACTGCAATGCCATTATCGAGACGGCAAGCAATACATTGATAGCAGGTTGTCAGAAGACCGTCATTCCCAGCACCGTGACTGCTATCGGTGACAATGCGTTCAATAGATGCACCGGCTTGACGAGTATTGCCATCCCCAGTTCTGTGACTTCTATCGGTGCGTATGCGTTCGAGGACTGCGACGGCCTGACAAACATGGCCATCCCCAACTCGGTTACAGAAATCGGAATCATGGCGTTCTATAACTGCACTGGCCTGACAAGTCTGACCATCTCCAATGCGATTACTCATCTCGCCGACAATGTGTTCAGTAACTGCAGCGGCCTGACGGAAATAACTATCCCCAATTCGGTCATCACCATCGGCAAAGAGGCGTTCGGCGGCTGCGATGGCTTGACGAGTGTGACTATTCCCAATTCGGTCACCACCATTGGCAAGAGAGCGTTTTGGAGTTGTGAGAACCTGGCCAGCGTGAATTTCGGCAATTCGGTCACCACTATCGACGAGGAAGCCTTCAGAGGGTGCCTCGCTCTGACGAGCATGACCATTCCTGCAACAGTCACGGCCATCAGCAATCTGCTATTCGTGGGCTGCAGCAACCTGGTGAGCGTGACTATCCCCAATACGGTCACCTCCATCGGGGCATTTGCATTCATGGACTGCATCAGCCTGACGGATGTGACGATTCCCAACTCGGTGCAGACCATCGGGATCCGTGCGTTCTCGGGTTGCCAGAACCTGACGGACATCACTATCCCCAACTCGGTCACTTCCTTCGGCGAAGCGGTGTTCAGGTTCTGTATCAACCTGGAGGGCATCACCGTGGAAAGCGGCAACACGGTATACGATTCCCGAGGCAACTGCAATGCCATTATCGAGACGGCAAGTAATACATTGATAGCGGGTTGCCAGAACACCGTCATTCCAAATTCCGTAAAAGCCATCGGTGATGAAGCGTTCTTGAATATCAGCAGCCTGAGGGGCATCACCATCCCCAACTCGGTCACCTCCATCGGCGAGTGGGCCTTCTTTGGCTGCAGCGGCTTGGAGGAGGTAACCATGGGCAAACGTGTCATCACCATCGATGGGCATGCGTTCCGCTACTGCTACAGCCTGAAGAGCATCACCCTTCCCGCCACGGTCACCACCATCGGCGAGTGGGCGTTCGACGAGTGCCGTAGCCTCACCGATGTGTACAGTTCCATCACCGACCTCTCGAAAGTATCCTATGGGACTTATCCTTTTTATCTGCATGGTGGCAACTATTCGGGCCGCACGCTGCATGTGCCGCAGGGGACGACCGGTACCTACCAGGCCGACGGGAATTGGCGCCCCTACTTCGGGCAGATTGTGGACGACCTGATGCCTGAGGATGACCTGCAGGGCGACGTCAATCATGACAGTGAGGTGAATATCGCCGACGTGAATGCTCTCATCGACATCATCCTCAGTGGCGGGGGTGATACTACCGCAGCCGATGTGAATGGCGACAGTGAGATTAATATCGCCGACGTCAATGCACTCATCGACATCATCCTTGGCGGCATTCCCTCACAGGATGGCCACGGCTATGTCGACCTGGGCCTGCCCAGCGGCACGCTATGGGCAACGTGTAACGTGGGTGCCAGCAAGCCTGAGGACTACGGCCACTATTTCGCCTGGGGCGAGACCGAACTCAAGGGGGACTTCACTTGGGAAACCTACAAGTGGTGCAACGGCTCTTCCAAGACATTGACGAAGTACTGCACCAAAAACAGTTACGGCACGATTGACAACAAGACGGAACTGGAACCCGAGGACGATGCCGCCCAGGTGAACTGGGGCCCATCGTGGCGCATGCCGACTGAAGAACAAATCAATGAGTTGATGACTAACTGCAGCCATGAGTTAACGGCGGTTAACGGTGTGAACGGCATGCTGGTCACCGGCCCCAACGGGAACTCCATTTTCCTGCCCGCCGCTGGTTGCATCGAGGGCAGCACGCGTCAGGAAGCAGGTTTGTATGGCCACTATTGGTCACGCACGCTTGACACTGACTCCAACCACTTCGCCTACACCCTGTTCACTATTCCAGATGCCCCCGGCGTGTACTGCGGCTTACGCAACTACGGATTCTGCGTGCGCCCGGTGCGTGCCTCCCGCAATTGACGCCCCTCAAGCCGACACATCGAAGCACAAGAGATATTTCTTTCCTGTTTGCCGCAATGAGTCACCCAAATCAAGAGATTGCCTGGACACCGTAGACGGTGTGCTGACGTTGAGCAGACAATCACAAGCTGCGGATAGGCTCCAGATTGTCGAAGCCAATCTCGTACACGCCAATCTCCTTAGGTTCGGGATAGTCGGTATCACTGCTCGTGATGTTACCGCCACCCAAGCGCTTTTTCATCAATTTTCCGTTTTTCATGTAAAACTTGTAGATACACCAACTGCCCATGTGGCCACTCATCTGGACAAAATAGCCATTACCCTGATAAAAAACAGAATGGCTGGCACCAATAGACGACACCCTATTGAGCCTGGTGGTGTAGGTGTAAATGTGAAGTTGAGCATCGGCCTCACAGGTGCCGGTCCTGACAAACAACTCGGGAATGCCGTCTCCAGTGAGGTCCAGGAGGAAGTAGGTCCTGTAAGTGTTATAGGCTTTGCTCATCTTCTTGATTTGAGCGAGGTAGGCGTTCTTGACTTGTGATTTGGCTGGCCTGGCATTTGCGACCAAGGGCAGCATGATGCACAAGAGTAAAAGGATGGTCGAGAGAGTTGACTTGTTTCGGGAATTGTTCATAACACAATACTAGGATTAATAAGTTATTGGTTGCTTATTGCTGCCGCCTTGAGAATCTCGGGACGGAACTCGAAGTGCATCGTGTCGTAGTGGTACCATCGACCGCCCCAGATGAAGCCGTGCCGCTCAAAGATCTCGACCAGCAGGTGGGGGAATCGGTTGGCATAGGTGATCTTGTCGGTCTCCTTCTTGCCGGGATTCTTCCACAGCCAGTAGTCGCTGTATTTCACGCCGATGTCAATGGTCATTCCATAGGAGTGAGCGCTCTGTCTGTTGGCTCCCCTCACCTTGCGCCAGTAGAAAGTACCCGATGACTTGAGGTACTTCTTGAGTTCGGGATACTTGGCAATCTCGGCTGCCACCGCCTTCAAGCTGTCGGCGGCATGGTTAACCCTGGTGAACTGGACTTTTTCGCCAAACCAAGGGACATAGACGAGTTGCTTGCGCACCTGTGCCGCCGAGGCGCCATACATCTTTTTGAACAAGGTCTCGCAACGGCTGCGGCCGGCATCCTGCAGAAAGCCCGGAGTCCAGGACTGGCGGTCGTAGGTGAAGGCGAACATGTCCTCGGGGTCGGCATCGTCCAGCTTCTGGATAAAGGACTTCTCCTTCTTGTCGTCATAGGTGATGGTCGTGCCGTCGGCCATGACGAGGTTGCCGCTCTGGTAACCCTTGATACATTCAGGATAGACGTCCAGCAGAATCTGGGCTCCGGCAGGAATGACTCGATCGGCTCCCGTCTTGTTTGTTTCAACCTTATTGACGGGTGCGTTGCTCACGGCGACGCTGTCGCTGATGCCATCGGAGCACGCAGCTCTTGCCGGGCCAAAAGGCCAAAACAAGGCCGCTGCAGCGAGCAGAGCAGCACCACAGAAGCCGAAAGCAAGTGCCAGACGGCTTTTATTGTCACTCATGTTTCTTCAGGAACTGGATATTCGCCTTTTCAAATTTATTGAGTTCACGTTCGGGAACCTCATTCCTGTAGGGCTGATACCAGCTGTACTGGAAGAAGAACCGGCTCAAATCATTGCTCTTGAAACGGCGGCCATGGCGTGCGTAGATCGAATTCCTGAGAACCCTCCTCTCGGCACTGGAGTAATAGCGAATATCATTATAAGTGATATACTGCGTGCTCAGCCAGTCGAACTCTGTGCCCCAGACCACAGGGCGCGATTTGGTCGTCTGGGTTTTCTTCTTGGCTGACTGTGCCTGCATCTGGGGCGCGGTCCCCATGGTAAATGTCAATGCCACTACGGCTAACAAAATGGATTTTAAGAACAGTTTCATAAGCAGAGATTTAGTATTAATAATGTAACAGATTGCCTGCAAATATACAATCTTTTTATCAAATGCCCAAAAAGATGAGGCTTTGTCATCATTCTAAGGCTAGAAAAGACTGTGTCATCATTTGTTGCCGGCTTTTAATCGGCCGCTAGCACGCTTCCTGTTCCAGGCTCGAATGATGACACAGCCCCTTCCGGCAGAACGTTTTGAAATAATTTCAAATCCTACAGAGACTATTACTGGTCCCCAATAATCACCCATTGCAGGTGGCTCAACGAGCCTGCTGCCCCCCGATGTGGCTCATGATGAGTACAAGCTATTGGCTTACCGGATTTGATGAATATGACATATTGCGGACGAGTAAAATGAATTTTCATTGAAAAAAGTCTATAAATATGTTGCTGAATTATCAAAAAAGTGCTTATCTTTGCGACACAAACCAGTTTTTAAGTATATAGTTCAAAATGGAAACAACGACATTAACAAAAAAACCAAGAAAAAAGAAAGTACTCGTGAAAAGAAAACGTGACCGTTTACAGTTGATCACCGACCTGATCAAGACAAACTGCATTGGCAGCCAGAGCGAACTGGCCGACATGTTGCGTGAGCACAACATCAATGTGACTCAGGCCACGCTATCCCGTGACCTGAAAGCGTTGAAGATTTCCAAGGTTGCGACAGACCGCAACACCTACATGTACATCATTCCCGACAGCAACCAGTTGCAAGACAGGCTGTTGAGTATGCGCCAGACCGACGCCCACGCAGCTAAGCAGGTGGGACTCGTGTCGGTGACCTTCTCGGGAAACATCGCTGTCATCAAGACCCGCAATGGCTATGCTCCAGGATTGGCCTACGATATCGACATGAGTCGTCCGCCCGAGATTCTGGGCACCATCGCTGGAGCCGATACCGTGGTCGCCATTCTCGCCGAGGGCGTGACCCACGAGCAGGCCAAGGCAGTGTTTGAGCAGTTCATGCCCAAGAACATGCCTCATGCATTAGGCTCTAATGATTAACGTCGGCATTACTGGATGTGACAACCTGCGTGCCGCCGAACTGGTTCGCGTGCTCATCAACCACCCTGACGTGGCGTTGAGATGGGTCACAGGGGCCTCCCCCTCGGGGAGCCGACTGGAGCATCTCATCCCCGGCATCGTGGGCGAGTGTGACTTGACGTTGAACCCAGGGGGAAAGCCCGAAGATGTTGACGTCGTGTTCGCCTGTCAGAGCCGCGGACAGATGAAGGGCGCGCTCAATGCGCTGGCCTTGTCCAAGGCGACCCACGTTATCGACTTGAGCGGCAGCCACAATCTGGATCACGGCGAGGGCAAGCCATGGACTTATGGCCTGAGCGAGATGCAACGGCGCGCGCTCGTGCATGATGCCAACTTGGTGACACTACCCGGTGATGCCGCAATGGCCTCGATGATGACCCTGCTGCCCATGGCTCGCAACCTGATGCTCAACAGCCCGATAGCCCTGCATGTGGCTCTGGGCTTGACGGCACTTGCCGACGGCAACAAGACCGCCGACGGTTGTGACATCAACGATTGGGCTGCCCAACAGCAACAAGAGGTGGCTTATGCCCTGGCACAATGCCAGTCAAGTTTCAACCAGCCCGTCACATTGACCATCACACCACTTGCCGAACGACGCACCATGACAGCTGCCGCACGCTTCAAGTGCGGCATCGACATCGAGATGATCAAGCAGCTCTACGAGCAATACTACGATGACCACAGCTTTGTGTTCCTGGTAGACCGGCCGCTGGTCACCGCTGATGTGGAGAACACCAACAAGTGCTTGATTCACATCGACAAGGATGACCACAGCGGCGAGGTGACAGTGCATGCGGTGATGGACCTGCTGCTCAAGGGCAGCGCCGGCAATGCAGTGCACATGATGAACCTGCTGTTCGGCCTGCAAGAGCGTGCCGGACTAGCACTGAAGGGCACCGGCTGCTGAGATGATTCATTTGCACATTATATATATAAATAAACATAACGTATCACTAAAACAAATACCATTAAGTCATGTCAGTAAATAAAGTCATTCTATTGGGCCGCGTGGGCAAGGACCCTGACGTGCGCTATGTAGCACAAAACCAGCCCGTGGCATCATTCACCCTAGCCACAACCGATCGCGCTTACACTAATGCCAATGGCGTGCAGGTGCCTGAACGCACCGAGTGGCACAACATCGTGATGTGGGGAAAGAACGCCGAGATTGCCGAGCGTTACATCCGCAAGGGCACCCAGATCTACCTGGAAGGCCGCCTGCGCACGCGCGCTTGGGAAGACCGTAACCAGGTGAAACGCTTCACCACCGAGATCTATGTGGACAGCTTTGAACTGCTGGCAAGACCTCGCGAGACCGCTGCTCCCGCACCGCAGCAGCCTCAACAGCCCGCCTCCAATGGCAACGCACCCTTCTAAGAGGGGGTCATCCTCCTTTACACATAATAACCATCACGGGAACCAGGCCACGTGTAGCCTGATTCCCGTGATGGTCTATATATCGGGTAGTGCAGATGGCAGCTGATTACAGGTACTTGTCCCCAAACTTGGCTTTCACATCATTGACGTACTGCTTGATCTTCTGCTCCTCATCCAGGGGAACGATGAGCAGCGCATCATCGACATCGGCCACGATATACCCCTCCAGGCCTGATGCCACCACAAGCTTGTCGCCCTTGACAGCGATTATGTTGTTGTGGCTGTTGAACATGAGAGCCTTGCAGTTCTGGGTGACGTTGCCGTCCTTGTTCTTGGGCGAGTGGTCATAGAGGGACCGCCACGTGCCCAGGTCATTCCATCCAAAATCAACGGTCTCGACAAACACGTTGGGAGCCTTCTCCATCACCGCAAAGTCAATGCTGATGCTGGGGCAAGCCTCAAAGTTGGCGTTGATGTATTCCTGCTCACGCTCGGTGCCGAAATAGTCCTCGCCTTTCTCAAAGACGGCATTCACCTCGGGCGCAAATGCGTCCAGAGCTTTGAGGATGCTGTCGGCGCTCCAGAAGAACATGCCCGAGTTCCAGAAGAACTCACCCGACTTCAAGAACACGCGTGCGAGTTCCTCGTCGGGCTTCTCGGTGAAGGTCTTCACCGCGGCAAAGTCTCCACCGGCGTGCTCACCCACCTGAATATATCCATATCCCGTCTCGGGTCGGCTGGGCTTGATGCCCATCGTCACAAGCGCATCGTGGGAGTCGATGAAGTCAAATGCATTGATGACGCTCTGGCGGAACTTCTCCACATTAATAATAAGGTGATCACTGGGTGCCACCATCATCTTGGCGTCGGGGTTGATAGCCTTGATGTGATGTCCGGCCCATGCGATGCACGGAGCAGTATTGCGGCGCGTGGGCTCCAGCAGAATCTGGTTCCCCTTGATTTGCGGCAGCTGCTCCTTGATGAGCGGCTCGTAGACCTCATTGGTGATGAGGATGATGTTGTCCTGAGGGACGATGCCATCCATGCGGTCAAACGCCATCTGCAGCAGGCTGCGTCCGGTGCCGAAGAAATCGATGAACTGTTTAGGTTTGGCGGCTTTGCTGAAAGGCCAGAAACGGCTTCCCACCCCACCGCACATGATGACACAATATCGGTTGTTGTCCATGATGAGTTTCCTGTTGATAATTTAGCAGATTTCCACAATTCTAATGTGGAGGCAAAGGTACAAATAAAAAATCAATAATGAGGAGTGTGACGTGCAAATGCACGCAATTTGGTCAATCACGTGTGCAACACTATGGAAAAAAAACAATAAGAGACACTGATGCGAGAGAAGAGGAAACGTTACTCGTCGTAGTAGATGGGCAGGGTGCGGCTGATACTTTGCTCCAGTGAGATGAGCGTCTCGGTGGCAGCAACGCCATCGATGTGCTGGATACGGTCATTGACCAGCGACATCAAGTGCTCGTTGTCACGTGCATAGACCTTGATCATCATGGTGTAATGTCCCGTAGTGAAGTGACACTCAACCACTTCCTTGATTTTGAGCAACTCCGGGACCACGGTGCGGTACATCGACCCACGCTCGAGTGTCAAGCCGATAAAAGTGCAAGTGGAGTATCCCAGCATCTTGGGATTCACCTTGTATCCCGATCCTGTGATCACCCCGTCATCGATGAGTCGCTGGATGCGCTGGTGCACTGCCGCACGCGACACGCCACAGACCTGAGCGACATCCTTGCTGGGGATGCGCGCGTTATTCATTACAATTTCGAGAATCTTCTTGTCCAGAGTATCAATCTTTTCCATAATAAAACCGCGGTTATGTTTTCCTTTGCAAATGTACTCGTTTTTTTTTATGTTGCTATAGATTTCAGTAATTATTTCTCAATTTTTTTTATTGAAAAAAGGTAACACTCTGTAGGACAAACAAATACAACAAACAAAAATCAATTATCTGATAGGAGACGATATCAAAAAAAACCGAGCAAGGCCCTTCATGCGATGGACAACTGCATGAAAATCACGGGAATCAACGATTCCTGACCTACTACAGCCCGACGCTGTCCAGAGGATGTTGATTAACAGGGCGACACAACAAGACCGCCCCAAACCCAATTCTCAAAACTTAAAGTTTTAATGTAACTGCGACACTTTAACGAGCTGAAAAGAAAATCGACCGCGGCAGGCGACGCATGTTGTACTGCGAAGCCATCGACTCCCCGTAGGCTCCGGCCGAGCGGATGGCGATGAGGTCCCCACGATGGGTGACTGGCAGGATGCGGCCGCGAGCGAACACGTCACTGGATTCGCAGATGGGGCCTACCACGTCGTAGGTGGCGTTGTCCTCTTCACGAGACGTCAGATTCTGGATTTCATGATAGGCCTCATAGAGCGCAGGGCGCATCAGATCGTTCATGCCAGCATCCAGAATCACGAACTGCTTGTCGCGGCTGTCCTTGACATATACCACGCGGCTGATGAGTGAGCCACAACCGGCCACGACCGAACGCCCCAACTCGAAGTGAAGCGTCTGGCCAGGACGCAGTCTCAGGTGACGCTTGAAGGTGTCGAAATAGGCTTGGAAATCAGGCACACAGCACTCATCGGGACGGGTGTAGTCAATGCCTAAACCGCCGCCCACATTGAGCATCTCGAAACTGATGCCCCGCTGCTCGTAGTGGTCCACCAGATGGCCAATGGTGTCACACAGCATGACGTAGGGTTGCATCAGCGTGATCTGCGATCCGATGTGGAAATGCAGGCCGCGCAGGTGAACATGAGGCATCGACAGGGCAAGATCAACCACCTGATCCAGGCCCTCGATGTTGATGCCGAACTTGCCGTCGGCCAGGCCGGTGGTGATATACTTGTGGGTGTGGGCATCAATGTCGGGATTAACGCGAATGGCAATAGGAGCCACCGTGTCCATCTCGGCTGCCAGCTCGTTGATAACGACCAACTCGGGCACCGACTCCACATTGAAGCAGCCGATGCCACGGTCCAGCCCCAGACGGATTTCCCAATCAGTTTTCCCGACCCCCGAGAAGGTCATCTCCCTAGGCTTGAATCCCGCGTCGAGAGCGGCCTGAACCTCACCGCCGCTGACCAGGTCCACACCCAGCCCACTTGCGGCGATCTCCTTGAGTATGCGCGGATTACCATTTGCCTTCACGGCATAGTGCACCATGAACGGATGGCCTGTAACCTGCTGGTTGATTGCCCGAAGCGTCTGCTGCAGCACATCCATGTCGTAGTAATAAAACGGCGTCTCGGTCTGCCCGATGACGTCCATTGCAAAGCCATGATTGTTGACCTGATTAGCCATATCAAATATCTATCATTTTGGTTAGCCTAACTAATGACTCCCACAGGCCACCAGACCCGAGTTGCCACCCAATTCAGAGGCAAAAGTATTAAAAAACATCTTGAAAAAATCTTTATAAATCATAAAATCTGCAAAATCGCCGTTTTTGATTGAAAAAAACCTGCAATTTCGTGGTCTCAAGAGCAAGATTCCAGCACTCCCGAGCCATTGAGACCGCCTGATTGTTGCACTTGTAAACACCCAATTAACCAGTTGGAATTCAGGGCACTTATAGTTATTAACAAGGGTTGTTAATAAAAAATAACTTTTTATTTGTAAATTCAATGGTTTGGGATTGCAAATTATCAAAATATTTGTTGTACCTTTGAAGTCCCTAAAAAAGGGGGTGAACAGACACACTCGATAGCAACTGAAATAGCAATGGAACAGACTGTGTATCACATACCTGCGCTGCTCAGGCAGAGCATAGACGGGCTTGCGTTGAAACCCGACGGGACCTATGTGGACGTGACCTTCGGTGGTGGCGGCCACAGCCGTGCCATTCTGGAAGGGCTGGGACCCGAGGGACACCTGGTGGGAATGGACCAGGACATGGACGCCTGGCAAAACCGTCTGAAGGATAACAGGTTTACATTTGCACACGGCAACTTTGCCTATCTGAAAAATTTCCTGCGCTACTATGGTTTCACCGGCGTCGACGGCATCCTTGCCGACCTGGGCGTGTCGTTCCACCACTTTGACGAGGTTGAGCGTGGATTCACCTTCCGGGCCGACGCGCCGCTGGACATGCGCATGAACCGCGCCGCCACCTTGACGGCCCGTGACGTGGCTTGCACTTACAGCGAGGAGCGCCTCGCCGACATCCTCTACCTCTACGGCGAGCTGCGGCAATCACGCCGGCTGGCCGCTGCCATCCTCAAGGCCCGTCCCGAGACGACCGGTGCCCTGGTCGAGGCCGTCAGGCCGCTGCTCAAGCCCGCCCAGGAGAAGAAAGAGCTGTCGATGGTGTTCCAGGCACTTCGCATCGAGGTCAACGGCGAGCTGGAGGCCCTGCGCCGCCTGCTCTCCCAGTCGCTGGAGGTGCTCAACCCCGGCGGCAGGCTGGCCATCATCACCTACCACTCGCTGGAGGACCGCCTGGTCAAGAACTTCATGCGCGCGGGCAATGTTGAGGGGCGGCAGGAGAAGGACTTCTATGGCCGGGTGAACACGCCGTGGCGCCTGATTGGCAAGGTCGTCATGCCCAGCGCCGACGAGGTGGCCCGCAACCCCCGCTCACGCAGCGCCAAACTGCGCGTGGCTGAATTCATCGGTCACAATGAGAGGGACTGAAAGTAAGAAACGAAAACCGACAACAGATAACTGAAAGATGAGTGACATTAAAGATAACGCTGCCGCAACCGGCAAGAAGGCCAGTAAATACCTGTTTCAAGGCCGCATTTTCTCGCTTGACTTCTTCAGGCGCAATTGGATATATATCATCTTTGTCGTCGTGATGGCTCTGGCCTATATCGGCAACAAATTTTCATGCCAAAGCAGCATCCAGGAGCTATTATCCCTCCAGGACGACTTGTCGAATGCCCAGACCGACCTGGTGAAATCCAGTGCTGACTACAACTCCATGATCCGTGAGAGCGAGATGGTGAAGCTGATGAACTCCAAGCGCCTCGGCCTGACCGCACCCAAGGAGCCTCCCTACCATCTGAGCGAGCAATAACTTGAAACTATCACCAGATTAATTGTTATTCCTAGGATGGCAACAAAACGCAACAACAACAAAGGAAGGATCCTGTGGCGCTATGCCGCAGTAGTGGGAATGATGCTATTGTTCTCAATAGCGATAGTATGGAACATGTTCAAGCTTACCGTGGTACACGCCGGCGAGTGGAACAAGAAAGCTGAATCGGTGCTCAATGACTCAACATTGATTCCCCCCGTGCGTGGCAAGCTGCTTGCCGACAACGGCACGGTACTGGCAGCCAACCTGCAGTTCTACATTGCCCGCATCGACTGGTTCAGTCCGGGTATCAAGGACTCCGTGTTGATGAAGGAGATCCGCCCCCTGTGCGACAGTCTGGCAAAATTTGACAACTCGATGACTGCCGACCAGTGGCGCGAGAAGCTGTTGAGCGACCGCAAGCGCATCCTCGATGCCGGCCAGCCCGACCCCAAGAATAAAAACAAGAAGCTGTTTAAGAACCGTGCCTACAGGCTCTTCCCTCAAATGATCAGCCACAGGGAATATGAGCGCTTGAAACGCTTCCCCTTCCTGTGCCGTAACGAGCGGCAGAACGGCTTCTACGTTGAGCCCGAGGTGCGCCGCAAGAAGCCTTACGGCTCCATGGCCGCGCGCAGTATCGGCAACCTCGACAGCACGAGGCGCCATGGCCGTTCCGGCCTGGAGAGAGCGCTCGACACGCTGCTCTATGGCAAGCCCGGCATCGCCCGCAACATGCAGCTGACCTATGACATCGTGCCCGTCACCAGCGTTCCCCCAGTGAATGGCTATGACATCACCACGACCATCAATATCCAGTTACAGGACATTGTCGAGCATGAGCTGAACGACATGTGTGTCGAGGCCGATGCCGAGTGGGGCACCTGTGTGCTCATGGAAGTGGCTACCGGCGACATCAAGGCCATCAGCAACCTGGAGCGCAGCAAGGACAACCCCGGCGAGTATGTCGAGAACATCAACCATGCGGTGCTCGGCTACGAGCCTGGATCGGTCATGAAGACCATTTCCATGCTGGTGGCCCTTGAAGATGGCATCGTCACCGACATCGATGCCCAATGGGCGACCGGTTCCTCTTGGGCCTATGCCGGCGGCAACCCGATCACCGACTCTCACGCGACGTCATCCCTGTCGGCCCGCGGCATCATCGAGATGTCCTCCAACATCGGCATGGCGCGCATCATCACCAAGAAATACGGGGCCAATCCACCCGCCTTCAAGGACCGCCTGGAGGAGCTGGGATTCTTTGAGCCCTTCAACCTGGGTATCGCCGGCGAGCAGGTTCCCGTGTTCAGCAAGGCCGAGGTGAAAGATGGCGGCCGCGTGGTCCTGGCACGCCAGGCCTTCGGCTACAGCACGCGCATCCCGCCGCTGTGCACCCTGGCCATGTATAACGCCATCGCCAACGACGGCAAGTATGTGCGTCCACGCCTGTTCACCAAGCTCTCTCGCGAAGGGGAGCCCGACTCGATCATCCCTGTGACCTACATCCGCAACCAGGTGTGCTCGCCCGAGAATGCCGCCAAGCTGCGTCTCATGTTGCACGACGTGGTGTGGGGCAAGTGGGGCACAGCCCGCAAGTATGTTCAGGACGACAAGGTGGAGATTGCCGGCAAGACAGGCACCGCCTACGATGTCGTCAACGGCCACTACGAGCAGGGCACCAAGCGCCTGGCCTTCTGCGGCTTCTTCCCCTACGACAAGCCCCAGTACTCGTGCATCGTGCTCATGAAGGGCGCCAACCGCGGTGCCGCCGCCTGCAGTGGCACCGTGCTGAAGAACATCGCCCGCAAGATGTATGCTCACGGTCTGCTGGCTGGCATGTCACCCGACTATGCAACCCTCGACAAGGAAGCCCAGAAGAACTTCAAGCCCTACCCCACCCTGTATGCATCGACGAGCGACAGCAGGAGCAACAACCTGCAGAAAGGCTACGGCGTGCAATCGCCGCACCGCTATGCGCGTCCGGCCAAGGTGGAATCCGGCGTGCCCAACGTCATCGGCCTTGATATTCGCGAGGCCATCAGGCTGCTCGAGGACGCCGGCCTGAGCGTGAGCTTCACCGGCACGGGCATGGTGGTGAACCAGAGCCTGGCAGCTGGCTCGAGCTACAATCGTGGCCAACGTATCAACCTGAGATTAAAAACCTCTTAAATTCATCAACAAAATCATGAAAATACTATCACAACTGCTCACAGCCATCAGTCCCCTCCAAGTGGTGGGAGCAACCGATGTGGAGATCAATGACGTCATCAACGACTCGCGCCAAGCGAGAGAAGGTGTGATGTTTGTCGCCGTCAAAGGCGTGGCCGTCGACTCCCACCGCTTCATCAACGACGTGGTGAACGCCGGTGCGCAGGCCATCGTCTGCGAGAACCTGCCCGACCAGCTGAGCGACAAGGTCACTTATATACAAGTCGAGAACAGCATCATCGCCCTGGCACGCCTCGCCGACGAGTGGTTTGACCACCCGTCAAGGAGATTGCGCCTGGTGGGCGTGACCGGCACCAACGGCAAGACGACGACCGCCACGCTGCTCTATGAGATGGCACGTCTCATGGGCCACAAGGCTGGTCTGCTGTCCACCGTGGTCAATATCATCGACACCACCGCGGTGCCTGCCGCGCAGACCACCCCAGATCACCTGACCCTGAACCGCCTGCTGCACGAGATGGTGACGGCTGGCTGTGAATATGCCTTCATGGAAGTGAGCTCACATGCCTGCGTTCAGCGCCGCATCGAGGGCATCACCTTTGCCGGCGGCATCTTCACCAACCTCACTCGCGACCACATGGACTTCCACAAGACCGTGGATAACTATATCGCCGCCAAGAAGATGTTCTTTGACGCCCTGCCCACGGGGGCTTTCGCCCTGGTCAACGCCGACGACAAGGTGGGAGACGTGATGCTCCAGAACACGCGTGCCTCCAAGTATCACTACTCGTTGCGCACCATGGCCGACTACAAGGGCCGCATCGTCGAGTCAAGACTCGACGGCACCACGCTGGAGCTCAACGGCCACCTGGTGGAAGTGCTGTTCACGGGCCGATTCAACGCCTACAACCTGTTGTCGGTCTACGGCGCGTCCCTGCTGCTGGGCTTTGACCCGCAGGAGGTGCTCGTCAAGATGAGCCTGCTCGAGCCTGTTGCCGGCCGTTTCCAGACGCTGCGTTCGCCTCGAGGCTATACCGCTATCGTCGATTATGCCCACACCCCCGACGCCCTGGTCAATGTGCTTGACACCATCCGCGAGGTGGTGGGCACCAGTGGGCACATCATCACCGTGTGTGGCTGCGGTGGCGACCGTGATGCCGGCAAGCGGCCCATGATGGCGCGCGAGGCCGCCGTGCGCAGCGACCGTGTCGTCCTCACCAGCGACAATCCCCGCACCGAGGATCCCGACGAAATCCTGCGCCAGATGGAGGTCGGCCTGCCCGACGAGTCACGCCCGAACACGCTGACCATCACCGACCGCCGTCAAGCCATCCGCACCGCCTGCCAGCTGGCCCAATCGGGCGACGTGGTGCTCATTGCCGGCAAGGGTCATGAGGACTACCAGGAGATCAATGGCGTGAAACATCACTTCGACGACCGCGAGCAGGTGCTCGAGGTCTTTGCCGGAGAGAGCAACTGAGATTATTAACCAACACCAGACAATGATATGCTATATCATCTTTTCCATTACCTGCAACAGTATGACGTGAGTGGAGCACGTCTGTTTGAGTACATCACCTTCCGCTCGGGTTTTGCCTTCATCTTGTCGTTGTTCATCGGCATTGTCATCGGCCGGCGCATCATCTTCAAGCTCAAGAGCCGCCAGATGTGTGACAAGGAGCGTGAGGAGAAACTGGGCGGCAATGCCGCCAAGCAGGGCACGCCCACCATGGGTGGCATCATCATCATCATCTCGATCCTGGTGCCTTGCCTGCTGCTGGGCAAGCTCAACAACGTTTACATGCTGCTCATGATTGTCTCCACACTGTGGTGCGGTGCGCTGGGCTTTGCCGACGACTACATCAAGGTGTTCCACCACAACAAGGAAGGCCTCAAGGGCAAGTTCAAGATTGTGGGTCAGGTGGGCCTTGGCATCATCGTGGGCCTGACGATGTACCTGAGTCCGGCCATCGTGATGAACGAGAATGTCCATGTCACCAACCGCAACGAGACGCCCGAGCTTGTTGAGATTCACAAGTCACAAGCCGTGAAGGCCACCAAGACCACCCTGCCCTTTGTCAAGAACCACAACTTTGACTACGCTTACTTCACCAAGTGGATGGGCAAGCACCAGCAACTGGGAGGATGGATTCTGTTTATCCTGGTGACCATCTTTGTCATCACCGCCGTGAGCAACGGCGCCAACCTGACCGACGGCGTGGACGGCCTGGCGACGGGCACGTCGGCCATCATCGGTGTCGCCCTGGCGATCATGTGCTATCTGGGAGGTAACGTCATCTATTCATCCTACCTGAATATCATGTACATCCCGGATAGCAGCGAACTGGTAGTGTATGCCGCGGCATTCATCGGTGCCACCATCGGCTTCCTGTGGTACAACTCCTATCCCGCACAGGTCTTCATGGGTGACACGGGCAGCCTGTGCCTGGGCGGCATCATCGCCGTGTTTGCCGTGCTCATCCGCAAGGAATGGCTCATCCCCCTGCTGTGCGGCATCTTCCTGATCGAGGAGCTCTCGGTGATTCTGCAGGTGTGGTATGTGAAGCGCCACAAGGGCAAGAACATGCGCTTGTTCAAGATGACGCCCTTGCATCACCACTTCACGGCCGATCCCGCCAAGCTCACGTGGGACTACAAGATCAAGACGCCCGACCACCGCATCCCCGAGGCCAAGATCGTGATGCGCTTCTTCCTGGTGAGCATCCTGCTGGCGGCGCTGACATTTGTGACACTCAAGATTCGTTAAAACAAGACTAACAACACTTTACAAGAAGACAGAATATGGCAAAACGATTAGTTGTTTTGGGCGGCGGAGAGAGCGGCGCGGGAGCTGCCGTACTCGCGCATGTCAAGGGCATGGACGTGTGGCTGAGCGATGCCGGCAGTATCGGCCAGCAGTACAAGGACCTGCTCAACAAGTATAACATCGCCTGGGAGGAAGGCGGCCACACCCCCGAGAAGATCCTCAATGCCGACGAGATCGTGAAGAGTCCCGGCATCCCCGACACGGCTCCCATGGTGGCCCAAGCCATCGAGAAGAAGATTCCCATTGTGAGCGAGATCGAGTTCGCCGGACGCTACACCGATGCCAAGATGGTGTGCATCACCGGCAGCAACGGCAAGACGACAACCACCAAGCTCACCTACCACATCTTCAAGAAGGCCGGTCTGAACGTGGGTCTGGCAGGTAACGTGGGCCGGAGCCTGGCCTTGCAGGTGGCCACCGAGCATCACGACGTATACATCATCGAACTGAGCAGTTTCCAGCTCGACAACATGTACGATTTCAAGGCCAACGTGGCCGTGCTGCTCAATATCACGCCCGACCACCTGGACCGCTATGACTACAAGATGGAGAACTATGCCGCTGCCAAGTTCCGCATCACCCAGAACCAGACGGGTGACGACTCCTTCATCTTCTGGCAGAACGACCCGATCATCGCATCGCAGCTGCGCCAGCGTCACCTCGAGTCACGCCAACTGCCATTCACTGCCGAGGACGACAACCGCAAGGCCGCATGGATGCATGACGGCATGCTCAACTTCAACATTGACGGCGACCACTGGGACATTCCCCGCGACGAGCTGGCACTCAAGGGGCTGCACAACGTCTATAACACGATGGCAGCGGGTCTGTCGGCTCAGGTGTTCGACATCCGCAAGGACGTCATCCGCGAGGCGCTGGCCGACTTTGAGGCGGTGCCCCATCGCCTGGAGTATGTGGACACGGTCGATGGTGTGCGTTACATTAACGACAGCAAGGCGACCAATGTCGACGCCTGCTGGTATGCGCTGGAGAGCGTCAACGAGCCGTGTGTGCTCATCCTGGGCGGCATCGACAAGGGTAACGACTACAGCCAGATCGAGCCTCTCGTCAAGCAGAAGGTGAAAGCCATCGTCTGCCTGGGCGTGGATAACGCCAAGCTGCACGCATTCTTTGACGGGAAGGTGCCCGTGGTGACCGATGCCTCCAGCATGGCCGAGTGCATGGACAAATGCCGCAGTCTAGCCACCGAGGGTGATACGGTGCTGCTGTCGCCCTGCTGCGCGAGCTTTGACCTGTTCAACGGCATGGCCGACCGTGGCAACCAGTTCAAGGCCTGTGTCAAGGAATTTAAAGGCTCAAGCTCTCAATAGCGGTGCGGCTTCAATCATTTGAGCAGTTGTTCATTTCGAGTTTTAGCGACATCCGCATTAAACTGAAAAACTGAGAACTATGACTGAGAATGTGAAAACTAATAAATACACCGAGATCTCGCAGAAGTATGGTGACCCCTGGATCTGGGGCATCTACCTGATGCTGGTGGTCATCTCCATCATCGAGAGCTACAGCGCCTCGAGCCGTGAGATTTCCACTAAGGGTCTCTATTTGCCCCTCATCATGCAGCTCGTCTATCTGGCAGGCGGTGCGGTGTGCATCTTTGTGCTGATGCGCTCGCGCTACAACAGTCCCTCGTTCTTGTACCTGATGGTGCCCGTGCTGGCGCTATTCACGGTATTCTGCCTGATATATGTGCTCAAGTTCGGTACCGACATCAATGGTGCGCGCCGAGCCATGACCATCATACCAGGATTGCTGACGATACAGCCAGCCGAGTTTGCTAAGCTATCGATAGTCACCATGCTATCCTACATCTTCGCCAAGTCGCAGAAGAACCATGACATCAGTAACAAGGGCCTGTTTGGTGCTGCGGTAGTGGTGGCCGTGTACGGTGGTCTGATGATTTCCAGCGGCTTGACCAACACGTTGCTGTTAATAGCCATCAGCGGCTCGATGCTGCTCATCGGTGGCGCCCGACTGAAGAAAATCTTATACTTGATGGGCTTTTTTGCCGTCATGTTTGCCATCTTCCTGGTCATCAAGAGCATGAATGACAAGACAGACGAAGCCTTCAGGGACAGCCAGAAGGAGCGTATTGCCAACAAGGCGCCAGACGACGAAGCACTGGAGACGGTTCCTGCCGGCGACAACAAGCCCACGGCTTTACAACGCTCAGGAACATGGAAAAGCCGCGTGCACGAGTGGTGGTACAGCGACTCCCTTCTCTACCGCCCCATTACTGCCAAGAACCAGCAGGAGATGTTCTCCCGCATGGCTCAAGCCCATGGCGGCATCCTGGGCAAGGGCATCGGCCAGTCGCGCGAGTGCAGCCGCCTGCCGCTAGCCTTCAGTGACTACATCTTCTCTATCATCATCGAGGAGACCGGCCTGCTGGGAGGCTTCTTCGTGCTGCTGCTCTACCTGTCCCTGCTGGGACGAGCGGCGATGATCGTGAGGCGCAGCAAGCGCGTGCTGCCATCGCTGCTGGTCATCGGCATGGCATCCTTCATCACGTTCCAGGCCCTGTTCCACATGGCCATCAACGTGGGCGTGTTCCCCGTGTCGGGCCAGCCGTTGCCCCTTGTGTCCAAGGGAGGCACGTCAATTCTCGTGGTAAGTATCGCCATCGGCGTGATGCTGAGTGTGAGCCGCACCATTGCCAATGACGGAAACAAGAATAACAAGGCTAAAGACGATGCTCCTGTTATCGAGGGTCTTGATGCTGAGAATCCAACTGAAATACCTGTAAGAAATGTCTGGAGATAAGAAACAACTCAATGTACTGGTGAGCGGTGGAGGCACCGGAGGTCACATTTTCCCGGCCCTGTCCATCGCTGGTGAGATACGTCGCCGCCACCCTGACGCCAACATCCTCTTTGTCGGCGCCGAGGGCCGCATGGAAATGGAGAGAGTGCCGGCGGCAGGATATGAAATCAAGGGGCTTCCCGTGAGCGGGTTTGACCGCCGCCACCTGTTGCGCAACATCAAGGTGCTGGCACGCCTGTACAAGAGCATGGGCATGGCCAAGAAGATCCTGCGCGATTTCCAGCCCGACATCGCCATCGGCGTGGGCGGTTACGCCAGCGGACCCATGCTCAAGGCTGCACAGAAGCAGGGCATCCCCACCCTGCTGCAGGAACAGAACTCCTATGCCGGCGTGACCAACAAGCTGCTGGCTGCCGGGGCGCAGTGCATCTGTGTCGCCTATGAGGGCATGGAGAGGTTCTTCCCGAAGGAGAAGATTGTGCTCACCGGCAACCCCGTCAGGCGAGGCCTGCTGGACTGCGGAGCCACACGCGAACAAGCTCGCCAAGCGATGGGCCTGCACCCCGACAAGAAGACCATCCTCATCATTGGTGGGAGCCTGGGGGCACGCACCATCAACAAGGCCATCATCGATGGCTTGCAGACCATCGGCAAGGCCAATCATGATGTGCAGGTCATCTGGCAGACGGGCAAACTCTACGACCAGCAGTGCCGTGAGGCGCTGGAGGCTTCGGGAGTGAAAAACGTCGTGCAGATGCCCTTCATCAGCAACATGGATATGGCCTATCGCGCCGCCGACCTGGTCGTGTCGCGTGCTGGTGCCAGCTCAATCTCGGAGTTACAACTGCTGGGCAAGGCCGCCATACTCGTGCCATCGCCCAACGTGGCCGAAGACCATCAGACCAAGAATGCCCAGGCACTGGCCACGCGTGATGCCGCCATCATGGTGACCGACGCCGATGCCGGCACTCAACTCGTCGACACAATGCTCACTGTGGTAGCCGATGAGAAGAGGATCGTGGCGCTGGAAGACAATGTCTCGCTGATGGCCCTGCATGGTGCAGCCGAGCGCATCGTTGATGAAGTTGAGAAGATTATTGACAACAACAGGTCCTAACACATTCACCAATAGGAAAATATGAGAGAGTTTGATTCATTGTATTTTGTGGGAGCCGGCGGTATCGGCATGGCCGCCCTCGAACGCTACTTCCTCGCTCAGGGCAAACGGGTCGCAGGATATGACCGCACGCCCAGCGACTTGACACAAGCCCTGGAGAGCGAGGGAGTGCACATCGACTTTGACGAGGACCCCGCCCTCATTCCCGACTATTGCCGCGACCCGCAACGCACCCTGGTCGTCTATACCCCAGCTGTTCCCGACAGCCACCTCGGGCTCACCTACTTCCGTGACCATGGATTTGAGGTGCTCAAGCGCGCCGCACTGCTCGGCGTCATCACGGCCCAGAGCAAGGGTCTGTGCTTTGCCGGCACTCACGGCAAAACGACGACATCGAGCATGGCAGCCCACATCCTGCACAGCTCAGGCATCGGTTGCAACGCCTTCCTGGGAGGTGTGTTGCGCAACTACAACAGCAACTTCCTGCTGTCGGCCACGAGTCCCTATTCGGTCATCGAGGCCGACGAGTTTGACCGCTCATTCCATCACTTGAGGCCATTCATCGCCGTGGTCACGTCCACCGACCCTGACCACCTCGACATCTACGGCACGGCCGAGGCCTATCTGGAGAGCTTCGCCCATTTCACCGAACTGATCCAACCTGGCGGTGCCCTCATCATCCACACCGGCCTGGCGATGCAGCCGCGCGTCGGCGACGGTGTCAGGACCTTCAGCTACAGCCGTGACGAGGGCGACTTCCACGCCGCGCGCATCAGCAAGGGTGACGGCATGATCACCTTCGACCTGGTGACTCCCTGGGAGACCATTGCCGACATCAGCCTGGGTGTGCCTGTGGACATCAACATCGAGAATGCCATCGCCGCGATGGCCGCCTGTCGGCTGGCCGAGGTGCCCCACGATGCGATGCGTGAAGCCATCGCCTCCTTCATGGGTCCCAAACGCCGGTTTGAGTTCTGGCTCAAGGAGCCAGGCGAGCACGGCAAGGTGATGATTGACGACTATGCCCACCATCCCGGCGAGTTGAGGGCCAGCATCTCATCGGTGCGCGACCTCTACCCCAACCGTCGCTTGACAGTCATCTTCCAGCCCCACCTGTACACCCGCACGCGCGACTTCGCCAGTGAGTTTGCCCAGGCACTCTCGCTTGCCGATGAGGTGATCCTGTTGCCCATCTATCCCGCACGCGAAGAGCCCATTCCTGGCGTCTCGAGCGAAATGATTCTAAATCAGGTCACTAGCACAAAAAAATGCATTTACTCCAAAGAAAATTTGATTAAGTCAATAGAATTGAGTACTTTTGACGTTTTATTGACAGCGGGTGCCGGTGATATCGCCAATCTGCTGCCACAAATATGCGTTGAATTCAAGAAACAAAAGCGTTGAAACGACTGATACAATATAGCATTCTGCTCGTCCTGGCTCTTGCCATCACAGCAGGAATCCTGTGGGCGCGCGGCAAGTCACAAGACGAGTTGTGCACCGAGGTCGTCGTTGAGGTCATCAACGCTGACAGCACCTCGTTTGTCACGCCCCAGGGCATCCTGAGCGACCTGCAGAGCAAGGGCGTCAAGCTCAAGGGCAAGCGCATGCAAGACATCGACGCCTCTCAGGTGGAGAAGGCGCTTGCCATGTCGCCCTATCTCGAGTTTGCCGACATCGTGAAGTGCCAGGACGGGAAGCTGCTGATCCGCGTGAGCCAGCTGTTGCCCGTGCTGCGCGTGTTTGACGGCGAGAGCTCCTACTATGTGAACCGCGCCGGCAAGCGCATGGACGCTAACATCTACTACCACAGCGACGTGCCTGTGGTGAGAGGACATTTCACCCGGGACTATCCGCCCACGCGCCTGTTGCCGCTCATCGACTATGTCGAGAAGGACACGCTGCTGCGGTCGCTGGTGACGATGTACTGTGTTGACGACACCAACAACATCATCATCGTGCCCGACTTCAGCGGACACGTGATCAACATCGGCAACGCCAGCGGATTTAAGAACAAGTTTGCCAAGCTCAAGCTTTTCTACCGCGAGGTGATGCCCAAGAAGGGCTGGAATGCCTATGACACCATCTCGGTGAAGTGGAACCACCAGATTGTGGCAACACGACGCGTCAAGGCTGTCGTTCAGACCATCGAGTATGACCCCGAGGACGACGAGCAAGAACCCGACATCGGAACCATCAGCGTGGAAGCGGCCAAGGGATCCCAGAAGCCTGACGAGAAACCGTCTGCCGAAGACCAAGCCAAGAAGAAGGAGGATGACAAGAAATCCGATTCCAAGGCGGCCAACGATAAGAAGGCCAAGGCCAGTCCTGACAAGAAAAAGAGTAATTAACAATCACATAAAAACCAAAATAAAAAAAAACATATAGCAATACGTTTTATGGAAAAGAACCAGTATATTGTAGCACTTGAAATCGGAAGCTCCAAAATCGTGGGAGCCATCGCCGAAAAAACTTCTTCAGGATACTTGAGCGTCAAGCACCTGCAAGAGGAACGTCACCTCAACAGCGTGCGCTATGGCATTGTGCAGAATGTGGAGAACATCAAGACCAGCGTCAACCGCATTCTTAGAAACCTCGAAGGCATGATTGACGGACGCGTAACACAGGTTTACATGGGTGTCAGCGGCAGATCGCTGCACAGCATCATCAGCGAAGTGAACCGCAGTGTAGGCTCAACCGAAGCCATCACCAAGGAACTCATTGACCGCATCATCAAGGATGCAACCAGCACGCCATTGCGCAACTACGAGACCGTAGACATCGTGCCCAAGGCCTACTATGTAGATAAAGTGAAAACCCTTACCCCCGTAGGACAGTTCGGTTCTTCCATAAAAATCATGGTCAACCTGATTGTGGCCAAGCCCGCACTCAAGCTGAACCTGAACCGCTTAATGACCTTCGGCATCCCTGTGAAGGACTACATCGTCACTCCACTGGCCGTTGCCGATCAGATTCTCAGCGACAGTGACCGCGAACTGGGCTGCATGCTCGTCGATATGGGTGCCGAGACAACCACTGTCTCCATCTACAAGAACAATGCACTCATCTACCTGAACACGCTGCCCCTGGGCGGTCGCAACCTCACCCGTGACGTGATGAACGGCATGACGGTGGTCGAGGAAACCGTCGAGAACGTGAAGAAGAACATCAACAACCCGCTCGACCCCAACAACGTGAGCGATGTGGTTATCGATGGTGTCAACGCGCGAGAGGCGGCCAAATACATCAGCGCCCGCACTGGTGAGATTATCGCCAACATCAACCAGCAGCTGGCCAACGCCGATGTCTCGTCGGACGAGATCAAGAGTATCGTCCTCATCGGCGGCTGCGCGCATCTGAGCGGTCTGCAGCAGAAGTTGGCCGAGGACATGAAGATCAAGGTGCGCATGGGACAGAATCCTCCCAAGCTCAACATCCTCAACGGCGAAATCAACCGCATGGAGTATATCGAGACGTTCTCGCTCCTCGCAGCCGCTGCCGAGCGCATCGGCGAGGGCGAGAGCTGCATTGAGTTGAACAAGTACGATAACGGCCCGATCATCAACCAAGAGTACACCGAGCCCCAGGAGACTCGCGAGCCCGAAGTCAAAGTAGAGCCCCGAAACATCAAGAAGCGTCGTGTTCCGGGCTGGATTAACAAGCTCAAGGGCCTCATGTCCGAGGACGATGAAATGGACGAATAAAGGTAACGCGAGAAATCATAATGCATTCAACCCAACAATAAAAACAACTACAACACAATATGGAAGACAATAATAGAATCAAATTTGGCGGATCCCCCAGTGGGTCTCGCGTACCTAGCCAGGATATCATGTCCACCCTGGACCAGAATTCCGGATTTCAGGACAAGGACAAGCAACTCACCATCATCAAGGTGATGGGCGTCGGTGGCGGTGGTAACAATGCCATCAACCACATGTATCTGCAGAACATCGAGGGCGTGTCGTTTGTCGTGCTCAACACCGACCGCCAGCAACTCAACGAGTCACCGGTGCCCAACCGCGTGCTGCTCGGCCCCAACACGACCCACGGACTGGGCGCAGGTAACGTGCCCGAGATCGCCCGTCGTGCTGCCGAGGAGAGCGAGGCCGAGATTGCCGCCCTCTTTGATGACGACACCAAGATGGTCTTCATCACCGCCGGTATGGGTGGTGGCACCGGAACTGGTGCAGCGCCTGTAGTGGCTCGCATCGCCCAGCAGAAGGGTGTCCTCACCATCGGTATTGTGACCATCCCCTTCTTGTTTGAGGGACCCAAGAAGATCATCAAGGCTCTGGAAGGTGCCGACGAGATGGGCAAGTATGTCGATGCCCTGCTCATCATCAACAACCAGCGCCTGACCGAGATTTACAAGGACCTCGACTTCACCAACGCCTTCGGTAAGGCCGATGACACGCTGACTATCGCTGCACGCAGCATCAGCGACCTGATCACGGTCAATGGTAAAATCAACCTGGACTTCAACGATGTCAACACCACCCTGCGCGATGGTGGCGCTGCCATCATCAGCTCGGGCTATGGCACGGGTGAGCGCCGCGTCACCAAGGCTATCGAGAACGCTCTGGAATCGCCCCTGCTCAAGAACCGCGACGTCTATGGCTCGCAGAGGATCCTGATGAACTTCTACTATAACCCCCAAAGCAATGCGCCCCTGAAGATGGACGAGATGAACGAGATTCAAGAGTTCATGGCCAACTTTGACCAGGAGGTTGACGTGATCTGGGGTATGGCATTCGACAACACCCTTGAGGATCAAATCAAGGTGACGGTGCTCGCATCGGGATTCAATGTCTCGCTCGATAAGGAAGCCCCCGTGTCCTCTATCACGACCACCAAACCCGCCCGTGAGTCGGTGTCGGCCGGTCCCAAGATCTCGGCAGCTCAACGTCTCGCCGACGAGTATGGCGCCGATGCCATTACCGACCTGCAACTCAAGCAGAACAAGGCCCGCTACATCGTGCTCAATCCCGACGAGATGGACGATGACGATGTCATCGACATGATCGAGAAGTCACCGACATACGGCCGCAAGCCCGACTTCCGCAACCAGATCAAGGAGCGCCAGCAAGCCGCCAATCTGGAGAAGCCCGTTGAGGTGCCCAAATCCTCGAAGCGTCTCTCCAGCAATGACTCACAGACCATCGAGTTCGTCGACTAAGCGACCACTCACCGCGAAACCAGAAAAAACAGGTATTAGAAACCACAATAGAAAATGCTGACATTACAACTTATCAACCAGGACCCCGAGGACGTGATTCGCCGGCTGGCCATCAAGCACTTTGACGGACGTGAGCCCATCATGCGCATCGTGGATCTGGACAAGCAGCGCCGTGCACTGCAGAAGCAACGTGACGACAATGCTGCTGTACTCAATAAGATGGCTGCTCAGATCGGTGCCCTGATGAAGCAGGGCAACCGTGACGAGGCCGAGAACGTCAAGGCCCAGGTTGCTGGCCTCAAGACCGCCAACAAAGAGATTGACGACAACCTCAACGCTGCTCAAAACGAGATCACCGACATCCTGCTGAGCATACCCAATGTCCCCTATAGCGGCGTGCCCGAGGGCAAGACCGCCGAGGACAATATCGTCGAGAAAACCGGCGGCAAGATGCCCGAGCTGCCCGAGGACGCCCTGCCCCACTGGGACCTGGCCAAGAAGTACAACCTCATCGACTTTGACCTGGGCGTGAAAATCACGGGTGCGGGATTCCCGGTCTATGTGGGCAAGGGAGCACGCTTGCAGCGCGCCTTGATCCAGTTCTTCCTTGACGAGGCCGGCAAGGCCGGTTACGAGGAGATTGAGCCGCCCTTCGTGGTGAACGAGGCTTCTGGCCTGGGCACCGGACAGCTGCCCGACAAGGAAGGTCAGATGTACCACTGCCAGGTGGACAATTTCTACTTGATTCCCACTGCCGAGGTGCCCGTCACCAACATCTACCGCGACGTCATCATCCCCCAGGAGGAGTTGCCCAAGAAGAATTGCGCCTTCTCGGCTTGTTTCCGCCGTGAGGCCGGTTCCTACGGTAAGGACGTGCGAGGCTTGAACCGCCTGCACCAGTTTGACAAGGTGGAGATTGTGCGCATCGAGAAGCCCGAGAACTCTTATGCCGCCCTTGAGGAGATGAAAGACCATGTGCAAGGTCTGCTCGAGAAGCTGGAACTGCCGTGGCACATCCTGCGCCTGTGTGGCGGTGACATGAGCTTCACCAGCGCCATCACCTTTGACTTCGAGGTGTGGTCGGCAGCCCAGCAGCGCTGGCTCGAGGTGAGCAGCGTCTCCAACTTCGAGACCTACCAGGCTAACCGCCTCAAGTGCCGCTACCGTGGCGACGACAAGAAGACCCACCTGTGTCACACCCTGAACGGGTCGGCACTCGCGTTGCCGCGCATCGTCGCTGCCCTGCTCGAGAACAACCAGACCAGCGAGGGCATTCGTATCCCTGCCGCGCTCCAGCGCTACACGGGATTTGACATCATTGACTAATTTTTTTTTAGGCTTTAGGCGTCAAGCGCTTGGCGTCAGGAGGCATCAGCACCCTGACAGCTAACGCTTGAAACCTAAAGCCTAATCACCTTATTATATAATAATGAGAAAAGCCTGGCTCGACTACATCAAGTTCATCGCGATGTTTCTCGTGGTGGTGTATCACACGCCCCCACGCTATGATAACGCCCACGAGTCAGCCCTGTTCAATGTCGGGACGCCGATTTTCTTCTTTGCCGCCGGTTATGTGTTCAACATCGCCAAGCAGAAGGATTTCTTCTCTTTCCTGCGTCACCGCGCACGACAGATCCTGGTGCCTTACACCACCTTTTTCATCATCTTCTACGCGCTGTGGCTCCTCGTCGGGCGCCGTATGGCAGGCCCCGAGGAGATGGCTATCGACAAGCTCACGCCCCTGTGGCAGTTCCTCAAGGGACAGCCTGAGATTGTCGTGGGACCGTTCTGGTTCCTGGCCAGCTTGCTGGTCATGCAACTGGCCTACTGGCCACTCAAGCGTTACCTCAAGGGCTATTGGCCGCTTGTCGCGGCCTTTGCCATCAGCCTGGTGGGACTGCTGGACGCCTTCCCCGACATCCGCTTCTGGAACATCGGCCGCGCCATGCTGTATCTACCTGTCTATGCCGTCGGCAACTGTTGCCACCGGCTGATTGAGCGTTTCACCTTTGACACGTTGCCGCGCACACTCCTGTGGCTCGCCTTGGCAGCCGTGGCCTTATGTTTCCTGATTGTGGCCCCGCTACGGCTCGACAGGGATTTGGCCTATGTGCTCGCTCCCGAGGCCGTCATCCTGATGCTGCCTGCCATCACCGCCACATGCCGCCTGCTGGAGAAGCGCTTCGGCACCAGCCGTGTGGCCCAGAACGTCGCCATCACGGGCATCACCTACCTGGGACTGCAGAATTATCTCATCGGTGTCATCAAGATGGTGGTGGGGAAAGTAGCTGGTCCCGAGGCCTTTGACGACAACTTTGTCCTGAAAGTGGCCGTGGCCGTCATCGTGATGGTCATCCTCTACCCTATAGCACTGATGGTTGAACGCTACCTCCCCTTCCTCCTGGGAAAACCATACAAGAAAACGTGAGAAGCGTGAAGTAGCCACCCCAACGCCAAAAAACTGAAAACTGAAAACTGAAAACTGAGAACTGAGGACTGAAAACTGAAAACTTTTTAGTACCTTTGTCCTTTCAATATCAATCGTCATCAAAACAGACAGAATATGAACGTACTGGAATTAAGCGAACAAGAGATTATCCGCCGTAACAGTTTGCAACAGCTCAAGGACATGGGCATCAACCCCTATCCCGCAGCCGAATATGTAGTGAACGCCTACAGCGACGACATCATCGCGGGCTTCAGCGATGATGCCGAGCCGCGCCAGGTGAGCATTGCGGGACGCATGATGAACCGCCGCATCATGGGCAAGGCTTCCTTCTTTGAACTGCAGGACTCCCACGGCCGCGTGCAGGTATACGTCAGCCGCGACGACCTGTGCCCAGACGAGAACAAGGACCTGTATAACATCGTTTTCAAGAAGTTGCTCGACATGGGCGACTTTGTGGGCGTCGAGGGCTTTGTGTTCCGCACCCAGACAGGCGAAATCAGTGTCCACGCCCAGTCGTTGAAGCTGCTCAGCAAGTCGCTCAAGCCACTGCCCGTGGTGAAAGTGAAGGACGGTGTGACCTATGACGCCTTTGAGGATCCCGAGATGCGTTATCGCCAGCGCTACGTGGACCTGGTGGTCAACGCCGGCGTGAAGGAAACCTTCCTCAAGCGTGCCCTGGTGGTGAAGACCATGCGCCAGGTGCTCGATGACGCGGGCTACACCGAGGTCGAGACTCCGACGCTGCAGGCTATCGCCGGTGGTGCCACGGCCCGTCCGTTCATCACCCACTTCAACGCCTTGAACATCCCCATGTACATGCGCATCGCCACCGAGCTCTACCTCAAGCGCTTGATTGTGGGCGGCTTTGAGGGCGTGTATGAGATTGGCAAGAACTTCCGCAACGAAGGTATGGACCGTAACCATAACCCCGAGTTCACCTGCATGGAGCTCTACGTCCAGTACAAGGACTACAACTGGATGATGTCGTTCACCGAGCAGTTGCTCGAAACCATCTGCATCGCTGTCAACGGCAAGCCCGAGACCGAGATCGACGGCCAGGTCATCAGCTTCAAGGCGCCTTATCGTCGCCTGCCCATCCTTGATGCCATCAAGGAAAAAACCGGCTACGACCTGGAGGGCAAGAGCGAGGAAGAGATCCGCGAGGTGTGCAAGGCCTTGAAGCTCGAGATTGACGACACGATGGGCAAGGGCAAGTTGATCGACGAGATATTCGGCGAGTTCTGCGAGGGCACGTTCATTCAGCCCACGTTCATCATCGACTATCCCGTCGAGATGTCGCCGCTGACCAAGATGCACCGCAGCAAAGCCGGCCTGACCGAGCGCTTCGAGCTGATGGTCAACGGTAAGGAGCTGGCCAATGCCTATAGCGAGCTCAATGACCCCATTGACCAGGAGGAGCGCTTCAAGGAGCAGATGCGCCTGGCCGACAAGGGCGACGATGAGGCGATGATCATCGATCAGGACTTCCTGCGTGCCCTGCAGTACGGCATGCCGCCCACGAGCGGTATCGGCATCGGCATCGACCGCCTGGTGATGCTCATGACGGGCAACAGCTACATCCAGGATGTGCTGCTGTTCCCGCAGATGCGCCCCGAGAAAGTGCCCGCCCGTGACAAGGACGAGGCCTTCACCGCGCTGGGAATCCCCGAGGAGTGGGTCGCTCCCATCCAGAAAGCCGGTCTGCTGACCGTCGCCGCATTGGGCGCACTGGAGAAACCCGGTAAGCTCTTCCAAGACCTGCTCGACATCAACAAGAAGTACAAACTGGGCTACAAGGTGCCCGTCGTCGATGAGGTCAAGAAGTGGGTCGAGGCAGCAGCAGCGGCCACCGCACAGGAGTGATTCCATCTCTCAGACATTAAGTTTTAGGCGTTAGGCGGCATCTGTCACCTAGCGCCTGAATCTTTACCGCCCGCAAAAATCTTGAATTTGCAATTTTTAAGAAAGATTCCATCATCTTATTTGGTCCTGGAGTCCCGTTTTCTCGTTAATATTTTATACCTTTGGCATTTGATTCAGTGGGTTTTATGCGTTTTTGTCGCGTATTTCACTGGTTATCAGTGTGTTAATAATTTCATGAAATCAATTATTAAATTTTCACGATATGCTTAAAAGACACTTTGTTTTCCTGATGCTCCTGGTGATGGCCGTGGCCAGCGCCAATGCCAGCACCTGGAAAATGCACAACTACTATGTGCAGAAAAAGATTCAGAACATCTATGACACGGGTGACAAGGTTTACTACCTGAACAGTGACCACCTCTTCGTGTTTGACAAGTCAACAGCTGTCACAACCCCGCTCAACAAGCAGAACCTGCTGTCCGACAGCCAGATTTCTGACATCTACTACGACTGGGAGAACAACCTGCTGTTTGTCGCCTATGCCAACTCCAACATCGACGTCATCAAGGGCGATGGCACGGTGTCCAACATCAGCGGCATCAAGGATCTGGTGAGCGTGGTTCACAACTACACCCTCAAGGACGGCGTTCTTGACACCTACGTTGGCAAAGCCATCAAGGACATCACCTTCGGTGGCGGCCGGGCCTACGTTGCTACAGGCTATGGCTTCGTGACCATCGATGAGCAGACGTTGAGAATTGAAAAAGAGTATAGCATGGGACAGACTGTGACCATCAACTCGGTGGCCCTGATGGGTGAGACCCTGCTGATCATGTCCAACAACCGTTGCTACTATGGCACGCCTGGTGACAGTGACCCGATTCACAATTATCAGAGTGTGACAGGATCGTTCGCTGGCAGCAAGATGTACCCCATCGACGGCCAGTCGGTGTTTGTCTTCGGCACGTCATCGGGCCTGTATAACTACAGCTTTGCCAGCGGCACCCCCACTTTGACCAAGCTTGTCGCCTCCAAGGCCACCAGCGTGCAGCGCAGCACCGACGGCTTCATCGCCAACTTCCCCGGCCAGGCCTTCTACTACACCACCAATGCCACCGGCACCACGGCGACCAAGCAGGGCACGGTCATCGCTTGCGCCAGTTCCCACCCTAGCGGTGACGGCACGGTGTGGATAACGGATGCTAACGGCCTGCACACGAGCGGCAGCAGCACCAACTACATGATCAACTCGTTGACCACCGACGCACCTTACTGGCTGAAGTACAACGCCTCGATGAACAAGCTGTATGTCGGCGTGTCGGGACCCAACATGCTGTCCAACACCGACTACACCGTCGCTAACGTCATCAACACCTATGACGGTGTGAACTGGTCCAACGCAACGGCCTATACCGCTGCCGGTGCCGGCTACGAGTTTGTGTTCGATCCCCTGCATCCCCACACCTACTACCGCACGAGTTGGAACAAGGGTATCTTCAAGGTGACCGACGACGTGAGGATCTCCAACTACACCAAGAACAACGCCCTCATCGGCACCTACAAGCCTCACCCCGCCTTTGACAAGTACGGCAACCTGTGGGTTGTCTCGCCCTATAACACCGCTGCCAATCCTGTTGCTGTCCTGACCAAGGACAAGCTGAGCAAGACCACCCTGTCCAAGACCGACTGGGTGATGCCTGACGGCCTGCTGAGCCTGAACACCGGCTCGTTCCAGCGTTCGCGTTTCATTGTATCGAGCAAGAACAACGTGAAGATTTTCAGTGACTGCGACTATTGCCACCCCATTTTGTGCTGGGACAACGGCAATGAAGACCCCACGGTGAACACCTACAAGATTAACAGCATCAGTCACTTTGCCGACCAGAACAACAAGCAGATTGATTGGATTTATCTGAACCAATTCGAGGAGGATAATGAAGGCATTATCTGGGTAGGTCACATGAACGGCGTGTTCGCCTTTGACCCTGATGATGTCTTAAAGGATACCGAGACTCCTCGCGCCATGCGCCCCTACGCCACCAAGTTCAACGAGGGTAAGGGTTACCTGTGTGAGGGTTACTCGGTCTATGACATCGGTGTTGACCGCGACAACAACAAGTGGCTTGCCAGCAACAACGGCCTCTACTTCGTCTCACCCGACGGCAGCGAAGTTTACAACCACTTCACGACCGATAACAGCGACATTCCCAGCAACACCGTGTATATGGTAGAATGTGACACGGTCAACGACCGCGTTTACATCGTGACCGACAACGGCTTCGCCGAGTATGTCCCCTACGGCGATGCCGCCGCCATCAGCTACGACAACGTGTACGCCTTCCCCAATCCTGTCGAGCCCGACTTCACGGGCTTGATCAAGATTGCAGGCCTGATGGACAACTCCTATGTCACCGTCACCGACCGCAATGGTGCCATCGTCGCCCAGTTCGGCCCCGTGATGGGCAGTGCCCTGTGGGACGGCAGCGACGACAGCGGCGAGCGTGTGCCCACCGGAGTGTATAACATCTATGCGGCTCAGGGCAGCCAGCCTGCCACGACAGGCACGCCCCTGGCCACCGTGATGATCATCAAGTAACCATCGGTCGTCAGTTTTCAGTTATCAGTTTTCAGCTGTGAGTTTTCAATGCGGATGCCGCTGAGAACTGACAACTGAAAACTGATAACTTTTCAATGCTGTTGAGAACTTGAAAACCGAAAGCAGAAAACAGCCTGGAAATGCTATTTAACTCGTTCACATTCATGATCTTCCTGCCGGTAGTGTTCCTGCTCTACTGGTTTGTGTTCAAGAAGTTGAGGTGGCAGAATCTGCTCATCCTCGTGGCGAGTTATGTGTTCTACGGCTGGTGGGACTGGCGCTTTCTCATCCTGATTGTCATCACCTCGGCAAGCAGCTACGCCAGTGGACTGGCCATCCGCCATCTGGAGGGTCACCGCTCGCTTCAGAAGGCCGTCAGCGCCACCAACATCGTGCTCAACCTGGGCATCCTGGCCACGTTCAAGTATTTCAACTTCTTTGTGGACAGCATGAGCGACCTGCTGGGTATGTTCGGCCTCAGTGCCGACTGGCCCACGCTCAACATCATCCTGCCCGTCGGCATCAGTTTCTATACCTTCCAGGCGTTGAGCTACTCCATCGACGTGTATGCCCGCCGCATCGAGCCCACACGCGATGCCACCGCCTTCTTCTCCTTCATCAGCTTCTTTCCCCAGCTGGTGGCCGGTCCCATCGAGCGTGCGACCAACCTGCTGCCCCAGATGCTGCGAGAGCGCTCCTTTGACTACGCCACAGCGGTCGATGGCCTGCGGCAGATGCTGTGGGGCTTCTTCAAGAAGCTGGTCATCGCCGACGGCTGTGCCGAGATTGTGAACAAGACGTGGGACGGCATGGACGGGGCAACGGGCCTGATGCTCTTTGTCGCCTCGCTACTGTTCACCTTCCAGATCTACACCGACTTCTCGGGCTACAGCGACATCGCCATCGGTTGCGCCAAGCTGTTCGGCTTCAGGCTGACGACCAACTTCAAGGTGCCCTACTTCTCGCGCAACGTGCGGGAATTCTGGCACCGGTGGCACATCACGCTGATGAACTGGTTTACCCAGTATGTCTATTTCCCCTTGGGCGGCAGTCGCCGTGGCCGTGTCAGGACGATAGTCAACACGATTGTCGTGTTTGCCCTGAGCGGCCTGTGGCATGGTGCCGACTGGACGTTTGTCCTCTGGGGGCTGTACCACGCCCTGCTGTTCATTCCGCTCATTCTCTTTGCCTCGTCACGCTACAAGGACACCGTCGCCAGCGGCCGGCTGCTGCCCTCGTGGCGCGAATTGCTCGCCATGGTGGTGACCTTCCTGCTCATCAACTTCGGCTGGATTCTGTTCCGCGCGCCCGACTATGCTGGCTTCAGCGCCTTTGTTGCACGCCTGTTCTCGCCGTCGCTGTTCACCATGCAGGGGCTGACGATGAAGATGGCGACGATGCTGCTGTGGTGTGCCGCCCTGTTGCTGGTCGAGTGGATGCAGCGCGAGCGCGAGCACGTGTTGCAGATTGACGGCTACCGCATGTTCGCCATGCGTCCCGTGCGGCTGGTGCTCTATGCCGCCATCGCGTTCATCATTTTCTATTTCGCCGGCCAGGTGCAGACGTTCATCTATTTCCAGTTCTGACGATGCCATGAAGAAGTTCCTCATCAACATATCCTATACGCTCCTGCCCCTGTGGCTGCTACTCGTGGGGCTGGCGACCTACCTGTGGCTCACCGACGACAATTCGGGCGACCTGATGCGCCTGGGACTCATCGACAGCGGCCCCGAGTACACCGACTCCATCCTGGCCAGCGACGGCATCCTGACCGAGGTCTATTACGCGAGCGTCGGCAGCGACAGCCTGTTGCGGCAAGGCAAGAGCGACGTGCTGGTCATCGGTGACTCGTTCTCTCATGGGGGCGGCATCGGCAAGCAGGGCGACTATGTGAACTACCTGGCTCACGACAGCGGCCGCGAGGTCGTCGTCTTCACGCCCGGCAACCCCACGCTTCAGAGCCCCATGCAGGTGGCGTTTGACGTGCTCAATCTGGGCATCATCGACTCCACCAATGTCAAGAACCTCGTTGTGCAAGAGGTGGAGCGCTACATCGTCGGCCGCCACAGCGACTTCACGACGGGCCACGACGTGAGCGCCCTGCGCGCTACCGAGGCCGCCGACGCGGCGCCCCAGCAGAGCGCCTCCCAGGATGCCAGTCCCCTGTTGCGCGTCAAGGACTTCATCTTCTACCATCTGTTCGGTGCCAACCCCATCTATAAGGCTCGCCTGAGGATAAATGCCTTCGGCGGCACAGAGCCCGACCGCCTCTACTTCTACAACGATGACGTGAACATGGGGGTGGACGTGAACGACGAGCAGCGCCAGCACATCATCGATGGTTACAGCCAGGTCATCAGGCTGGCCAGGGAGAAGGGGGTGAACCTCGTGTTACTCATCGCCTGTGACAAGTATGACCTGTATCAGGACCTCATCATCGACAACCCTTATCCGCCCAAGACCCTCAACGAGGACATCGCCCGTTGGATGGCTCCCGAGCTCGGTCGTTTCGTCTTTGCCAAGCAGGTGCTCCACCCGCTTGTTGAGCAGGGTGTGAAGGACGTCTATCTGTTTAACGACACTCACTGGTCGCCAGCCTCATCACGCCTCATCGCGGCCGAGGTCATCAAGAAACTGAAATGATGGACTTCAACTCACCCGAATTCTACACCATCGCCTTTGTCGTGGCCATGGCACTCATCGCCCTGCTCATGGGCAAGCGCGAGAAGCAGCCGCCCAGCACCCACATCGTGCAGCTCGACACCACGCCCTGCGCCAGCGAGGACGACGAGGACGTGGTGACCATCGAGGCCCTTGATGGCGGTAAGATGCGCATCTCGCGCTCCGGCATCATGCTTGCCACCGAGGAGACCGCCAACCTGGTCATCACCATCCAGGAAGACCATTGCTCCATCGTTGAGAAAAAGGGCGTGCGCCGCCGCCACGCCGACCGATTCCCCGTCGCTGGCCAGGCCACCGTCAAGTGTTTCAAGCCAGGAGCCAAGTACCGCCTGCGCTACGAGAGCCAACTCACCAGCGCCTGGGCCACCTTCACCCTCGACACCTCCTCGCCCCACCCCACCCGTATCACCCTCCGGTACTAGTAACTCTATTCACCCCATTATCCTCACATCCTGAGGCGCCAAGAAAGCATCTCACATCTAGCTATGACAGTTATCCAGAAAAGTTGTCCCTGTTGTTCAAGTTGTTTGAAAGCCGAGCGCGGATGCCATAGTATTTCTTGTATTTCTTGTTGTTTTTTATTTTGAGCGCGGATGCCCCCATAAAAAAGTTGTTCCTGTTGTTGTTAAAGTAGTTTGATATGTGGGAGCCGTGGGTGGTTTATGGCGGGGCATACACAATTTAGCAGGCATTGGCTACGTTATTGTAAATAGAGACGCAAAATTTTGTGCCTCTTTAACTTCATAACTGGTAACATTACAATTAAAAGATATGTCAAAGAGAATCATCAGTCTGTTGTGGGCCGTGTTAACGGTGCTGTGTGCCATGAGTCAGAACGCCGTTGGTGACTGGCGCATCCACACGTCATTTGTTGGAGACAACGTGACCACCGTCGCCGACACCGAGCAGTGGGTCTATTTCCTGGCCGGTGGCAACCTGTTCCGCCTGGACAAGGAGACTCAGGAGAACGAGTCGCTGAGCATCATCAACGAGTTGAGCGACATGACCATCGACAAGGTGTATTACAACAGCGACAAGGACTACGTTGTCGTGGTCTACAGCAATGCCAACATCGACATCATCTGCAGCGACGGGGCAGTGGTGAACATGCCCGAGATCAAGGATGCAGTGATGACGTCCAGCAAGACGGTCAACGACGTGACCTTTGCCGATGGCGTGATGTACCTGGCGACGGATTTCGGCTACGTGGTGATTGACGACCGCAAGTTTGTCGTCAAGGAGTCGCACCAGTATGGCGAGCCGCTGACCTCGGTGGCCCGCATGGGTGACCTGCTGCTGCTCTCGACGGCCGATGCCTTCTACTATGGCGACGCCGACGCCTATCACGAGCAGCTGTCGTCGTTCAATCAGGCCGAGTTCAAGAGCGACTGCCGCATCTGGCCCATCAACGACAATACCTTCTATTGCATAACGGGCTGGACCTTCCTCTCCACAATAACCGTCGATGAGCAGGGCGAGCCCAAATTCAACGGCAAAACCATCATCAAGGGCCGCAGCACCATGGTGCAGAAGACCGACGGCGGCTTCCTGCTCAACGTTCCCTCGCTGAACCAATGCTACCTCACCGACGAGAGCGGTGAAATCGTTGAGACACTCGACACGCCTGGCGAGATGTGCAGCAGCCATCCCGATGCAGACGGCACCATCTGGGCTGCCGGTCCCCAGGGCCTTCACCAGCTGGGCAGCGAGAACTACTACAAGCCCAACGCCATGTCGTTTGGCATCCCCTTCTGGATGACCTATAACAAGTCGAAGGACCTGCTCTACGTGTCCAGTCCCACCGCCAACGGCTTTTTCAAGACCACCAATCCTTGCCATGTCAACACCTTTGACGGGATGGTATGGGAGGATGTCACGCCCGACGGCGCTCCGAAGTATGGCACCTACTGGATTGAGTTCATGCCCGATGACCCCGACACCTACTTCATCGGCGCGTGGACCAACGGTCTGCACAAGGTCACTGGCAACGAAATCGTATTGACCTATAATGCCGACAACAGCCCCCTGAAGAAAGAACAAGGCGCCATGCACCCCATCACGAGCATTGACCGCTATGGCAACGTGTGGGTAGTGCAACCGTTTGAGAACCCGGAGCATCCCGTGATGGTGCTGCCCGCAGACAAGGCCAAGCTCAATCAGGTGAGCAAGAGCGACTGGAACACGCCCGTCATCGACGGCATTTTCACCGGCCACACCCAGCGCGGCTGCTTCCTGTCGACGCGCAACAGCAACTACGACATCAAGATATTCACCGACGGCGACTTTGAGATGCCCATCTTCTTCTGGAACAGCGCCGGCGAGACCACGGGGCGTCCCCAGCAGGCCAGCTTCTCCCGTCTCACCGACCAGGACGGCCAATCCTTCTCGTGGACCTACATCATGTGCATGACCGAGGACCTGAATGGTACCGTGTGGATGGGCTGCACCGAGGGCATCGTGTCGTTCAACCCGGCCCAGGCATTCTCGGGCGACTTCAAGGTGAACCATATCAAGGTGCCGCGCAACGACGGCACGGGCATGGCCGACTATCTGCTTGACGGTATCCAGGTCAACGGCATCGCTGTCGACGGCGCCAACCGCAAGTGGATCGCCACCCAGTCCTCTGGTCTGTTCCTGGTGAGCCCCGATGGCACCCAGATCATCAGCAAGTTCAATACCACCAACAGTCCCCTGGCATCGAACACGGTCTATAAAGTGTGCTGCAACCCCAACAACAACTCGGTGTTCATCACCACGCCAGCAGGCTTGTATGAGTACTTCAGCGACTCCAGCCCTGCCGAGGGCAGCTATGACCACATCTTTGCCTACCCCAACCCTGTTCGTCCCGAGTACACCGGCAACGTGACCATCACGGGCTTGATGGACAACTCACTGGTCAAGATTGCCGATGCCAACGGCTACGTCATCCGTCAGCTCAAGAGCACGGGCGGCATGACCACGTGGGACTGCTGCGACCAGTATGGCAATCAGGTGAAGTCGGGCGTTTATCTGGTCTTGTGCTCCCAGGCAAACGGCAGCGGCAAGGCAGCGGTCACCAAGATTGCTGTGATACGTTAGTTGAGACTCCTGGCAGACGTAACTGACAACTGAATCATGGAGAAGAGATATGACTTTGACCGCGTGATTGACCGCCGGGGTACCGGCTGTGTGATGACTGATCGGTGCCAGGAGATGTTCGGGCGCGATGACGTGCTCCCGCTCTGGGTGGCCGATATGGGTTTTGCCGCTTGTCCGGCCATCACCCAGGCCCTGGCCGAGCGCATCACCGGGCACCCCATCTACGGCTACAGCGTGCCACTGGAGGACTACTGGCAGTCGATCATCGACTGGCAACGTGAGCGCAACGGGTTGGACTTCACCCAGGATGAGGTCTGCTTCATCGGGGGCATCGTCAACGGCTTCGGACTGGTGCTGAACCATTTCACCCGTCCTGGCGACAAGGTGATCATCCAGGAACCGGTTTATCACCCCTTCAAGATGCTCATCACGGGCAATGACCGCCTGGTGGTGAACAACGGCCTGCGCCGCACGGCCGACGGCTTCTACGAGATGGACCTCGACGACCTGGAACGCGTGATGGAGCGCAAGCGCCCGCGCCTGATGGTGCTCTGTAACCCACACAATCCCATCGGCATCGCCTGGCCCGCCGAGGTGCAACGCCGCGTGGCATCGCTGGCCAAGAAATATGACGTGGTGGTCTTCAGCGACGAGATCCACGGCGACCTCACGCTCAAGGGACACCACCACACGTCGTTCCTCACTGTGAGCGACGAGGCGCGCGCCGTGGGCGTGGTGATGGGAGCGCCGAGCAAGACGTTTAACATTGCGGGCATCGTCAGCTCGTGGTGCGTGATCAAGAATCCCGACCTGCGCCGTCCCTTCTTCCACCATCTGGAGGCCAATGAGCAGTGCTCGCCCAACTTCCTGTCGATGACGGCCACCCGTGCCGCCTATCGTCACGGCGGCCCATGGCTAGCCGAGTGCTTGGAATACATCGAGGGCAATATCGACGCCGTGGTGGACTACTGCCGCGAGCACATCCCCGGCATCACTGCCATCAAGCCGCAAGCCTCGTTCCTCGTGTGGCTTGACTGCACGGGGCTGGCGTTAGACCATGACGCCCTGATCGACCTGTTTGTCAACAAGGCGCGCCTGGGCCTGAACGATGGCGCGATGTTCGGCAAGTCGGGTAGCGGCTTCATGCGCCTGAACGTGGCCGTGCCACGCAGCGTGCTCATGCAGGCGATGCAACAACTCGCCGAAGCCGTCGCCACGACACGACAATAACATCAACAACAAGAGAACAGGGGGAGACAAGAGGCACACAATCAGCACTAATTGACTCACCATTGTTGCATGATAAAAAAAGCAACTTGAACAACCACAACAGCCTTATAATAAGAAAGCTGTAGCAGTTGTTCAAGTTGTTTTTCATCAAAGAGCGCAATGGCGCTCTTCGGTATCTGTGACCTTCTTTTTCAGAAATCAGGCGAGCTTGGCCAGAGCGGCAGCGATGCGCTTGGCGGCCTCGCGCAGATTCTCGTCGCTGGTAGCGTAGCTCAGGCGGATGTAACCGGGGCAGCAGAATGCGCTGCCAGCCACGGTGGCGACGTGGGCCTCGTTGAGCAGGTAGAGGGCCAGGTCATTGTCATCATTGATGACGGTCTCACCGTTGCGCTTGCCATAATAGTATTCCACACGAGGGAAGGCATAGAAAGCGCCATCGGGCATATTCAGTTCCAGACCGGGAATCTCCTGCAGCAGGCCGACGATGAGGTTGCGGCGACGTTCAAAGGCGACACGCATCTCTTCGACGCAATCCTGCGGGCTGTTATAAGCGGCCTCGGCAGCCTTCTGGGCAATCGAGGACACGCCGCTGGTGTACTGTCCCTGCAACTTGGTCACAGCCTTGGCTACCCAAACGGGAGCGGCAATGTAACCGATGCGGTAACCGGTCATGGCGTAGGACTTGGAGACGCCATTCACAATCACCACCTGATCCTTGATGGCATCAAACTGAGCGAGCGACTCGTGCTTGCCCACGTAGTTGATGTGCTCATAGATCTCGTCGGCAATGACCATCACCTGGGGATGACGCTCGAGCATCTCGGCGATAGCCTTCAACTCGTCATAGGTGTAGATGGCACCGCTGGGGTTGCTCGGCGAGCAGATGACGATGAGACGGGTCTTGTCGGTGATGACAGCCTCGAGTTCACTAGCAGTGACCTTGAAGTTCTTCTCCATGCTGGAAGGCAGCAACACGTTCTTGCCCCCCGTGAGGTTGACCATCTGCATGTAGCTGACCCATGCAGGCGTCGGGATAATCACCTCATCGCCAGGATTGATAAGCGCCATGATGGCGTTGCACAGCTCGTGCTTGGCACCATTACCGATTACGATCTGGTCGGGGGTGTACTCCAAGCCGTTCTCGCGGCGCAGTTTCTCGCACACGGCCTGACGCAGCGACAGGTAACCGGGCACGGGCGAATAGAACGAGAAGTTGTCATCGATGGCCTGCTTGGCAGCAGCCTTGATGTGGTCGGGGGTGAAGAAATCGGGTTCGCCTACCGAGAGATTAATCACATCCACGCCCTGAGCGCGCAGCTCGCTGCTCTTCTGTGACATGGCCAGAGTGGCACTTGGTGCCAGTGCGTTAATACGGTCCGAAAGTCGGTTCATTACGTTATCAGTTTTTAGTTTTAAGTCAATTAGTGTTTCAATACTGCAAAGGTAGGATTTTTTTGCTGAACGGGCAAATTTTATTCCTTAGATTCAGGTTTTCTCGACCACCCTGCCGCCGACGACCTTGAATCGGCGCTCAAACTCCTCGCGCGTCCTCTTCCAGCGGTTGTGACTCCACAGCCAGTACTGCGGCGCACGATTGATGGTCTCTTCAAAGCGGCTGAAGAACTCATCGGTTATCTCCATCTCGTCCATCGACTTGGGGTCGCGCGTGATGACGTGGTACTCACACTCATAGTGGCCGCGCCGAGGACACTTCACGTCGAGATAGATGACGGCCTGATTCTGCTGGCGTGCGATGCGCTCGATGCCAGTGAACACGGGGGTGTCCTGGTTGAGGAAGGTGACCCAGTGATGGATGTTCTCCCACTTGGGCACCTGGTCGTTGATGTAGCCCAACATGCTGGTTTTGCCCTGCTGCTTGTTGCCGATGATCCAGCGCAGGGTGTCATTCTTGGGCACACAATGGGGCCCCATGCGGTTGCGCATCTTGAGCACCACACGGTCCATCACCTTGTTCTCCAGGGGATGGTAGAGCTGTCCCAAAGCCAACTCACGGTCGATGGGGGGCAACCACAGGACAAGCGAGGTAACCCACTCCCAATTACCGTAGTGGCCGAGCAACAAGGCGACCGACTGTCCGCTTTCCAGAATCTCGGCCACCTGTTCACTGCCCTTGAAGGTGATGCGGCGCATGATGTGCTTGCGGCTGATGGTCGTGTACTTGACCGTCTCGGCCACCAGGTTACACATGTGGCGGTAGAACTGACGCTGCAAGCGCTTCAGCTCGTGATGGCTCTTGCCGGGATAAGCATGGGTGAGGTTTTTCCTAATCACGCGGTGACGGTATCGGAAGACGTAGGCCACCAGCAAGAAGAGGATGTCACTGAACAGGTAATGCACCCACAAGGGCAGCAGCGACAAGAGGAACCACGTCCCGTAGACCACCCAAAAAGCTATGTCATCAATCACTTTCTTCATAAGCAAGTGCGAAAGTACAACAATTTTCTGACAACTTAAACTAAAAACGGTAAACTAAGCCACAAAAAAAGAGTACCTTTGCCGCCGCTATGAAGGCCATTATCACTTTTTTGAAGAATTGGACGTTGCCCAGCGCTATTGTGACGGGCACGGTAATCTATCTGATATTCTACTGGGTGCCAGCCCTTGACCCCGTGAGCGAGGTGATGGAGCCGATTTTCGACACCATCCTGCCGCTGTTCATGAGCCTGATCCTGTTCACGACATTCCTGCGCGTGGATTTCCACAAGATGCGTCCGGCGATGTGGCACTTGTGGGTGACGGTGTTCCAGGTGCTGTTTGTCGTGCTCATCGTGGCACTCATCCTGGGCCTTGACATGAAGGGCAAGGACCTGATCCTGATGGAGGGCATCCTGACGTGTGTCATCTGCCCTGGCGCCAGTGCGGCTCCCGTGGTGACAGGCAAGTTGGGTGGTAATCTGGAGACAATGACCACCTATGTGTTCCTGTCCAACCTGGTGACTGTCGTGGCCGTGCCCGTGGTGTTCCCGCTCATCGACAAGGGGGTGGACATCAGTTTCTGGACAGCCTTTGGCATGATCATGTACAAGGTGTTCCTCGTGCTGGTGCTGCCGCTCATTGGTGCCTATCTCGTGAAGCATTACCTGCCACGTCTGCAACAACGGCTGGTGGCCATCCAGGACCTGTCGTTCTACATGTGGGGCATCTCTCTGACCATCGTCACGGGTTGCACCGTGAAGAATATCATGGGCAGCGGAGCGCCTGTCATGTTCCTCATCACCATTGCCCTGGTGTCGTTGCTCATCTGCTTGGCACAGTTTGCCGTGGGCCGCTACATCGGTCACTTCTTCGGCACCGTCATCGAGAGCGGCCAGGGTCTGGGACAGAAGAACACGGCCTTTGCCGTGTGGATTGCCTACACCTATCTGAGCCCATTGTCGGTGGCTGGTCCCGGCTGCTACATCCTGTGGCAGAATGCCATCAACAGCCTGGAAATCTGGCACCACCGCAAGCAGGAAGAACGTAACGCAAAGCTGCAGAGCCGCTAAATCACTATATCTGTCATGAAGAAATTGATTAATCCATACCTGGACAAGCAGGGATACAACTGCTTCGGGTGCAGCCCGACGAACCCCATCGGCCTGCATCTGGAATTTTGGGAAGACGGCGAGGAAGTCGTCACCACGTGGTCACCTTGTGTCAACTATGACGGCTGGGTCGAAACCCTGCACGGCGGCATCATCAGTACGCTCATCGACGAGTTGGCCAACTGGGTACTCTCGCGACGCTTGCAACGAGCTGGCGTGACCACCAAACTGGAAGTGAAATTTCGCCGTCCCGTCTCTACCCGCGACCCGCTGATCACCCTGCGCGGCCACATCACGGGCAACGTGCGCAATTACTACACCGTCCACGTCACGTTGCACGACAGCCAGGGCCTGCTATGCGATGAGGGCGACGTGACCTACTGCATGTTTGACGAGGAACACTCTCGCGAGATGGGCTTTACTGCCTGTCTCACCGAGGACGAAACATCATTTCCACAACCTTAACAAAAACATTTTACCGGGCGCCAATAGCCTGAAACTCACGATAAATCATCCTGCCTCAACGATGAGGTGGGCGGCGGTGACGGTGCAGACGTCGGAGCCAAGGCGGTCGGCCAGGCGGTGGTAGCCGTCGAGCATGGCGGTTCGCTCGGGACTATCGCTCAATAATGCTGACAGATGGCTGTCGATGCTGTCAACGGTGCACAGGTGCATGAGCAACTCGGGAATGACGGGCTCGTCGGTGATGAGGTTGGGCAGAGTGACGTATTTTCCAGTTAATAGACGACGATAGAAGTTGTAGGACCACTTGCTGCCATTGAAACGGTAACAGGCCACTTGAGGTGTGCCCAGCAGGGCTGTCTCGAGGGTGGCGGTGCCTGAAGTCACCAGCGCGGCACGGGCATGATGCACGAGAGGATAGGTGGCGTCGCGCAACACGGGCACAGCGCTATCGCCCATGACATCGTGGTACAGATGGTCGTCGATGTTGGGGGCTCCGGCAATGACCGCCTGGTATTGGGGATGACGGGCTGCTGCCTCGAGCATGAGCGGCAGGTTGTCGCGTATCTCCCTCACACGGCTGCCTGGCACGAGAGCGATGATGGGCCGATCAGACAGATCATGCTGGCCAATGAAGGTGGCAAAATCGGGGAAGTCCTTGCTGGCCTGGGCCACTTCCTGCACCGTGGGATTACCCACATAGGTGGCCTTGTAGCCACGCTCCTTGTACCAGTCGGGCTCAAAGGGCAAGATGCAGTACATGTGATTGACATAGCGGCGGATGTCCTTGACACGCCACTCCTTCCACACCCACACCTTGGGAGAAATGAAGTAATGCACTGGGATGCCCAGATTGTGGGCGTGCTTGGCAACCTTGAGGTTAAATGACGGGTAATCCACCAGTATCACTGCATGGGGTTGCCACTCGTCGATGGCATGACGGGCTGTACCGAGGAAGCCGAGAATTTTTCCCAAGTGCTTTATCACATCCATGAAGCCCATGTAGGCCATATCACGATAGTGGATGATAGGGGGGACGGCGGCCTGCTCGGCCATCATGTCACCACCCAGGAAACGGAACTCGGCTTGAGCATCCTGCTCCTTGAGAGATGCCATCAGGTGGGATGCGTGCAGGTCACCCGAGGCCTCGCCGGCGATGAGGAAATACTTCATTTTCAGTTTTCTGTTGTCAGTTGCTTTCTTTTAAGGGTGATGAAATCAAACTCGTAGGCATTCTTGTGGTCGCTCCCATGGTGCTCGCGGCTCACTTCCTGCCACTCGTCGGGATTGAGGGCGGGAAAATAAGCATCGGCGCTTACCCAACGGGCGTGAATGCGGGTGAGATGCAACACTTCGACTAGCGGCAATGACTGCTCATAGACCTGCGCCCCACCGATGATGAAGACGGTATCGGTCTGGGCCGCAGCGATGGCATCGTCGAGGTTATGGACTACAGTCACGCCAGGGTGTTCCCAATCGGCGTTGCGGGTGATGACAATGTTCTGGCGGCCGGGCAAGGGACGACGGGGAAACGACTCAAAGGTCTTGCGGCCCATCACGATACTGTGGCCCATGGTCACCTCCTTGAAGTGACGCATGTCGGCAGGCAGGTGGCACAGCAGGTCACCCTGGCGCCCAATGGCCCAGTCGCTGGCAACCGCCACTATGGCATGAATCGATTTCACTATTGCTTGTTCTTATATCATTACTGTTCCAGCAACACTAGAGGTCCCATTAAAGTCTGGGGAATTTAAACCGAGACGACACCCTTGATGGCTGGCCAGGGGTCGTAACCCTCGAGGGTGAAGTCCTCATACTTGTAGTCGTCGATGCTCTTGACCTCGGGATTGAGCACCATGCGTGGCAGCGGGCGCGGCTCTCGCGAGAGCTGCTCCTTGATCTGATCGAAGTGGTTGCGATAGATGTGTGCGTCCCCGAAGGTGTGGATAAATTCGCCCGGTTCCAAGCCCGTGACATGGGCCACCATCATCAGCAACAGAGCATAGGACGCAATGTTGAAAGGCACGCCCAGGAACAGGTCGGCGCTGCGCTGATACAGCTGCAGGCTCAACTTGCCCTGTGCCACATAGAACTGAAACAGCGAGTGGCACGGTGGCAGCTTCATCGTGGGCACCTCAGCGACATTCCAGGCGCTGACCATGATGCGACGGCTGTCGGGCGAGTGTTTTATCTGATCAATGACTTGAGCAATCTGGTCGATGGTGCCGCCCTTACCGTCGGGCCAAGCACGCCACTGGCTGCCATAGACGGGTCCCAGGTCACCGTTCTCGTCGGCCCACTCGTTCCAGATGCGCACGCCGTGCTCCTGAAGCCAGCGCACGTTGGTGTCGCCGCGCAAGAACCACAGCAGTTCATAGATGATGGACTTGAGGTGCACCTTCTTGGTCGTCAACAACGGGAAACCATCGGCCAGGTTGCAGCGCAACTGGTAGCCGAACACGCTGCGCGTGCCGGTCCCCGTGCGGTCCTCCTTGTCCACACCGTGTTCCATCACATGCTTGATTAAGTCAAGATATTGTTTCATTGCATTATCGTTAGTTATCTTCTCTCACCTGAAGCCTAAAACCAATCTACCAGTTGAAAACGTTGCGCAACACCCACCACAGGAGTACCGTGACAAAGAACAGCCCGATGACCAATTCGGAGTTGAGACGCACATACAATCGCGGATTGCGCACGCGCTGGGTTTCGGCTATCAGACAATAGGCAATCCAGGGGATGGAGACCAGCAGCATCGCATTGTGCTTGAACGCCGTCACCACATCGCCGTGCAACAAGGCATGGATGGCACGCTGGCTGCCGCATCCGGGGCACTTGTAACCTGTCAACGACAGAAAGCCACAACGTGGAAACACCGACGATGATGACGGGTCAAGCGCATAGTAGATGAAACCGAACAAGAGCAGCAGAGCGACAGCGGCACTGATGACGAGGACGCGACGCATGACCTGTCATCACATGGGCCTTATCATCGATGTGATCATCGAGAGGAACGGCTGGCAAATGAGACCCAGGATGATAGAGGCAATGCACCACCAGGCACCGGTCTCGCTGGCCTTTTTGGCCGCCTCAATGTCACCGGCATTGTACTTGTTGGTCACCTTGACGGCATAGATGATGGCCACGACACCTGCAGGCAGGCAGCACAACACCGTCGAGATGATAGCCCACGCCAGGTTGGTCGGCGGGCAAGGCTCTTGAGGGGATTGCGGCTGAACCGGTTCTTGATATCCTGAGGCTTGGTGCTGGGGCCATTGCTGGGGCGACTCGGGCTGTGAAGGACCCATAGCTTGCTGTGAAGGCTCTGCATCCACGGCCTCGCACCCGGCAGCCGACTGCAGGGGTTGGCCGACTGCGACGGGCTGAGCAGGTTCAATGGGCTGACCGACCTCGACATGCCGAGTCTCGCTCATGGGAACACCCACCATCTGATAACAACCCTGCAGTTCAGGTAACTGCGTGATCTTCACCCAGTCGGTGAGCCCCTCGTGCCACACATAGGCCGACGAGGTGAGCCCCATCTCCTTGAGGGCATCCAGTTCCACAGGACCGGTCTGCACTCCATTATGATTAATCCAATACTGCATATCTCAACTGTTTTTTGCTTTTTGCAAAGGTAATCATATTATTTCACATCACAAGCATGTGAAGTCTGTTTTCATTCTGTAACTCTCCGACCAGCACGGCAGGCAGCCCATCAGAAGTCGCTGAAGAAGCGGGGACGGATGAGCAGGCCGAAGCGGATGCGAGAGTGGTACTGGTTGTAGTCGAGCATGTGCTCGCCGTAGCCGTTGTAGTACTGGAGCATGATGAACTGGTTGGAATTATGGTTGATGCGATAACCCAACTGGATGATCGTGTTGAAATTCAGGTTCCAACCCTGACGCTTGACCAGTGTCATGTCGAGCACCCACTTGTCATCGAGGCTCTTGGCCTGAAAACCGGCCTGTGAGATACCCATGTACTTGAGGATATCGCGGTTGTACTGTCCATCGACAATGGGGATCCAGTACTTGGCATGAGCCATCAGATAAGGCGAAATGTAGGCCTCGGCCGCCAGGGAGATTTTGTTCCAGCTGCGTGATGCAGTACCGTCTCGCCCATTGGACTCATGCTCAGCCATCAAGGTCACCTTGCCCAGCAGCCGGTTTTTCACGATGATGTGATTGGAGATACCGATACCAGGATTGAAATTCAAGTCATAGAACGGCAGCGAGTTCCGGAAGACATGCCAGATGGCCTTCTGGCTGTAGAACAAATACAGATAAGTGTGGCCAGGCAGCACACTCTTGGTGAGGCGCTGCTGGAAACTGATTTGGAATTTCACATCGCTGTTGTAACCGTCAGGCTTTCCGCCCAATACCGTACCTCCAACAAAATAGATATCCTTGTACAGGCTGAAGTAAGGCCTGTTGTCGAGTTCAGCGCGGATGCTGTCGGCAACATCCTGGCTTGACTTCTCGGTGGCCACAATCTGCCCCATGGCGAGGGTACTCATTCCCGCCAGCAGAACGATGCAACACACCAGCAAACGATAACAATTATTCATTATTTTCAGTTGTCAGTTGTCAGTTCAAGTTAAAACTTAAATCAGCCACATCACTACGAACCATAACGGCGGCACGAGCAATGCGGGCAACATGTTGAGCACATGGCAATCCTTGATGCGCAACAACGACAGTCCAGAGCCCGTGATGAGCAGACCACCCACGATGAGCAACTCGGCCATCAGGGCATCACTCACGGCCTGGCTCGAGAGCGTAGCCACAGTATAGAACAATCCCTGCCACATGAACAGCACTGGGGCTGCCAGCAGCATCCCGATGCCGTAGGTCGAGCCAAAGATGGTCGCCGTCACCAGGTCAAGGGTGGCATTGGTGAACAGAAAAGTGTTGTCGCCCTCCAGAGCACTGATGACGGGTCCCAGCATCGACAACGGGCCAATGCAATAGACCAGTGTGGCCGTGGCCAGGCCGTCGGCAAGACGGTTCCCGTCTCCTGCCTTGCTGCGACGCTCGACCAGCCGATGGAAACGCCCGTCGATATCCAGAGCCACTCCCACAATGCTGCCGATGGCCATCGCTGCGATGAACAGCACCGGATACTGGCTCTTAGGAAGGTTAGAGACCACAGCATTCAGGCCGATGGCAAAACAAGCCAATCCCAGCGCATCATACAACACGCTCTTATATTTATCCTTGATACCCTTGTGCAGCGCCACGCCTATCAGTGTCCCGGCCACAATGGTACAAGTGTTGACTATTGTTCCTAACATCACAATAAACTTTTCGCCCCACAAAAGTACTGCAAAAAACTGCAATCAATCGTCAATGTCCACATGATTTTTAAGCAATAAGTGCCAAAAATGAAAAATTGATACCATTTTTTTTGATTATAACTGTTCATTTAGAAAAAAATGTTTAATTTTGCCACGCCATGAACTATTGTGCTAGATAAAGAACTATAACGAACTATTATTTAAGCATTCTTAAAAAAGTATGAGGAGATTTATGTTAAAACACCTCTCAGTGTTATTGCCTTGGGCCGTAATGCTGCCGTTATCTACGCACAGTCAAGCCTACGATTACAATTTTGCAGATGTCAATCGAGATGGAGAGATCAGCATTGCAGATGTCAATGCTGTGATAGACGCCATTCTGGGCAAGCCGGTAATGCCGCAACAGAACAAGACTTTTACCGTTAATGGAGTATCGTTCACAATGGTTCAGGTAAAAGGTGGCACCTTTGTTATGGGTGCTGATGATAATGATACCGAAGCAAGACCAGATGAACGTCCCAAGCGCATGGTTCAAGTGTCGGACTACTACATCGGCAAGACTGAGGTCACCCAAGAATTGTGGGACGCTGTCATGAATAATAATCCGAGTTCTTTTTCGGGCATCAACAAACCGGTTGAGCGCGTTTCATGGAATGAATGCAAAGAATTCATCAGCCGCCTGAATGCCCTTACCGGCCAGCGATTCCGCCTTCCCACCGAAGCTGAATGGGAATTTGCCGCTCGTGGAGGGAACAGCAGCAATGGGTTCAAGTATGCAGGCAGCAACGACATTAATGATGTCGCATGGTGGGGCTTTGAAATCGGCGGCAATAACACCAGCTACACCACACAACCTGTTGCCACCCTAGCGCCCAACGAATTGGGAATCTATGACATGAGCGGTAATGTCTTTGAGTGGTGCAATGACTGGTATGCCGTTTATCCTGGACCGACGTTGCATGTTGACCCAACGACGATATATCTTGAAGACATACCTGCCAGCGGCAATCTAACAACCGGGACATTTACCATAAGCGGCTATCACTTGTCTGATGATGTCTATCTCACCATCGATGGTGATGGATTCAGTGTCAGCCCCACACACATCAATGTGAATGATGCCAATAATAACAATGTACAAGTCACCATCACCTACACAGGCCCAAGAGCCGAAGCAGCCAGAGCGACAATTACAGTGAGCAGCAAGGATGCCAATGATGCGACTCTCAACGTTTACTATTATTACCCCGAACTGGATATTGATGCCGACAACCCTTTATGGCTACAAGAGGAAATAGTAGATGGTGACACCATTTCAAAAGGGGCCTTCAGAATTTTCGGTAATAATTTAACTGGCAATGTCATTCTCAGTGCCGACGACGGGTTCAGTGTCACGCCCTCTGTTATTGAGCCAATCGATGGAAGAATAGACGGTGACGATGTGACTGTCACCTACTGGTGGCAGACAAGTGCCAACCCCGTTTCAGGGACCATCAGAATCAACTGTGCAGGTCTGCATGAACAATTATTAACCGTCATTGCGCAAAAGTCGGTTCCCGATACCACCGAATTGAACCTGACAATTAACAGGCCAAGCATCACATCATTCAACGAGACCTATCAAGGATATGTTGATATTGACCCCAAAGGGCCAAGTTATGGCTCTTACCGTGTTATTCGCGGCGGTTCATGGAATGTAGAAGCCAGATTCTGCCGTTCCACCTATCGTTATAACAACAAACCCGATTTTAAACACTATTCAATTGGATTGCGACTTGCTATGTAATAGTGGCCGCATCACAAACTGGAGTGGATATACTCCAATATCCACTCCAGCTTATTAGTCACTTGGCTACTTCAATAAACCACTCAAGGTGCCAGGGCTTAAGGTTAAATCCCCTCTTAGACACGAAAAAAATGTAACTCTCGTGAAAAGTTACATTTCAGCGTGCAAATTTAGGCATAAAATTTTTAACAAGCAAATTTATAGATTAAAATTCTATAACATATTGTTTTTTTCACTTTGTTTTTGCCATGGCACAACATCCCATTTATTAATTGTGCCCGCTTACTCCCTCACTGGTTATTCTCTGGCTCTTTCTTGACATTACCTTTCAGATAAAACCAAACATAGTCTTTAGGCACTGCATTGGTCTTCAATAGCACAGATTGTAAAAAAGGGCCAACGTGAGATTGAATGTTGTAGGTTAACAGGATCTCCACCGAATCTTCGGGCAAAATGACATCTTGATCGTAAAAAGCAGTTGTACACGGGCAAGATGTTGAACTGGAAATAATGATTAATGGCGCATTTCCTGTACTCTTCAAACAATAAGATGCTGAAACCGAACCGATACCACTATAAATGTCTCCAATATCATATAGGTATTGCCCTTGTATCTCGAATCTTGCACATGAATCAGAAACCGCCACCTTATCTCCCGCCCATGCATTGAGCCCATAACAGAGCATCAAAGAGAAGATGAAAAAATTAGTTTTCATAAAACCAAATGAATCTATGTCAATAATCTTGTGAAATCTCATTTTTATAAATTTTTCGCAGTCCTTACTATATGTCATTGTCAAAAAAACTATTTTTAAACCGCTCAAAATGTACGCTATAGACATTGTAACTTTTCACGATAGTTACAAAAACCAAAAACGATTATTACTATATTTTAATGTATAATTAATAATTTTTAAACAGTTTTTATTATGAGTAAACGATTTTTGAGCTCAATGCTGTTGGGACTTCTATTCCTTGTAGGAGCCTCAAGCATGTTTACTTCTTGTAAGGACTATGATGACGACATCAAGAACCTTCAAGAACAGATTGACCAGAACGCCAAAGCTATTGATCAAATCAGGAACCTGGTTACCGATGGTAGTGTCATTTCTGATGTGAGGAAAATCGCCGACGGCATTGAAATTGTGATGGCCAATGGCAAGACCTACACCATTACCAATGGAACAAGCGCTACTGTTTGGACTATCGGTGATGACGGCTATTGGTACAAAGACGGAGAGAAGACTAACTTCTACGCTATCGGTAAAGATGGTGCCAATGGTATCAATGGAACAAATGGCACTAACGGGACTAATGGCAAAGACGGTATTTACTATGTACCCAACCCCGAGACAGGTTGCTGGGACATTTATAATGCCGATGGCACCCTCAAGGAGAAGACCAACATTTCCTGGAAGGCTTCAACCAATGAAATCACGGCCGTTAAAGATGGTAGCGACCTGAAGCTTTATAATGTTAGGACGTCCAGCGGCTTCGCAGATTTCACTGTCGCCCTGAGCAACATCCTGCGCGGTTTCGTCTTCCAGCCTGAAATCTATGTTGACGGTGTCCCTGCAATTCGCGTAGCTCAGTTTGGCTACAACGCCCTGAACATGACTCGCATGAACAACGGCAAGAATGGTGACGGCGAGAACGGCACCCAGAAAGGTATCGAGGAGTACATCACTTCATCAACCAAGACCTATAAGAGCCGCAAGACCTACGTGAAGTATCACGTGAATCCCAGCAACGCCAATGTAGAGGACCTGCAGAACCTCACCTTTGTCGTTAAGGCCAACGATGAATACATCAAGACACGCGCTCCCAAGAGGGCTCCGGCATCAAGCGACTTTGACGCTGAGGCCAAGTTCCACGACTTCACAAATGGTATCCTTACCGTTGAAGTTATCGTTCATGGTGAGCCCGCAACTGGTGACAACATCTCAGTCATTGCCCTGCAGACCGCCCGCCAGGATGGTGAAAACGTGACTTCAGATTATGCAACTGTCATCAAGAGCAACCTGAATGACATCCACATTGCCGACAAGGCACGCAATGCCTCCAAGGAGGATTACCACTTCCGCACCATTCTCCACAGCAAAGACAATTCTTGCGAACACATTGGCATTAAGAACTATGCCGTTTCTCACAAGCTGGATAAGGATGGCGAGACCTGCGACCTCCAACTCAAGTGGAATGGCGAGCTGAACATCTGGGATTATGTTATGGCTCACGAGGTTGGTAATCCCTGCATTGATGCAACCACCTCAATGGCAGCTCTGGGATTCACCTGGAAGCTTGATCTGGTTGAGAAGTTTGTCTTCGGCAGCAACGAAACTGATCAGTCCGAGTATGTTGAATTCAACGAGACTACTGGTATCTTGAAAGTGAAAGAGAAATATGGTGAGTCTGCAATCGATCGCACTCCTATCGTCCGCGTCCGCATCATGGATGGCGATAAGACTGTGAAGGTGGCCTACATCAAGGTGAAAATCGTGCGCACGCCCGAACCTCTTCAGAACTATGCAGCATTCTTTAACGGTGTTGACTTCACGTTCAAGTGCGAACAAGACGCCGGCCAATTCGTTTACGACTATAAGGACTTCAGCATCAGCGTCCTTAAGCCTTATCACTACAGTTGGGATGAGTTCCAGAGTATTTATCCCTTGAACAAGTGGGAAGACTACGTAGCTAACAATGGTGAAAAATTTGTTGACTATCTGGACAAGAATTTAACTGTCACCATTGATAACAACAAGGCTAACCAGCGTGAGGTGGGCACCGTCACCCAGAGCAATGACCTGGTTGAGGATCCCTCAGAGGAAGGCACCGTTGTTCTTTACTGGAAGATTAGCAATGACGATCTTTGGAAGTATGCCGGCGAAACCGTTTACAACGTATATCGTTGCTGGGATGCCGAGCACAAGCACTACTTTGACATCATCTTGAAGGCCAAGATCAAAAACATCAACAAGACTTATGTCATTGATGTAAATGGCAAGAATGGCAAGTATGTCGAGAACTACTGGTACGATAACTTTGCATATTCCAAGTTGAACGTGAACGTTCCCAATCCTGAGAACACAACGGACCACACCAAGTGCCAGTTTGATGTTGACCTGAACACCTTCTTCGTATCTGAAAACGGATTTATCAAGGTCAATGTCGCTAATGACCAGTTCCCCATTAGCAATATGCGCTATTACTTCTGCAACGATATCAAGAACTTCAATAGCAACTTGAACGTCAAGAATAATGGCACTGAACTCTGGTGGGGCAATAGTGAGAAAATTGCATGGCTTGAGAATGCTCCCACCTACAATAAGTTCAGATATAATAAGGATAGCGACAAAGCTAAGGAACTGCTGAACCGTGACAAGGAATACATGCAGGTTTACATTGGCGCTACTGGTTATGTCTGCGGTAAGTACCAAGTCAACTTCACCTTCCGTGGTGGCGCTGATCACTTCGTAGCCAAGGTTATACGTCCTGTAACACTTGAGGGCAACAACGTTCATCCCGACTACTTCATTGATGGTGTTGACTATGGTGAGGCACACTCCTACATTGACATTGATCAATTCCTGAACCGCTTGTACGACTGGCGCAACCGCGACTTCGTCAACCATCCCTCATTCTGGGAATACTATGGTCCCTTCAGCTGCACCTTCAACACCAGCACTGCTATTTGCAACCTGAAGGTTGATGGCAACACCAGTTGGAAGCCGCTTCCCTCAACCATTAACTTCTCATTTGATCGGACTATCGGCGGTTCTAACCGTTTCGGTTGGCTGACATACAAGAACAATGGTGCCAATGTGGATGAAGACTTCGACATCAAGGTTGATCTTAAGATCCACTATGGTTGGGGCACTTATGAGATCAAGGATGTAACCATCCATGTTCAGTCCACCAAGAACACTCCTGCTCCTTAATGAACTTAAAGAAATAAACAAATAGTTTTTTCATAGCATTAATAGCACAATAGTTCTTTGATAATTGGCACCGTCGCTCATTTATAATGATGTGTGCGGTGCCAATTTTTGATTAAAATTGAGAAAAATGGCTTTAAAGTTATTTCACACATTATTTATCGTAGGATTTACTGTTGCTGTCGTTTCTTGTGGAAGCAAGAGTGCCGACGACGGGCAAGTCACTGGAAAGTATGTCGACGAGTTCGGCAACAAGTTTGAATTACGCGAGGATCACACGGCAACAATCCAATTTGACGGTCAAGATAAAATCAACGAGACTCACTGGTATGTGGGCGAACATAGCGACACCTCCTATGTTACCATCGAGTATAACGGTGATACCACCTATTACTACATGAGCCACGGTAAGCTCTACCGCAGCAAGCAGAGCATGGACATTGGCAGCCCAGCAATTGAGTTGAAACGAGAATGAATGCCCAAAACTGATTTGACATGAATTAATAAAGATTATCTGAAAGAAATGGGAGCGCAATCAACCAAATGTTGGCTCTCATTTCTTTTATACTCAAGTATCATAAGAGGATGACATTTCAGAGACTTTTATCAAATGTGGTGGTGCAATATCATTACAATGATTTCTCATGATGCATATACAAAATTCAAGTTTACAATCGTTTATGTAAAGACTTTAAACATAAACCGGATTAACACAAATCATATTATGTCAAGAATTGTATTAGATTTAAGCATTAATGGGCTAGAGCTCTCTGGGCATGTTTTTGAAGTGAGAATCAATGGTTGCACAATAACCCAGATGAATCATCATGAGAACCAACAAGAGGTGAATCCTGGCATCAGTTTCAGAGAATTCATTAAGAGTGAAATTTTTTTTCTGGAATCTTGTCAGCGATTGCGATCAGCCGAGATATACAAGAGCGTTCTCCATCAGTTCATGTTATTCAGGAACGACTGTGATATCAACGTTGAAGACATCACAACAAAGGAAATCAAGAGATTTGAAACTCACTTGCGATCTCGGAACTTGTCACTGAACACGATTTCATTTTATATGAGAGCACTGCGCTCCTGCTATAATAAGGCCATCAATAAACACCAAATCAAGGATCGGCAACCTTTCAATCAAGTATATACAGGAATTCAACCCACTAATAAACGAGCTATCGACATTAGTTCAATCAAAGCCATCAGGTACTGTAAGTTGATTGATGAACAAGACTGTTTTGCCAGAGATATGTTCATGTTCAGTTTCTTCACACGAGGCATGTCGTTTGTCGACATGGCTTACTTGAAACACAAGGATATCAGAGATGGCTACCTGCACTACAAGCGCCACAAAACTGGACAAAGTATATCGGTGAAATGGGAATCATGCATGCAAGAAATCATTGATCGCTATCAACATCAAAATACCGATTACCTGTTGCCCATCATCCGCATAGAAAATGGCAAAGAGAGGAATCAGTACCGTGGTATTCAGCACAAAATCAACCAAAGGCTAAAACACATTGCAGTTCAATGTGGCTTGAAAACAAATCTCTCTATGTACGTAGCTCGACATTCATGGGCCAATGCCGCCAAAGACCTCAACCACCCTCTTGAGCTAATCAGTTACGGAATGGGACACACATCAACAAAAACAACCAAAATCTATCTGCGCAACATTGAAATGACTAAAATCGATCAGATGAATACAAAAATACTCCAAGAAATTGAACTCGGATGATAATCGCCTCAACAATGCAAGAAAAAGGGGTTTTTCTTGGCATTATTTTCGGCTTGCACTACCTTTGTGGGCATGATGACACGTAGATTGACATTCATTATTTACATGCTGACAGTGACGGTAATCGCCACTGCAGCCATTAATCCTGAGCCACGAGAGGATGTGGAGCAGGCGATGGCATTAGCGAGGCGGTTGGCGCCTGAATTGGGGGCCAAGGTGGTATTTCATCATATTGAGGCCGAGGCTGGCAAGGACGTGTTCACCCTTGAAAGTCGGGGCGGCAAGGTCATCATCGGCGGCAATAATGCCAATTCGATGGCTGTGGGGCTGAACCGATACCTGAACAAGCACTGCAAGGTGACTGTATCGTGGTATGCCAGCGTGCCTGTGCTGCTGCCCGAGCGCCTGCCCGATGTGCCCACTGCCGAGCGTGTGACGGCACGGGTGCCGCAACGTTTCTTTCTCAACTATTGTACCTGGGGTTATACGATGCCCTTCTGGCAATGGCATGACTGGGAACGCCTCATCGACTGGATGGCGCTCAACGGCGTGAACCTGCCGCTGGCCATCACGGGGCAGGAAGCAGTGTGGTACAACGTGTGGACCAGGCTGGGTATGAGCGACAAGCAGGTGCGCAGCTATTTCACCGGACCGGCCTATCTGCCCTGGCACCGCATGGCCAACATCGACGGCTGGTGTGGCCCCCTGCCCAAGGAATGGCTCAAAGGACAGATTGAGCTGCAGCAGCGCATCGTGGAACGTGAGCGGGCATTCAACATGCGCCCTGTGCTACCAGCCTTTGCTGGCCACGTGCCGGGCGCGTTGCGCGAGCTCTTCCCCGATGCCGACATTCAAGCGCTAGGCTCCTGGGCTGGCTTTGACGAGCGATACCGCACCTATTTCCTGAACAGCGAGGATCCGCTCTACAGCCGCATCCAGCGTCTCTTCCTCGAGGAGCAGACACGGTTGTTCGGCACGGATCACATCTACGGCATCGACCCGTTCAACGAGGTGGACCCACCCAGCTTTGAACCAGAATATCTCAACCAAGTGACGAAGCACATCTATGAGAGTCTCACCGCTGTTGACCCCGATGCCGAATGGCTGCAGATGGCATGGTTCCTCTACTACCAGCGCAAGGATTACACCCCCGAGCGCACTCGCGCCATGCTCACGGGCGTGCCCCAGGGCAAGATGACGATGCTCGACTACTACTGCGAGTACAAGGAGATGTGGCGCGACCACGAGGGTTTCTACGGCCAGCCGTTCATCTGGTGCTACCTGGGCAACTTTGGCGGCAATACCAACGTGCAGGGCCGCGTCAAGGAGGCGGGCGAGCGCATCGAACAGGCCCTGGCCGAGTGTGGCGCGAGCCTGGTGGGAATCGGCTCGACACTCGAGGGCCTGGACGTGCAGCAGTTCCCCTACGAGTTCATCCTGGAGAAAGCGTGGGACTACGGCAAGAGCGATGAACAGGTCGTCAACGAACTCGCCGACCGTCATGCGGGCAGCGAGAACCCACATGCCCGCCAGGCCTGGCGACTGCTCTATGACCAGGTGCTCAATATCACTCCCGGCAACTTTGCCGCTCCTCTGCCCTGTTCCTACCCCACCCTGGGCAAGGAAAGCCGCAGCATCAAGTATGTGCCGCGCGACCTGCTGGCCGTGTGGGACGCACTGCTGGCTCAAGACCAGGTCACTACCGATGCCATGACCATCGACCTGCTGTGGGTGGGCCGCCAAGTGCTGGGCGACCTGTTCCTGATCGAGAAACAGGCCTTTGATAATGCCTTCATGCAGAGGGACAAAGAGGCATTCTTTGCCCACAGCGACTTGCTGTATGAGTTGCTGTCCGACCTTGACAACCTGGGCAGTCATCATCCCCATGCCACACTGGCCCACTGGCTGCAGCAGGCGCGCGACCTGGCTGACAGTCCTGAAGTCAAGGATTACTACGAGATGAACGCCCGCCGTTTGGTCACTACTTGGGGCGGAAACCTGAACGACTATGCCTGCCGCAACTGGAACGGCTTGATGTGGGACTACTATGCCAAGCGTTGGGAGAACTACATCCGCGAACTCACCATAGCCATCTTTGCAGAAAAGGATTTTGACGAAGCCGCCTACAGGAACAAGACTGACCGTTTCCAGGAGAAATGGCCCAGCTCCACCCAGGAGATTGTCCAAGGCGAATCCGATGAGGACATCCTCACCCACTGCCGCACCCTGCGCGAGAAGTACCGCCCACAACTCGACGCCTGGGTCCTGAAGGACTGAAACAGTTGTCAGCTTCCAGTTTTCAATTGTCGGCGGCAACTGCTCTGAGCCGAAAACCTCTAATCACTCATCAAAAAAGTGGCAATCGCCACTTTTTTTGTACCTTTGCGGCCATGAAAAGAGAAACGAGAGGCAACGTCTGTGTGTTTTGCGCTTCAAGCGCCAACATCGACACGCGCTACCTGGAGGCGGCGCGTGAGTTGGGAACCCTGCTGGCCCGGGAAGGCTGGCGCTGTGTAAACGGTGGTGGCGCCGTGGGGCTGATGGGTGCAGTTACCGATGGCACACTCGACGCAGGCGGAGAAGTCACCGGGGTCATTCCCAAGTTCATGGTGGACAACGGGTGGTGCTATGACCGCCTGGAGGACGTCATCGTCACAGCCGACATGCACCAGCGCAAACAGATGATGAGCGACATGGCCGATGCGGTCATCGCCATGCCTGGCGGTGTGGGCACTCTCGAAGAGCTGCTCGAGACGCTCACCTGGCGCCAGCTGGGGCTGGTCAAGGTGCCTGTTGTCATCCTCAACACTATGGGCTACTACGACGGTCTGTTGGCGATGCTCGGGCACGCCATCGATGAAGGCTTCATGAAGGCCTCACATGCCGGACTATGGCAAGTCGCCACCACTCCCGCCGAGGCGGTGGCCATCCTCAGTGACTGCAAGCCCGTGGAATTTGAATCCAAGTATTGAACCATGCCCGCCAACGTTCATCCAGCTGATACGATCATCCCCATCGACACTGCGGCCCTAGACAGCGCTCCGCAGCAGGTTGCTGACGTATCCACGTCAGCAACCGTCGACACGATTCAGGACAGCATTCCCCATCGGCCCGTGATGGAAGTGCCGGCGACAAGCCAGGCAAAACCATTCTCGCGCTCCCCGATGCATGACACGCCCTCGATGATCCTGCTGCTGGCAGGGCTGCTGGCTGTTGCCTTGAGCTACCACACGGGATACAAGTATATCGAGAACTTCTTCCACTACATGTTCTCAACCCGTCGCCGCGAGAACATGTTTGAGGATCACACCGTCAATGAGACGAGCATCCTGTCGGCCTTGATTGCCAACACCTGCATCGCCGAGGGTTTCATCATTTACTATGCCATGCGGCTGTTCAACCCCTCGCTGACCGCCGCGATGGAGAGCCACGTGTTTACCTTCATCGCCATCTACTCGGCACTTGCCGTCATCTTCTACCTCGGCCAATGGCTGGTTTACAACGTGTTAGGCTACACTTTCACCGACAGCCTTGGCACCAAGTTGTGGGTGGACGGCTTCAAGTCAACGCAAGCCTTTTTGGGGTTGCTGCTCCTTCCCGTACTCTTCTTGCTGATGCTTTATCCGGGTAATGGCAAATTGCTACTTGTCGTTGCTGGTGTGTTGTATTTGGTAGTCCGACTCATCTTCATCTACAAGGGTTTTAGAATTTTTTATAGCAATTTGTCATCGATTCTCTTTTTTATTTTGTACCTTTGCGCCGTCGAAATCGTTCCCCTGGCTATCATGACGGGCGTAACGTATTGGATTAGTGGTATTTTATAGACTTTCATAAGCTACATGAGCATTAAAAAGATTCTGGTCTCACAACCTAGACCGACGTCTGAGAAGTCTCCATACTTTGATCTGGAGAAAAAATACGGTGTTGATATTGTTTTCAGGCCTTTCATCAAGGTCGAGGGACTAACTTCTAAGGAATTCCGTCAATCCAAAATCAATGTGCCTGACTATTCAGCCATTATTTTGACGGCTCGCACCGCAATCGACCATTTCTTTCGCTTGTGCAAGGAATTGCGCTACAATGTCCCCGACACATTGAAATACTTCTGTGTGAGCGAGACCATCGCCCATTACCTGCAAAAGTATGTCATCTACCGCAAACGCAAGATTTTCTACAGCGAGTCGGGCCTGATGGAAGACCTCATCCCCATCATCGCCAAGCACAACAAGGAAACCTATCTGATGCCCGTTAGCGATGTTCACAACGACAAAGCCGTTGTGCTCGACAACAACAAGGTGAAATATGTCAAGGCGGTCATGTATCGCACCGTGAGCAACGATTTCAAACCCGGGGAGGAGTTTGACTACGACATGCTGGTGTTCTTCAGCCCGGCCGGCATCAAGTCCTACACCACCAATTTCCCTGACTATCCCGACCGCAAGGTTGTCATTGCCGCCATGGGCCAGACCACCCTCGAAGCCGCCGACCGTGCGGGGCTGAAGGTGGACATCACCATCACTCCCGAAACGCCGTCAATGGCCAGCGCCATTGAACAATACCTCAAGAAGGCCAAGGCCGAAGAAGAAAAAGAGGAGCGTAAGGCTGCCCGTGAGGCCGCAAAGTTAGAGAAGGAACGGCAAGAGGCCGCCGCTAAGCGTTCTGAAGCCGCCAAGAAGGCCGCTGCAACCCGCAAGGCCAAAGAAGCCCAAGTTGCTACTCCCAAGAAGGCTGCCACAACCAGCAAGGCTAACGAAACAGAAGCCCAAGCTGCCGCCAAGCGCTCGGCTGCTGCCAAAAAGGCTGCTGCGACCCGCAAGGCCAAGGCCGAAGCCGAAGCCCAAGCTGCCACTAAGCGCTCGGCTGCTGCCAAGAAGGCCGCTGCGACCCGCAAGGCCAAGGCCGAAGCCGCCAAGAAGAAATAAACCTATATCAAGGCGATTTTTATGGGGCATGACATGGCGCATGCCCCATCTTTTTATAATTTTGCATCCTGAATGGATTACAAGCTGAATAAAGACGAGAAACTGTGCAGCCGCACGGCGGTGAACCGGCTCTTCGGCGAGGGAAAGTCATTGATGGCATTCCCCCTGCGTGCTGCCTACAGGCTGCGGCCACGTGGCGAGCAGCCCGTACAGTTTCTTATCTCCATCCCCAAGAAACGCATTCGCAAGGCAGTGAACCGCGTGACCCTGCGCCGACGCACGCGTGAGGCCTACCGGTTGAACCGCCGCGAGATACTCGTTCCCGCGCTGGAGCAGCACCAATGTGGTGTGGACATCGCCTTTGTTTATCTAGACAGCACCCTGGCGCCCTATAGTGTCATCAACGAGAAAATGATCAACCTGCTCACGCGTATTGCCCATGCTGCCGTCGAGCATCAACCATCCATTGAGGATTCAAGCCATGAGAATGATTGACAGTATCAAGCATTTTGGACACAAGGTGTTGCACTACATCGGCTGGTTGTTGATACAGCCTATCCGTTTCTACCAGAAGTTCCTGTCTCCCCTCAAGCCGCCGACGTGCCGTTTCACGCCGACGTGCAGCCAGTATGCCATCGAGGCCATCCGCAAGCACGGCCCATTCAAGGGCCTTGCTCTTGCCGTGTGGCGCATCCTGCGTTGCAACCCATGGGGCGGCAGCGGCTATGACCCCGTGCCATGATTGACATCCTTGACTTCCATACCCATCACCCCGAGGCCACCGCGGCCCTCATCTCGGTGGATCCTCGACAGTTTGCCCCACAACCGGGCAAGTGGTACTCGGTGGGTATTCACCCCTGGGACACAGGTGAAGACATCCCAGCCACCGACCTCCAGTCGCTGGAGCGTTGCGCCCGCCATCCCCAGGTGCTAGCCATCGGCGAAACCGGGCTGGACAAATTGCGAGGGGGCGACATTGAGGTACAAACCACCTTGTTCGTCCATCACCTGCAGCTGGCCCATTCCGTTGGCAAACCCGTGGTGATCCACAGCGTGAGGGCCACCCAGCAGGTTCTCCAATGCCGACAAGATGCCGGATTGACTAGCGTGCCACTGGCCATTCACGGCATGCGCGCTGGCGAGCGCATGGCCCGCATCTGGCTGGATGCCGGTTGCTACCTCTCCTTCGGCCCACGCTTCAACTCATCGGCCCTGCTCATCACGCCGCTTGACCGTCTGCTCATCGAGACCGATGACGACGCCATCACCATTCAGGAAGTGGCAGCACTCGTAGCCCAAGCCCTCGGCCTTTCCACCCAGGCAGTCATCACAACAGCCGCCGAGAATGCCCGGCGGCTGCTGACGAAATGAGTGGTATGTTTCTTCTCTGTATTTATTCTTTTGCCTTGGCGTCCTTCACGGCCTTGACATCCTTCCTGGTCTTGATGCCGCGGGGAGAATCGGTGACAGTTGCACCGCTCTCAACCGTGGGGGCAGCCTTCAACTCCGATCCGGTAGGCATCTCCTTAGCCTTGTCATAGTACCAGCCCGTGGGACGATAAGCCGTGTACTGGTAGAAGCGGCTGTCGGTTGACAGGATCAGGTCACCATTGCGGTCAAACCCGTAGTACAGGTAGTCATTGTCGCCATCCTCGTAGTAGATGATGAGGCGGTCGCCACGGGTGTCCCAGTCAAAGAGCAGATAGTACATCGTGCCATAGTAGGAGTAGTAGTAATAGCGGCCGGTGTAGTTGCTGTAGAACTCATATGTCACCTGATCGTAACCCCAGATATCATAATCGCCATAACCGTCGTGTCCGTAGTAGGAAACCCAGGTGCCCACAATGTCGTCCACATAGTAGGGCGAATCCCAGGTGCTGCACGAGAACATCGTCATCGACAGCGCTGCAAGCAGCAGCATGTTGTATATCTTTTTCATAGCTCCAAGTGTTTTAGTTGGTTAATAACTGTTGCAAAAGTAAGAAAAAAAGTCAAAATGATGAAGTTTTTTGGTTTTTTCCTGCATCCCTGGAGAAAAAATGCGCGCGCCACCGGTGTGATGAAGTGGCACGCGCCACCCAGAAATCACGTTACAGGCTAAAAACACCTAGAAGTTCACACCTAAATTTACCGTGAAGCAGCCACCATGCGTGTCATCAAAGTTGTCTTGACCGATATTGGCCAGGCCAATGTCATAACTGGCATCCAGATAAAGCATGTTGAAGCCCACTCCACATCCTATCTTGAGACCGCCGTCAAAGCGGTTGAAGTAACCATCCTCGTAGGAACTGAATGCCGTCCTCGAGCCGTAATTCTTGATCTCACCGTCGGTGCCCAGGGCCAGGTAGCCCCCAGCGTATGGCTGGATACTCGTCTGGTTACCCACAAAGTGCTTGTACTTGATAATCAGGGGCAACTCCAGGTAGTTGAGATCGTAGGTGAATCGGCCGCCTTGCGAGTCACTCTTGCCCCCCTTCTGGGTATAATAGAGGCCCGTCTCGATGAACAGGGGTGCGCGATAAGTGAGCTGGGTGCCAGCTGCTACTCCGATGTTCAATCCAGTCTTCACGCCGCTGCCATCGAGCAGGGGACTGTCGCTGTTCACATGAGAGGCATTCAAGCCCACTCTGAAGCCGAAGTAGTACCTGTGCCAGGCAACATATTCGTTGCCGTGACGCCCCACTGTCTGAACGCGTGGGCGGCTGCCGTATCGATAACCCGGTTGTGCCAATGCCGGCAAAGCGAGCAACATACAAAACAGGGAAATGAGTAAAGTCTTTTTCATTGTCGTGACGTTTTAATTGTTAATTCTTGCCTTTTAGACCCCCACTCCACCCCCAAGTTTAACCCTTATCCCACCGAAAACGATGAGCGCCCCCCAAGCACCGACCAAGGGCACAAAAAAAACGACGAATAGCCGCCAGATGGCATCCGCTTCCTAAGACCCACAAAGCCTAAAACTTAATGCCTACAAAGTCTCTTGCAGGATAATACCACGCAGCGGCGGGAGATGAAATGTTGAGGATATGATACCTTGTTGAACCTCCAGCAAGACGAGGAGCGCCATCAGAACAATCAACACAATCACCGACATCCAGATGGCATACCCCTTGCGCCAGCGGCCTTCAAACAGGCGGCAGATCACAAACAGTGCCATGGGTACAAACAGCGGCTCAAACGGCAACAAGTAGCGCACCATGGCTCCTCCCATCACGTATGCCAGACCCAAATAAATGATAACGGCCCACCACGTCCACACACCGATGTTCTCATGACGCCGCCAGCTGATGAACAGGCAGTAAAACATCGCTGTTCCTCCCACAAAATACCAGCCATAGCTCTGACGGGCAATGAGACTCAACAGATAGGGCGTTTCATAGTTTGTCATCCAGGGGCAAGGGAACACAAACTGGGCCACCGCCGTGAGCGGCAACATGAAGGCCCTGTGCACAGGCGAGAACAGGAAATAGTAGCCTATCAAGCCCTTATAATAGGAGTTTCGCAAGAACGTCCGCTGCATGTTCCAGCCTCCGCTGGCAATCTCCACATGTCGCTCCACCGAATAGGCAGCAAAGTGATTGCCCAGCACGAACAAGGCAGCCAGGATGATGAGCAGTCCCAAGGACATCTTCCAGTCTCGGCGCAAGTGGGGCAACGTCATGATCACCAGTCCCAAGCCAAGGAAATAGAGGAAGGTAGTGCGGACAAAGGCCGCGATCACACACGCCAGCACAAACAGCAGGATGTCGCGCCACAAGTGATGACGGTCGTCATCCTCGCTGGCCATCGACGACAAGGAATAGGCCGCCATGGCCGAGGACAAATAGATTGTTCCCTCCTTCAAGAGGCTGATGCCGCTCATCAGGTAATAGGCCAAGAGACAGGTGAGCGCGATAGCCCCTGCCATCAGGACCCTTGGGCCAGCCTTCACGCGCCCCTCGAGCAGGCGCCTCGCCGTCATACCAGTCAACACCACCGACAGGAGCGTAAACATCTGGTTCATCGCTTGAGGCCACACGACACTCAAGCCGAACATCTTCCACAGGGCCACCAGCATCAGAGGGAAACCCGGGAATACCGATTCAGGCCTATCGACGCTGCCGTCAAACTTATTCAAGGCCCACTTGTAATAATTACGCGCATCAGACGACAAGTTGGGTCGCTCGAGCGAATAGCCATCCAGCGCTGTCCATTCCAGTAAGCTGTAAAAGGACACGATGCTCAAGCCAATCGTCAAGGCCAACAGCAAGACATGAGCCGTGATACTGGTGCCACGGGCACGCTTGAAGAGCATGAGTGGAACGAGATAGGACACGAGATAGGACACAGTGATACTCAAGCCGTCCGACAGGCCGTAATGACGGGTTGCCATCACAGCAAGCAGTGCTAAGGCGAGCACCTCGGCAAACAGCAATAACAGTCGTGGTTTGGTTAATCCGTTTCTCATGCAATTGATACTTTTTGAAAGGCTGGTAGCCTTTTCATGCAATTTGCGGCCGCAAATGTAGGACTTTTAGCCGTGTCAGACAAATTTTTTCCAACCTGTTTTCTTTTTTCGCAAAAAACGGCTATCGGTGCGCCTCAACAATGCAAGAAAAATTCTTTTTTTCTTGCCATTGTCTTCGGCTTGCACTAACGTTCCCTCCCTGCGGGCGGGCA
>JBGUKK010000113.1:0-51671 GCA_045114435.1 Sodaliphilus sp.
GTGAGCCGCCGCGAGATTGGCCACGGCAACCTGGCCCACCGCGCCCTCAAGCGCATGATCCCCGAGGACAACCCCTACTGCATCCGCATCGTGAGCGACATCCTGAGCAGCAACGGATCGTCATCGATGGCCACCGTCTGCGCCGGCTGCATGGCACTGCTCGACGCAGGTATCAAACTCAAGAAGCCCGTTGCCGGTATCGCTATGGGTCTGATCACCGACGAGGGTAACGTCAAGCACGCCGTGCTGAGCGACATCCTGGGCGATGAGGACCACCTGGGTGATATGGACTTCAAGGTGACGGGTACCGTCGACGGTATCACCGCCACTCAGATGGATATCAAGTGCGACGGTCTGCCCTACGAGATTCTCGAGCAGGCACTGCACCAGGCCAAGGAAGGCCGTCTCCACATCCTCAACCTCATCAACGAAGCCATCCCCGCACCGCGCGAGGACTACAAGCCCCACGTTCCCCGCATCGTCACCATGGTTATCGACAAGGAATTCATCGGTGCCGTCATCGGCAAGGGTGGCGAGGTTATCCAGGGTCTCCAGGAAGAGACGGGTACCACCATCAGCATCGAGGAAGTTGACGGCAAGGGAATCGTCGAGATTGCTGCCGCCAACAAGGAGAGCATCGAGGCTGCCGTGGAGCGCATCAAGGCTATCACAGCTGTGCCTGAGGAGGGCCAGATCTACACCGGCAAGGTGGTCAGCATCCTCGAGTTCGGTGCCTTCGTTGAGTTCATGGCTGGCCGCGACGGTCTGCTGCACATCAGCGAGATCAGTTGGGACCGCCTCGAGAACATGGAGGCCAGCGGCCTGCACGAGGGTGACGAGGTCACCGTCAAGCTCATCGAGATTGACAAGAAGACCGGCAAGTTCCGCCTGTCGATGCGCGCCCTCCAGGACAAGCCCGAGGGTTATGACGAGCGTCGCCAGGGTGGCAACCGTGGTCCCCGCGGCAATGGTGGCAACGGCAACAACCGTGGTCCCCGTCAGGGTGGCAACGGTGGCGGTAACCGCCCCATGGGTGGCAACCGTGGTCCGCGCCCCAATGGTCCGCGTCGTCCCCGCCGTGACGACCGTCGCGATGACGAGTAATCCCACGACAACACATCAGTCAACAATAGCAAGTGCCGAGGCAACCACGCCCCGGCACTTTTTTCCCTCCAAAACCAATAGAACAACACGTTATATTATATAAGGAAAACAAGAAATACAAGAAATACAAATTGGCATCCGCTTTCCATATAAAAAGAAGACAATGCCATGCCGACGCACCGTCCCACACCCTTTCCACCCTTTCCACACATGCGTGGCATTTTCCACCCTGTTCACTGCCGTTGCGGAAAACCCACGTGCCTGTGAACGAGGTGGAAAAAGTGGAAAACTGGAACAACTACTTGAAAACGCTACCTAAAAGCGTATCCCTATAGGTATAATGCACATTCAGATTCACTGGCACAAAGTCAGGCAAACTCTCCAAATACTCCAATTCATTAGCCCACTATCTCCTTCAACCTTTTTTCAATTAACCGCCAATCTTGATTCAAATTGACTGTGCAGATTTGAATAACATGTTTTGTGTTCTTATATTTATATGAGGCATCTATTTCTATATCTACCGTTGGATAGACCAGAATTCCTTTAGTTTCTTTAGTGAATTCGTCCTCATTCTCTTGGTTCATTACATAAGATAGAATCTGTGATATATGTTCTCGCCTTATTTTACCACCTTTGCCGTATCTAGAAACTAGTGTTTCTTTATAATACTTTGCATCAAGGATTATTCTCTTCTTTGTTAGTGGATTGAATAGTGTTACATCTGTTTCCATCAAGGGCAGTAGACGATAAGCATCTTCTGTACACTTGGCGAAAGTCATTCCATACGGTGTCAACTGAAAGCGAATTTGAGTACGACTCACTTCAGGAAAGTCTTGGCTACACTCTTGTTTATAGAAATTCATTAGGAACTTTTCAAAAATCCTATTCATAGCTAACTCATCCTCCATAAAATCCACAAATTCCCATTTATCTGTAGAGTTCTCGTTAGGTAAAAGTAACTTATTCAGCAGGCGAGAAATATTGAGAGCAAACTGGTAATATCTATTATTTCGATTAAGACTTATAGATTTGAACAACCTTTCTGACAGTTTGATACTCTTCATTTTCGGCATTCTGTGTAGGGTTGCTAACAATCTTTTTTCATTCCGCTCTGATAAGTTTTGTATTCTTAACGAATTTCGAAGTGTATTATAAATAATTTGATTGACATGAATATCTGTTGTGATTTCATCCAAACTGCAAAACATTTTCCCCTGCCGATATTTGCCCTGTTTCAATGTTTCGCCAATGATAATTTTGCCTTTTACTGCATCAACCTCTGAGCCATATAAGATATAATCCTGTGACAATCCTTTTTTCAGTATTACCTCAGTAGTGTTCAGCAAAACATGCACTAGCAGATTAGCAATAGAATCGCACTGTTCTACCCCAACCTTAACCTTGTCACGTAATTCACCTATATCCCATGCGTAACAAAGGATGTAGTATATATTCTGTATGGGAATTTGACTCATATAGATTTATTCGCTCAGAATGCTACATAATTCTTTGCATAGTGATTCATTGTCAAAACATATCTCACGAAGATATGGGAAAAGTTCATATTTGCATATCGATAACCACCACTCGGCTTCATTATCATTATCAATCGAGTTGAGTTGACAAAAATAACTATGACCAATCTCAAAACCTTTACCCAATGTATTCTCATTTCTAATTATCTCATTAACACGAGTCACCTTACTGCATAATTCTTTCACAAATTCCTTGCTTAACGACGTCCGGAGATATTTTCTGAATTCATCACCAAACTCAGGTTCCACATCACAGAAAGCAAACCTGCGACGTAAGGCATAATCAACAATTGCAATTGAACGATCTGCAGTATTCATTGTACCGATGATATAAACATTCTCAGGCACATAAAATTTTGGACTATCATCCTCACTATATGTCAGTTTAAGAGCATAACGTGGCGCACGTTTGTCGTATTCTATCAACATCAGCAACTCGCCGAATATTTTGCTCAAATTACCACGATTAATCTCGTCAATTACAAAAACAAAAGCCTCATTGGGATTATTCTTAGCTTTTACGCAAAAATTGTAGAAAATGCCATTACAAACCTTAAATTCGCCAGAGGTAGTGGGACGGATACCTTGTATGAAATCCTCATAACTATAAGACTGATGAAACTGAATAATCTCAATATTCTCGTCTTTTTTTGCCCTTATCAATTCATAGGCAATTTTTTTAGCCAAAAATGTTTTACCAACTCCAGGTGCGCCCTGTAATATTATATTCTTTTTTCGATAGAGTAGTTCTACAATTTCATTAAATTCATCCTCTGAAATGAAAGGTCTATCAGGGTCTTTTGAAAATTCATATGTGCTCCATGAACCTAAATGTGTCTTTAGATTATCACAATAATTTAAGAATTCAATATATTTGTTAATATAGCTTCGTGTATTAGACAAAAACTTTTTTTTCTTTTGGTCTTTCTCATCATCAATGAGTGATGTTAATTCATCTCTTATCTTACTAACCTTTTCAATCTCTGTAATTGAATAGACATTATTAATCCCATATAAAGACTTACAAACATCGGAGACCGCATTATTCTTATCAATTTTTGAGTAAGTTTTTTGATTCTGGTCATTTATTAGTTTTAATGTTGCATTTCTGTCGCCCATAAAATGAATAAATGACTTTTTTATCTCTTTAGGAGACTTTTCCTCTAACTGATATACACCTTGTGTTGCCATAATTATCAATTGATCTAATGATTTTTAATTTGATCTAAACTGATCTAAATACTTTTTTTACTTTGTAGTGATCTTCTACTTTTGCATCAACAAACAAAAATAGTTTTCATTTAAAACAAATGTTGTCCTACAATAATGAAACTATTTGTTTTGCAAAGATAGTGTTTTTTGATGACTAATTAAATAATCTTCTTAAGGTATTCTTATAATCTGATTATTAATTACTCAATCGTATTTTGTATAATCATTTTTAAATAAATCAATGAGTATGGAAATGAAATGGATTAAGACAGACGAGATGTTGGAGAATTTGCGCAGTGAGCCGGGGGTGGAGCAGCAGTATGCCCGTCATCTGGGGGGCATATTGCGGTCGACGCATTGGCTAATGTATGATGGGGAGCGGGATTTGTATGGGGACTCAACTGATTGGGGCGATTTTGACTGGTTCACGAGGGAGAAGTTCTTGTCGTTGTTTGGTCACGGGTGGTGGTGCCGGGAGCATTGACTTGGGGTGAGATGAAGAGGAGGTGAAAAGGCAGTGGAGAGGAATCGGCTGTGACGGTTCCCAGGTGATGCGCAAGGGCGCATCGACAGCTTCTTGGCCAGATTGATCCGATTCTTCCTCGCACGCGCGCGGAGAGAGAGTTATAATATTATTTTTTTTATTTTTTTCTTCTATAGGGGGTGTGGGGGAAAGGTCTTCTTTTTTGCTTTTTTTTGTCAAAACCAATTCCGATGTTTCGGTATCCAATGGCGAGGGACTGGTCATGGACTGGTCGTGCTTGCGCGGGCGACCGCCCTTGGCTCCGTTAGCCCGGTTGATAGCGCGGCGCTTGATGCTCTTGTCGACAGACTTCATCAGCAGGGTGTACGCCAGCTTCAGTCCCGCCGTGTTGAGGTGCTGCGACGGGTCCTGGCCAGTCATCACTGCGGTGAGCGCCCTGAACAAGCTGGCCAGCTCGGTGGTCTGAAGCGCTGTCACGATCAATTCAATCAGACCGGGGTCAATAGTGATGTTAAGTTCGGTTTTCATGGTTGAAAAATAGGTTATAATTTGGTTTTTATTTGGTTTTTGATTGCTATGTCGCTGCAAAGGTATCACCTGCCCCTCCATATAGTCCATGTCAAAAATCACTGGAGCCCGACAAAAGGGACAGCAGGTTTTGAAACTGCGCCAAAACCTATCCCGCTTGCAGCATAATAGAAGAGGAGGTTTTTGATGCGTTTCTTGTATTAATCAAATAAAAACGCTTATATTTGCAGTGGATTTTAAGAATAAGAGATGAAAAAGATTAAGTTTTTACTGTTGATGGCTATGGTCATGGTCATGAGCCTGAATGCGATGGCCGATGATGATGACCGCGTGATCACCTACGATCAGATGCCGCAGACGGCTCAGACGTTCCTGAAGCAGAACTTCGGCAAGAAGGTGCCCCTGGTGGTGACCGCCGACTGGGACGATTACACCATCCGCTATGAGAGTGGCGAGAAGGTGGAGTTTGACAAGAAGGGCAACTGGAAAGAGGTGGAGTGCTATGCCTCCAAGGTTCCCGAAGCCATCATCCCCGACCAGATCAAGGCCTACGTGAAGAAGAACTATGCCGGCAAGTCGGTCATCAAGATTGAGCGCCGTCGCATGGGCTACGAGGTGAAGCTCAACAATGGCATGGACATTGAGTTCAACCGCAACTTCAAGGTCATTGACACGGACTATGACGATTAAACCGAGGACGCTGGCTTCCTCCCATAGGCTATCTGGACGTGCTATCGTTTCCATTGCCTAGTCTTTTTTTCCTGAGCACATCATTGATTGAGATGAGAATCAAGGCAGCATATCGACTGTTCCGACGGTGGCAGAGAAACCCGTTCCGCTACCAGCTCGAGGAACAAACATCATACCATTGCAACAACTGCGGCCACGACTTCGTGGGCAACTTCTGCCCCTATTGTTCCCAAAAGTCGGGACTGGGCCGCATCACGTGGCGCAGTGTGAGCAAGAGCATTGCCGAGGTGTGGGGCATGCACAACCGGTCGCTGCTCTACTCGCTGGTGCAGCTGCTGCTGCGCCCGGGCTACTTCATCAGCGACTACATCAACGGCAAGCGCCAGGTGAGTTTCCCACCTGTCAAGATGCTGGCCATCGTTGCCCTGATGGGTGTGTTTGTGGACTTCTTCACGGGAGCCATCCACGGCATGATCCATGTTGAAACGCCTGGTCGAATGTCCTACATCACCACCACCTTCTCGTGGCTCAACGTCCACATCAATGGCGCCTTCCCGCCCCCGAGTGATTACTTGGACTATGTGTTCTCGTGGCTCAATACCCACCCCGACTTGTTGTCCCTCCTGCTGCTCTGCTTGCTGATTGTTCCCAACTACTATATCTTCAGGTTCGCACCGGTCAACACGCAGCACACGATGCCTCAAGGGTTCTTTATCCAGGTGTTCAGCACGGTCGTGTTCCTGATTCTGAACATGGTCTATGACATCACCTCGCTGGGGTGGCTCGTGATTGCCATCGGAATGATCTTGGTCTTCATGACCTACAAACAACTGTTCGGCTACAACACGTGGGGGACCCTGTGGCGTGTGGTGACAGCCTTTGCGTGCGCTTTCATCCTGCTGTCTATCCTGTTGAGCGGCAACTACGCCATCCACCTGCTGCGTGAAATGAACAGTGAGGAAGCCAGGAGGTATTTCCTCAACATCCCCATCGGCATCAGCATCCTCGTCATCGTCCTGTGGCTCTCCCACTTCATCGGCAAGAAAACATAAGCGAGCTTCGCTCGCTGGAGAAAGGAGAAGGGAGAAGGGAGAAGGGGGCATCCGCACTGATAAGCGAGCGAAGCTCGCTGGAGAAAGGAGAAGGGAGAATGGGGCATCCGCACTCTTCATCGCTTCGCTCGCTGGAGAAAGGAGAAGGGAGAAGGGAGAATGGGGCATCCGCACTCATCCTCGCTTCGCTCGCTGGAGAATGCCATCATGCTTGATGCTGTGAGCGAAGCGAGGATTGTAACCGGCGGGCAAGGTGAATGCCCAGCAGGGGCACGGCGGTGCCGACGACGGTGTAGAGCAGCCAGAAGAGGTCGGTCGTGCTGTTCTCGTGGATGACCATGTGACAGCCTATCTGCCCCCAGTCGAGGCCATAGTACCAGATCTTGAGCGCCGACACCAGCTTGAAGGCACTGATGTGGAACACAAAGATGTAGAGCGTGTTGTTGCCACAATAGACCAGGAAACGCTTCACGATGCCCTCGTGACGGTCGATCCACGAGGCAATGGAATGCACCATCAGGAAACCGATGGCGCCCGTGACAGGAAGGGTGGCCACGGTGTGCAGCTTCACCTTCAGAGCCATCCCCTGGAAGTCCAGATAGGCTCCAAGCACCAGCAGCGCGGCGTAGGTCAAGGTGAGAGCCCAGTGCTCCCTGATGCGTTGCTCATGGCGCCTGTAGAGCACTCCCATGGCAAAGAACGTCACTCCCCAGCAGTCGCGTATGCCGCCCTGAACGATGGTGACAATGGTCAGCCCATTGGCGACCTTGAACCAGGCAAAGCCGACGGTCAGGGCGATGATGACCCAGGGCACGGTGTCGTCGTTGAGCCACCGGTGACGGTTGCGCAGCAGCAGGTAGAGGAGCAGGAACACGATGCTCGCCACCAGCAGCCCCCTGAAGAACCAGAAGGCTCCCGCCATGAACTCGTCATAGCCGCCCATCGAGAAGATGATGCTGACCAGGCGCTGCAGGAACTGGTGCCACGAGTAGGGATGAGTCACGCCGCCCGTCCAGTTGCCGTACTGCTCATTGAGCACGCCAATCTTGAACAGCAGGTTGTGCAACACGAGGAACAGCAGGCTCCATTTCACAAAGGGCACATACAGCCCCTTGACCCGCTTCTTGCAGAAGGTCCACGGGTCGCTGAGGTACTTCTTGTCAAAGAAATAGCCCGCCGCGATGAAGAACACCGGCATGTGGAACAGGTAGATGAACTTCATGATCAGCGACGGCCCCTCGGCATGACCGGCACACATCAGGATGATGGCGATGGCCTTGCAGATGGACAGATTGGTATTGTTTCGTTTCATTCCTTACTCTTGATGACAATGGTTAGCGTTTGTTTTACACTACGGATTACGCTAATTTCACTAATTGAATCGTCCACGCGGTCGATTATAATCAATTGAATGGTTGAGATCTGTGGTTTAGACCCATTGGGGCTGTCAATGGCCGGTGAGCAGGTCAGGGAGCGGCACAAAGGTGTACCCCCTTTTCTTCAATTCCTTGATCAGGGCCGGCAGGCGGTCGTAGAATTTCTCCACCCGGCGCTCGTCGGTGCCCAGGTGCACCATCAGCAGGTGGCCGTTCAACGTGTGCTCGCGCTCACACCGCATGATGCGGTCCCACAGCCATCGGTTGTCGCGATAGGCATTGCCGCCGGTGATGCCGGGATAGGTGTAGTCCATGCAACTGGCGGTGCCGGGCGTGAAGTTGACGAGCTGCAGCCCCATCTCACGCGCCCAGGCGGCGACGGTGGCGTTGTGCCACTCGTAGGGGGGAACCATGTAGGGAGCATCCTGGGGCGTGATGCCGTAACGTGCCAGCGCCTCATAGCCCTTGACGATGTCGTCGCGGAATTCCTCACGGGTCACCAGCAGCGAGTCGCGCTTCCCCCAGTCGCAATACAGCAGGTGGCCGTAGCTGTGGCAGCCCACGTAGTGGCCGCCATCCACGAGACTCCTCACGACGTCGGGGAAGAGGTCGAGGAAACGCCCCGTGAAGAAGAAAGCGCCCTTGATGCCCTGCTTGTCGAGCGTGGTGATGATGCGGTCGGCCCCATCGGCACGGTCGTCGGCAGTGAAGACGAGGCAGAGTCGCTTGCGAGTCATGTCGCCGCGCACGATGGCCCCCTCGTCCCAGGTGAAGCGGCCGCTGGCTCCCCTGCCCTCCATCTCGTAGAACGAGAAGGGGAAGGTCAGCGAGGCCGTGCCGTCCATGGTGGGCTCATTGGTGCTGTAGTCGTGGGTGTTGTCGTGATAGACCACGTCGCCGGGCTGGAACAGGTCGTAGGTGTTGCCATGGATGTTGATCATGTCGCTCGACAGGTTCACACCCTTGAGGCTGTTGAAGATGGTGGCATAGACCGGGCCATCGACCAAGCCGCCCGTGGGCAAGCCGACACCCTCCATCACATAGTTGCTGTGGGTGGCACGCGGCCAGGTGCCGCCTCGTGGCAGCTCCACAATCATGCTCGTGCCCCACGGGTTGCACCCCAGCAACCAGTCGCGCAGGGCGCTCTCCATCTCCAGGTACTGGCGGTCGCCCGTCAGCTGGCGGTAAAGGATGCACTGGGTGAGCAGCGCCGTGGTCAGGTTGTTGCTGCACCAGATGCCGGGCACGCCCCACATGAAGGGGCTGCCCGTCTGCTCGGCCCGCTGCTTGACACGCTCGATGCCCGCCTGGATGTTGCGGATGAACTCGGCCTGGAGGCGCTGGTTGCCGCTGGCCAGTTGCGCCACGCCCACGTGCCCCATGTTCATGAAGGGGTACCACTGGTAATGACGCGCACTGTCGGCCCCCATCCACGGTGTGACCGGCTCGCGGCGCCCGTATTCTACCGCTTGGGCCAGATATTTCCCGTCGCCCGTCAAGCGATACAGCTCGACAGCCCCCAGCTCCATGTCGTCCACCCAGTTGTCCTCCTCGTAGATGTAGGGCGAGACGACGCTCACCGTCTGGGTGTTGCCGGGCTTGTCCAGGCCCACCTGATAGGCATCGGCAGCCTTGGCACGGATTGTGGCGGCAAACTCGGGGTAATAGGGCTCCAGCACCTGTGCCCCCAGGGCAAAGTCGCTGGCAAACTTGCCCGCCGTGCTTGCCGCGCCCATCGTGGCGTTCATGAACTTTCCGCGCTGCTGCGGCTTGCCGTCGATGTAATAGACGGGTCGGCCGTTGTTAGGTCCCCAGCCATAGTCGGCCGGATCGTCCTTGGGCAGTTTCATGCCGATGTGGTCGCGGTCATCGGCAATCTGGTTATAGAGTTCGCCCGGGGCGGGGTTCATCTTGTCGAGCCAGGCCAGCCCCCAGTAGATCTCGTCGATGATGTCGGGGATGCAGTTGGCCCCTTCCAGACCATTGGCCTGGTAATGATCGCCAAATGCCGCCGGGCACTGCTGCCAGGCAAGCATCATCTGGTAGATGGCATTGGCACTCGTCGTGGTATATTGCAGCAGGTCGGCCGCATCATGCCAGCCGCCGCGCACGTCGATGCGCTGCCCTTCCTTGTCGGGATGGTAGCGCACGTAGGCGTCCTTGACATGGCAGCTGTCGCGCTGGAACGGGTTGAAGCCGCAGCGCTGCTGCCGCATGTAGTTGAGCACGAAGTCGGCCGTGCCGTCCCACACGCGGTTGTTGATGGGGAACACCGGTGACTCGTAGCCGGCCGCCACGATGCGATAGGCCCCCTCGACGGCAAAGTCGCTGAAGTCCAGCCTGCACGTCGATTGCATCTGCCCCCAAGGGCCCATCTCGCTGACGGCCGTCGACCGGTAGGCCGTCTTGCCCGTGTAGGCGTCCACCAGTTCAAATGAGGTCACCCCCACCCGATCCTGACTCATCATCACAGCCACCTTGGTGGCAGCAGGCAGATAGCCCAGCTGATTGATACGTATCCACCCCCTGCTGGCCTGTGCCATCAGGGCGCTCATCGCCATGATGAGCAACAATATCGCCACTTTTTTCATCGTCATTCCATGTTTGTTGAGGCTTCTTTCGGTCAAAGCCGAGATTGTCAAGTCCTTATAAAAATCAACGCAAAATTACGATGAATAATCCGATGCTGCAACATTTTTGTTGCCATTCGCTTGAGCATCAGGTTCATGTAAAAGGATAATTCTTTATCATAATATTGTTAAAAAGTTGCACAATATTTTTATAATGTTTAATTTTGCCACGTTGCTTGAGGAGCAAGACCTGTTGATTGGCCTGGGCTTATCCATTCAAGGTCTTGTTGGATTTGTCTCGCGACAGGTATGTGATGCACTGGTAATCAGATATTTCCACAGCAACGTTGAAGTGAGTTTATTGAGTCATGTTAACCTATTTATATAAGTAAAAAACTGTTAAATATGATGAGACTTATCATATCTTCACTATGCCTGCTGGTGGCCATGATTGCGACGGCGCAATACAGCGAACCAGGCTATTATCGTGTGCATAGCGCCTACAGCGATGGCTATATTTCCATCAAGGGTACAAAGTATCAGAAAACGACCCGTCCCGACGCGTTCTGGTCGTGCATCAAGATGGTGAAGGACTCGGCCCTGTGTTCCGATCCCGGTTCCATCATCTACATCGACGGTCTGGAGCAGACGAGCCTCTGCTCGCAGGGCGTGAGCACCTACTCGCTCACGGGCCTCTATCTGGATGTGTTGACAGCTAACGTGATGGAAGACGGCAAGCCGACATACGTTGCCACGACCTCCTATGAGGCGCTCACGTGCTACTTCCGTGACTTCGGCGTGGGCATGAGCCCGGGGTTCAACCCCTCGGTGCGCCAAGCCCACTGGTGGATTGAGCCTGTCAACGAGCAGTCGATGGACACCTCATACCTGGGTGTGAAACCCGCCAATGAGAAGATCAAGGACGCCAATGGCTGGTACTGGACCAGCATCAGCTGCGACTTCCCCTTCGCGCTGCCCGTGAACGGCGGCATCGAGGGCGCCTACACCGTCAAGGAGCTTGAAAAGGCCGACGACGGGCGCTTCTTTGTCACGGCCCTCAAGGTCTATGGCCAGGGCGACACCGTTCCTGCCGCCACGCCGATTCTGCTCAAGTGCAAGTCCCCCTACGCCAGCGGCAACAAGGTGATTCCCGTCAAGGGCATCGCTAACAACAACAAGATGCCGCTGTACAGCGACCTGCTCATGGGCAACTACTTCAGCAGTTTCATCAACCACGCCTCCTACACCGACCCCGCTGTCACCACCGAGTATATCCCCAGCCAGGCCACCAAAGCCGCAGCATGCTACATGGCGCTGGGCATCGACGAGAATGGTTCGCTGGGATTCTTCCCCCAGGCCGAGGGCACCTATATGGCCGCCAACACCGCCTGGCTCTCTATCGAGTCGATGAAGCTCGAGGGCGTGAAAGCTGTCTATCTGGTAGAGGAGACGGCCCAAGAGCCCGAGGCCCAGGTGGGTGACGTCAACGGCGACGGCAATCTCAACATCTCGGACGCATTGATGTTCATCAACTACCTGCTCAACCATGTGGAACTTGGCCAGGTGAACATTAACGATGGTGCTCCTGCCGACTTCAATGCCACAATGGCCGACTTCAACGGCGACGGCACGGTCAACGTGTCGGACGTGATCGACCTGATCAACCACCTGCTCAACACGATTTAACGGTTGACAGTCGTCAATCTTCAGTTTTCAGTTTTCAGTTCAATGCGGATGCCGCTAACAACTGAAAACTGAAAACTTTTTTTCTAAAATACCAGGAGACCCGTGATACCCGCCAGAACAATCACCAGGATGGGGTGAATGCGGGTGAAATAGACGATGCAGAACGAGGCCACACAGATGGCAACGGTAATCAAGCGCTCACCCATCAGATGGCCGAAGTTCTCGCTGTTCATCAAGAGTAGCGCCGCCGATGCTATCAGACCCACCACGACGGGCCGCAGGCCCATGAAGGCGCCCTTGATGAAGGGGCTCTGCTTGTGGCGCTGGATGTAGTGGCTGGCAATCAACGTGAGCACAAAGGGCGGCAGCACGACGACGAGGGTGGTCACCAGTGAGCCGAGGACGCTGCCCGTGACGACATAGCCGATGTAGGTGGCGCTGTTGATGCCGATGGGTCCGGGTGTCATCTGCGAGATGGCGACGATGTCGGTGAACATCTGGCTGGTGATCCATCCCGAGTCCACGACCTCGCGCTGGATGAGCGACAGCATGGCATAGCCACCGCCGAAGCCGAAGAGGCCGATTTTCAGGTAGGCCCAGATGAGTTTCAGGTAATCCTCAAGCATCGGTAGCCTCCTTTCCGTTACCCCCCACCAGCGTGTGCAGATAATAAATGTATCCACCGATGGCTCCCAGCACGATGTAGATGATGGGATTGGAGATGATGGGGATGTGGCTGTAGATAAGCAGGGCGACGGCCACCGGGATGATGATGGTCTTGCGGTTGATGCCGGCACTGCGAGCGGTGGTGAGCACCGGGGCGATGATGAGGGCCACCACAGCAGGGCGAATGCCCTTGAAGATGCGGCTCACCACAGCATTGTTCTTGATGGTCTCGGGGGTGAGGAACACCGCGATACACAGGATCATGAGAAACGACGGCAGGATCGTGCCGATGGCGGCACAGATGCTTCCCTTGAGCCCCCTGAGGCGGTCGCCGATGACGACGCTGATGTTCACCGCCAGAATGCCCGGCATGGATTGAGCCACGGCCAGCAGGTCAAGGAAGTCTTCGAGCGCTATCCACTTGTGCTTATCGACAATCTCGCGCTGGATGATGCTGATCATCGCCCATCCACCGCCGAAGGTGAAGGCGCCGATCTTGCAGAAGGTGAGGAACAGTTGCAGGTACATGATATCGACAATTAGGCATCAGGTGTCAGGTTTCCAGTTATTGGTCCCATGGGGAATGTCGCCAAAAACTCAACACGACAAACTCTCATCACGGCCTTTTCAACAGGCGCTGGGCATTGATGAACCCATAGTTGCTTTTATTAACGCGCGTGCGCATCAGTGTCAGGCTGTCGACATAGGCCACCTGCCCTCGCTTGATGTCGTAGCTCACATAACCATAGATGCGGCGCACCCGGCGGGTGGAGTCGCTCTGCAGGTCGATGGTGACCCAGCCGTCGCTGTTGGTCCCGCGGGCCATCTGGGACGTGGTGCCGTCGGTGTAATCCACGCTCAGGCTCACCTTGAACTCGTTGCCACCGCGGATGAGTTTGTAACTCAACTGGTAGCGGTCGCCGGAGCGCTTGTTGGCGTCGGGCGGCAGGTCAAAGGTGATGAAGCCGCGGCGCGCACCTGGCGTGAGCGTGTAGCTGCGGCGCCCTTGCCACAGGTCGGCGCTGTCGTTCTTGACGTCGGTGCTCAGGTTGTGGCCATGCATGCCGGGCCTGTGACCCGCCGTCGGCCCGCCGTCTGGCACAGCGTTATGGGTGGGTCCGCCACCGGGGCGGTCGGCATCGGCGAAGCGAGGCTCGTTCTTGTCGTCGCCGGCGCTCCTGTCGAGCTTGTCGTAGCGCTGCTTGAGGATGCCCACGGCCTTGTCATGAGCCTTGACGTAATCGTCCATGTTATGGGCATACCACACCAGCGAGGAATCATATTCCTGCTGGGTGATGCCGTGTTTCTTGAAGATGGATTGCTTGAGGATGAGCTTGCTGGAATCAGTCTCAAAGTCCCCCATGTTGTGCTCCATGTAGGCGTCGGCAACCTGCAGGTCGACGATGAGGTCGGCCATCTCGTTGACGCTCAACACGCCGCGCGGTGTCTTGTCACACGCCAGCAGCGACAAGGCGACGACGAACAGAATCAACAGTTTGAGGTAGCAAGCACGCATCATGAGGTCACTCGGGTGTTTCGGTGGATTGCTGGCTGGCCTCGTCGGTGGTCTCTACGTCACCCTTCTCCTTGCCGGACGTGGTCATGAAGTACCGGGCATAGAACAGGATGAGCACAGCGACGCTGACGCACAACGAGGCATCCGCAATGTTGAAAATCGGCTGAAAGAAGATAAAATGGTCGCCGCCAATCATCGGCATCCATTGAGGCCAGTTCCACTCGCACAACGGGAAGTACAGCATGTCCACCACCCTGCCGTTGAACAGCGTGGAGTAGCCGCCATCGGGCGGGAAGAGCTGAGCCACCTGCGGCGGCAGGGGGCTGTCAAAGATCAGGCCATAGGCCACGCAATCTATCACATTGCCCAGTGCTCCTGCCGTGATCAAGGCGATGCACACCACATACCCCTTGGGGATGTCGTCACGGTTGCTCAGGCGCCACAGGTAGTAGATAAACGCCCCTGAAGCGATGATGCGGAACAGGGTGAGCACCAGTTTGCTGCCTAACTCCATGCCGAAGGCCATGCCATTGTTCTCGATGAACAACAGCTTGAACCATGATGTCACCTCCAGTTCCTCGCCATAGTAGAAGTGGGTCTTCACCCAGATCTTCACAGCCTGGTCGATGAAGATAACCAGCACGATGATGAGTGCTGCCAGTTTGCCGTGAGAAAACTTCATGCAGAAAAGTCCTGACGTGTCAATATTTCTTCTTGTTCTTGGCCTCGATTTCCTTACCCTCAATCGACAGGGTGGCATGGGGGACGGCCAGCAGACGCTCACGAGGGATGAGTTTGCCCGTGATGCGGCAGACGCCGTAGGTCTTGTTCTCGATGCGCACCAGTGCGGCCTGCAGCTTGCGGATGAAATCCAGCTGGCGCTGGGCCTGCTGGCTGGAAATCTCCTTCTGCAGCGTCGATGCGCCCTCCTCCATCATCTTGAAGGTGGGGTCGGACTCATCGACCATCAGGGTATCGGTGAGGCGCTTGTAGTTCTCTTGGGCCTGCTCTATCTTTGCCAGGATGAGTTCCTTGAACTCCTGCAACTCCTCGTCGCTGTACCTGGTCTTCTCTTGCTTGTTAGCCATGTCAATTTTGTTTTGATGGTTGGTTGATAGTCGGAAATAGTGGTCGTCACGCCTTCTCCACATTGACGGGGAGCATCCAGCCGTCCATGTCGAGCTCAACGGCGGTGGCGCTATCGACGGGAGCCATAGTGATGCTGGTGGCCAGCACCTGGTGGGCGATGTAGTCGCCGTAGGCCTTGATGGCCTCGTCGGTGCGCTCGTCGGGAGCGATGGTGACGGTAATCTTGTCGGTGATGTCAAAGTTCTTGCTCTTGCGCACGTTCTGGATGCGGTTCACCAGTTCACGGGCGATGCCCTCGAGTCGCAACTCGTCGGTCACGGTGATATCGAGTGCCACGGTCAGGTTACCCTCGTTGGCGACGAGCCAGCCGGGGATGTCCTCGCTGATGATCTCGACGTCAGCCAGCTCGACCTCGGCCTGCTGGCCATCCAGGTCAACAACAAACTTGCCGTCCTTCTCAAACTGGGCAATCTCGGGCTGTGACATGCCAGTGATGCGTGCGGCCAGGGCCTTCATCACCTTGCCATACTTCGGGCCCAGCTTCTTGAAGTCGGGCTTCACGCGCTTGACAAGGATGCCGGCATCGTCACCCACGAGCTTGATCTCCTTGACGTTGACCTCGCCCTTGATGAGGTTGGCAACAGCCTCGACATCGGCGCGCTGACCCTCGTCGAGCACGGGCACCATGATGGCCTGCAGCGGCTGGCGCACCTTGAGGTTCTGCTTGCGGCGCAGCGACAGCACCATCGAGGTGACATCCTGAGCTGCCTGCATGCGTTTCTCGAGCTGCTTGTCGATGACGGTCTGGTCACACTCGGGGAAGTGAGCCAGATGAACCGAGGTGTCGCTGTGGGTGAGGTCGCGGTACAGGCGGTCGCTGTAGAAGGGTGCCACGGGAGCCATGAGCAGGGCCACGGTCTTGAGGCACTGGTACAGGGTCTGGTAGGCGGCCAGCTTGTCCTGCGTCATCTCGCCTCCCCAGAAACGCTTGCGGTTCAGGCGCACGAACCAGTTGCTCAGGTGGTCGCTGACAAAGGTGCTGACGGCGCGGGTGGCCTTGGTGGGCTCATAGTCCTCCAGGTCGGCCTGCACCTCGGCGATGAGCGAGTTGAGCAGCGAGATGATCCAGCGGTCAATCTCGGGACGCTCGGCGATGGGAACCTGGGGCGCCTCGGGGTCGAAGCCGTCCACGTTGGCATACAGGGCGAAGAACGAGTAGGTGTTATACAGGGTGCCGAAGAACTTGCGGGCCACCTCGATCACACCAGCCTCGTCAAACTTGAGGTTGTCCCAGGGCGACGAGTTGCTGATCATGTACCAGCGCAGGGGGTCGCTGCCATAGGACTCGATGGCCATGAACGGGTCAACGGCGTTGCCCAGTCGCTTGCTCATCTTGTTGCCGTTCTTGTCGAGCACGAGACCGTTGGAGATGACGTTCTTGTAGGCCACGTTGTCAAACACCATCGTGGCGATGGCGTGCAGCGTGAAGAACCAGCCACGGGTCTGGTCAACACCCTCGGCAATGAAGTCGGCGGGGAAGAAGCCGCACTTGTCCACGGCGTCCTTGTTCTCGAAGGGGTAATGCAGCTGGGCATAGGGCATGGCACCGCTGTCAAACCACACGTCGATCAAGTCGAGCTCACGCTTCATGGGTTTGCCCGTGTCGCTCACCAGAATGATGTCGTCGACATAGGGGCGGTGGATGTCGATCTTGTTGTAATTCTCCTCGCTGTAGTCACCGAGGACGAAGCCCTTGTCCTTGTAGGGGTTGGACGTCATCAGGCCGGCGGCGACAGCCTTGTCGATCTCGTTGTAGAGTTCCTCGATGCTGCCGATGCACTTCTCCTCGCCTTCCTCGTTGCGCCAGATGGGCAGCGGGGTGCCCCAGTAGCGGCTGCGGCTCAGGTTCCAGTCATTGAGGTTCTCCAGCCACTTGCCGAAGCGGCCCGTGCCGGTGTGCTCGGGCTTCCAGTTGATGGTGTGGTTGAGCTCAATCATGCGGTCGCGGCAGGCCGTGTCGCGGATGAACCAGCTGTCCAGCGGGTAGTAGAGCACGGGCTTGTCGGTGCGCCAGCAGTGGGGATAGTTGTGGGTGTGCTTCTCCATCTTGAAGGCGGTGCCGTCCTGCTTCATGCGGATGCAGATGTAGATGTTGAGATCCTCGGCCCTGGAGGCTGCCTGCTCGTCATACTTGCCGCCGACGGTGTACTGCGGGTCGTAGGCGTTCTTCACCCAGCGGCCGGCGTACTCCTTGTAGAGGTCCACATCGACGAAGTTGTTGACGAAGTCCTCATCCAGGTCGTCGAGGACATAGTATTTGCCCGTGAGGTCCACCATCGGACGGGTCTCGAGCTTCTTGTTGATCATGTACAGGGCGGGGATGCCGGCGGCCTTGGCCACGCGGGCATCGTCGGCGCCGAAGGTGGGCGCGATGTGCACGATACCGGTACCGTCCTCGGTGGTCACATAGTCACCGGGGATCACGCGGAAACCATTGTCGTTACCCACAACCTTGCCGTCAATCTTGTCGACAGGCTTCACCCAGGGGAAGAGCTGAGCATAGCGCAGTTCGAGCAGGTCCTGGCCCTTGAAACGGGCGATAACCTTATAGGGAACCACCTTGTCGCCAGCCTTGTACTCCAGCGGCTGATCCTTGCCGTCGGCCTTGAAGTAGGCATCCACGCGGGCCTCGGCGAGCAGGTAGATGGCAGGCTTGCCAGTATAGGGGTTGAAGCTCTCGACAGCGACATAGTCGATTTTGGCACCGACACACAGGGCGGTGTTGCTCGGCAGGGTCCACGGGGTGGTCGTCCAAGCCAACACATAGGCGTCGTTGAAGCCCTCGTCGGCGGCCTCACGGATGGCCTTCACCACGGGATGCTCGTCGCCGCTCAGCACGGTGAACTGAGCGGTCACCGTCTGGTCCTTCACGTCGCGGTAGCAGCCCGGCATGTTCAGCTCGTGGGAGCTCAAGCCGGTGCCAGCGGCGGGCGAATAGGGCTGGATGGTGTAGCCCTTGTAGAGCAGGCCCTTGTTGTAGAGCTGCTTGAGCAGCCACCACAGGCTCTCGATGTAGCTGTTCTTGTAGGTGATGTAGGGGTTCTTCATGTCCACCCAGTATCCCATGCGGTGGGTCAAGTCCTCCCACTCACGGGTGTATTTCATCACCTCCTTGCGGCAGGTTGCGTTATACTCATCGACCGAGATTTTCTTACCGATGTCCTCCTTGGTGATGCCCAGGGCTTTTTCCACGCCCAGCTCGACAGGCAGTCCGTGGGTGTCCCAACCGGCCTTGCGCTGCACCTGGTAGCCCTGCATCGTCTTGTAGCGGCAGAAGATGTCCTTGATTGTCCTGGCCATCACGTGATGGATGCCCGGCATGCCGTTGGCGCTGGGAGGACCCTCATAGAACACGTAGGTCGGCGCACCCTCACGCTCGCTGATGCTGCGGCCGAAAACATCCTCGTTGTCCCACTGCTGCAGGACTTCCTTGTTGATATCTGACAAGTTAAACCCGTTATACTCGTTAAATTTTTTCATTTTTAATTAATGTAATAGCTTAAATTTTGGCTGCAAAGGTAATCATTTTAATTTGAACAAAAAACAATGTGAATAAATTATGGATGCTGGAGAAGCCTTTTTGCCTTCTCCAGCATCCACATGATAGGTGAAAACGGTACCGACGGACTAATTGCGAAGCACCTTCTGACCGTTCTGGATGATGCCGCGAGTGTCATCGGTAGCCATGGTGCCATCGATGCGATAGGCTCGGTCGGTGGTGGCGCGAGAGGGTGCTTCCACAGCGGGCACGCCAGTGGACTGGCCCGTCTTCTCGAGGTACTCCTGCTGAGCACGAGCCATCTGCTCCCGGAACTCAGGGCTGCTGTGAAGGGCGCAATAGCCGATGCTGGCAGCCACACGGCTGGCATCGACATCGCTCTGCCAGTGGGCACCCACAATCACACGGCTCTCGCCATACATCCAGCCGCGGGCAAAGATGGTATCGGCGGCTGCGGGATTGACCTCGGCCAGCAACAGAGCGGCGGTCCAGCCGCGCATGGTGTGACCCGAGGGATAGGAGCCTTCACCTGTCAGCTCGGCCTCCTCGTCGGTGAGCATCTTGTCCTGGAAGCGCTCAAACGGGCGCTGCCGCTTGTAGTAGGCCTTGGGCGCAACACGCATGGCGTCGGTCGTGGTGAGGCTCGTCACCATGAGTTTCCAGATCTCGGGGGTGGCCTCTGGGCTCATGTGCAGGCCGAAGGGCACGTCAAACTCGGCCAGCAGGGCCTCGTAGGACCACACGGCGTCGCGCTTGGCGATCTCGGCGCGCTCCTCGTCGAGGCGCTGCTGTTTGCCCCATGCAAAACGCATCATGTCATTGGAAAACTCGGGGCTGTCAAATGCCGGCGGCGCGGGCAAGCACTTGATCAAGTCAGGCAACTGATCCACAGTCATGTAGGGCTGCACATTCTCCTGCGCATTCATCGTCATGGAGGCCAGGAGAGCGACCATGGCAATCACAAAATTCTTTTTCATAAAAAAAACAATGATAATTGAATTAAAAAACAGTATTTTCTTGATTTGATGCCTCAAAATTACAACAAAAAACAAACAGATTACCAACTACCTGAAAAAAGTGATTCATTTGGGACAAAAAAAACGTCTCTTTGGCCCCTTGCGGCGCCGGGGAAAGTGGCCGATGTTCTCTATTTTCACGTTATTTAGTGAAGAATTAATGTTTTTTTTGATGCGTTGTGTGTAAATTTGCACCTTTAAAATAGTGAAATCATCATGTTACTGAACAAGATATTGATGCAGATTCCGGTGACGCCGCCCGACACGACCACAGCCGGCAAGATACAGGAGGCGACCCGAGCGGTGACGTCGCAGGTTGACTCGCTGGCCAATCAGTTGCACCCCGACTCGATCGCATCGATGACGCCCGAGAAGATTGTCAACAGGTTCAAGTATCTGGACCTGGGCAACCTGGTGACCTCGTTGTCGAGCCAGTTGATCTCGCTGGCGCTGCGCATCCTTGCCGCCATCCTGATCTTCTACCTGGGCAAGTTCATCATCAACAAGATTTACAAGGTGGTGCGTGCCATCATGGTGGCCAAGGGGTTTGACCGCTCATTGACGTCGTTCCTGCTGTCGTTCATCAAGATCACGCTGCTGTTCCTGTTGATCATCACCGTCATCGGTGTGCTGGGCATCGAGACGAGCTCGTTCATCGCCATCTTTGCCAGTGCTGGTGTGGCCATCGGCATGGCGCTGAGCGGCACGCTGCAGAACTTTGCCGGCGGCGTGCTCATCCTGCTGTTGAAGCCCTACAAGGTGGGCGATTACATCGAGTTCGGCGAGCTGAAGGGAACCGTTCGCGAGGTCCAGATTTTCAACACCATCATCAACACCTACAACAATGACCGCATCGTCATCCCCAACGGCGGCCTTGCCACCAGCTCGCTGAAGAACTTCAGCGCCGAGCCCTACCACCGCGTGGAGTGGCGCGTGGGCATCGGCTACGGTGATGACGTGGACATGGCCCGCAAGGTGGCACTCAACATCCTTGCTGCCGATGAGCGCATCGTTCACACCGACAGCGACGTCAAGGAGACGGAGCAACCCGTTGATGAACAGCCCCACGAGGAGGTGAAGGCCGAGCCATGGTGGAAACGGCTGTTCCACTGGCACCGCCGCCGCGCCGAGGAGCTGCGCGAGGAGCACGAGGCCAAACTGGCCGCCCTGGTGCCCAAGCCCAATTACGCGCCCACGGTCAACATCGAGAGTCTGGACGAGAGCCAGGTGACGCTCATCATCAGAGCGTGGACCGAGATTGCCAACTACTGGAATGTGCTCTATGACGTGAATGAGCAGATCTACAAGCAGTTCCCGAAGCATGGCGTGCGCTTCCCGTTCCCGCAGATGGACGTTCACGTGAACAATTAGCGTCTGTTCTGTTTTATCCGTTTTATCCATTGGCAAGAATGAAGAATAAGTTATCAAGGTCATTGATGGTTGTGTTGGTGCTGTCTGTGTCGTGGCAGGTGGCTGTGGCGCAGGTGGTGAACTCGATCGGCGAGGAGAACATGAAGGTGGAGAGGGGTCTGAAACCACAAGAGAAGAAGGCCGAGGGCCCTTATATCGCCGACCTGGACACCGAGACGCCTTATTTTCAATACATTGACTCGGCTCAAACCTATATCTACAGCCATGACTGGCCCAGTGCAGAGCAGTGGCTGCTGAAGGCCTTCAAGGCCGACCCCGATAACCCGTCCAACTCGATGGTACTGAGCAACATTGCCACGCTGCAGCGCTATCAGGGGAAACGGGCCGATGCGGTGAAGAACTATTCCCTCGCCCTCGACATGACACCCCATGCCGTGACGCTGCTGCTGAACCGCGCGGCCCTCTATGTCGAGATGGACAGCATCGACAGGGCAATCGACGACTACGAGCGCGTGTGCGAGCTTGACATGTATGACACCGAGGCCCGATACTCGCTGGGCGTGCTGGCGATGGAGCGCGGCGACACCAAGCGCGCCGAGGACCTGTTTAACGAGATCAAGCGCATCAACCCCAACTCGGGCCTGTACTACGAGGGGATGGGGCTGCTGCACAAGCACAGCGGCAACCACACCCGAGCCATCGACATGTTCACCCGCGTCATCAAGGTCCAGCCGACGGTCCAGCTGCTGGGACACCGTGCCGACTGCCACCTGGCGATGAAGCACCTCAACGATGCCGCTGATGACATCCGCACCGCCCTCGAGATGGACCCCAACGACCCCTACCTGTACCTGCTGCGCGCCAAGTTGAACAAGCTGCGCTTCCAGCGCGACGACATGGAACACGACATTGAGATGGCCGTCTCCCTGGGCCTGAGCCGCGACTACGTCAACCAGGCCCTCAACGAGTAAACCTCAAAAAAAAACTGGAATTATTTGTCTATTAGCGATACTGTTCTTACCTTTGCATTGCGAAAAGATGCAAGCTCCAGCGCTTGCATTGACCTAAAGCAAGTTCCAGGACTTGCAAACACCGAAAGCAAGTTCCAGAACTTGCAATTTCAAGAGCAGGTGATTGGACTTGATTGTGGGCTGAAAAGTGCTGGAATTTAACAGAATTTGTGACTTTAAGAGACAGATTTATGGGTAAAAAATATGCTGCCATATCGGCTGACATCGTTGCCTCGACTTCATTATCGCGCGCAACATTGGTAGAATTGACGTCAGGGGTCAAGCAAGTCTTGGAAACTGCTGCGGCGAGTTATCAAGGTTTCTGGGGACGCTTGGTCAAGGGCGACAGCATTGAGTGTGTGATGGAACGCCCTGGTGACGCCCTGCGCGTGGCCGTGTTGCTCAAGTCCTTTATCAAATCATTTATTCCAACTGATGGTATTGCTGATGAAAAGTTCAAGCAATTTGGTTTGCGTTTGGCCATAGGCATTGGCGAGATGCGTTTGATAGACAAGGAGTTGGACATGATGGATGGTGACGCCATCTATTTGTCGGGCCGTGCTTTGGCCGATATGCAAGACAAGACGACCGACAGTCTCCAGATTGTGATGAAACATGATATCAGTAACGGAGCGTTGCCCGTTATCACACTGCTACTCAATCAGATGATCAACAAGGCAACGCGCCGCCAGTGTGAGACGCTGTTTCACAAACTGCAGTGCACCGTTGATGCCGAGGTAGCACAACGAATGCACATCTCACGGTCGGGAGCCAACAACAACTTGCGCAACATGGGTTGGGAAGCCATTGAGCGGGCTATCAAGTATTTTGAACAATTGGATTTTGACGGACAACAGCCATGATGGGACAATTATTCTTGAATCTGCTGCTCGCCCATGTGATTGGCGACTTTTACTGCCAGACGGGGCGTTCCTGTACCGGCAAGCGTGAACAGGGATTGATGGGCATTGACCTGTATGTGCATGCCTTCATCATTCTTGTGCTCTCGTGGCTGTCGGCATGGTCGTGGTCGTTCTGGTGGGCAGCGCTGGTCATCGGTGTGATACACCTGTTCATCGATGCCTCCAAAGCCGCCGTCGAGCGGAAACTCAAGATTGAGGGGCAACCAATCCACATGACGCGTTACGCCGTGTGGCCCTTTGTCATCGACCAGGTGTTCCATGTCGCTGTCATAGCATTTGTCGCCTGGTGGTGGCTGCAATACAACGACTGGAGTCAATTCGCCGGGTTGCAAACCGATAAACTCATGGCTGTGCTGGCTATACTCTTGTGCTGGAAGCCAGCCAACTTGCTGATCAAGCATATCCTGCGCTACTGCCAAGTGAAAATTATGCAGACTCAGCAAGATCAGACTTACTTCAAATCAGGAGCCCTCATTGGCACACTGGAGCGTTGGCTCATTGTGTTTTTCATGGCGATTCAACAATATGAGGCGATAGGTTTCCTTGTCGCCGCCAAATCCATCTTGCGTTTCAGTGAGACCAAGGAAAGCGAAAAATCAGAGTACGTCCTGGCAGGCACCCTGGTGAGTATCACCATTGCCGTAGTATGCGGCGGCCTGCTGCTCGCTGCCAGATAAAAGTTGACATGGTATCATTATGTTTATTTTGAGTAGATGAGAAAGAAGAAAAAAGATATTCCGGTAATTGAGAATTTTGAGATAACGGGCGTGGCGGCCGAGGGCAAGAGTCTGGGCCGCTGGAACGACCTGGTGGTGTTTGTCCCCTTTGGTGCGCCCGGCGATGTGATTGACCTGAAGATCGACCGCAAGAAGCACAGCTTTGCCGAGGGGCACATCGAGCGCCTGGTCAAGCCCAGCGAGCTGCGCGTGGAGCCGATGTGCGAGCACTTCGGGCTGTGCGGCGGCTGCAAGTGGCAGCACCTGCCCTACGACTACCAGCTGCAGTGCAAGCAGCAGCAGGTGGTGGATGCCATGGAGCGCATCGCCAAGGTACCCATTCCCGCCATCAATCCCATCCTGGGGTCGGCAGTGACGAGCCACTATCGCAACAAGCTGGAGTTCACTTTCAGCAACAAGTGCTGGCTCACGCGCGAACAGCTCGACAGCGGTGCCGAGTTTCCCGACCGCAATGCGGCTGGATTCCACATTCCCGGCTCCTTTGACAAGGTGCTTGACATCAAGCGCTGCTGGCTGCAGGACGACATCAGCAACGAGATGCGCCTGTTCATCCGCAACCACTGTGTCGAGCGGGATTACTCGTTCTACGACATCCGTGGCCAGCAGGGCTTCATCCGCATGACCATGACGCGCACCGCGAGCACGGGCGAGGTGATGGAAGTCATCGTGTTCGGTCAGGACGACCGCGCCGCCATCGAGGACGTGATGAGCGCCGTGAGGGACCGTTTCCCGCAGATTACCTCACTGCTCTATGTCGTCAACCTCAAGGTCAACGACTCGCTCGCCGACCAGGAATTCATCACCTACAGCGGGCGTGACTACATCGAGGAGGAGATGGAGGGCCTGAGGTTCCGTGTCGGTCCCAAGTCATTCTACCAGACCAACTCGCGCCAGGCCTACGAACTCTACAAGGTGGCACGCCGCATGGCGTCGCTCACGGGCGACGAGCTCGTCTATGACCTGTACACCGGCACGGGCACCATCGCCAACTTTGTCGCCCGTCAGGCCCGTCAAGTCATCGGCATCGAGTATGTCCCCGAGGCCATTGAGGACGCCAAGCTCAACTCACGCGTCAACGGCATCGAGAACACGCTGTTCTATGCCGGCGACATGAAGGATGTGCTCACCGACGGTTTCATAGCCGAGCATGGCCGTCCCGAGGTCATGATCATCGACCCGCCGCGCGCCGGCATGCACGAGGACGTCGTCAAGGTCATCCTCAACGCCGAGCCGCAGCGACTAGTCTATGTGAGCTGCAATCCCGCTACCCAGGCGCGTGACATCGCCCTGCTCGACGAGAAATACCGTGTCGTGGAAATCCAGCCTGTGGACATGTTCCCCCACACCCACCACGTCGAGAACGTCGCCCTGCTGGAAAAGAAATGACCGTGATATAGGTCCATCCCTCGCAAGGCCAACTCCCATCCCCCCATTAAAGGGCACCAGGAATGGTCAAGGGCATCAGTGCCCCTGATATGCTAAGAAAAACGACTCAAGTAGCGACAACAACTTGGTAATCAACCAGTTGAACGAGTTGCTTGAGTTGTCTTTTATTCCGCTTGTCGAGGGAGGGTTGAAACAGTGGGTGCAGTCGTTGAAAAATGTTGTCGTTTAGATTTCGGTCTTCTCGACGAAGAAGCCGTCGAGCATGTTGACCACGCGGTGGGCGTAGGAGGCGTCGCGCTGCGAGTGGGTCACCATGACGATGGTGGTGCCCTCGTCGTTGAGTTCGGCAAGCAGGTCCATCACCTCCTTGCCGTTGCGGGTGTCGAGGTTGCCCGTCGGCTCATCGGCGAGGATGAGCCTGGGGTTGTACACCAGGGCGCGCGCGATGGCCGTGCGCTGCTGCTGTCCTCCCGACAGCTGATGAGGGTAATGCCCCATCCGATGCGAGATATTGAGCTGTCGCAGCACCTCGATCACCCTGTCCCTGCGCTGACTGGCTGGCATGCCCATGTACTTGAGCGGCAGTTCCACATTCTGTGCCACGGTGAGCTCGTCGATGAGGTTGAAGCTCTGGAAGACGAAACCGATGTTGCCCTTGCGGAGCTCGGTGCGCTGGTTTTCCTTGTAGTGGGCCACCTCGACGCCGTCGAGCAGGTAGCTGCCCTCGGTGGGATTGTCCAGCAGTCCCAGGATATTGAGCAACGTGGTCTTGCCGCAGCCCGACGGCCCCATGATAGCGACAAAATCGCCCTCGTTCACGTCCAGGTTGACGCCTCCCAGTGCAACGGTGGAGATTTCGCCGTAGCTGAACACCTTCTTGAGATTCCTCACTTGTATCATATTTCAGTTGTCGGTTTTCGGTGATTATTTACTCTATCTTGAAGCTGTTGACGGGATTCTCCCGTGCCGTGCGCCAGCTCTGCAGCACCACGGTGCCCAGAGTCACGCCTCCCACAAGCAGCAAGGCCATCGGGAAGACCCACCACGGGATGCCGATGTGCTCGGCAAAATACTGCAAGGTCTTCCAGCCGAAGTAGGAAGCGAGCGGCATGGCCACGACAAATGCCACGATCAGCAGCCACGCGTACCACTTGCAGAACATCATGATGATATCCCACGACCTGGCCCCCATCACCTTGCGCACGCCGATTTCCTTGCGGCGGTACTCGGTTTCAAACATCGTCAGGCAGAAGACCCCGATGAGCGTGATCATCATGCAGATGAGGGAGATGATGAGCACTTGACGGACATACCGGAACTCGTTCTTGTAAACGACATCCCTCAACTGCTGGTCAAAGGGGAAGAGCGACACTTCATCGCCATAATGCTTCGCCACCAGCTGCTGGATGTGATGGCCCACTTGCTCGTGGTCGGCATCGGGAGCCATGCGGACGGTCAGGAACACGTCGGCATAGGTGGACAGGTCGGGCCGCAGGATGAACAGGAAGGGGTGGTTGCTCTTGATGCGCGTCGTGCTGTAACGGATGTCCTCGCAGACTCCGATGACTGCCGCGCTATCGGTGCTGTTGATTCCTGTTGACAGCTTGTCTCCCAGCCTCAGCCAGGGCCAAGCCTTGCGCGCCGACTCGTTGATGATGATGGCGGTGGAATCACCGTCACTGAAGGGGCGCCCCTCGATGACCCGGATGCCTAGGGTCTTGAGGTAGTCGTTGTTCACCTCAATGCAGCCGAACCTGATGTCATGCCCGTTCTTATCCCCCCGCTGGACGTTGTGCCCGTCGGTGAATCCTACCGAGTTGTTGGAGAACGAGATCGCGTCCACCCCGGGCAGCGACGCCAGCTCCCGTGAGAGCTGCTCAGCATCATAGGGATGCGGCAGCCTCGATATCAGGATCTGGTCCTTGTCGTAGCCGTAGTTGGAGTTGTAGATGAAGCTGCTCTGCATGTACAGGATGCCGATGTAGCCGATCAGCATCAACGAGACCAGCAGTTGCAGGAAGACCAGCAGGGAGCGCAGCTTGTGCCCCTGCGGCGTCAGCCCGAAACCGCTCTTCAACGCCACCGCCGGGGCAAACGAGGTGGCGAAGATGGCTGGGTACACCCCCGCGAGGAATCCCACGACGAGGGCGACGACAAACATCATCAACACCTGCGGCCCGTGTGCGCCGAGGGACAGATCACCCTCGGTGAGGCTCCGCGTGAGCGGCAACGCCTGTATCATCCAGCACAGCACGAGCGCCAGCAGGCAGGCCCCCACCGAGGTGATGACACTCTCGGCGACAAGTGACAGCCTCAACGACGTGCGCGAGGCACCCAGCACCAGCCGCGTGTTGAGGCTGCGCACGCGCATGGGGCTCTCGGCCAGTGTGAAATTCAAGAAATTGATGGCCGCGATGATGATGACCAACAGGCACACCAGCTTCAAAATCGAGGCCATGCCCTTGTAGCCCCTGTCGCCGGTAGTGAAGGAGTTGTGCTTGAAGTAGCTGTCCTTGAGCGGTGTGAACCTGACGTTCATCGCGCGGATGCTGGCAATCATCTGCGGAGCGTCCTCTATCTCGCCATAGCGCTCCATGTTGGCGACAAACTTATCGACGATAGACTGCTTGAGGCGCTCGCCGAAGGCCTCCATGTCGGCGGGGACCGTCCTGAACTTGATGATGCACTTGTGCAGGTTGTTCAAGCTCAACAGTTCCTCTTCATCCCTGTTGCTGTAGATGTAGTTGCGCAGCTCGCAATTCTCGGGAAAATCCTCATACACGCCGCGCACCTCGTACTTGTAGACCGTGTCGATGGGTTGCTGGCTCACCGGGTCGAGGTAGGAGAACGCCATCAACATCGGCCGATCGAGGACATCGGTCGTGCCAAAGTATTCCATGGCGATGCTCCGCGGTATCATCAAGCCCCTGGCGCTGTCACCGTCCCACGCTATCGTTCCCTTGACGCCATCGGTGAGCATGCTCAACGCCTGGCCACTGGCACGCGCGACACGGTAATGCAGCATCTTGTCCCCCTTGATAAAGTCAAAATCCTGCCCGACGACTTCGGTCATGGAATAGGCCTCCACCTCGGGCATCGAGTCCAGGCCCTCGCTGAACGGGTAGCAGACGAGGTCGCTGTACTCCCACTCGTTATACACGTGGTCGGTCTCCAGACGATACAAGCGCTCATAGTCCTTGAGGGAGTGATTGTAAGAATCCTGATAGTGGATCTGGGTCGTGAACAGGTAAAACACGGCATAGGCCATGACCAGTCCCAACAGGTTGAGCGCCGTCGCCATCTTGAAGCGACGTGCCACATACACAATATTGGTCAGCGTCTCACGCATCTCGACATTCCCCGGATTAAGCACAACCGAGCAGACGTCATCGGCATGAAGAACGCCAGCGCCTGCTGCCAATGAAGTCTCCTCTAATATTATTTAATTATTTAACGAAGGAGAGCCCCCCGTTATTGTGAATGGCGGCCCGCCAGGCGCTGTCGCAGCCGATGCCTGCACCATGGCCCGTGTCCTCATCATCGTTCACTGGCATGACCCATCATCACAGCCGCCCCCCTAAACCGGCAATTATCATAATCAGCAATTCATTTGGTAATTCTTTTACACTTTGTGAAAACTATTTAGTAATTTTGCAGCCAGCTATACAACTAACCCAATTAACACTATAAAAATCATCAGGCATGAAAAGATTTCTCTTCTTGGCGCTGACGGCCTTGCTCTACATGGGCATTCACGCTCAAGCGCCCGTGGGCACCACCGTTCCCGGCGACCCCACAGCCACCAAGTGCTACACCTTGAGCAACGGCTTGAAGGTGTTCCTGAGTGAAAACCACCAGAGCCCACGCATCTCGGCCCACATCGCCGTGCGCACCGGCTCCCGCAACGACCCTGCCGAGACCACCGGCCTGGCCCACTACCTGGAGCACCTGATGTTCAAGGGCACCCAGCAGTTCGGCACGAGCAACTACGAGTCCGAGAAGCCGCTGCTCGACACCATCGAGGCGCGCTACGAGCAGTACCGCCACGTGAAGGATCCCGATCGTCGTCGCGTGTTGTACCACGAGATTGACAGCATCTCGCAGCTGGCGGCCCAGTACAACATCCCCAACGAGTATGACAAGCTGATGGCCGGCATCGGCGGCATCGGCACCAATGCCTACACCAGCACCGACGTGACCTGCTACACCGAGGACATCCCCGCCAACGAGGTGGACCGCTGGGCACGCATCCAGAGCGACCGTTTCCAGAACATGGTCATCCGCGGTTTCCACACCGAGCTCGAGGCCGTGTATGAGGAATACAACATCGGCATCGCCAAGGACCAGTGGAAGCTCTTTGAGGCTGTCAATGCCAAGATGTTCCCGGGCCACCCCTATGGCACCCAGACGACCATCGGCACCCAGGAGCACCTCAAGAATCCCTCGATTACCAACATCAAGAACTACTTCCACAACTACTACTGCCCCAACAACGTGGCCATCTGTATGGCCGGCGACTTTAACAGCGACGAGGTCATCACGATTCTGGAGCGCCACTTCGGCAGCTGGAAGCCCAACCCCCATCTGACCCGTCCCGAGTTTGCCGCACTGTCGCCCATCACCGCCCCCATCGACACCACCGTCGTGGGTCAGGAGGCCGAGTTTGTGGCTCTGGCATGGCGCTTCGGTCAGGGCAACTCGCTGGAGAACGACACCATCGATGTCATCGCCGAGATGCTCTCCAACGGCACGGCCGGCCTCATGGACCTGAACCTGAATCAGCCGATGAAGGTGATGATGAGCGGTGCCATGACCGACCCGATGACCGACTACTCGATGCTGATGCTCCTGGGCTATCCCAACGAAGGACAGACGCTCGAGCAGGTGCGCGAGCTGATGCTCGGCGAGCTGGCCAAGCTGCGCCGCGGCGAGTTTGACGACGACCTGCTGGTGAGCGTGGTGAACAACAACAAGCTCAACTACCTGCGCGCGCTCGACAACAACGGTTACCGCACGCGCCAGCTGGTCAACGCCTTCATCAACAACGTGGACTGGGCACAGGAGGTCGGCAAGCTCGACCGCATGGCCGGCATGACCAAGGAGCAGATCGTGGCCTTTGCCAACCGCCACCTGCTGGACAACAACTTCGTGTGCGTGTATAAGCGCATGGGCGAGGACACCACCGCCAAGAAGATTGACAAGCCCACCATCACCCCCATTCCCACCAACCGCGACAAGCAGAGCGCCTTCGTGCGCAACATCCTGAGCGAGATCGTTGAGCCCATCCAGCCGCAGTTTGTGGACTACAGCAAGGAGATGACCGTCGGCCAGACGAGCAAGAAGCTGCCGCTGCTGTACAAGCAGAACACGCTCGACGACCTGTTCTCGCTGACCTACAAGTATGACTTCGGCAACACGGCCGACAACCGCTACGAGACTGCCCTGAACTACCTCGACTATCTGGGCACCAAGAAACTCACTCCCACCCAGTTCAAGCAGCGCTTGTATAAGCTGGCCTGCAACATCTCGATGAACGTGAGCGACAACGAGACCTACCTGACCCTGAGCGGCCTGAGCGAGAACATGCCCGAGGCCATCAAGCTCGTCGAGGACCTGATGCAGAACGCCCAGGTCGATGAGGAGGCCTACAACAACATGGTCGAGCTAATCATCAAGTCACGCAACGATGCCAAGACCAACCAGCAGGAGTGCTTCGACCGCCTGAACGAGTATGGCATGTACGGTCCCCGCAACTCCTACACCAACATCATGAGCACCCAACAACTGCGCGACACCAAGCCCGCCGACCTGCTCAACCTGGTCAAGGGCATGCGCGACATGAAGCACACCGTGGTTTACTACGGTCCCATGACCCAGAAGGAACTGGACAAGTGCCTCAAGAAGGCGCACAAGACCAGCAAGAACCTGGCCGCCGTGCCCGTTGGCACGCCCTACATGGAGCAGACCACTCCGCGGACCGAGATCCTGATTGCCCCCTACGATGCCAAGAACATCTACATGGTGCAGTACCACAACGAGGGCACCCAGTGGGCTCCCGAGCACGCTGCCACCATCAACCTGTTCAACGAGTACTTCGGCGGTGGCATGAACGGCATCGTCTTCCAGGAGCTGCGCGAGGCACGCGGTCTGGCCTACTCGGCCGCCGCCTACTATCGCCAGCCGAGCGAGCTGCCCCACCCCGAGTATGCTATGACCTACATCGTCTCTCAGAACGACAAGATGATGGACTGCATCAACGAGTTCAACAACATCGTGGGCACCATTCCCCAGAGCGAGGCAGCCTTTGCCCTGGCCAAGGAATCGCTGATGAAGAAGTTGGCATCACGTCGCGTGGTGCGTGGTGGCGTCCTCAACAGCTACATGGCAGCCCAGCGCATGGGTCTGAACTACGACATCAACTCGGTGGTTTACAATGCCCTGCCCAACCTCAAGCTGGCCGACATCGTGAAGTTTGAGCAGCAGTCGATGGCCGGTAAGCCCTATCGTTACATCATCCTGGGTGACGAGAAGGAGCTTGACATCGAGGGCCTCGAGAAGATTGGCCCGATCCACCGCCTCACGCTCGAGGAGATCTTCGGGTATTAAGACGTTAGACGTTAGACGTCAACTGTTAACTATCATACGGGTCCTTAGGGTCGTTAATGACTTTAAGGACCTTTTTTATAGCATTTTATGGCGAGAAGTCAAGAAAATTGCTTATCTTTGCCACAATTAACAACTTGATAGAATTCCTAACCACCATTAATAACAATATTGAACTATGAAGAAATCTTTACACTTTCCCCGTTTGACGCTGCTGGCGCTCACGTTACTGATTGCCGCTTCGTCGGCTATGGCCTACGACTTTGAAGTCGGCGGCATCTACTATCAAAAAGGGAGACCCAACGAGGTCAATGTCACCTACAAGGATAATTCCTACAATTCCTACTCCGGCAATGTCACCATCCCGTCGTCAGTGACTTACCAAGGAACGACCTATACTGTGGTAGGCCTCGACGTGTGTGCTTTTTACCATTGCACTGGGTTGACCAGCGTGACATTGCCCAACACGATTCAGGGAATCGGCAGTTCAGCCTTTGCGGGCTGCACCGCATTGACCAGTATCACGATTCCCAACTCGGTCACCGAAATCGATTATAATGCCTTCAACAACTGCTCTGCTTTGAAAAAGGTGGTTATACCTAACTCTGTTACTAAGTTGGGCTACTATGCATTCGAGAGATGCTTCTCACTTGAAGAGGTGACCTTGAGCAATCAACTCGAAACTATCGAGTCACTGACCTTCTATGGCTGCACAAGCCTGAAGTCAATCACTATTCCCGCATCGGTCAAGACTATCGAACAACAGGCATTTGAGAACTGCGTTAGTCTTGAAAGTGTCACTTTGTCTCAAGGGCTTGAGCAGATCTTGGATTTTGCCTTCCGCTCATGTGAGAGTTTGCAACAAATCACCCTCCCCAACACGCTCACCAAGATAGGCGCTCATGCCTTCCGTGAAAGCGGCCTGGAGAGTATCACCATCCCCAACTCGGTGAAAACCATTGACTCATTCGCTTTTTATGAGTGTCAAAATCTGCAACAAGCCAAAATCGGTGATGGCGTGAAGGAAATCGGAGAGTATGCCTTCTACCAGTGTCTCGAGATGACGACGCTCACGCTGGGCAATCATCTGGAAACGATCCGCAATCGTGCTTTCAGCGGCTGTCGCAAACTGACCTCGGTGACTATCCCGAACTCTGTCATCACTTTAGAGGCCGACGCCTTCTCCTTTTGTAATCAGATGCACAGTCTCGTTATTGGAAATGGGGTTACTGAAATCGGCGAGCACGCATTCCATGAATGTGTAAACTTGACCAATCTGGTTATCGGCAATAGCGTGACCACGATTGGAAACTTTGCCTTCCATGCCTGCTCTTCCCTCACGAGCGTGAACATCCCCAACTCGGTACAGACCATCGGAAATTGCGCATTCAATCAATGCCAGGGTATAACAAAACTCTCCATTGGCACCGGTGTCACATCGATTGGATATGGAGCCTTTTCCGGTGCTTGGAAACTGGCCTCCGTAACCTGTAATGCAGAAACGCCTCCGTCATTTGCGGCCGATAACGGCTGGAGTTACTTCAACTATAATGTCTATGAACAGGCTACGCTCTATGTACCGGGAGCATCTGTTTCCAGGTACAAAAATGCCGAGATTTGGAAAGATTTCCTCGACATCAAGGCCATCCCCGACCGCATCCCCGGCGACGTGAATGGTGACGGCGAGGTCAACATCGCCGATGTCAACGCCCTCATCAACGCTATCCTGATCGGCGACCACAGCATCGACGGTGACGTGAACGAGGACCACGAGATCAACATCGCCGATGTCAACGCCCTCATCGACATGATATTGAAGCATTAAGCCTCCAGTGTCAATGAGGGTTTATCATTAAAATACCAGAAATTATAAATTTGTTTAACTCAAGTTTCTGAAGTAGCTACGCCGCTTCAGAAACTTGAGGTTTAGAGGCTAGAGTTTAGTGAGGTTTGACGAAACTGGCTATAGCACAAAAACCTCTGAATTTAGTAGAAGAAATATTCTTCATTAACCTCTAACCTTTAACCATTAACCTTCAAGTTCTGAAGCGCGCACTTCAGAACTTGAATTCTTAATCTTCAGTTTCCAATTGCTTGATGGCCTTCTTGCAGATGGCCTCGTGGCGCATCACCATGTAGATGAGCAGGATGTTGAGCACCACGATCTCAAAGACGAAATACAGCCAGGGCACATTGCAGATGACGGCAATGAAGCAAGCGATGATGCGCGTGTTGAAGGTCAGGATGTTGGTGTACTTCATCAACGGCAGACTCAGCTGGCGGAAGTACTCGCGGAAGCCCTCGCTGGGCACACCATCCTCGCCGTAGCGCTCAATCAACGCCCGGCGCAGGCGCTGCATGCCGGGGGTCATGCGCTCCTGGTTGGCCGTGTAGGCACGGTAGAAGAACAAGGGCAACTTGCTCCAGAAGTTGCGTCCCCACTCCAGTTGATGGTACTGCTCGTTGAGCTTGGACGTGCTGTCCAGCTCGCTGCCCTGCTGCCCCTTGAGGAAGAAGAGATGGAACTGGCGGTAATAGTCGGCCATCGCCGCCTGCAAGGCATGGCTGATGCCCGAGAGGATACCCAGCGTCCATATCATCCATGCGTTGTTGGCAAAGAAATGGTCGCCGGTGATGCTGTCGCCGAAGTCCAGTTCCCTGAACACCAGCGCAAAGCTGATGGCAGCGAACCAGAAGTCGCCGCTCACGCCGTCCAGGATGCGTCCCATGCGGGAGTACTGCTGCGTCATGCGCGCCAGCTGTCCGTCGGCGCTGTCAAAGGTGTCGGCCCACGTGATGAGCAGCATGCCCACCCAGTTGAGCCATGCCAGATGGGGCTGGTGGAAATAGAGCATCACACCGCCTGCCACACCCATGAAGATGCTGGCCACGGTGATTGCGTTGGGGCTGACGCCCAATTTCTCGAACAGCTTAGCCCAGAGGAAACCCAGGGGGCGGTGGAAGTGGAGGTCAAACCACTCCTCGGTGTCCGATGACTTGAGCGAGGCCTGATATTCTTCTCTTAATGTCATGTGTTTCGGTTGTCGGTTTTCAGTTGTCGGTTAACTTCTCACGCTCGTTAAAGTCCCATGTGGGCCTTGGCAAGGGCGAGGACGGCCTTGGCAATGTGCGGGGCCGACTCGTTGCGGCATGGTGCGAAGCTGGGCCAGTCGTTAAAGTCGATGATGCGGATGGTGCCGTCGGGGTCCACGATGCAGTCGCCGCCGTAGATGACCACGTTCAGCTCCTCAGCCGCACGCGAGCAGATGTCCTTCAGCTCCTTCAGGTCGATGTCGATGCCTTGTGAGTGGCCGTTGACCTCCTCCCAACCATACTTGCTGTGTCCCTCGTCAAAGGGGTAGAACCAGTAGAAGAACTGCGAGTCCTTCACGCCGTAGAACTTCACCAGGTCGCCCACCAGGTGCACGTTGATCACGGCACGGGTTATGCCACGGTAGAAGTATTCCTGGAGCACCTCCTGGGCCTCCTCGGGATGGCGCACGTAGCTCACGTCCTCCTTGTGCATGGCATGGAAGTCGCCGCGCTTGATCCAGCACGACTTGAAACCGGCCTTCTTGAGCTGGTCCTTGATGTTCTCGTTGGTGTTGACAATCAGGCTCTCGGGATAAGGGATGCCGTTGCCCAGCAGGATGCGTGTCATGCGCTCGCGCGTGCAGTTCTCGATGCCGTAGCCCGAGTTGATGACCAACTTGCCCTCGTCCTCGAGGCGCTGCAGCTTGGCGATGCTCTCACGCTCGCGGCACATGGCCAGCACGACGGGTTCCTTGATCTCGCTGTTGTTGAACTGCTCCTCGCTATAGACGTTGACCTGGCAACCGCGCTTGCGCAGCTGCTCTGCCACCAGGTTGAAGATGGCCGTGTCGTTACCGATGTGGTTGGGCGAATACGCGCCAGCGCGCATCACGCCCGCAATAGTGATGTCTGCCATTTTAATTGACTTTTAATGATGATCACAGGCACCCTTGCCCGCAATACGAACTGCAAAGGTACTAATTTTTACGATAGCACAACCCAATAATGACAAAAAACCGACGCTTTTTGCTTTTTGACGTGGTGGCATGATTGGGCGCGATGGTAATTTTGCAGCGTCAATAATGACCAACCATGTTAATGATCATACCCAACTATGAAAACACCGACCAACAATGAACAACACATCCGCGTGCTGCGGGCCGCCTACCAGGCGTGGATGAACGCCGCCGGGTTGCGGCAGGCGCGGCTGCGCAACAAGCGGTTCACTTACGGCGACCAGTGGGGCGACCTGGTGAAGGACCAGCAGGGACGCGTGATGACCGAGGGCGAGCACCTGGCCAGCCAGGGATGCGAGAGCATCACCAACAACCTCATCCGCCAGATGGTGAAGACCATCGTCGGCCGCTTCCGCTCACAGTACATCAAGCGGGACACGGGCAACAAGGCCGACGCGCTGGCTCAACCGAGGCAGGACAATGAACTTGACGAGCTCGACAGCCGCGCCCTGGAGGAGTTTCTCATCTCGGGCTGCTGCATCCAGCGCGTGGAAACGGCCCACGCCCCAGGCGGCAGCGAGCACGTGAGGGTCGATAACGTCAACGTCAACAAGCTGCTGGTGGGAACGATGAACGACACCAGGGCCTGGGACTGCGAACTCATCGGCCAGCTGCACGACCTGAACATCGCCCAGCTGCTGCGGCGCGTGGCTGGCGGCAGCCAGCGCAAGGCGGCCTGGGTGAGGCGCCTCTACACCGACGGCGCCGAGAGCCGCCTGGCCGACTTCACCACGCGGCTGGGAGCCGACTCGCAACTGGGGACCGACTTCTGGCACGCCAGCGACGGCAAGTGCCGCGCCATCGAGGTGTGGACCCTCGAGAGCCGCGAGGTCATGGTGTGCCACAACCGGCGCGAGGGCACGCTCACCATCGAGCCCATGGGCAACAGCCGGCGCCTCAAGAACCGCCCCGACGTGACCACCCGTTGGGACATCGCCACCGTGTGGCACTGCCGCTGGTTCAGCCCGATGGGCGACCTGCTCACCGAGTACGACTCGCCCTGGGACCATGGCAGCCACCCGTTTGTCATCAAGCTCTACCCGCTCACCGACGGCGAGGTGCACGCCGTGGTCGAGGACATCATCGACACGCAGAAGCACGTCAACCGCATGATCTCGCTGCTCGACCAGGTGATGCGCAGCAGTGCCAAGGGCGTGCTCCTGTTCCCCGAGACGGCCCTGCCCGACGGCTGGACCTGGGAGGAAGCGCGGCGGTGCTGGTCGAGCGCCAACGGCCTGCTGCCCTACAACCCACGCTTCGGCGACGCCAAACCTGAGCAGATCAGCGCCAACAGCACCAACATCGGCGCCTATCAGATGATTGAGTTGCAGATGAAGCTGTTTGAGGAAATCAGCGGCGTGACCGGAGCGCTGCAAGGCAAGAACCCGACGGTGAACAGCGGCGGCGCCTACCAACTGCAGAGCGAGAATGCCGACATCGCCCTGAGCGACGTGTTTGAGACCTTCGAGGCGTTCCGCCGCCAGCGCGACCGCAAGATCACCACCGCCACCAAGCCCTGACGGGAGCGAATGGGACCAATGGGACTAATAGGACCAATGGGTGGCGGATGCCCCTTTAAACTTTAAACTGTAAACTGTAAACTTTTAAGAATCCATGAACAACGACCAAGAAATCCAGAATCAGAACAGCGAAGCGATGACACCACCACCCTTTCGCCACAGTGAAGAACCGCATGAGCCGCAGCCGGCCGCCTCCCCCACCCTCGACGAGAGGATCGCCACCCTGGGCCTCGACGAGGAGAGCACAGGCCGACTGCGCCAGCTGGCCGCCGGCATCGATGCCGACGCGTTGACCAGCGACCTGCTCGACACGCTCGCCCGAGGCGTGACCCACGACAGCGACGTGGAGAACGCCGACGCGGCGGGCTACCTGCGAGGCCGCAACGAGAAAATCGAGGCCGTGCTCCACCCCGAGCCCGAAGCCCCCGACGAGGCCGAGGCGGTCCCTGTCTTCCCTCGCTACTGCCGCCGCAGCATCTGGGACTGACGCCCCAGCCTATAGCTTCTATTGCTTCTATCTCCACCATTTTTAAATAACCTTTAATCCATCACAACCATGAACATCAACAATTTTTACAAGGTCCTGCGCTGGATGCGCGACCACAAGAAACTGATCCTCTTTGTCATCACCATGATTCTCATCGCCATCCTCGCCTCGTGCCTGACCGGCGGCAACACCGCTGGCGCCACCATGGCCGTGGGCATGCTCATCACCGGCGTGGACAACGGCAAGCACGTGGTGGACGGCCCTCTCACGACCGACCTCACCCATGAGGGGTCGCCCGACCTGCTGCTCAACGAGATTGACCAGCAGATTGTGAAAATCCGTCCCATGTCCACGCCCATCGACCAGATCTCACGCTACGCCGGCAGCAAGCACGCCGGCAGCATGACCGTCGATTTCTACAGCGTGGACACCAAGCCGACAATGGCGACCCTCAGTGATGACGTGAGCGCGACCAACACTGCTGCCGTGGGTGAGACGCCCGTCGCCGTCATCCACACCAGCAACAACGAGATCTTTGACCCCACCGACACCATCCTCGTGCAGGAGACCCCGGGATATGCCCTCGACGGCAGCGAGGAGACCAGCCAGGACCTGATGCTCTACGTCGTCGCTCGCGACGCCTCGGGCGTTACCGTGATGGCGGTGAACGGTCCCACCATGGGTGGTGTCGACAACTGCATCCCGGCAATCGCCTCGGGGACGACACTGGTGCGCATGGGGCGTGCCGCCAGCGAGCTCGACGTGCAGTCGCCGCAGTTCGAGGCCCTGCCCAAGAAGAGCCGCAACCTGTGCCAGATCTTCAAGATGCAGGTCGAGCAGTCCACCCTGCAACGCCTGGCCAACAAGGAAGTGGGCTGGACGATGAGTGACCAGGAGGAGGCCGCCATCTATGACATGCGCCTGGGCATGGAGAAGTCATTCCTCTTTGGCACGGCCCGCAAGCTGTGGGACAACAACAAGAAGGAGTTCATCTATTTCACCGGCGGCATCTGGAACCAGGCGGGCAAGGACCACTTCCTGGAGTCCTCATCGGAGCTGAACGTCAGCGAGATTGTCAAGCTCATGCGCAAGGCCTTCACGGGCAATGCCGGCAGCAAGCGCAAGATTCTCATCGGCGGCAGCGGGCTCATCAGCCGCATCAGCCAGCTGGACTACACCCGCGTCATCACCGCCGGGCAGCACGTGAGCAAGTGGGGCATCGACTTCACCGAGTTGCGCTCCAAGTTTGGCAGCCTCTACCTGCTGCTGAGCGAGATCTTTGACGAGGTGGGCATGGAGAATGACGGCATCATCATCGATCCCGAGTACCTGCAGAAGTACACCCACATCCCCTTCAGCACCGAGCAGCTCAACCTCAAGAAGAGCGGCGTGCGCAACGTTGATGCCCTGGTGATGACCGAGGCTTCCTGTCTGGTACTGCGCTACCCCAAGGCGCACATGCGCGTGACCTGCCGATGAAGTACTTCACCATCAAGGAGTTGACCCGCTCCGAGACTGCCCGATGCCTGGAGATTGACAACACGCCGCCCAGCAGTGCCGTCGCAGCGCTCCATGAGCTGGTGGAGCAGGTGCTCGACCCGTTGCGCGAGGCGTGGGGCGGCCCCATCTGGGTCGACAGCGGCTACCGCTGCCCCGAGCTGAACAGGGCCGTGGGCGGCACCCCCACCAGCCAGCACCAGCGCGGAGAGGCTGCCGACATCACCGTGGGCACTCAAGACGACAACCGGCGCCTGCTGGCGCTCATCAAGCGTCTCAACCTCCCCATTGACCAATGCATCGATGAGAAGGACTGCCGCTGGATCCACGTGAGCCACCGCAAGGGCCGCAACCGCGGCCTGTACATGAAATTTTAATCTCCCCCTGCCAGGCGAACGAGATTAAACCGTGAACAAGAGAGAGGGCAAGACATGACATCCGTTGTCATCGTCTTGCCCTCTTGCTTGTGTATGAGATAGATGCTGTCAGGAGTGCTGCACCAGCGTGGCCGCAGCACGGGCGACACGGGCCAGGGTGCCTGCGGTGTCCATGGCCTCGTCGAGTGTGAGGCCGTCGCTCACGGCAACGGCTCGGGACAAACCAGCCGCTTGAGGGTCAAAGCCGGGGGCTATCGTGCCGCAAATGGCAGCTACGGGAATGCCGCGCTCGCGTGCCATGGTGATGACACAACCGGGTCCCTTGCCCATCAGCGTCTGGCTGTCGAGCCGTCCCTCGCCGGTGATGACGAGATCGGCGCCATCGAGCGCTTCGGCCAGCCCGTTACGGGCGAGCACATAGGGGGCTCCTGGCGTCAACGTGCAGTTGAGCAGGTGCATCATCAGTGACGGGATGCCTCCTGCGGCGCCGCATCCCGCCAGGCAAGCGACATCCTCGCCCACCATGGCAGCCACGTGTTCCAAGCCACGTTCCAACTGCTCCACCTGCTCGGGAGAAGCACCCTTCTGCGGGGCAAAGACCCTGGCCGAACCGCGGGGGCCGCACAGGGGCGTGTCCACATCGGTCAACAGGGTGAAATGACAGTCTCTCACCTCCTGAGGAATGCCCAGGGCCTCGATGTGGGCGATGCGTTCCAGACTCTCGCCGCCGGGATAGAGGTGGCGGCCGTCGGCATCAAGAAATTCCGCGCCCAGGGCACACAGGATGCCCATCGCCGCATCACACGTCGCCGAGCCTCCCAGGCCCAGCACGATGTCACGGCTGCCCCGTTCCATCGCGTCGCGCATCAGCAAGCCGGTGCCGAGCGTGGTCGCGCGCATCACGCCTCGCTCATCGGGCGACAAGAGTGCCAGCCCGCTGGCGGCGGCGACCTCGATAATGGCCGTGCCGTCGTCACACAGGAAATAGCTGGCCGTCACCGGCGCCTGCTGCAAGAGCGGACCCATGGTGGGCACCGTGATCCACTGCCCCTGCAGGTGGGCCGCCAAGGCCCAGGTGGTGCCGTCGCCGCCGTCGGCCACAGGGATGCAGACGGTCGTAACAGCATCAAGGCCACGCAAACGGTCTTGCGCGGCCTCGTTGAGTTGTCCGGCGGTTGCCGAGCCCTTGAATTTGTCAAATGCCAGAACGACCTTCATGTTCTGTTGTCAGTTGTCAGGATAATGCTGAAGCTACAGTATTTGTGAAACTGCATCAAAACTCAACGACACGCACGTTAACCGTGCGTTAGCACGATTCCTGTTCCTCGCTCGAATGATGACACAGCCGCTTCAAATCAATCCACCTTGATGACCAGGAAATTAGACTTTTCCCAGAAACGGTTGGCATTCAGGATGTGTAATGTCTTGGTGCCGCCATGGTCCACGATCTCGTAGGAGTCCTTGGGGTGGTTGGTCATCAGCTGCACCTTCTTGCTGTGAAGGGGGATCTCGCTCAGGGTGCGGCGGTCGGCCTTGGTGAAATAGGACATCTCGAAGTCACCTTCCAGAATCTTGGTCTTGCGCAGGAAGCCGCTCTCGATGATCTTGTGGGACTTGAGTTCCTTCTTGGAGCCGACGACATAGTAGCAGGTGTTGAGGTTTGTCACCTCATTGGTCAGCTGCTTGGACTGCTCCTGTGCGGCCTCTTTCTCCTTGGTCACGGCCTTGTTGACGGTGTTCAGGGAGTCAACACTCTGGTTCAGGTTCTTGATCTGGACGTGGGCTGCGGCAAGCTGGTCGGTCAGGGCGTTGATCTTCTTCTGCTGGTCCTCGAGCTGCGCCTTCATGTTGGCGATGGTTTTCTCCATCGTGGCATTGTAGTTGGTGGACTGCTTCAAGCGTTTCTCCAGCTCGGCCAGGCGCTGTTTCTGCTTGGTGACGGCCTGCTGGATGAGGATGATGTCATCACGCAGCTGTTTCTTGCTGTCGGGGGTCTCACCATTGAGGTTCTTGACCGACATGATGTCCTCCAGTTCCTTGATCTGCTGCACGCCGTCGGCAATTTCTCCCATGAGTTGCATTAGGCTGTCCTTCTCGGCGTTTGCCGTGTTGATGGAGTCCTGCAGGGCTGCATTGATGGAGTCCTGCCTCAGCACCTGCTGATCAGATTGATTGTCACTGTGACAGGCCGGCATCAGCGCCAGTCCCACCATCAGCCAGACGAAATACGCAATTTTTTTCATACCTAAAATATGGTTTTTAAGTTCTTGTCTATGTTTTGACAGTGTTAGTGCTCTCGTTAATCATACCCGGGCATTCTTGCCCTTGAAGACGGCATACTTGTCCACCTTGACCGCCGTCGGCTGGGGGCATCCCGCCACCACGATGACAATCTCGCCGCGCGGTTCGTTGTCGGTGAAGTGAGCCACCAGCTCACCCAGTGTCCCGTTATGGGTCGTGTTGTGCAGCTTGCTGATCTCGCGCACCACGCTTGCCTCGCGCTCCTCGCCGAAGGCCTCGGCAAACTGCTGCAGGGTCTTCAACAGGCGCATGGGCGACTCATAGAAAACCATGGTCAACGGCTGACGGCTGAGCTCCTCAAGGCGTGTGGCGCGCCCTTTCTTCGGCGGCAGGAAGCCTTCAAAGACAAAGCGGTCACAGGGCAGCCCCGAGTTGACGAGAGCCGGCACAAAGGCCGTCGCTCCCGGCAGGGTCTCGACCTCGACACCGCGACGGCGGCACTCGCGCGAGAGGAGGAACCCCGGGTCGCTGATGCCCGGCGTGCCCGCATCGCTGATGAGTGCCATCACCTTGCCGCCCAACAACTGCTCGACCACGGCAGCCACCGCCTCGTGTTCATTGAACTTGTGGTGACTGCGCATGGGCGTGTTGATGCCGAAGTGCTTGAGCAGCACTCCGCTGGTGCGGGTGTCCTCGGCAAGCACCATGTCCACCGACGTGAGCACCTCGATGGCACGCGGTGTCATGTCACCAAGGTTGCCGACGGGCGTGGGCACTATGTACAACTTTCCTGCCATGGCTTTGAGGGCGAGCGGTCGATATCACTTGCTGAAGTGGTTGCGCACGATATTCATGAAGTCCTGGACAACCTCGTTCTCGCGGTCCCAGTGCAGCTGGCTGAAGAAATACAGCTCGGCGTTGCCATAACTGCGCATGGCCTCGATGTGCTCGATGGCCGTGTTCATGGCGTCGGCGCTGCCGGCAAACAGCTCGCGCTGGAAGCGGAAACGGTCGTTGAGCGAAAACGCCTTGCGGATGTCCTTGGACATCGTGCGCTGCAGCTTCTCGTCGACACGCATCGGGGCAGCAGGCTCCCCGGGCTCGGGGAACTCGGTGGGAACGGGGGGAATGGGCATCTCGTCCTCGGGCTCGGGCAGGCTGCCGTCATCGGCCTCGATGAACTCCACCTCGATGTCGGGGGCATCATCGGCCTCGGGCAACACGGCGGGGTCGGGCTCGGGCACAGGCTCATCGTTCTCCTCGGGCATGCGGAATACCGGGGGAACGGAAGTGGCCGCCTCGGCGGGCTTCAAGACACGCGTCACCTCCTCGTCGGGGGCGGCTGGTGCAGGGGCAGGCTCAGCAGCGGCAGGTTCGTCGGGGGCGTCAATGAACTCGACAGTGATGTCGTCGTCGGGCTCACGGTCCTCGACGGGCACCTGCATGGGGTCAACCACCTCATGCTTGGGTTCCTCATATTCTAATGTGAAGACCTCCTTAAACTCCTCGCCATTGTCGTGCTGCCAGGTCTCGTCGGCATCATAATCATCTTCAGGCAGAAGGTGCTCGCTGGCGGCAGCGGTAGCGCCGTCGGCAGGGGTATCCACAGCAGCAGGAGCCTCATCAGCGGCGGAGGCCTCATTGGTGAGGTCAATGCCACACATCTCGGCCAACTCACGCACCTTGCGCTGTATCTTATTGGTTATGACGTCGGGCGTGTTCTCCTCCCCCAGTCGACGGGTGACGAGCATCAGGCCCTCTATCTCATACACGTGAGAAAGCATTTTCTCTATCGACATGTCCATAATCGTCTGTTTTATTGCCGCTTAGCGATAAGTCGCCAAGGATTTGTTTTACATTTAACCTGCAAGTTTACTAACTTTTTTTGAAACAGCAACTATATTTTTTTAAAAAGATTGCAAAGGAAGGTGCCAATCTGCTCACGGATAGATGACTGCGAACACGTGAAGTTGTTGACCAGCACAGCAAACGCGTAACGGGGCTCGTCGGCGGGATAATAGCCCACAAAGCATTGCACATGAGTCATGCTGCCCGACTTGAGCACGATCTGGTCACTCAAGGGGTCGGCCTTGAGCGTCTTGCCGGCACGACCGGCCGCCTTGGGCATGAGATCGCACAGGCGCACTCCGTCAAAACGGCGGTTGGACATCATCACGAGCATGTCGCCAAAGAAATCGACCGACGCCTTGTTGGCACGCGCCAGCCCGCTGCCGTCGCGCATGAACAGCGGACGTGTGTCCACACCCTGCAGCTCCAGCCAGCGCTTGACGGCGGCAACGCCCACCTTGTCCAGGTCGCTGGGCATGCGGTCATGCCCCCTGGTTTCCCAATCGCGCGCACCGATTGCCCGCAACAGGGCATGGGCGAACATGTTGTCGCTGCGGTCGAGCAGCGAGGTGATAATCTCGGTGAGCTCGGGAGACTTGTGCAACACGAGCAGCGTGCGCTCGGGAGAATCGACCGACGCACGCGCCACAGCATCAAAGTCGTAGCCGATACCGTTGTGCACCAGGGCGCGCTCCAGGCTGTCCACCAGCATGGGAGCCGGCGTGGGATTGGCATAGGTGTCGCTATAGGCACGGGCTGTCGTCTCGCCCGTGAGCACGAGAGCCGGAACGCTGTAATCCAGATATGGGGTGATGGCGTTGCGCTCCCCGTCATTGCGGCAATGGCTGATGAGTCCCAAGCCTGGCACCGGCGGCGTGAACGACGACTGGGCCACACCACCCTGCCCGTCCATCGTGTAGGAAACAGTCACCAGGTTGTCATGGAAACTCAAGGCATGGACCGCGGCGCCGTAGTCGTAGGGGAGGTCCCCCACATCCCAGTCCTCGTCGTGGTAGGGGTAATTGTAATAGCTGTCATCGCCCACAATGGAACCCACAACGGTGGTGATGCCTCGGGCACGCAAGGCCGTGATGACCTCGGCGACGATATTGGGCTGATTGGGCAGAAAGACCGACCCTAACGTGGGATCACCCATCCCACGGATGACAATGTTGCCCACGAAACGGCCGTCGGCGACCTCTCCATCAAGGTACACCGGCGTCTCAAAGCGGAAGTGCGGTCCCAGCAGCCCCAACGCGGCCGACGAGACCACCGTCTTCATCGTCGAGGCGGTAATGTTGGCCTGCTCAGGGCGATAACTGGCGACGGACTGGCCCGAAGCCAGGTCTATCACCTTCACGCCCACCGAGGCATAGGCCAGCGAGCTGTCTGACACAAACTGGTTGACAACATCCTGAGGCGTGACACGGGCCGCCGCCTGGAGTATCGCGGCGAGCGATAGGATGGCTAACAATGTGATCCGTTTCATTATTAAATAATAATATACTGTTTCTGGTTAACGTCGACGGCCGCGGCGCTTCAAGTAGCGGCGCCAAGCGTAGAGGGGACGATGATTCAGGTAGTCAAGGTCGCGCTGGTTAGCGTAGGCCTCGCGCTCAAAGGAGATATTGCGGTAGGCATTGCCCTTCATCGGCAGCCTCACGAGCCACTCCACCACATAGAAGAGGTAGAAGAACACAAACAGCATCTCGCGCTGCTGGGCCGTGTGGATGCGCTCATGGTTCATCAACTCCTCGCTCAGATAGACCCCATGATGCACAAAAAGCACCCCCAGCAGATTGATGGCGTTGTAGCCCTTGAACGGCAATATCGATGTGCGGACGATCTTCACAGGCGCAAAGGTACAATATTTTTAGCAATGACACAGCAGATGGCCCACTTCGTCACCATCTTTTTAAACTCAAGTTTCTGAAGCAGCTGCGGCACTATAGAAGAGTTTTGCAGTTGCCAGTTCCAGGCACATGCCGCTGAAACCCAAGACAAAGAAACATAGGGCTAATTTAAAAATATGTTTGATTTCCCGTGCGATAGCACGGTTATGCTACCGAGTCGCCATGATGACGCAGCCGCCCCCAGATTAGCCGTCAAAACCAGCAAAACTGCCACTTTATCATTAAAATCCGCTAAAATCTGACCCTTTATTGCAATTTAGCGCCACAATATTTTTGTTCAATGGCCAATTTGCTGTACCTTTGTCGCATCACATAATTGTTAAGACCCTTATTTTTGACCAGAAGTATCCTTATGGAACGAGCTTATAAAGTCATCGGATTGGCACTGCTCTACGTGCTGGCGTTCTTTATCGTGGAAATCATCGGCATCTTCCACCCCTATGCATGGACCTATAGTGCGGTCATCGCCGCAGTCACCGCGTCATGGCCCTATTTCAAGTTATGCCAGCGCTACCCCATTCCCGGCATCGCCATGCTGTGCGCCATCATGCTGCTGCTGTTCAACTTCATCATCGGTCAGGGACATGAGTTCCTGTTGATTGGCTGCTTCGCCTTGGGACTCGTCGCCGAGGGACTGCGCAAGCTCTTTGGCAACTGCCATGGACGCACCGGCGTCATCGCCAGCTACGTCACGCTCTCGCTCATCCCGTTCTGCAAGACCTGCGTCATGTGGATCGACTTTGACACCGCCAGGAGCATGTTCATCCTCAACAGGCTCTCCTGGTACAAAGGCATGTGGCTCGACATTCATTACGCCACACTGGGACGCATGCTCTCCTTCCCCATGCTCATCACCATGCTCATCATCACCATCGTCCTGGCGGCACTGTCGATGTGGCTGCTCACCATCAACTGGCGCCCCAGCGACTGGTTCAAGAAACATGACGACTGAGAGGCCCGAGCGGCAACACGGCAACACACGGCTCACAGTGAACATTTTACGCCTTGAGCACGCCACCGCCGCGCCCCATGCCCAGACAGCACCGACAACATTTTCTTGAAAAAAAACGGCAAAAACGCTTGCAGGAATAAAAAAAAGCACTACCTTTGCAGTCGCTATTGAAAAAAATACTTTCAGCTAGCTACCGGAGAGGTGGGTGAGTGGCTGAAACCAGCAGTTTGCTAAACTGCCGTAGGGGTAACTCTACCGCAAGTTCGAATCTTGTCCTCTCCGCTTACAACCGACCGCGCAAGTGGCCGGTTGTTTTGTTATAGGAGTGACGCCGAGTTTACTTGAGCGCGTCCCTATAACAAAATAACCAAAAGATTGCGCAGCAATCGGTTGTTCAAAGGCAGCGCCCCCGCGGGAGCGCACAAGATGCACGAGTTAAGCGAGTGAATCTTGCCGCCCCCGCTGCTCGCTTCCTTCCCTTCTAATCCCAACTCCAGCATCTCACGCATCCCCTGCTAATCCCAACTCCAGCATCTCACGCATCCCCTGCTAATCCCGGCTCCAGCATCTCGCGCTCTCCCCCGCTAATGCCGACTCCTTATTCTCACGCATCCCCATCTCCAAGAAAGAGGTCAGTTATTGAAACGGTGAACGACGAGTTGAAGAGCATCTGTCAGATAGACCACACCAGGCACCTCTCTGTCAACAAGTTTGCGGCTAATCTGCTGGCAGGAATGATTGCATACCACCTCATGCCTAAGAAGCCTTCTTTGAATATTGAAATCATTGACAAGAGCAGACTTATTGCATAATCCTTAAACCGAACTCACGTGATATTAGCAAAATTTTCCATGTAAAAATATTTTATTAAAAATAATCAACTATCTTTGCATCATTCAATAATACAAACCAAAAATGCATATTAATATGAAAAAATCATTTTTATTATTTTTAACTATATTCGCTCTATTTCAGGTAGTTGATGCCCAAACAACTGTGGAAAAGATCCGCAAGCATTATAACGAAATAAATAGTAATGTTGCTGAAATGGCGACATGGACTGAGGAATATCCTGTTCCCACTTTTTATCACGTGGAGATTCAGGAAAACTATCCCGGCACAGGCAAGCATAAAGAAGATGTATATATCTATCATGATGAGATACATGAAGAAAGTGAGGATGATGCTCCTAAGATATTCCCTCCTAAGCGTATAGAATTTGTGACAGTGAAATATAATTTTGCCGCCCGCAATTTTTATCGGGAATATCTTTACGATGAGAAGGGCAATGTGGAATTCATCTACGCCTTCAATGAGTATGATTTGGATGATCTCGACTGGGAATACCGTTTCTATTTCAATGACGGCAAATTAATTAAGGCTATCGTGAAGCAAAAGTCTTCTGGTTCAAATGAAGAGTTCAAGGAAGTGTATAACGGTACGTCGATTCCAAAGGAACATAGTGAATATTATGAAGGCTTCCTGGATAAGTCAAAGCATTACAAGAAGATGTTTGATATAATAAGCGATGAACAACATTATTAAGAATATTTCAGTTGACGAGTAAAGTGATTTGGCAAATAGCCGAATAACTGGCTTTTTATCCATAAGTGTGTTTCTATCAATTCACAACATAACTAATTGATAGAAACACTTTTCTTATACCGAACTCACGTTAAATCAAAGAAAAACGGTTGGTTTACCACAAAGGTAATCCAACCGCGTGAACCTTGAAAAGACGAAAAGACTATTTCTTTTTATAGTAGTCGTTACTGCATATAGCAAGCTCATTTACATATGAAGACTTGTAATTTTCATCAATATCTATGTGAACATAATGAAGAAAAGTTCTTTTCTCATCTTTCCATCCATAACATTTGCCAGCTTCTTTTGATGGCCCATATTTAGATGTTAGATAATCATGAACTTTATTTGATATTTCCTTTTGTTTGGTAGCATCTGCTGGCGAAATATGAAAAAGCACTTTAGCCAGTTTATTATTTCTAAAACTAAGTTCTGCCTTGTCGTAATGAATATCTGCATAATCAGAGTACTTACATTGATAAGTGTCCATACCTTCTTCTGATATGGATTTTTCATCATAGCAGTAACCTTTCGCCTTGACTTCTTCAAGGGTCATGCCGAACTTCAAATCTTTATAAGCAGTATTATCACTAGAACTACAACTGGTGAGAATTGAGAATATAGCTATGAAAGCCAAATAAAACGATTTCTTCATATACTACTATTTTAATATGTTAATGAATCCGCTTATTAAATAAATTATCATAACAACGATAACTACTAAACAACCTATACCTTTTATACACCCCCAAACACCGTTACCGCTATTATTCATCTTGAGGACTTCTAATATTTCTTGGTCAGATTTTCCATTCAATTTCGCAGCAAGAATATTTTGAACCTCAGTAATAGCTAATTGATAGTCAGCAGAGGATGTTGTCATGCTTTGAGAAGAACAGTTAATATCTACTTTGGTTTGATTATCACTTATTGACGAAAGGGTTATACGTATAGTTGGTGTATCAATTCCTTTAGGACGGTCAAATATGTATGTACCTAAATCATTATTTATTCCATTCTTTTTTGCTATAAAATATTGGGGGTAATTATTCAGCAAAAAAGTTACTGCTTCCTTTACTTTTTCTAAAGGAAAGCCAACAGTGGCAGAACTTGATAACGGTGTAGAATCAGTAATGATCATACGTAGTCAAATTAGATTGCAAAGTTAGTGATTATTTTTCTTCGAGCGCATGTTTTCTGGGAGATTTCTTGTTTCATGAGGCGCTGGCACTTGCCCCGACTTTTATCATTTTGGTATAAGTTCTTCAACCGCTCTAAACCTGAAAAGACGGCCCGATAAATTGGAATTTATAGGTTTCTGATCAATGATAAATCACCACTTGACAAGGCTTTGAAATTGCGCTCAATCTTCTCTATGTCCCAATCCCACCATTTCAGTTGCAGCAGATATGCGATGAATTCGTCGTCAAAACGCATCCTGGTAACTCGGCAGGGATTCCCTACCGCAACAGCGTAAGGTGGAATATCTGAGGCAACCACAGAGTTGGTTCCGATAATGGCTCCATCACCGATATGAACACCAGGCATAATGGTAACATTCTGACCAATCCACACATCATTGCCCACAACGGTATCACCCTTCAGAGGCAATTCGTCTTTCACCGGTGCAATGGCATTGCCCCAGTCGCCGCCAATGACATAAAACGGATAGGTTGTCACGCCGTCCATCCTGTGATTGGCTCCATTCATGACAAATTCCACACCCTTGGCAATAGCGCAGAATTTGCCAATAATCAGCCGGTCACCTATGAAATCATAGAAATGAGTGACATGTTTCTCGAATTGGTCAGCCCCATCCACGTCATCGTAATAGGTGTAGTCTCCGATGATGATACGAGGGTTCTTCACCACGTTTTTGATGAAGCAGAGGCTCGGAATCTTCGGATTCGGGAAAGCCTCATTGGGGTTGGGTCTGTTTTTTATCTCCATAAATTCCGATTTCTCTGTTTTTTATTAATCAGTTTTGAAGAGAATATGCATATAGTTCCCATTCTCATAGCCGAAGCGCTGTATGAGAGTGGAACCGTCATAGATAGCTTCCAGTTGCAGAGCGATGCCGTTTTCAGCAAGTGAGCCGAATGCTTTCGGCTGTTTCAGTTCGTTCTCCGTAAACTTGTAAGTCTGACTGTTGTTATTAAACTCTATGCGGATATGGTGATCGGTATCGCCGTAGTTTAAGTTCAGCAGCATGACATTGGGGATGAAAGCCCATTTGATGTGCAAAAAGTCCGTGTCGTAGTCGAAGCCATAGCGTGCAGTGATGGCCTGTGGGGAGGCTCCGGCGAGTGCATGGCTCAGCCCTTCGTCCGCATCCACGACCTTTGAAATCAGCGAAACGGGGAAGTCTTGAAAGAATACATGCAGCATCTTATTGTCAGACACATCAACTTGCACGTCACCGAAGGCTTCACTATGGGCAACCGTTATAGGTCGACCCGCCTCGTCTTTGCCTTCGATACAATCTTTGTTTTTGTATATAATGACGTACTGGCCAGGATATTCGCCCGAAATGTTCTGCGCATAGGTCTCCTTTTGTTTGTTCGTCAACCGCTTCACAACATCGTCTTCGTTGCTGCAAGATGCAAGGGAGAACAATGAGAATAATAGTAGGATAAATCCTAAATACTTTAACTTACTTATCATGGCTCTATTTTTAATATTACTACTAATTAACGTTGGCCAAATGCAATTATTATGCTACCTGAACTTGTTTTTGAGCGATAGTCGCCTTTAAGTCCTCGCTCTCCTGGACCGTCACCTACGGCTGGTTTTCGGGTGATCATGCCGAAGATGTCGAGGTTCTGGGGACAGTCGGCCAGGGGCAGTTCTATCTCCATGCTGTAGTCGTCGGCGTCGGTGAAGATGCGGTTCTCCGAAAATTTGCGCAAGCCGAAGGCAATAAAGCGTGCTTTAATTGCTGAGGCGCAGCCAAATTTATCCATACGTACTCTATCGAAGACCCCTTCTTCAGCGCTGCCTGCATTGGATAAACTTGGCTGCGTCTCAGCAAATCGAACGAGTTCGTTTGCATTCAACTTGCACAAGTTTTCCGTTTATCGTCAGTAT
>JBGUKK010000114.1:0-26153 GCA_045114435.1 Sodaliphilus sp.
CAGTGAGGGATTCGAACCCCCGACCCTCTGCTTGTAAGGCAGATGCTCTGAACCAACTGCGCTAACTGCCCGTTGCTGTCAAAAGCGATGCAAAGGTACTGCTTTTTTTGTAACCACCAAAAAAAATCGCACTTTTTTTTCAAAAAAAGCACTTTTTTTCGAAAAAAGGCCCGTTTTCTCGCCCAAAAACCCTAATTTAGTGGGCTGCTTTGCCTCAAATGGGCTAAAGAGTCGAGATTGTCAATAAAGGTTCAAAACTATAAAATAAAAGAACAATGAAGACGAGTTTTATTTTTCTTGCCGACGGCTTTGAGGAAGTCGAGGCACTGACGAGTGTGGATGTGATGCGTCGCGCGGGCATGCCCGTGGTGACGGTGACGATTAACGAGACCCCGCAGGTGACGGGTGCCCATGGCGTGACCGTCGTCGCCGACAGCCTGTTCGCCGACAACGATTACAGCGATGCCGAGTGGCTCGTGCTGCCCGGAGGCATTCCCGGCGCTCCCAATCTGGCTGCCCACGAGCAGCTGTGCGCCCTGCTCGAGGAGCACGACAGCAAGGGTGGCAAGGTGGCGGCCATCTGCGCCTCGCCGGCCGTGGTCCTGGGGCAACTGGGCATGCTTGCCGGACGCCAGGCTGTCTGCTATCCCGGCATGGAAGAGACCGTGGAGGGCGTGAACTGGGGCCATACACCTGTCGTCATCGACGGGAATATCGTCACGGGTAACGGTCCTGCCGCCGCCGCTCCGTTCGCATTGACCCTCGTTGAGCTGAGCATGGGCGCCCCTGTGGCCGATCAGGTGGCTCAAGGCATGCTGCTGGCTGATGATAACTTTTTAATATAATAATGTGTCAAAAAGTTGTTTTTTTTGAAATCATTGTGTATATTTGTCGCGTCTTTAGATAATCCTTATGGCATAATCACCATTGATTAACCAAACAGGGTAGAATAAATATTTAAGAAAAACCAAATAATGTTTATTAATTTTATTTTTTATTAACCTAAATCAAAAATTTATGAAGAAATTTTTAGCACTTATGTTTGTATGCGCAGGTCTGACCGCAATGGCCGTGACCCCGCAGTTGAACAACGTGAAGGTGATGCAGGGTAAGCCCAGCAAGGCCCTGGTCAACAAAGCTGCCGCCATGCCTCAGAGCAAGATGATGACTCAGCAGCAGGTTAACAAGCAGATTACTGACTACAAGCATAGTCTGCCCGGCTTCTTCCGTCAGAACAACCTGACCCCCAACGACAACCTGTTGTTGAAGAAGGCTCCCCGCCGCGTGACCGAGGATGTCCTGCTGAACTCCACCCCCCTGTTCTCGGCTATGACCTACTCCTATGATCAGGCTGGTGACTCGCTGGCACTGACCTATCCCGTGTTCTTGGGCAGCTGGACCTGCGATGTTGCTGCTGGTGATAACGCTGGCGAGTACAAGTACTACGCTTATTTCACCCAGATCCCTAACATCGTTTCTATCGACCTGGCCAACAACACTGCCGAGATGCAGGCAGGTGTGCTTGCCGGCTTCCAGTGGAAAGATACCGTAAGCCAGGGTAACAACTCCTACATTTACAACGACACCACCGAGTACATCTTGCTTCTTGACGCCAACTCAGTGCTCAAGGGCGGTGACTGGGCAAACATTGCCGGTACCGTTTACGATGATGGTTCGATCAACTTCGCGGATGGCTGGTGCTACTACGACATCATGTTTGTAGAGACCACCACCGTTAACCCCCGCACCGGTACCACCGTTGACCGTGACACCATCGAGGGCATGATTACCGACTTCCTGGTTGACACCTGGTTCATGACTACCAATGGCCAGCACTCGTACAATGTTATGACCACTCCCGATGCAGAGACACAGTTGCCCAGCGCACAGGCCCTCAACAATGATGTTTACATGTTCCAGTATGATGATACCACCGCACTGGTATGGAACTTGTGGGCTGCCTTAGGCTTTGGCTATCGCAACAGTGAGATTACCATCAATGAGGATGGTACAGCAGTATTCCCCGTTCAGCCTATTGCTTATGAGGACATGGCCGAATATGAGGAAAAGTATCCCAACTACACCTTCGGTGACACCTTCTACACTTGGGGTTATGATGCTGCCACTGATGCATTCACTAGTGATGGTGTCGCTGGTACTGTAACTCCCGAGACCATCGAGTGGGGTGCAAACATCATGTATTCGCTCGTGCAGATAAATGGTTCCACCTATTATGGCATTGGTTACCCTTACTATTTCTTTGACAACAAGCTGACCTGGAAGAGCGATAATGACTTCTGGATGCTTGGCAAGACCGCCGATCCCGTGATCTCCAGCGAGGTTACCGACGACTACGTGGTCATCAGCCTGACCGTCGAGGATGGCGCTGCCTACGTGATGACTGTTGACGGCGTTCAGGTCGAGAGTCCCTATCAGGTTGAGCGTGGCACCGAGGACAAGACCGTGACCGTGAAGGCTATTGCTCAGGCCTATGGTAAGGGTGCCAGCGAGGTTGTTCAAACCGAGGTTCTGATTCCCGCTAAGGAGGATGAGAGCATGCGTGGCGACGTTAACAACGACAAGGTTGTGAACATCTCTGACGCTATCGCTCTGATCAACGCTATCACCAACAGCGACTTCGACTCCATCAACATGGACAATGCCGATGTGAACTTCTCTGGCAGTGTTGACATCAGCGATGCTATCACTCTGATCAGCTACGTGCTCAACGGCACTTGGTAATCCACTGTCGAGAGGGTTGAATCCCTCCTGATAAAAAATGCAGGGCCCACCGCAATGGGTCCTGCTTTTTTATCGGGGGGTGATTTTTGTGCTGGTGGGGCATCGGTGCTGTGACATACCTTTGTATCGCATTTTTTTACTGGTCTCCAGTGGAATGCTTTAACCAATGAACCATTAACCAGAGAGCAAGTTAACAACTTGCGAAACCTAAGATTGACTATGAAGACACACAAGTTGATGAAAGAGACACGGGTCAAGCCCGTGGGAATGGTGCCGCTGACCAATGTCGAGGCGGCACAGTGTGGCATGGCTGCCGTGGCTCGGAACCTGCGCGAGCGCGACGATGCGATGCAAGTGACTGGAACCCCTGCTGCCGTGGGTGCCATCGATGGTGCTGACCGCCTGCTGTTGATCGACGGCGATCACTTGATCACCTGTCGTGGTGGCGAGGTGAAGGTCGATGGTGTGACTGTCGCCACCCTGGGTGATGCCATCGTGGGCGCCCATGCCGTCGGCCAGCTGCTCGTGGTGGTGACGCGCGGTGGCTTGGCCTACCTCTCGCGGCACGAGGGCTCATGGGTGCAGCTCGACCCTGGCGACGCCGTGCCGCAGCTCACGTTGCGGGCACAGTGTGCCACGTCGAGGGCCGACATCCCGGCCTATACCTTCGCCGGGACCTACAGGGAATGGCGGGCGCCGCTGGCCGACGTGGATACCAGCGCGTTGAGGGACATCTTGCGGGGTGCCTGGAACGTGCTCACCGCCGATGCCGCATCGATGGGTCATCACGTGGCGCCCATGCTGGTGCGCTGGGCGGTGAGGCTGCTTGACGACAGCTACCTGTGGATGAGCGCCCCCGTGAGGGTGGGGGACGAGACCCTGGCCAATGCCGAGCGCATCACCGCTACCGTGAACTCGAGCAGCAGCGCTTTTACCGGCACCCAGGCCACGGTGATGCCGATGGTGCATTACAGCCTGGACATCGGGGTGAGTGGCGGCATCGCTGCCGCATGGCTGCCACTGGTCAAGAGCGTCGATGTGCTGGCCACTAGCGAGGCGCGCCTGCTTGCCGCCGGTGGGGCGCTGGACTATCGGTGCTTCACGCGCATGGCGGGACAGCGCGAGTATCTGCTGGAGATGGGACTGGCGCGGCGTGGCGCAGCCGATATCGCGGCACAGCTGGCGGCCTCGCCGTGGCAGCTGGTGGCCACCGCCCCTGCCGCTGCGGTGATGACGGGAGCCGACTTTGTCGCTCCTCTCGAGCCGTTGACGATGACCAATGTCCAGTGCGGTGCCGTGGGCGCGATGACGTCGCTCGCCGATGTCGTGTGCTCGACCACTGCCGGCGGACGCCTGTATTGCTGCACTGGCAGCGGTGATGTGGTGGTGAGCCTGCCCGGCAATGCCCTGGTCGAGGCCCACCGCCGCAGTGTGCTCGGCACCGTGCCGCTGGCGATGGCGGTGGTGACGCGGCCGCTCTATTCGGGAGGCTTCGGGCGCTATCCGGTGTATGTGTTTACCGACGACGGCATCTATGCTGTGCCCCAGGGAGCCACAGGACGGCTGGGAGAGGCGCGCCTGGTAGACAGGACCGTCATCGCGGCCGGGGTGCGGCCCGTCGAGGCGGGACGTGACGTCTGGCTGGTGTCGCGTCATGGCCAGTTGTGCCGCTTGGCGGGCTCGCAGCTCACGGTCGTCCAGCGCGACGGGGCTTACACGGCATTGGCCTGGTGTGATGCCTTTCAAGAGCTGTGGCTGCTGCCGCCAGGCGGGTTCCCTGTGGTGATGATGGCCAGTGGCAGGATGAGTGAGCGCACCATGGCCGTCGGTCAGCTCTACAGCGATCCGCGCCATGCCGTCGCTGTGAGCGCCGCCGGCCAGGTGATGGACCTGGAACGTGAACAGGAGGCGATGATGCCCGTGGCGTGGCACAGCCATCCCATAGCGCTGGAGCCACTGATGGGGCGAGTGGTCAAGCGCATGGTGTGGCACCTGAGCGGCGGACCGGTGGACATCACGTTGAGGGTGACAGGGCAGCGCGGCATCATGTCGGGCGACAGCGACGTGAGCCTTATGACGGTGACGGGTGGGGTGAACCAGCCGCTGGCCACGCCCGTCATGGCCGTGCCCTGCCGCACCGTGCGCCTGTTGCTCGACGGCGAGGCCCGGTCAGGGACCCTGTTGCTTCCGGCACTGCTGTATGCTAATGGCGGTAAGAGGTCATGAAACACACATTATATAATAATATAGCAGAGGTCCTTGCCGAGAATGAGCGGCGCAGGGCTTGTCGGGCATTGGCCCGCTATGATCCGCTCACCGGCGTGGGGTGCTGGGGCGACAGGGTGGAGGCGGCGGGCTGCCTGGTGCCTCGACAACTCATCGACAAGCACCCCGACTACCTGTCGCTCCCGGCGCTGGAGCAGCAGCGCCTGCGTGTGAGGGAGGATTTTGAGTTCTGGTGCGCCCGCTGCGTGACCATCAAGGATAAGATCACCAGCCGCAACAGGCCGTTGATCCTGAATCGCCCGCAGCGGCGGTTGCTGGCGGTGATGGAGGAGCAGCGGGCGGCAGGCAGGCCCGTGCGCGTCATTCTGCTCAAGGCCCGGCAGTGGGGCGGCTCGACGCTGGTGCAGATGTATATGGCCTGGATGCAGCTGGTGCGCCACAAGGGGTGGAACAGCTTCATCTGTGGCCACTTGCACGTGACAAGCAAGAGCATCAAGCGCATGTACAACCTGCTGCTCAGGCATTATCCGCGTGAGCTGCTTGATGACGACGAGCCGCCGCGGTTCACCAAGCTGGAGGGGCAGCCCAATGTGCAGCAGATTCTCTCGCGCGACTGCCTCGTGATCACGGGCAGCGCCCGCAGTGAGGATGCCGTGCGAGGCTACGACATCGCGATGGCCCACCTGAGCGAGGTGGCCTTCTGGAAAGCCAGCGCGATGCACAACCCCGACGATGTGGTGCGCAGCGTGTGCGGCAGTGTTGCCCTCAAGCCCGAGACGGTCATCGTGCTGGAATCGACGGCCAACGGCGTGGGCGACTACTTCCATGACGAGTGGCTGCGTGCCGAGATGGGTCGCAGCGACAAGGTGCCGCTGTTCGTGCCATGGCACGAGATAGAGATCTACAGCCAGCCCGTCGATGACGTCGAGGCCTTGTGGAACGGGATGGACGACTATGAGCGTGACCTGTGGGAGGACGGTTGCACGCTGGAGCAGGTCAACTGGTACCACCACAAGCGGCGCGAGTACCGCGAGCAGTCGCTGATGATGGCCGAGTACCCGACGACGCCCACCGAGGCGTTTGTGGCGTCGGGGAGCAACCCCTTTGCCGCCGAGCATCTCGACGAACTCGAGAAGGGGTGCCGCCTCGACCCGCTGTTCACGGGAGACATCAAGGGTGAGGGTCCCAGGGGCCGGGAAGCGAAGTGTGGCATCCACCTCGTGGCCGAGAAGATGGGCCTGCTGCGCATCTGGGAGATGCCCGAGCGTGGAGGCCCCACAGCGACGAGGTATCTGGTCGTTGTGGACGTAGGCGGCAGGGCGTCGTCCAGCGACTACTCGGTGATTGCCGTGTGGCGCGTGCACGACAGGACGCGCAAGGATGCGGTTGTCGCACAGTGGCGCGGCCACATCGACCATGACCTGCTGGCGTGGAAGGCGATGCAGCTGGCCGTGATGTACAACAATGCCCTGCTGGTGGTCGAGAGCAACACGCTCACCAACGAGGCCGCGCGGGCAGGCGAGAGCGATTATATCCTCGAGATGGTGTCCACCGTGTATGGCAACCTCTACAAGCGCGAGTCGGGACAACTGGGATTCCACACCAATGTCAAGACTAAGCGGGCCTGCATCGACGCACTGATAGCCGCATTGCGTGACCAGACCTACATCGAGCGTGACCGTGACGCGGTCAACGAGATGAGGGACTATGAGGACCGGGGCCGGTGTTACGCCGCTCGCCCGGGCAAGCACGACGATATCCTGATGACACGTGCCATCGGCCTGCTGCTGCTCGATGACAGGCGACTGTTCTCGCACGGCCAGGAACAGCCCGACCCCTCGCTTGCCACCGACCATTGGATGACCAACCCCGTCTGATCGGGCGGCTTAGCGGCGTGGGGGGGCCAGGTGCCGGCATCTCTGTATCGTTGCACAAAAAAAGCCACAGGCAGTTGTGCCCGTGGCTTTTAGTCATTAAAAATTGTCAAGTGTGGATTACTTGATCACCTTGCAGGTGCTGGTGGTACCATCGTTGTAGGTGGTGACCTTGATGTTCACACCGTCGAAGGGAACTTCGCTCTCCATACCGGCAACGTTGAAGTACTTCACGCTGCTGATGGTCTTCTGAGCCAGGTTGTCAACTACGCTGGTGCTGCCATAGAGAGCAACACGGTTGTAGAGCTGGAAGCGCTGAGTCTCCTCGTTACCACCGGTGCCATAGAAGAAGCGCTGCTCGTTGGCCGACCACTGGGGCTCAACCTTCAGAGGCTCGGTCAGACCGAACTCGGTGTTGGCGATAATCATGTCGGCGAGGTGACCCTCAACCTCAGTCTGGTTGTTGTTCTGCAGGAAGAGACCGAACAGAGTAGCGTCCTTCTTCAGAGCGCCCTGGTTTTTGTACTTGCTGGCGTTCTTGGCCGAGAAGTGGGTACCATAGGCGTTGGTGTTGGTGCAGAGCAGGGTATAAACGTCGTAGGTCACGCCGTCGATAACCTTGGTGTTCTCGCTCTTAGAATACTGGAACAATACGTTGCTGGGGAGACGATCGCCCTGTGCGAAGAATGACTCCTCACCATCCTCATCTTCCTGGAGTACCATCTGGATGCTCTGGGGGAGATAGATGTTGCACTGGAATGAGCTGTAAGTGATCTCGTTGTACTTGTCGCCAGCCGAGTTGTAAGCGATAGCGGGCAGGGCCTGTACCTTCTCGTTCAGATAAATCTGATCGTCATCGAGGTAAACCCAAACGGTTTGGGGAGTACCGGCCTTGAAGCTTACGGTGTTCTCGTAGGTCTTCATGTCACCCATGTCGGCATAGTCGCCACGAACGAACAGGTGGTCAACGGTAGCCTGGCCAATGGTAGCGGGGGTGCCGTCCTCGAGAGTTGCCAACTCACCGGTCTGGAGGTCATCAGCGTAAGCGCTCATGCTTACCGATGCTACAGCAGCAAGAAGAAGTAAATTTTTAATCTTCATAATTAAATGAGTTAAATTGTTAGTAATAATGTTAATTAATATTGTTTGTAGTTCTTTGTTTTTTGTTCATTGGTTTCATCGCCTCGCATTCCGAAGGGGAAAGTAAGGCTTGATGTATAATAAATCGTTGAAAATAAGAAGCTTAGGCCACAAAAGGGCGTTTTCTTCCGCTTTTCAGACTACAATATTACTAACTTTTTTTGAACTGGCAAAATTTTTTTGAAAAATCGGCCAAAAAAACTATTAACACCCTCACTGTGCAGCGTGAGATTCGGTGTCAGGCGTCGGGCGTTACCCGTCCCTGCTGATGGCCCTCGTCGCTCACGGGCTTGGTGGCAGATGGCAATAATCAATGTGGGGTTCTGTCGCATCATCCGAGCCAGGAACAGGGGTCGTGATAACGCACGAGAAATCAAACAAAAAGTGGTATAAAAAAAGCCTGCAACGAGTTGATGACACAGCCTCTCACACCTCCGTGGCCGATTCAGTGGTCCTTGGATGGGGTGGCGTTGAGCTTGAGCAGGCGGCGCAGGCGCTTGTACCACCCTGGACGTGCGGCAGGACGGAGCTTGGGGATGCGTCCCGTGGGGCGCACGACGGGGCCGATGGGTTTCTTGATCATGGCGTTGCTGGTTGAGGTTGCTTGTCGCGGTGCAGGGGCAGGGTGTAGCTCAGGCCGAGCGTGAAGCCCAGGGAGCTCTTGCGCGGGCCGTAGCCGGGGATGAACCAGGGTCGAGAGTGGTCGCTCTTGCCGTAGTTGAAGATGCCGTGATAGCGTATCATCCATCCCATCGACAGGGGACCGCTCAGCTTCACTTTCAGGCCCACACCGGCCTCGCCCCAGAGGGCATGGGAGTGCTCGCCACGCAGGTCATAGGCCAGTTCCTCGTTCCAGTAGCTGTTCCAGTAGTAGACATCGGTCACGTCATAGGTGAAGGTGCTGTATCCCAGCCTGATACCGATCAGTGCCTGGTAGTCGGGGCTGTTCTTGAACATGAGGTTGTAGTTGGCGCCGACCTTGAAGTAGGGGGATGGCTTGCCGCGATAAGTGAAGTTCATGTCGTCGGGGGTGGACTTGGCCCAACCCAGTCCCACCTCTACAGTGGGCTGGAGGCGGTTCCACATGTTGAGCGTGGCGTTGACATCGACGCTGGCATAGGTCTGTCCCAGCGCCATGAACAACGGCTCCACCAGGTTGATGCCGACGGACAGGTCGGTCACCGGGGGAAAGTGCTTATAGACGCGACGCAGCGAGTCGCGCCGTGCCTCGGCAACGGCAGCGGCACTGTCGCCGCTGATGTATTGCTGGATGACCTTCTCGTCGGTGCCCTTGGGCGGCGGCAGCACGCGGTTGGTCTCGGGTTTGACGGGCGTGGTGTGGCGCTTGTCGGGCTCCTGGGCGGCGGCCACGGTGACCCAGAGCATCAGCATGGCCATGATGAGCCATCGGCCGAGGGGGGTGGCTAGGTTGGACAAGACCTTGATATGTCGTGGCAGGTGCTGTCTCATTGGCTGAAGTCGGTGAAATGGATGCGCAACGACGGGGTGCGCGAGTTGGTCACCAGGGGGGTGAGTAACACGACCGAGTCGATGCCGTGGGTGGTGGTGCCCACGTGCTCGATGTCGAAGTTGAACATGGCGCCGCATTCGGTCGAGTGGAAATACTCAATCGGCTGGTAATCAATGGTGATGGTGTCGCGTAGCTGTACACGGGTGGTGCCGCGGTTGGCCCAGCGCGAGAGGGCATAGGACGTGGTCGTGGTGCTCGCACGCAGGGGCAGGTAGACCTCACTCAACGAGGACGAGTCGGCGAGCAAGCTGTCGCCGGGAACGCCCACGCCCATGATGGTCAAGCCGCTGATGGTCGTCTGGCTGTTGCCCACATAGCACGTCGCCAGCGGCAGGCTGCTGCCGTTGTCCTGGCAGTTGTCGTCGCTGCATGACGTGGTCATGGCGAGTGCTGCCAGCAGGCATGTGATGATGTGTGGCAGGTGCCTCATTGTTCCTCCAGGTTGATGTTGAGGGGCTCCTCCTTGAAGGTGGGCCTGGCGCTCGATGGCAGCTGGTCGACGCGGGGACGCTGGGGCAGTGACGCTGTGGCGGCGGTGTCGTCGTCGGTCACCTCGGCAATCTCATAGTGGTTGCGATCGTTGCTGTGACGGATGATGAGTTCGCCCAGGAAGCCGGTGAGGAACAGCTGGGTGCCCAGCAGCATCGACGTCAATGCCAGGTAGAAGTAGGGCGAGTCGGTGACTAGACGGTAGCTGTGGCCGCTGTACATGCTGTAGAGCTTGTGCCCGCCGACAACAATCACGGCGATGAAGCCCAGCAGGAACATCAGGCTGCCCAGCAGACCGAAGAAATGCATCGGCTTGACGCCGAACTTGGCCTGGAACCAGAGCGTCAGCAGGTCGAGGTAGCCGTTGACAAAACGGTCGAGGCCGAACTTGGTCGTGCCATACTTGCGGGCGCGGTGCTTGACCTCCTTCTCGCCGATGCGGGTGAAGCCGGCGTTCTTGGCCAGGTAGGGCACATAGCGGTGCATGTCGCCATAGACCTCGATGTGCTTGACCACGTCGCGGCGGTAGGCCTTCAAGCCGCAGTTGAAGTCGTGCAGGTTGTGGATGCCGCTCACGCGACGTGCCGTGGCGTTGAACAGTTTGGTGGGTATCGTCTTGCTCAACGGGTCGTAGCGCTTCTTCTTCCAGCCGCTCACCAGGTCGTAGCCGTCCTCGGTGATCATGCGGTAGAGTTCAGGGATCTCGTCAGGGCTGTCCTGCAGGTCGGCGTCCATGGTGATGATCACATCGCCCTGGGCCTTGAGGAAGCCGGTGTTCAGGGCCGGTGACTTGCCGTAGTTGCGGCGGAAGGAGACCCCCTTCATCCGCGGGTTGGTCTCATGAAGCGACTTGATGACGTCCCACGAGCCGTCGGTGCTGCCATCGTTGATGAACAGCACCTCGTAGGTGAAGTTGTTCTCGTCCATGACACGCTCAATCCACTGAGCGAGCTCGGGCAGTGACTCGGCCTCGTTGTACAAGGGTACGACTACTGAAATGTTCATTTCTCTTACAAAAATATGCGGTAGTTAGTTCTTCTGTTTGATGCGTTGTTGTATCGTGGAGGTTACTGGCCCTGACGGGGGCGAGACTTGAGCGGACGGCGCGCCAGCAGCGCGGTGAGGGCGCTCAGCAGCGAGCCGCCGAAGGTGATGAACCAGAAGGCGTTGAACACCGCCTCGATGGGCGTGGGCAACAGGCGATCGTCAACCATCATCTGCAACAGCTGCACCATCTCGCTGTCACGCCACTCGGGAATCGCCTGATAGGCCGCGATGGCGGCACGCGCCTGCTCGTACATGAAGTCGGGTCTGACGTACTTCATCACCAGGAAGGCAAACAGGCTGGCTATCACGGTGCCCAGGATGAAGAGCATGATGCCCAGCATCCACAGGCCGGCATACTCGGTGAACCCGTTGTCCATCACAAATCGTCGGCGCTGGAAATAGTACACCGCTATCGGCGTGCACAGCATCAGGATGATCGCTATCAGGTTCAGCGGAACAAACCAGTCGGCAAAGATCATCGCCATCGCGATGCAAGACAAGTACAGGCCGAAGGGGATGCCCCATTCTGCCGCCTGTTGAAAGATGCTCTTTTTCTCCTCCATAATACAAACTGCAAAGGTACTCATTTATTATTGATTCTCGCGCCGAAAACCGCAAAAATGATGATTTTGTGCCTTTTTTTTGTGCTCTTGTGGGGCTGCCAATCGTGTCGGGGTGGCTCCCCAAGGAGCAGGTTGCACACTTTTTTTACGCTCTAAAGTGAAAAATGATTATGAAATGCCAGGTGTTTCCAAAAAAAGTGTTATTTTTGCAAGACAAATGTCATGCTGTGAATGCTTGCAGTCCTATGAGTAGTTGCGATTGGTTGATAAAATTGATCAGATGTGTGGCCGTGGTAGCCGTCGTGCTGTCGTTGCCGCTCGTCTCGTCGTGCCATCGCGAGAAGGGGGGCTGCCACATCGATGACACGCGCTACACACGGCTCGACAGCATGCTGGCGACCATCACCGATGCCGACTCGCTGGCCGCGCTGGTCGCGCAGTCCCATGAGCAGCATGACGACCTGACCGAGATGCTCGCTCTCAAGTACCAGGGACGCCTGTTGCGCAACCAGACGCGCTTTGAAGAGGCCCTCAAGGCTCATGCCGACGGCCTGAAAATCGCCACCTCGCTTGCCGACACCCTCGAGATGGCGAACGCCCTCAACAACCTGGGCACCGACTACCGCCGCATGGGTGACCTGAGCATCGCCAACGGTTACTACTACCAGACGTTGAAACTGACCGAAGCCTGTTCTGGCATTGGCGGCGACGAGGCATTGAAAGCTCGCATCAATGCCCTGAACGGCATCGGCAACATCGAGATCGAGCTGTGCAACTATGCCGTTGCCGACAGCGTGTTGCGCGAGTCGTTACGGGGCGAGCAGCGCCTGGGCCGCCATGTGGGCATGGCCATCAACTATGCCAACCTGGGTGCCATCAAGCGCAGCATCGGCGACAACGACTCGGCGTGGGTCTACTTCCGCAAGTCGATGGAGTATAACCAGCTGGCCAACAGTCAGGTGGGCGTCGCCCTGTGTCACATGCACTTCGGCGACCTGCACAGTGATGAACGCCGCTTCTCCCATGCTCAGGAAGAGTATAAGCAGGCCTACGACCTGCTCAAGCAGGCTGACGACAACTGGCACCTCATGGAGGTCTGTCTGGCTCTGGCAAGGGTCAATGTGCTGCTCGGCGAGGAAGACGCCGCCCGTGGCTACCTGCAGGAGGTGGAGGTCGAGGCACAGCGCATGGGCAGCAAGGAGCACCTGGCCAATGCCTACGACATCCATTATGAACTGGCGCTGCTCGCCGGCAATTCCCAGGCGGCGCTCCAGTACTTCGTGCGTAGCAAGGAGTTGCAAGACAGCATCCAGGGTCCAGAGCGCTTTGACGAGATGCACCGCCAGCGCATCGACTATGAGCGCAACCGCACCAGCGGCGAGATCAATGTGCTCAACCGGGACATCAGCCACTTGAAGCTCATGCGCAACATCCAGATTGTCATGCTGATACTCCTGCTCATCATGGCCGCGGCCATCATCGCCGCATTGACCTATGCCGTGAGGGTGCGCAACAGGACGCAGCGGCTGATGCGGCAGGTCGAGGAGACGCGCTCGCTGTTCTTCACCAATGTGGTGCACCAGTTGAGAACCCCCTTGACGGCCATCATGGGCGCCATCGACGGCATCCTGGCCGGAGAGCGTAAAGATGATGAGACCAAGGATAACGATACCCGCAGCCGGCGCGAGAATGCCGAGCTGATAGAGCGTCAGGGCAAGAACCTGCTGCTGCTCGTTGACCGCATCCTCGAGGTGGGTGGCGTGCGCAGCGCCATCAAGGCCCTGGAGTGGCGGCATGGCGACGCGATCACGCTCATCCGCATGGTCGTCGAGAAATACCGTGAGCGCTGCGTCGAGCGGCACATCGAGCTGACTTTTGCCCCCAGCAAGAGCAGCCTCGAGGTGGACACGGTGCCGCGTTACCTCATTACCATTGTCGGCAGCCTGGTCGAGAATGCGGTCAACTACTGCAACGAGATGGACCGCATCACCGTCACGGCCAGTATCGAGAAGAACATGCTCGTCATCAAGGTCGCCGACACGGGAATGGGCATCTGCAAGGCCGACTTGCCTCATGTGTTCGAGCCGTTCTACCGTGCCGCTGCCGCCGAGCAGGTCGTGGAGGGTGTCGGCATCGGACTGACCGTCGTGCGCGATATGGCTATGGCCATGGGCGGTGTGGTCGCCGCCGACAGCACCAAGGATCGCGGCTCGGTCTTCACGGTGAAGCTCCCGTGCAGGCATGGGACGTCAAAACTGTTGTCGCGCTTTGATGACCAGAAGATTGAGGTGGCTGACGTGGCTGCTCCACAACAGCCACGCACCGAGCGGTTGACCGAGGACAGCCCTGCCACGGCGGCATCCGATGCCCCCGTGGTGCTGATTGTCGAGGACCACAGTGATGTGGCGCGCCTCGTGGGGCTAGTGCTGGGCGATGAATACCAGGTGCACTATGCCACCGATGGTGAACAGGGATTCTCCAAGGCCTGCAGCCTGAAGCCCGACCTGGTCATCACCGACGTGAAGATGCCGCTCATGGACGGCCTGGAGCTTTGTCGCAAGTTGAAGCAGACCAGGCGATTGTGCCACCTCCCCGTCATCGTACTCAGTGCCCGTAACAGCGAGGCCGACCGCGTGCGCGGTGTCGAGGCTGGCGCCGACGCCTATCTGGTCAAGCCCTTTGTCCCCGAGGAGATGCGCGCCTGGGTGAAGCACTTGCTGGAGAGCAGGAAGATGCTGCGCGACGTGTTTGCCTCGCCGGTGACTGCGCCGGCACAGGGGGCACTGCTGGCGGGCTCCTCCATCGACATGGAGGACCAGGAATTCCTCGACCGCTTTGCCATCGAGGTCTACAAGCAGTCGGCCCAGGGCGCCAAGCTGGACTATGACCGCATCGCCCGGTCGATGAAGATGGGCGAGAGCCAGATGCGCAACAGGATCCAGCTCCTGACGGGAAAGAACGTCCCGGCCCATGTGACCTCGTTGCGCATGGACAAGGCCATCAGGCTCTTGCGCAGCGACAGCGACATGCTCATCGGTGACATCGCCGAGCAATGCGGATTCCAGGATGTCGCTTATTTCTCACGCGTCTTCCGCCAGCACTTCGGCATGACGCCGACGCAAGCTCGCCAGAGCCGCAACTGATACCTCTCCTGACTCAAAGTCTTTCTCCCTGATTGCTGGCTCAACAAGCAAGCTGAAACTGTATCGCGTTCTGCTGGAAAAATAGCCGCCCTGTCGGGCAGGGATATTCATCAAATTGAATGGGACTGTGTCATCGTTCGAGCCTGGAACAGGGATCGTGCTAACGCACGAGAAATCAAACAAAAAATCCCTCCAAAAATGGGTCTTGGAGGTTTAGCGGCTTAACGGCTTAACGTGAGGAAATGGGCGAATGGTTCTGTGGCTTTTGCCGTGCATCCCTATTGTGGCGGTGGGAGCCAGGGTGGGGAGGCGGCCGCCCTCTATCGCAGGGTGCGCAGCGGCGGCTGGAAGGCGTTAGGAATGAACTGGATGTCAAAGCCGTCGGCCGAGCCAAGGATGATCATCACGTCATATTGCACGCTCATCGGCAGGCGATGCTGCTGGATGTAGCCGTTGGCCGCGGATACAAGGTTGCGTATCTTCTTGGGCGTGATGGATTGCATGGGGTCGTAGTGGGGGTCGTCCGTGGCACGCGTTTTCACCTCGACGATGTGCAGCACACCGGCGCCGGGCTCCTGGGCAACGATGTCGATCTCCAAGTGGCCCATTCGCCAGTTGGTCTCCTGGATGATATATCCCTTGCCGATGAGGAATTCCATGGCGGCGACTTCGCCTTCTTTTCCGAGTTGATTGTGTTGTGCCATTGGATTTTATTGAGTCGTTCTTAAAGTAAAAGATGAACAAGCGGCCATAATATTAATATTAAAGCTTTACTGGAGGAGTTGTGCCGTGAGGTGCTATTTTTTAGGGCCGTGGCCTGCGTTGTCTCCCCAGCGGCTCTGCTGGCGCGCCTGCATCTGGTTCTCGGCGGGATTGTCCTGGGGGTGCCAGATTTGGGGGTGATGGAGTTCCTCGGGCATGTACTGCTGGCTGACGAAGTGGCCGGGGTAGTCGTGGGCATACATGTAGTCCTTGCCGTAACCCAGCTGCTTCATCAAGCCCGTTGGGGCGTTGCGCAGGTGCAGCGGCACGGGGGCGTTGCCCGTCTCGTTGACGAGCGCCAGGGCATCGTCGATGGCCAGGTAGGCGCTGTTGCTCTTGGCACTGGTGGCCAGGTAGATGGCACATTCGCTCAAGGGGATGCGCCCCTCGGGCCACCCGATTTTGTTGATGATGTCAAAGGTGGCATTGGCCAGCAGCAGGGCATTGGGATTGGCCAGGCCGATGTCCTCGGCAGCCAGGATGCACAGGCGACGGGCAATAAACTTGGGGTCCTCGCCGCCAGCGATGAGCCGGGCCAGCCAATAGACCGCAGCGTCGGGGTCGCTGCCGCGGATGCTCTTGATGAAGGCCGAGATGATGTCGTAGTGCATCTCGCCCCCCTTGTCAAAGGCCAGCGGGTTCTGTTGCAGCAGCTCGGTGACGATGCTGTTGTTGATGACAAGCGGCGTGCCCTCCTCATGGGCTTGCAGGATGAGGTCCAGGATGTTGAGCAGTTTGCGGGCGTCACCACCAGCAAAGCGCAACAACTCGTCGGTCTGCTCGACGTCCACTGTCATCCCCTTGAAGGCCTTGTCGGTCTTGATGGCGTGGTCGAGCAGTTGCAGCAGGTCGTCGCGGTCCAGCGGGTTGAGGACATAGACCTGGGCACGGGAGAGCAATGGGCGGATGACTTCAAACGACGGGTTCTCGGTCGTCGCGCCGATGAGCGTCACCGTGCCGCGCTCGACTGCGCCCAGCAGCGAGTCCTGCTGTGACTTGTTGAAGCGGTGAATCTCGTCGATGAACAGGATCGGGCGACCCTTGGAGAAAACACTGCGCGCGTCGGCCTTGCAGCGCTCGAGGACATCTCTGACGTCCTTCACGCCCGATGTGACCGCACTCAGCGTGTAGAAGGGCACTTGGGTCTGTTCGGCGATGATGCGCGCCAGGGTGGTCTTGCCCACACCCGGCGGTCCCCACAGGATGAAGGAGGAGATGTTGCCGCTCTCGATCATGCGCCTGATCACGGCTCCCTCACCCACGAGGTGCCGCTGCCCGATGTAGTCATCGAGTGAGCGGGGGCGTAGTCGTTCGGCGAGTGGTTCGTAGCTCATAGTGGATTGACTGGATTAATGGTTGAAGACATGGCGCTCGATGACACGGGCGATTTCCTCGAGCCACCGTGCGTCGATCTCGTCAAAGGTGGCCAACTCGCGGCTGTCGATGTCGATCACGCCCACGACTTGGCCCGACGGTTCACGCAGTGGCACGACAATCTCGCTGCGCGACTCGCTGCTGCATGCGATGTGTCCTGGGAACTGCTCCACGTCATCGACCACGATAGTGCGGTTCTGTTGCCAAGCCGTGCCACACACGCCGCGGCCCTGCTTGATGCGGTAGCAGGCCACGGGCCCCTGGAACGGCCCCAGTTGCAGCTCGCCGTCACCGACAAGGTAAAACCCTGTCCACCACCATCCCATGGTCTCGTGCATGATGGCGGTCGCATTGGCCAGCTGTCCCATGATGTTGTGCTCGCCCTCAATCAGGCTCTCCACCTGCTTGACGAGCAACTGGTAGGTCTTTTCTTTATCCATACCACAAAATTACAAAACCCCGACCACATGTGCAAGTCGAGACGCAAAATCTTGCCCCAGTACCTATTCTAGTCTCCAAGAGGCCGTAGGGGCTGAATGCCCTACAAGCCAGCTGAAGGTTTATCAAAACTCAACGATAGAAAACATGATTATAAAAAAGTGGAGACGCAATGTCTTGCGTCCCCACAATTCGTTCACATGAAGCTAACAGCCGATCAGCTGATAGCTAATAATGGTTCCAAAATTACTTCACAACCTTGCTGGCGCTGGTGGTGCCGTCGGTGTAGGTGGTAACCTGGATGGTCAGACCCTCGGGCTGTGCCATCTCCTGACCAGCTACGTTGTAGTAGCGTACGTTAGCAACGGTCTTGCCGGCGTTGAGCTCGTTAACCTTGGTGTCGGGGAAGACTTCGAGGTAAACGATGTCGCTGGAGTTCTTCACACCATTAACGGTGTAGTGAACCTGGATACCGATGCGGTGCTCGAACATGGGCTCGTAACCCTCGGCATTGGTGCGATACAGATATACGAAGTAGTCGCGGAAGTCAATAGCATCGCTGTACAGCCAGTAAGGAATCTCGGTGAGGTCACCATACAGGTCGTCAAAGGTGTAAACAGCATCCTCGAAGGTGAAGATCTGGTCGTTGTCGGTGTAAACGCTGTAGCTCAGGTACTCGGGATCGAGGTAGTTACCGTTAACATCCTCGGTGGGCAGAGTGAAGTAGAAGCGGCTGAAACCACTCTCGTCACCGCAGTCATACCACTCGTCGGCGGTGGGGTTAGCGGGAACGGCGGGCTCCAGGTGATACTCCTTCATGGTGCTGCCGAAGTCGAGCTCAACCATGCTCAGGTCATCGCTGTAGTAGCACATCAGACCCTCGATGGTGGTCGGGGTGATCACGTAACCCTCCTCGTCAACGGGAACCTCCGTGGTGCCGCCAACCAGAGTCAGCGTGCCGTCCTCGGCGTCAAATGCGAAGATAGCCTCGGTTACATCATTGTCGATAACCTCGGTTACATTACCTTCCTCGTCGACGTCGAGGTGGCCCCAGCCCATGACTGCGCCCCACTCGTTCTCGGTGTCCTCATAGATGTACTGACCCAGGGGGATAGTGATGTAGCTATAGGTCTCGTCGATCTCACCCTGTACCCAAGCGCCGGTGGCTACATTAGCAAACGGATCCTGGATGTAAACGGTGCGGTTGGGACCCCAAACGGCGTTCACCTTACCGGTGGCGTTGCCGAAGTAGTAGCCATAGTAGCTGCTGTAACCAACATACTCACCACCGCGGGTGTAGGTTACAACCTGACCCTCGGGCTGATCCATGATCACGCCGTGGGGGATGTAAGGCTCTCTCTCGGTCAGGACGGTCTTCCAGTCCATGGCACCAGTCCATGACAGGTCGTCGCCCCACTGTGCGCAAAGGCCAGTTGCATTGTAGGCTGCATCGCCCTCGGCACTAGCGTCGCCGTCAGAGCCAAGCATGCTGATGGTCTGGCCATCAATCTCATACTCAACAACGGTGGCGCGGTCGTCAAACTCCATGCCGATGTAGGTGGTCAAGTTGCCTTCATCGTCATAGTCCTCATAGGTGTAGCTGGTACCCCAAGCGAGGACAACGTCGCACTGATAAGTGTCGCTCCAGTACAGTGACTGGCCCAGAGGAATAGAAATGATGTTGCCATCAATGGTACCCTCAACCCATGCACCCTGTGCATAGCCGCAAACGGGATCCTTCATGTAGATGGTCTGGCCATCATCGGCATACACGATGTAGCACTTGCCACTCTGAGTGCCTACAGACAGGCCATACCAGGAGCTGTAAGACATCATCTCACCCGTGCGGGTGTAGGTCTTCATCTCACCAGCGGGCTGCTCGGTAACAGGAGCGGTCATGCGGTTGGTGGACTTCATGATCATCTTGGTGGTCGGAGCCACAAACTTGTGATTCTTCACGTCGGGACGAGCGCTCTTGATCTGAACACCGGCCGATGCAGTGATGGCGATTGCCAATCCTGCCAAAAGTAAAGTCAACTTCTTCATGATTTTTACTTTAAAGTGATTTGGTTAATAATATGATTAATAAATACTTAAAAATGATAGGCTCATAATGTGATGGCAGATGACTGCTATAGGATTAATGCCAAATTGGTATTAAAACGTGGCAAATTTAAATAATTGTTTTCATTTACGCAAAATAAAACAATGATTTTTTACGTTTTTTTTTTCATTCCCTGAAGTCGCTGGGCCTGGCGCCGAGGTTGCTCTGCACGTATCGGCTGAAGTGGGCCGGAGAGGAGAAACTGAAGAGGTCGGCGATGTCGGTGAACGTCAGGCTACGGTCACGCAGGCAGCGGCTGATGTCGAGCGAGGTGTAACGCGTGATCCAGTAGTTGGCGGGCAGGCCGCTCACCTTCTTGGAAATCTCCGAGAGATACTTGGACGTGACACAGAGCTTGTCGGCATAGTAGCCGATGTCGCGATGCTGGCGGTAGTGGCCCTGCTCCAGCAACTCGATGAACTCGTTCATCAATTGCTGGTTCTGCGTGGAGATGCGGTCAAAGCCGTAGAGCTCGGCATGGAAGTCAAAAAAGTCCAGGATCATCGTCTGAATGGCGTTGATGAGCACCTCGCGGTAGAAATGGTGGCGGGGCTGCGACAAGCGCTGGCGGATGACGGCGAAGTTGGTCGCGCACCGCTGCTGCATCTCGGGCGTGAGCCGCATGATGGGGTTCTCGAACAGCGCCAGGTGACCCTTCATGCCGTAGTTGCTCTGGGGGGTGGACACCTCGATGAACTCCTGGGTCACATAGATGACATCGACGTTGAAGTCATCGCTCTCGCTGAGGGCTTCCACCAGGTCGCCTCGCCGCGGGATGATCAGGCAATCGCCAGCCTCCATGCTGAACTGGCGGCCGTGGCGCACAAAGGTGCAGTGCCCAGCGTGGCAGTAGGCATGGCACAGGTAGCCGGCAAACTCGCTGTCGCTGACCCTGGCCAGGGTGTCGTCAACAATGATGTGGTGCATCGTTTCCATACTCGATTCTGGTCTTGTTTCGGGGCGTAAAGGTACAAATAAAAACCGGAAGAAACAATCCTCAGGCGATGAAAAGATTTGTTTCTTCCGGCTGTTGCAGGGAGCAGCCTCTTGACGGGCTCAGTAGGTCGAGGCCTGGCTGCTGGTCAGCAGCCAGCGGTTGTCGCGCTTGACGAGATGAAACGTGAGTTGCAGGGGCCACGTGTGCCTGCCGCCGCCAAAGACGGCTGCCGTCACGCGGCTGCGTCCGGTCAGGGTCGCCCTGTCGCCATCGATGTGGATGTCCATCTGCTCATGGGTGGCGCGGTAGTAGTTCAGCGTGCCGTCGGCAATGGCCTCCAGGTATTGCTGCTTGCTCTGCCGCATCCCCGTCATGTGTATCAGCACAAACTCAGGGGCGTGCAGGCTGTCGAGCGTGGCGATGTCCTTCTCGACCATCGCGCGGTACATCTGTTGATAGAGTTGCCCTATCTGCTGCTTGTCGTCCATCTGCTCCTCGTGCTCAAAACCCAAGCCCCTTGAGCCATTTCTCCACTTGAGCCTTGCCCTGGCGTACGTCGTGGCCGTAGATGGAAAACTCGCCGGTGACGGTGGCCTGGGGATAGGCGCGCTTCACATCCTGGACACAGTGTCCCAGGCCGCTGCCCTCATGGGTGGTGAAGGGGATGATCGTCTTGCCGTTGAGGTCATACTTGGAGAAGAAGGTGAACATCACCTGTGGATAGGTGCCCCACCACACCGGGCCACCGATGAAGATGGTCTTGTACTGGTCAAGGCCGTTGAGCTCGCCCTCAAACTCGGGCAATTCGCCCTTCTCGTTCTCCTCCTTGGCCAGGTCGCACAGCGGGCCGTAGGCCATGCCGTCATACTTGTGTGTGACCAGTTCAAACTGGTCGGCTCCCGTCAGCTCGGTGATGTAGTCGGCGACAATCTTGGTGTTGCCCACCTCGATGTTGCCCACGCTGTAGTTCTCCCCGGCATGCGAGAAGAACACCACCAGCGCCTTGCCCTCGCCGGCTGCCGACGTCTGGCCAGCAGCTGCTTCGTTGGTGCTGGCTTCACTGCTCTTAGTTCCGCTGCAAGCGATGGATACGATCATGCACATGGCTGCAGCAATCATGTATTTTAATGCTTTCATATTATCCGTAAGTCTCAATCAGGTATTTAACAAATTGCGGGTCGCTGAAGTTGACGGTGCCTGTGTCATGCTCATTCATGGCGGCAATCTGTGCCATCTCGTCGGCCGTGAGGGCGAAATCAAAGATGTCGAGGTTCTGCGCCATGCGCTCCTTGTGGGTCGACTTGGGGATGGCCACGATGCCACGTTGCGTGAGCCAGCGCAGGGCCACTTGTGCGGCGCTCTTGCCGTACTTCTCACCGATGGCGCCCAGCGCCTCGCTCTTGACGATGCCGTCAACGCCCTGTCCACCCAGCGGTCCCCAGGCCATTAGGCGTGTGCCGCAGTCGGCCAGCAAGGGCTCGATGCCCGTCTGCTGGATCATTACGTTGCATTGCAACTGGTTCACCATGGGCTTCACATCGACGTAGTGGGCAAAGTCAAAGAACCGTGCGGCCTGGAAGTTGGACACGCCGATGGCTCTCACCTTGCCGTCGCGGTAAGCCTTCTCCATGGCCCGCCACGAGCCGAACACGTCGCCGTAGGCCTGGTGGATGAGCAGCAGGTCGATGTAGTCGGTCTGCAGCTTGCTCAGGCTCTCGTCGATGCTGCGAGCGGCTTTCTCCTCGCCAGCATTGGAAATCCACACCTTGGTGGTAAGGAACAACTCGTCGCGCGCGATGCCGCTCTTCTTGATGGCCTCGCCCACGCCTTCCTCATTGAAATAGGCCTGTGCCGTGTCGATCAGCTTGTAGCCCACGTTCAAGGCATCAGTCACACAACGCTCGCACTCCTGCGGGCTCACCTGGAACACACCGTAGCCCAGCAACGGCATTTCCACTCCATTAGATAACTTGATTGTCTCCATTATTGTATTGCGTATTTTTATTCAAGTTTTAAAGTAGATTCGCTACTTTAACAACTTAACGTTGAACAACTTAACGGTTTGCAAAACTTGAAAATTCTAATTTGTTGATTTTTAATGGGTCGCTTTGAGATACTGCAGGTCGCCGTACCAGTAGGAGGCGGTGCAGCCGCCGTCGATGAGCAGGTCGGCACCGCTGATGAAGCGGCCGCGGCTCGACATCAGGAACTCGGCCAGGTCGCCCACCTCGTCGGGTGTGCCTGCCCTGCGGGCCGGCATCCCTTCAATCATTTTCAGGTAGCCCTCCTTGCGGGGACCGTGCAACTCATCGTTGGCCAGCGGCGTGATGATGATGCCCGGCGAGATGCTGTTGACGGTGGCACCGCGTCGGCCCCATCGTGTGGCCTCGTACATCACACGCAGCACGTTGCAGCGCTTGGAGTACTGGTAGGCTTTCAAGGTGTCGTTGATGGCCCTCAAGAACGGCAATGACAGCAGGTCATCGGCTGGCGTGGTGGCCAGCGCTTCGTTCTGCTCCTGTGGCAGGGCAGGCAGGCGATGACCGCTCTGCGAGGAGATGATGACACCGCTGCCACCGGGGTCAATGACCTTGCCGAACTCCTCGAGCAGGACGCTGGTGCCATACAGGTCCACGCGCAGGATCTCCTCGACGGGGGCTTGAGAGGGCGACACGCCGGCAGCATTCACCAGGCGCACCACTTCTCCAAGGCTGGTGGCAAATTCCACCAGGCGCAGGATGTCCTCCTTGGACCCCAGGTCACACTGGATGACCGAGCACTCATAGCCGGCGTTCTCCAGCGTCCTGGCAGCACTCTGAGCCTTGTCCAAGTTGAAATCGGCCAGCACGATGTGCCGTCCTGCCGACACGCGGCGGATGATGGCCTGGCCGATGCTTCCGGCACCTATCAGAACTGAAACTTCCTTTTTCATGACGTGATATATCGATTGGTTTGATCAATTGGGCGGGATTGTCGCCCACGATGGTTTTTATTGAGCCATGTCGGCAATCATCTGGGCCTCACGGTCGGCGTGGGCCGCCTCGGCGCCATGGATGGGCGTGCCGTCAACAACGGTGGCCGTGGGGCACAGCTTCTTGATGAAACGCACCGATGAACCCATGCCGCTGCCCTCGTTGGTGCAGAAGGGGATGATCTTCTTGCCCGTGAAGTCGTAGGACTCCAGGAAGGTGTAGCACACCATGGGCATCGTGCCCCACCAGTTGGGGTAGCCCAGGATGATGGTGTCATACTCGTCGATGCTTGCCAGCGGGTCCTTCACCTCGGGACGCGCCTGGTCGTGCAGTTCCTGCTTGGCCTCCTCGATGCAGGTCATGTAGGATGCCGAGTACTCATAGGTCGTGTCGATCCTGAACAGGTCGGCATCGGGCAGCAGGGCCTTGATTTTGTCGGCCACGACTTCGGTGTTGCCCAGCTTCAGGTTCTTGATGCTGCCGTTCACGTAGTTCTCCCCACGACGGGAGTAAAAAGCGATTAATGTCTTTCCCATTTCGGTTGTCAGTTGTTAGTTGTCAGATTTCAGATTTACTGAGATCCATATTCCTGGTGTTTTGTTTGAAAAAAAATGATCGATTATTTGATGTTGCAAAATTACTGCTATCCTGCCTCAAGGCCTTTACATTTTTGGCGGTAGAATTTATCAAATTGGCAGAAACCTGCGATGAGCCCCGTCACTGAACAGTTGCCCAGCGGAGGGCTGAATCTTAACAAATCATAAAAGTGGATTTCTTAACGTGTTGATAGCGCTAATTCTAACCTCGAAGTGTGTAGCGCACATCACGGGCGGTTCATTGCGGTCTCAGATATCATTTGTAACTTTGCAGCCGCAACAAACAAAAAGTGAGTATTAACAATCAATCAGAGTGAACTTATGTTACGCGATGTCATTATAGACCCGAACTATCCCGATTGCCCGATACGCAACATTCTGGCGCGCATCAGCGACCGATGGTCGATGCTCATCCTCTACACCCTCGATGGCAAGGATAAGCCGATGCGCTACACCGACATCCATGCGGCGATACCCGATATCTCGCAGAAGATGCTCACCGTGGCCTTGCGCAACCTTGAAGCCGATGGCTTGGTGCACCGTCAAGCCTACGCCGAGGTTCCGCCACGGGTGGAATACCGCATCACCGAGCGTGGCAAGTCCCTCATGCCTCACATCAACAGCTTGATTGAGTGGGCGTTGTCTAACCTTGCGGCGATTCTCAACGACCGCAAGCAATATTCATCCGATAAAAATCACTAATTATTAATTATAATAAGGTATTACAATGAATAAGATTGAAACAATTGCACAGGGTGCTAACTTTGCCGCAGCCAACTTCGGCAAGATCAGTGAGATTATTGAGCACGAACTGCCCATGGGTCCCGACTTCACGATCCAGGGTAAGGTCTTCGGCGGACAGGCCGTGGGCGCCGCCGCCAGTGAGTTCTCGTTCCAGACACTCGTCCCCGGCCAGGACAGCGGCTTCCTCCACACCCACAAGACCCACGAGGAGCTCTACTTCATCCTGCGTGGCGAGGGCCAGTATCAGGTCGATGGCGAGATCTTCCCCGTGACCGAGGGCAGCGTGATACGCGTGTCGCCCGACGGCAAGCGCGCGTTGAAGAACACCGGCAGCGAGAACTTGACGATGCTGTGCGTGCAGTACAAGGGCACTCCCTTCACCGAGGCCGACAGCCCCATGACCGACGGTAACATCCTGCAGGAGCCCCTCAACTGGTAAACTCCGTCCCTCCTCAACATCAAGATGGCGATTCCACCGCAATTATATGGGTGGAATCGCCGTCTCGTTATTGCCGCTCGTTGAGGTCACTTCTTCCAGGCGCCGATCACCTCGCCGATGTAAACGGTGTGGATCCCGGCCCCGAAGCCGTCGTAGAAATGACGCGGAGTGTCGTTGCGGAAGTCCTGCTCCTTCTGGTGGAAGGCGGTGATGATCTCGCACTCGATGACGGTGCGGGCCTCGGTGTAGTAGGGGGTGCCGCTGGGGGTATAGGCCACATGCAGGCCCAGTGCCGCAGCCTTGTCACCGTCGCGTCCGCTGTGGCTGCCCATGTAGCGCGCCACCTGCTCGTCGTCAAACTCCATGATGGTGAACCTGGGATATCGTTCCATGAACTCATAGGTGTACCGCGCGGGAGCGACATACACGCTCACCGTCAATCGGTTGTAACCCAGGTAATTGCCCAGGCTGCCCCAACCGATGGTCATGGCGTTGTGGGACGTCTTGTCGCCCGACAGCAGGATGGGAGCCCGCGAGAAGAAGGTGAAGGCGTTGTCGGTGAACTCCTCCTTCAGGTTGATGGCCTTGTACCCGTCAAGTGACTGGGCCATGGCATCTTGAGCCGAAAACAAAGCACACATGATGGAAAGGATGATAATGATCTTCTTCATGATTCTGTTGATGGGTGTCGTTGATGGTTATTGCTTCATCAGGTCCTTGCCCGCGTTCCAGGCCTGGCCCACCTTCTCGCCGGTGACGTAATAGCCGTGCTGGAACTGGTCAAAGATGAGGGCCTTCACCTTCAACGGGTCGATTTTGCCGTTCTCTGAGAGCACAGCCTCCTCGGCAGCCACATTCACGATTTTGCCGACGATGCAGTACATGTGCTCGGTGCTGACCACATCCACCAGTTCACACTCCATGGCCACGGGAAACTCGTCGATGATGGGAGCCTGCACGTGCTGGCTCTTGACGGCGGTGTAGCCCGTGCGCTCAAACTTGTCGCTCATCTTGTTGCCCGTGGCGATGCCG
>JBGUKK010000115.1:0-35683 GCA_045114435.1 Sodaliphilus sp.
CACTCGCAAATTGCGGGATGGAGCAGTGGCAGCTCGTTGGGCTCATAACCCAAAGGTCGTCAGTTCGAGTCTGGCTCCCGCTACTCAAGTAGAGGTTGAACGAAAGTTTGACCTCTTTTTTTGTGTCATTTTCCGGGAAAAGGAAGAGGCGCCTTGCACAGTTGGCAAAAGTTGTGTAAATTTGCTACACAAAACCAATACCACAGTGCTATGAAAAAGATTGCAGTGCTTTTTGAAGGCGACATCAACCGGCGCTTGGGGGTGTTCAATGCCGTGATCAGTCGCGTCAAACACTTGCAGCAGGTGGCCGACTACTCGATCGACGTGTACATGCTGCAGGTGTATGACGGCTGGCTGATGAGGCGCGTCCGCCACAGCGCCAGCGCCGACTACCGCCCCGACGAGATCGAGGCCGACGGTGTGAAAGTCCACGTCACCTGGTTCCGCCGTCGATGGAGCGACGCCATCATGCATCGCCTGTTCCACAAGCCTCCCCGTGCCCTGCTGAAACGGCTCCGCCAGATGGGCTGGGAGCTGCGCGGGCACGACCTGGTGAGCGCCCACGACCGCATCATGGGCCATGCCGCTGTGTTTGCTGGCAAGAAGCTTCACATCCCCAGCTTCATCACCTGGCACGGCGCCAGCATCTACACCGACCCACCTCGCGACGCGATGATAAAAGAGTTGACCATCAAGCTGTTGCATAGCGCTACCTGCAATTTCTTCGTCAGTCAGGGACTGCTGGACAAAGCGCACGCCGAGTTGACCAACGATTTCCCGGCCGAAGTGCTCCTCAATGGCGCCAGCGATCAGTTCAAGCGCTACAGCGACGAGCGGCGCCAAGCCCTGCGCCAGCACTATGGCATCGGGGACGACAAACAGGTCGTTGCCTTCGTTGGCCGCTTCGAACCCGTGAAGAATGTCACCCTGCTGCCAGATATTTATCAAAAGCTTGAAGAGCAGCATGACAAACCTCTGGATTTCTGGGCAATAGGCGACGGCATCCAGCTCGATGAAACCAAGCGCCTGATGAGTGCCAAGGGTGTGAAGTGCCACTTCACCGGCAAGGTCCCGCCCGAGGAGATACCCGACCTGTTCAACTGCGTCGATCTGCTCGTGCTGCCCAGCAGCCTTGAGGGCCTGCCACTTGTTGTCATCGAAGCCCTATCCTGCGGCGCCCACGTTGTTGCCACCAATGTGATTGGCACCGCCGAAGCCGTCGGTCGTGACAACGCCATCGACCTGGGCGACCACTTCATCGAACGCTTCACCGCCCGCGCCGTCGAACTGTTGCGTGGAGGCATCCACCAGCAGCTGCCCCCCGAGGTGAGCTGGACCGCGACAGCCGTCAAGGAAAACCGCATATACCACCAGTATCTTGACAAGTAATCATTAATTTGCTATATAACAATCGTTTTTAATATTATTTTTAAAGTAAACATTTACATCATAAATAGTTGTTATAATTTGACAACTTTACATATAGTAGATAGTGTTTATACATTGGTTATCATTAGAAATAAATTATAATTTTAAAGTAAAGATTTAATATACACAAATAATATGCCCAAATACGCTGAAACATTGTTGCCACTGGCCCTTCCAGGCACCTATACCTACCGTATTCCGGAGGGAATGACACTCTCTATCGGCATGCGCGTGCTGGTGCCCTTCGGCCGCAAGAAAATCTTCACGGCCATCGTGATGGGCCTGCACGACCGGGAGCCCCAAGGCTACGATGTGAAAGAGATATTGGGCACGCTCGACGACAAGCCCATCCTGCGTCATCCTCAACTGGAATTCTGGCAGTGGATCGCCGACTACTACCTGTGCTCAACCGGCGAGGTCTATAAAGCCGCCGTTCCATCGGGCTTGAAAGTCGAGAGCGAGACAACCATCAGTGCCAACCCCGACTTTGAGGAAAGCCATCCCGGGCAGTTGTCTGACCGCGAGCGTGTCATCCTGGACTTCACCGCCCAGCGTGGACGCGTCCAGATTGCCGAAATCGCCAAGTCCACAGGATTCAAGACCGTAGAGCGAAATGTCAGCCACTTGCTGGACATGGATGCGCTGCACGTGAGCGAGCGAGTGGTGGACAATTACCGCCCGAAGACAGAGACCTGTGTTCGCCTCACCATTGCACGCGATGACGAACAGTCTCTGCATCAACACTTTGACCAGCTCAAGCGGGCACCCAAGCAGGAGCAACTACTACTTGCCTACCTGGACATGTCACACTGGTTACAGAGCGGTGAAATAAAAGAGGTGAGCAAGGAAAACCTGCTGAAACGAGCCGGCGTGAGCGGCGCAGTCCTGCACGAAGCCGTGAAGCGGGGCCTGTTTGAGCTCTACAAGAAGGAAATCAACCGTTTTGCCGAATTGGGCAGTGTGCTTGAAGAGCCCCCCACGCTGAGTGAAGACCAACAGCGCGCGTACAAGGAGATTCACCAGTCGCTGCGCCATCATGCCATCACCCTGTTGCACGGCGTGACCAGCAGCGGCAAGACGTCGGTCTACATGCACCTGATCAACGATGCGTTGACTCTGGGCAAGCAAGTGCTCTATCTCGTTCCCGAGATTGCCTTGACGACACAGTTGACCCGCCGCCTGAGACGCGTCTTCGGTGACAGGCTGCTCATCTACCATTCCAAATTCAGTGACAACGAGCGAGTTGACATCTGGAAACGCCTGTTGAACACCAGCGACCCGTGTGTGGTCATCGGTGTGCGTTCCTCGGTATTCCTCCCCTACTCCAACCTGGGCCTCGTGATTGTGGACGAGGAGCATGACAGCAGTTACAAGCAGCAAGATCCCGCCCCCCGCTACAACGGCCGCAATGCCGCCCTTGTTCTGGCTCAGATGCACGGAGCCAAGACCGTGCTAGGCTCGGCGACTCCCGCCGTTGAGGTGTATCACCTGGCTCAGGCCGGTCGCTACGGCCTGGTGAAGCTGATGACCCGCTATGGTGACATCCAGATGCCTGAAGTCAAAGTCATCGACACCATCGGCGGCCGCAAGCGCCGCGAGATGCATGGCATGTTCAGCAACGAACTCATCACCAGTTGCCGCAAGGCATTACAGAACGATGAGCAAGTTATCCTGTTCCAGAACCGTCGCGGCTACTCACCGATGGTGCGCTGCAAGGAGTGCGGCACGGTACCCAAGTGTGAGAATTGCGACGTATCGCTCACCTATCATAAGCACAGCCGCAGCCTGGTGTGCCACTACTGCGGCTACACGATTCCGCTGCCTGACCTGTGTCCAGCGTGCCAGCTACCCGGCTTGGAGATTATCGGCTATGGCACCGAGCGCATCGAGGACGACATCGATGCCGTGTTCCCCGGCGAGAAGATCTCCCGCATGGACCTTGACACCACACGCAGCAAGAACAGCTACGACCGCATCATCGACGAGTTCTCCAATCATCGCACTAACATCCTGGTAGGCACACAGATGGTGACCAAGGGCTTGGACTTTGACGCGGTGAGCATTGTGGGCATCCTCAATGCCGACACGATGATTAACTTCCCTGACTTCCGCAGCCATGAGCGTGCCTTCGACATGCTGGAGCAGGTGTCGGGACGGGCCGGCCGCGCCCACAAGCAGGGCCTCGTCGTCATCCAGACCAGCCAACCCGACCACGACGTCATCAAGTTTGTCCAGGCACACGACTACGACGGATTCTATGAGCATGAACTCGCTGACCGACAGAAATTTGGCTACCCTCCGTTTACTAAGGTCATCAACATCTACCTCAAGCACCGCGAGGACGCCACAGTGGGCGAGCTGGCCGTGCGTTACAGCGGTCTGCTGCGTCAGGTGTTCGGCACGCGGGTGCTGGGCCCGATGGCGCCGTTCGTTGCCCGTGTGCAGAACCTATACATCCGCCAGATTACCCTCAAGATGGAGACCGCAGCATCGATGAGCAAGGTCAAAGGCATCCTGCGCGACCTCTACGAGCAAATGCTTGCAGCCGATGCGCGCATGAAGTCGGTGCGTCTCTACTACGACGTGGACCCCGTGTGAACCACAGCGACAAAGCCGCCGTTCACAAAGCATCACAATAGCATCTTGCCGACGTAAAAAGTGAGAATGGCAAAAAAATGGTCATATAAGAGGTGAGAATTGCTTTTTTTGGAGTACCTTTGTGCCCGATTTCAAGAAACACTGTTAAAAATAACCAATAACGATATAGAAGCATGAAACTGATAGACGGAAAAATGACTGCCGCAGCCATCAAGGAAGAGATTAAGTCCGAGGTGGATCAGATGATCGCCGCCGGCCAGAAGCGTCCGCACCTTGCTGCCGTGCTCGTGGGTCATGACGGAGGTTCAGAATCCTACGTGAAGAACAAGGTGATCGCCTGCGAGAAATGCGGTTTCAAGTCATCTCTCATCCGCATGGACGAGGATGCCACCGAGGAACAACTGCTTGACTGCATCCGCGGTCTGAACGACGACCCCGATGTTGACGGATTTATTGTTCAGCTCCCATTGCCCAAGCACATTGACGAGCAAAAGGTCATCAACGTCATTGACTACCGCAAGGACGTTGACGGCATCCATCCCGTGAATGCCGGTCGCATGGCGCTGGGCTTGCCGTGCTTCATCTCGGCCACGCCGCTGGGCATTGTCACCCTGCTGCAACGCTACAACATCCCCACCTCGGGTAAGAAGTGTGTGGTCCTGGGTCGTAGCAACATCGTCGGCAAGCCGATGGCACAGCTCATGCTCCAGAAGAACTTTGGGGACTCGACGGTGACCGTCTGCCACAGCCATTCATCGACCTTGAAGGACGAGTGCCGCGCTGCCGACATCATCATCGCCGCCATCGGCCGTCCTGACTTTGTCACTGCCGACATGGTCAAGGAGGGTGCAGTGGTCATCGACGTGGGCACCACGCGTGTTGCTGACCCGACGGCCAAGAACGGCTATCGCCTGAACGGAGACGTGAAATTTGACGAGGTGGCTCCCAAGTGTGAGTATATCACCCCCGTTCCCGGTGGCGTTGGCCCCATGACCATCTGCTCGCTGATGAAGAACACCCTTGCCGCCGCCAAGAAAGAGTTTTACCCCGACTGATCAGATGGCAAGCCCTGCAGCGATTATCGCCTGCAAATCATCACGGGCTCAATCATCATCTTACCCACCTGTTCAATCAAGGTCCATCACCATCCACGTTAAACAAGAAAGTCGAGCTACTGGAGCTCGACTTTCTTGTTTTAATCGAAGAGGCCTTCGGTCGCTGCGTCGTTGCCGCCGCCACCACCGCCGTCGCCAGCGTCGTTGCCACCGCCGCCACCGCCACGACGGCTGCCACCGCCGCCACCGCCATAGTAGCCGCTAAACTCATCGGCGCAAGCGTTGAATCCGCTGGGGAACTCAAATTTAGTGCTCTGCTTGTAGGGCAGGTTCTTGTCGTCATAAATCCACTTCATGTAATAGCCCAGGATGGGAAGCGCCGCCTCGGCACCCTGTCCCATCGCCGTGCTGTTGAAGTGAATGTAGCGTTCCTCACCACCGACCCACACACCGGTGACCAGCTCGGGCGTGAATCCCATGAACCAGCCATCGCTGTTAAAGTTGGTGGTACCGGTCTTACCGCCCATCTCGGCCTGGATGCCATAGGCGTAACGCAGTCTCGCACCAGTACCCTGGTTCACCACCTCGGTGAGCATCGAGAGCATCTTCAGGTAAGTGTCCTCGCTCATGATCTCGGTCTGATTACCGGTGAATTCAGCAAGGACATTGCCCCGGTTGTCGGTAATGCGAGACACATAGACCGGCTCGACACGCATGCCGCCGTTAGCAAATGCCGAATAGGCAGCCACCATCTCACGCAGCGTCACTTCGCTGGAGCCCAATGCCAATGCAGGCACGGGGTCGAGGTAACTCGTGATGCCGAAGCTGTGCATCCACTTGGCCAACTCGCCCGGCGTCATCGTGTAATAGCCGTTGCGTTCAATCCAGTTGGGGCGCGTGCCACGCATGAAGCCCGCCGAGATCCAGTTGTTGGAGTAGGTCAATGCCGTGCGCAGCGTCATCGACTGCCCGTGTCCTCCTGAACGGGGGTTGTAGACCTCGTTGTTCCAGACGATGTTGGGCGGTCCTGCCGGACGCGTGTCGCAGGGTGTGAGCTGACCGACCTCAATGGCCTGGGAATATACAAACGGTTTTACCGTCGAACCAATCTGGCGACGACCTGTTGACACCATGTCATACTTGAAGAAGCGGAAATTGGGACCGCCGACGTAGGCCTTGACAAAGCCGGTGACAGGATCCATCGACATCATTGCGCAACGCAGGAAAGACTTGGTGTAGAGCAACGAGTCGAGGGGCGACATCTGGGCGTCAAAGCCACCGTCGTAGTTGAACAGATGCATCTGCACAGGCTTCTTGAAGTTGTCCATGATCTCGGCATCGCTCATTCCCGATTCCTTGAGCACGCGATAGCGCTCGCTGTGTCGTATAGCGGCATTGATGAGGGCCTGCTTGCCGGCGCTGGAGAGCTCCTCGCGATTGTTGGTGTAAGGGTTCTTGGTACCGCCTCGCTCCCGCAAGAATGCCGGTTGCAGGGTCTTGCTCATGTGCTTGTGTACGGCCTTCTCGGCATATTCCTGCATGCGAGAATCGATTGTGGTGTAAATCTTCAGTCCATCTGTATAGATGTCATAATGTGAGCCATCGGGCTTGGTGTTCTTGTTGCACCATCCGAACAAGGGGTTGGTCTCCCAAGCCACCGAGTCGTCGATGAATGCCTGCTGATTCCACGAGGGATAGTCCTTGCGCTGGGGTTTCTTGGCCGACATGACGCGCCGCAGTTCCTCGCGGAAATAAGGTGCTGGTCCATCGTTGTGGTCAAGTTTCTTGAAATGGAGTTCCAGCGGCAAGGTCTTGAGCTGCTCACACTCGGCCTCGCTCAGGTAGCCAGCCTTGACCATCTGCTCAAAGACCACGTTGCGGCGCTGCCGTGTCCTCTCGGTAAACCTCACGGGGTTGTAATAGGACGGGTTCTTGCACATACCCACCAGTGTGGCGGCCTCCTGGATGTTCAGGTCCTTGGGGTCCTTGTTGAAATAGACCTCCGAGGCCATCTTGATGCCCACGGCATTGTTGAGGAAGTCAAACTGGTTGAAGTACATCTTGATGATCTCATCCTTGGTGTAATAGCGCTCGAGCTTGATGGCGATGACCCACTCGACAGGTTTCTTCAACGCGCGTTCAAAGATGTTGTGAGACTCGGGCGAGTACAACTGCTTGGCCAGCTGCTGGGTGATGGTACTGCCACCACCGGCGCTCTTTTGCCCCATGATGATGCGCTTGATGATGGCACGTCCAATCGCCTTGACGTCCACACCCGAGTGGTCGTCAAAACGCGAGTCCTCGGTAGCGATCAACGCATCGGTCAAGTGAGGCGACATGTCGTCGAAGTCCACATAGATGCGGTTGCTGCGGCTGCGATAATATCGTCCCATCTCCACACCATCGGCACTGTAGATTGTCGAGGCGAACTTGTCGGTGGGATTTTTCAGCTGGTCGATGGGCGGCATGTAGCCAATCACACCATTGTAAATCAGCACGAACAACAGCACCAGCAAGCCCACAAAGATGGCAAAGCACGTCCACATCTTCCTGACAATGCTGCGACGCCTGTTTTTCTTCTTTCCAGTAGTCTTTTCACTCATATCTTGTTTCTGTTATTTACTTTAATATATTGACATCCAGCCCATTGAAATCTCCAACGAGCCAGCAAGTCCTGTTACAACCTGCAAATTTAATGATATTTTTTAGTTTTTCGCTCCTCCTCCATCAGTTTTTAATCGGCTCAAAGGCATAAAAAGGTCATAAAAATGGTGCTTCACATGCGATGGAGACAAAAAACCGTCGGTTGCCGGCCATCTATTCGTGACAAAGTAGTACTTTTGCAGCCATGCAATACGTCGGCGAACTGATATCGATTGGTGTGGCCTTCTCATGGACAGCGACAGCCCTGTTGAGTGAGTATGGCAGTAAGCGTCTGGGCAACCTGACGCTGAACTTGATGCGCATGGTCATCACGCTTGCCTTCTCGGCAATCCTGTTCCGGGTGATGACAGGTTCATTCCTGCCCGCCCAAGCCAGCACCGAGGCCTACCTGTGGATGATGTTGTCGGGGCTGGTGGGTTATGTCATCGGAGACTTCTGCCTGTTCCAGTGTTACATCATCATCGGTTCCAAGTTCGGACAGCTGTTCATGACGCTGGCACCCATCGCCGCCGCCATCACCGCCTGGTTCACCCTGGGTCAAGAGATACGCCCCCAGGCCATGCTGGCGATGCTCGTCACGCTCGCCGGCATCGCCATCAGTGTGCTGGGCCGCGGCGACGGTCACAAGCTGTCGCTGAAGCTGCCGCTGGGCGGTGTGCTGTTTGCCATCGGCGCTGCCGTGTGTCAAGGTGTGGGCCTGGTGTTGAGCAAGATCGGCATGAACCATTACGAGGCATCACTCACGACCGATGTCCAGGAGTGGATGCTGCCGTTCCACGCCAATTACTTCCGCTGTGTGGCCGGTGTCATCGGCTTCACCGTGCTGATGGCATTGCGTGACGGTTTCGCCCCGTTGGGCAAGGGTGTGAGAGACCGCAAGGGCGTGATCACGGCCGTGTTGACAACCATCTTTGGCCCCTTTGTGGGCGTAGGTTGCTCACTGCTCGCCGTTCAATACACCGCTGCCGGCATCGCCAGCACGTTGATGGCCTTGACGCCGATCATCATCATCCTGCCCGCATGGTGGCTGTTCAAGCAGCCCATCACAACCAAGAGTCTGATTGGCGCCTTGATCTCGGTCATCGGTGTGTCACTCTTTTTCCTGTTATGAATTCAAGTATCAGACAACAGCATCCAGCCTTCCAAACGGAAAGCCGGATGCCTGATGATAGAGTTCTAAAAAGGTTGCGCGTTAAGCTGCTTCCTTGGTTCTGGGCGGGAACTTCTCGTTGATTTCTTCAGGAGTCACTTCAAACATAGGCACTAATGTACCAGACTTCGCGCCTGTGAGTATCATGCGGAAGCCTTTACCCTCGTCCGAGCATGCCTGCATGAAGTCCTTCATGTCAGGTTCATCAATGAATGTAGACTTCATGGACTCGGCAATACTGGGTATTAATGCCTGCATGAACTCATTCCCCAAATCCATCTCACTCTCATCGGATGTGCAGTCAATCTGGAGATAATTATCAACCACCTTGATGTCGGTCATCTGAATCCCATTACCCAAATCCTGGGGCAGCTCGCCCTTAAACTCAGAGATGTAGTCATTCAGCGTAGGGTCTGAACAGCTGGAAACAGCTGCCAGAAGCAACAAGAGTAAACTCAAAAAAGACAATTTTTTCATAAGCACTATACCCTAAAATTCCGTGTCGGGCGCAACTTCTAAAAGTTAAAGAATTTGGAAATTTGCGCAAATATAGTGATTATTTTTGAAATTCTTCACCAGAATGAATAAAAAATTTCAAGTTTTTGCCTTTCGGGAGCAGATTCCGCATGATGAACAGAATTGGTGGGGAATATCCTCGTGGTGACACGGGAGGTCAGACACCTGCGAGCAGTAATCGCTTGAATGCAGTGAAGCCATTGGGCATCTTCTTGACATGCATGTCGCCACCCAGGAACCTGACGAGCTGACCGGGCAGGGGAACCGCCTGTCCAGTGATGCCCTCCATGAGCGACTTGAGTTTAGCCGGATGGGCCGTCGCCAGGACGACGCCCGTCTCACCAGGCCTGATGTCCTCGCCCATGGCACGATAGGCAACCGCTGTGTGGGGGTCGAGCAGATAAGCCTCCTCGTCGATGGTCTTCCTGATGGTTTGGATAATCTGATTATCATCGTAGCTGTAGGCATGGATGTGGTTGCAGATGTTCTCATGAGACCCCAACAGGTCCACGATGCGTCCAAAGTTGTTAGGGCATCCCGCATCGAGTGCCGGTGCGATGCTGTACTGGGTGGGTTTGGGCGTGAACTCGCCCGTCTTGACGTAGTTGTAGAAAATGTTGTTCTGATTCTCAACACTGACAAAACGCTTCACCGGCAAGCCCATGGCCTGAGCCATGAGTCCGCTGGTCAGATTACCAAGATTGGAACAGGGCACAGCAAACACGAGCTTGCTTGTGTCCTGCTGCTGGCGTGCCAGCTGGGCGTAAGCCCAGAAATAATAAACCATCTGAGGCACAATGCGGGCATAGTTGATGGACATGGCACTGGTGAGGCGCATGGCACGATTGAGATCAGCATCCATGAAGGCTTGCTCGACCAGCGACTTGCAATCGTCGAACGAGCCATTGACCTCGACCGCCGTCACATTGCCGCCAAGCGAGGTGAATTGAGCCCGCTGGATGGCGCTCACCGCCCCACGGGGGTAGAGCACATAGACATTGACACCCGGCATCCTCCAGAAGCTGTTGGCCACTGCGCTGCCCGTGTCGCCGCTGGTGGGCACGAGCACATTGAGCGTGCTCCACTCGGGGTGACACCTGCGATAGTAGTCGAGCAGTCGTGCCATGAAACGCGTTCCCACGTCCTTGAAGGCCATCGTGGGCCCATGGAAGAGTTCGAGCACATAGTTGCCGCTCGGCATCTTAACCAGCGGCATGTCAAAGTTGAAGGCTTCAAAGACGATATCGTGCAGCACATCGGCCGGTACCTCCCCATTGAGGACAAATGAGGTGATGGCATAGGCCATCTCCTGTAACGTCATCGCACTCAAGTTGCGCACGACGGCCTTGGGCAGTCGAGGCAGCTTCTCGGGCATGTACAGCCCACCATCAGGAGCGAGCCCCTTGGTGACAGCCTGCTCCAGCGTAGCCTTGTGTTGACGGTTATTGGTACTGTAATAAGGCATCAGAATAAAGTCTTGATCACGCTGTTAACTATCGATGATGACCGTTCCAGGAGCACTGGGATTGAAGGTGTTCTTGACCCAGACTGGAATATGCTTCATGGCGACGGGGGCGATTGTGGGGGGATAGATGACCTTGGCGCCAGCGTCACACATCTGCTGGGCCTGGGCATAGGTCATCGTGGGAATGACCGTGGCATCGGGATGGGTGCGCGGATCGGCAGTCATGAAACCGTCCACGTCGGTCCAGATTTCCAGGGCCTCGGCACCAAGCAATGTGGCAAGGATGGAAGCGGTATAGTCGCTGCCTCCCCTCCCCAGGTTGGTCACATCGCCAGTGTCCTTGTCGCGAGAAATGAACCCCTGGGCCACATGCACGCCCTCATCCAGCTGAGCGAAGTCGGCCTTGACGAGGCGTTCGGTCTCTTCCCAATCGAGAACCCGTGCCGATGGTCCATCGGTCACCGTGCGCATGTAGTTGAGCGAGAGATGGGGCACACCATCGTCAAACATGCCCGTCACAATGGCCGATGACAGGATTTCACCATGGGCGACAATGGCGTCGCACACCCGTTCAATCTCGTCGATGGGCATGTGGGGATTGGTGGCCAGGGCCAGGTAATAGGGCTTGAGGCTCTCGTCGATGAAGCGGTCGATGGTCGCATGGATCTCGTCACGCATCGAGTCGATGACGACGGCACTGGCAGCGTCGTGATGGCGCTTGCGAGCCGCCTCGAGCGTGTCCAGGCATGAGATGTCGCGCTGTTGCGCCTGTTCACACATCTCCAGCAGTTGATTGGTAAAGCCGCCCATTGCTGACACGACCACGACGACAGGCTTGGATTGAGCATTGACGATATCCCTGAGATTGCGCAGACTCTCGATGGAACCCACCGAGGTCCCGCCAAATTTCATCACTTTCATTGCTATCAGTTATTGTGTTTATATATATAACGTGAAAAACGCCGATTTATTGGAGAAGCGCACAAATAATTATCCCTTACAAAACAAGGAAGAATCAAAGCTCCTTACACCCAACGCCTACCGTGATGGCCGAGAGAGGATTCACGCCCGCAAAACTGCCGGAAAACCTACTGAAGACCGCCATCCAAGGCCCATTCTGAGGGTTCTGCCGCGCGAAAAATCAAATAAAGTTTGCTTTTTATCTGGGCATACTCTATCTTTGCAAGCATGAATGACTGGGATCAGGACATCTACCACCTCAATGATGAGCAGCCGCAGCCCAAGCGAGGGTCACTGCTGGTGGCCAAGCCCACAGTGGGCGACTTTTTCTTCAAGAAGTCGCTCGTTCTCATCGTGGACCCCGATGAAGGCGAGGGCTCGATGGGCGTCGTGGTGAACCACTACACTGGTTACACCCTGCGCGACATCCTGCCCGACCTTGAGATGGTGGAGGAGATACCGCTGTTCCTTGGAGGCCCTGTGGGACCGCAGATGTTGTTCTACGTGCACACACTCGGGCCCGAAGTGGTCCCCGAAGCCATCGCCATGGGCGACGGCGTGTGGTTTGGCGGCGACTTTGAAGCCATCAAGCGTTACGTGGAGCTGGGTGCTCCTGTTGAGGGCCGCATCAAGTTTATCGTGGGCTACAGCGGCTGGGAGAAGGACCAGCTAGCCAGCGAGCTCAAGCGCCATGACTGGGCGGTGCTCATGGACAGCCGCCACGAGCTGCTCATGGGTGAGGGCGATGACGACCAGTGGCGGGATGCCGTGTCGCGTTTCGGCGACCGTTACCGCCTGTGGCTGAATCTCCCCAACGATCCGAGTTTCAATTAGAGTTTAACTAAGACTACGTTTCATCTTACATTCATCAGTCAATGAGTCTGGTTATCGGCATAGACGTGGGTGGCAGCACCACCAAGATTGTGGGCCTGGAAAACGGCAGCTGCATCAAGTCTCCCATGAACATTACCGCCAACGACCCTATCACGTCGTTATTTGGCGCCTTTGGCAAATACCTGTATGACAACAATATCGCGCTCGACATGGTGGATCATGTCATGCTCACCGGTGTGGGAGCAAGCCGTGTGACCACCCCCATCTATGGTCTTCCCACCTCTCACGTCGATGAGTTTCAAGCCGACGGCATGGGAGCACGCTTTGCCAGCGGACTTGACCGCCTGATTGTTGTGTCGATGGGAACCGGCACGACGCTGGTGCGCGTCGATGGAGATGACATCAGCCACATCGGCGGCATCTCGATGGGCGGTGGCACCCTTCAAGGGCTGTCTCACCTGCTGCTCAAGACCACCGACATCGGTGAGGTGGTCGAGATGGCCACTCATGGTGACACCTCCCACGTCAACCTTCAAATCAAGGACATCAGCAATGGTGATATCGAGGGCCTGCCGATGCATGCCACAGCCTCGCTGTTCGGTAAAGCCGTCGGTGGCAACGCCAACGATCAAGACATTGCCAAGGGCCTGATTTACATGGTACTGGAAACCATCGGCTCCTGTGCAGTGCTCTCTCAGGTCAATAGCGACTTCAAGGACTTTGTGCTCATTGGCAACCTGACCCGCCTGCCCGAATGCCGCATCGTCTTCCCGATGATGGATAACCTGTATGGCGTGCGATTTCACATTCCCGAACACGCTCGCTACTGCACCGCCCTTGGCGCGGCCTTGTCCTATTTCAAACCAATGCATCAACAAGAGTGAACCTCAGTTAATCATCTACCCATGGAACTGACTGTCGTCATCGTCAACTACCGCGTCAAGTACCTGCTTGAACAGACGCTGCGCTCGGTGGAGCAGGCCATGCAAGGCATGACCGGCGAGATTATCGTTGTTGATAATCTGTCGGGCGACGACAGCATCTCCTTCTCGCGCGAGCGTCATCCTCAAGTGACCTATATCGAGAATCAGGAGAACGTGGGATTCGCGCGCGCTAACAATCAAGCCATCATGCAAGCCCGCGGCGAGTACACGCTGATCCTCAACCCCGACACCATCATCACCCCTCGCTGCCTGCAAGAAGGCATCGCCTGGATGCGGACTCACCACCGTTGCGGCGCCATCGGTGCTCGGATGATGGACGGCAACGGCGTGTTCCTGCCCGAGAGCAAGCGAGCATTCCCCACACCATGGGTGTCGTTTTGCAAGATCTTCGGCCTGTCCAAGCTGTTTCCCATGTCCCCGATGTTTGCCAAGTACCACTTGAGGTACCTGAGCGACCAGGAGCCGCAGTGCATCGATATCCTCTCGGGAGCCTACATGCTGTGCCGCACGAGCGTGCTGCAGCAGCTGGGCGGCTTTGACGAGGACTTCTTCATGTACGGCGAGGACATCGACTTGAGCTACCGCATCGTCAAGGCCGGCTACGAGAACTGGTTCCTGCCGACCCCGATGGTTCACTACAAGGGCGAGAGCACCCACAAGGACTCGATGCGCTATGTGAGGATCTTCTATGACGCGATGCTCATCTTCTACCGCAAGCATTTCCCGCGCTTCAACGTGCTCTTCTACCCTATTGTCAAGTTAGGAGTGCTGGTGCGCGCATCTCTGTCGATAGCCAAACGCCTGATCAAACGCATGTTGCCGCCCAAAGTCAAGGCAGCCAGCGACTCATGGCCATGGGTTATCGTGAGCGACCATGCCGCCAATGTGGCCCATCGTGCTGACATCCACGCTTATCTCGAGGACATTCCCCCAACGGGGAATTACAATGTGCTCATCGATGACGGATGCCGCACCTGCAGCCAAGTGGTGGACTACATTAAGGCCCATGGCGGGAATGACCGTCTGGCATTTCACATCTTTGCCGACCGACACGGCATCATCATTTCACCTAAAATGTCATAATCATGGACACGTTGATGAAAAATCAGATGATCAAACTCAGGCCGTTAGAGCCGACAGACCTTGACACGCTGTATAATTGGGAGAACGACACGGCGCTGTGGGTAGTGAGCGACACCGTTGCCCCTTACTCCCGCGCCGCCCTGTGGCAGTATCTGGAAGCATACACGGGAGACATCTATGCCCAGCGCCAGTTGCGCCTGATGATCACACTCGCCAGCGATGACACGCCAGTGGGGACCATCGATTTCCTGAACTTCGACCCGCTGAACAACCGCGCCGAGCTGGGCTTGTTTGTTGATTTGAAGCACCGTGGCAAGGGCTTGGGCCGACAGGCACTGGAGTTGCTCACCGACTATGCTCGAGAGCATCTGGGCTTGCGCCAGCTATATGTGTATATTGCTCTTGACAACGAGGTGTGCCTGAACCTGTTTGACACCTTCGGCTACCGTCGTGTGGGCGTTATCAAGTCATGGGTGAAGCGTGGCAGGACTTACCGCGATGTGGCGCTGATGCAGATGATATTATAACACGATGATGATGGCACGTGACAACCGAATAGACTCGCTGAAGGGGCTGCTGATTATCCTGGTGGTCCTGGGGCACGTCATTACAACGCTGGATAATAACAACATCATCAATCACGCGGTGATGGGCGTCATCTATGTGTTTCACATGCCGTTGTTCATCCTCATCTCGGGTTACTTGACCAAGTCCCCGGCCCAGCAGACACCTCGCGAGATGTGGCGCGGCGTGAAGAGCATCTTCATCACGCTGGTGGTCTTTCACCTGCTGAGCAGTATCCTCTCATCGACAGCCAGCACGCTGGCTTGGGCCGTGGCCTGCACCGACCCGTCGACCCCTGAGCCCACCGAGACATGGACCAGCTACTTCGGCGCCCACTGCTTCAAGGCCTTGAAAAATTTCCCCTACGGCATCCTGTGGTACCTGATGAGCCTCATCTACTGGCGCGTGATGCTCTATTACACGCCCCAGTCTCTGTTGAAACGGCCGGCCTTATATCTGGTGATTGCGATCGTCGTGTCGCTGCTGTGCGGTCTCACCCACCTGGGCAAACTGCTGTCGTTGCAGCGCACCCTCAATTTCTACTTATTCTTCCTGCTGGGCTACTATTACAGGCAAGGCGCCCTGAACAGCCGCTGGTGGCATGCCAACATCTTGCATGGCGCCACGGCGGTGGTGTTGCTGCCGCTCATCTTTGTGCTCTACCCTCATTGCGGCAACGTGATGAACGGCGCCGACCACTATGACCTGGTGGGCCTGCCGCAGAAGGCGCTCATTCTGACCTGCTCTGTCGCGATGTCGCTGCTGGTGTTCAATCTTGTCAGGGACTTCAAGTGGCTGCGTCCCGTCGGCAGGGACAGCCTGTTCTATTACCTGTACCATTTCTACCTGATCAGCATCATCCTGGAGACGCTCGTCATGATTTTCCACTGGCCGACCACGCTGCCGTTTATCCTGCTGTACACAGCTGCCGTGATGGGTGTGCTGGCCCTCATGACCAAGGTGCCGTTGTTCTGGTGGCTGATGCGCCCGAGCTTTGGCTCGAGGGCTAAAGATTCCAAAGGTTAATTATATTGCGACAAAAAGAAAGAGGCTTCCCAAATGATCAGGAAACCTCAATCTGAAAAAACCTTTCTATTCACTTTCTTTATCTCATTTCATTCAACGGATTCTTGCCAAATCCTGTTTGTCGGGGTCAATGGCGACAATCTTACCTTGTGTATCAATCAGGAATGAATGGTAACCATCCTGGAGACGCCAGCTCTTGATGATATCTTCCTGCTCCTCGACCGATGTGCGGAACTGTGCCGAACGGTCAAGCTCATCAAGCTCCATAATGCTGTTAAAAACGCACTCGCTGCGATCCAGATTGACCGAGACGTGAGTATAGGCCACACCATCCTGACGCGAGAGACGGTCGTAACGCATATTCTCCAGCCGAGAAACGGCATCGGCCGATGACCAGAAGGTGAGCAGGATGTTCTCGCCACGATGCTGCTGAAGCGGCGACAGGCCGTTGTTGATGTCCAGCACAAGCGCCGGAGCCTTGTAACCGATGCGACTATCGGCTGGTGCCGAATAATAGGCCGAGGTGAACAACGTGAGCAGTCCCACGACAGCAATCGCCAAAAACGTCTTATTCATTCATTCTCTGTTTCGTTATACATTCAGGTTGCCTCAGGCCAAGCCATGCCAGCCACCTTGTCGATCTAACACTTCCAATCTGGCCTTATCGGTTTCAATTGGGTCTGCAAAAGTAATCAAAAAAAGTTATTAACAAGTAAATAATGCCAAAAAAGTGCTGTTTTTTGGCCACAAGCACCTGTTTTAGACCATCAATCCACAGGTTCCTTGTGTTCAGGAACCTGTGGATTGACGGTCAGGCCATCGTGTGGATCGCGTGATTGGCCGGTTAGAAGTTCACGCCATTTTCCTGCAGTTTAGCAAAGAAGACGAGGGCGTCCAGGGGAGAAAGTTTCTTGCCATTCTCGGTCACCCAGAACTTGGCGTTGCTATTCTTCAAGTCCTTGCTGCCGGCAGTGATCTGCATCTGCATGTTGTCAATCTTGCTCGTGCAATAGAAAGCCACGCGAGAATCGGCGAAGAGCGATTTCACATCAGCATTTCCCATCGTGGCGCTATTGTCAGATGTTGACGCCTTGGCATATAGCAGGTTATCCTTGAAGCCCAGGGTCACCTTAGGATCGGAAGGAGACTCTTGCGGCACGACAAACTCGTTGCCGTTGCGTGACACCACGTCGGCAAACGGGAGAATGCCGATGAGATCGGGCAACTGATTGGCCTTTCCACAGTTAACCGCCAGCATGCCATTGAACTTCCCCGACGAGAGGTCATCGGTGGCAACACCGGCAACAATCGGTCCATTGATCGACTTGAAGAGGTCGATGAGTCTGGCAAAGTCCGGGTCCTCCTGCGCTTGAGCTATAAACGGCTTCACCATGTCCATTTGGGCAATATTCTCGCCATTGATGCAGAAGCTGAAGATGACCGCATTGTCGGCATTGGGCATCATGGAGAACAGTGATGCATCAGGCTTGGCCGACACCTTGTCAAGCAGTTTCGCCATGTCGCTATTCTTGTCGTAGTTGTTCTCGCACCTGATGTTCCACTCGTTGTCGGCGAGGCTCAGATGATAGGCTGCGCTTTGGGCATCGGAGATGTCCAGCATTGACTTGATGAACATCAATCCCTCGCCTGAATAATACTGATCGATGTTCTTTGATACCAGCTTATTGATTCTCTTGCTGTCCACGAACACGTTCACGTCATCATCGGTACCTAACGCTTTGACAATCTCGTCCTTTGCTGTCATGTTGCTGGAGGGCGATGTCATAGCGATGACCCTGTCTGCCGCATTGTCGAGATTGGACATGGTTAAGCACATGACATCATCCTTGATTACAAAGACATAGCCGTCGGCGTTCTTGCCTATCTTCATGCCGTCCTTCTCAGTAATTGAAGCATCACACTCATTCTTGAGGAAATTGATGAGCTTGTTGTGGTCATCAATGGGGATGAGTGCGACAAAGGACACGTCATCACCGCTGTCGCCAATCACCTTGTCGGTCACAAAGGCATAGGAGCAACTATTGAAATCAATGCCTGAGTTCTTCAACTTGGCAAACTCCTTTTCCATTGCCTCAACCTCGGAGGCGTCCTGTGCCATCAATTCCTTCAATTTGGGAGGCAGCGTCAGTTTATCGCCATTCACTTGAACACCAGAGTGCTGGATGAGTTGCGCCACATCAGCCTTCACCACGACAACAGCGTCGGCGGGAATCTGTTTCTCAATCTGATTCTCAACATTGCTACATGAGGTGACCATCATGAGCATCGCTACCGAAAACAGAAAACATTTAATCAGTTTCATAGTCATACATTTTTTAGTGGATAATAAAACTTCTACATCAATTCAATATTTTGCAAAGTTACAGCATCAAAATGAGAGATACAATTATTTTGAGAAGAAAACATGCCGGGTGCCAATACTTTTTCGTTCCAGGCATCGGAGTAATTCAACAATTAAGCGTAACTTTGCAGCAAAAATAAATTTTCCTGCCAAGATTATGAATTATCAATTCCGTAGATTGTCGATGCTGCTCGCATGTCTGGTTCTTGCGTTAGCGGCATTCACGTCGTGTGAATGGGACACCAGTCCCGAGCCCGAACATCCCCTCTATGTCACCTACACCATCACGGCCGGCACCGTCCAATATGCAGGCCCCGAGCTGTTGCTGCCCGAAATTGAGGGATGGATCAAAGCCAACCAGATCGTGTATGACAAGGCCGTCAAATACAGCACTGGCGAGGCCTCAGAATTCACCAAGACCGATACCGAAGCCGCCACCAAATACGAGAACACCTTTGTTCCCAAGTTTAAAGCCTATCTCGATGAGCTGACCGGGAAGCTGGCCAGTGGCACCTATGGCGACAGCGTGACAGTAAACGCCACCTTCTACATCACAGCCTACCGCACCCAAGGTCAAGACGGTAGCCTGCGCTACGAGGAGTTCAATTATGTCTTCCCCACTGAATAACACCCGAGCATCAAATGGCAAAACTCAAGATCAGCAATGACTGGTGGACGGCCCCAGCCGAGGGTGAAGAAGGCCGGCTCGTCCTGGTCACGGGGCGCCGCGACATGGACAACGTGATTGCCACGGGTCTGTACCGTTATCGCATCGAGGTGACCTGGCCCTATGAGGGCGACGCTAAGGGCCTGCCGCCCTATAGCGACAGCAAGGTGATGGAAGAGGTCACCGATGCCCTCAACCAATGCTTTGACGACGACCCTGTGGCTGTGATGACAGGCATCTACACGGGCGACGGCCAGCGCAACTGGGTCTTCTACACGCGCTCGCTGCACATCTTCCAGCGCAAGTTCAACGAGGTGATGTCGCCCTTCCCTGCCCTGCCGCTCACGTTTGAGGCCGAAGAGGACCCCGACTGGCAGGAATACAGGGAGATGAGCCAGTGTGAGGTTGCCGACGGCGAGGAGTGAGGGCCGCTTTTTTTACAAGCTGATAGCTTGCAATACTGGACGGCACACACTCGACAGAGGGCTGGACGGCACACACTCGACGGGGGGCTGGACGGCACACACTCGACGGAGGGGACAGGATGGTGTCCTCGGGATTTAAGGGGCCAGGATGTAGTCGATGAGGGCGTTGACATCGGCGATGGTGATCTCACCATCTGAATTCACATCGACACACTCATCATACTTGCCAACCAGAATGAGGTGAATCAAGCAATTCACGTCGGCAATAGTGATTTCACAATCAGGGGGTCCACAGGGGCAAGGTGGAATGACATTGATACCCTGAATGAACCTATAGTCCTGATAGGCACCGGGAATTTCAAACCTGACAACGGCTTCCCGGTATTTGAGGCCCGGGGGAAGCGGACTGGCAGTCACACGTGCAGTGACAATGTTATTGAACTCACCATATTCCACTCCATCAACCAACTCTATCTCTAACCACTCGGGGATTTCTTCACCTCTACAGGTGATTGTCCATTCATCATCACAACTCGGTGTATAAGCCTTGAACTCGATCTCCTTCGCTTCACCGTCAAAAGGAAAGATGTACTCACCGGCCTCAGTGTTGTTATTAAAGGCGAGATAGGGCATATCGGCAACAATAAAGATGCTATAGCCAGTCTTCATCTCATTCTCGTTTCTGAAAAAACCATTCAAGCCTACCCATCTATACTGGCCCGTGAAATTTCCTGCCTCATCATTGATTGGTCGCTTGATGTAAGCCAGTTCACCATAGCCCTCGTCGGAATGGAAGTCGGCACTAATGAAGCAGGTGAAGTCTCGCAAACCGTCGGCCGAGGGATCATTATAGCCTTCAAATACCACCAGGATGGCGTCGTCAATGGTCGGTGTAACCTCATATTCCAACGAAGGGTCATCCTCTTCATGATCATACAAGATGAAGGTCACCAGGGGGGAGGAGTCAGTTTCTGGCGTGACCGTTGCACGCCCTGTGGCAATGAGCTCCCAAGAATCCGTTGACAACTCAACAGACTCGCCGTCTTGATAATCCGGAATGTCATCAATGCGATAGACCTTACAGGTCAAATCGACAGGCGAGACACAACTCAGATTTCCCATGACAATGCCTACGGACTTCAGCAAATATGGATGCTCGGGGGCTTCAAAGGCTTGAGCCAAGCCGTCGAAATGTCCCCCGTTCTTTCCGAACCATCGGCCATCTGTGTTGGTGCCGAAAGGCTCAGGGCCTGTATAGGATTTGAACAAATTGGTCAAATCACCATTTCGTCCACCAGGGCACATGGTCTTGCTGGAGAGCAGGAGCTCACACCCCTCGTCATAACCCACATCTTGCAGGCTGGGCACAGCAAAAATCCTTCCTGGCTCGTTGCCACTCACAACCCAGCCTGACAAATCAAAGTAATATGGGTATTGGAAAGCAGCCTGACGATTGATATCAGGTTGATTAACGTAGAGCGTGGGCGGTTCATAGATATCGCAGCCATAATTGACAATGAGATTGGGACCGACACCATCGATGTACTGATCCACCCAATAGACTCGGTCATTCTCGTCAGCACCAGGCACTGAGCTGGAATAGGTATAGTTACTATAGGGCTTCACCAGCAAGATGTTACGCAGCATCTGCGACCAGACATCGCCCTCAGCCATGAAAATTGAGCTGAAAGCGCCAGCCGGACGTCGGTAAAAGGGCTTAACAGGAACTGAACTCCTGCTGGGAGAAGGCAGCATTTCACCTTGAGAGCGCATCTGCATTTCCCGCGTCTCAACTCCGGTTTTCACACTTGACACCCTCATGGGCTGCCATGAGACATCCGGTGCGGTAGCATTCAGCTGGGCTGCCGCGCTGAATACCACTAAAGAGGAAACTGTAACAAGTAAAGATTTCATCATAATTGTTCAGAAATTAAATAACCAACATGATACTTTTTTAATTAAAACCATTATTTGGTTGCAAATATATAGGATTATCTTGGATTTTCAAAAAAAAACAGGCAGAAAAGCGTTGCGACCCATAAAAACCATCAGAAACAACCACGGCTGCTCCATGAACAGAAACATTCATGGAGCAGCCGCGGATGACTGTCGGGGAAGGCGGAACTGACTACATGTTCATGCCACCATCGACCTGGATGACCTGTCCGGTGACGTAGCTCGACATGTCGCTGGCGAGGAAGGTGGCCACATTGGCAATATCCTCGACCGTGCCTCCACGGCGCAGGGGAATGCGCTGGCACCACTCCTTGCGCACATCGTCGGGCAGCGCCTGGGTCATGGCGGTGTCGATGAAGCCAGGAGCGATGGCGTTGGCACGGATGCCGCGGCTACCCATCTCCTGGGCAATGCTCTTGGCCAGAGCGATAAGTCCAGCCTTGGAGGCGGCATAGTTGGCCTGACCAGCGTTGCCATGCACACCGACTACCGATGCCATGTTGATGATCGAGCCACTGCGCTGGCGCATCATGATGGGCACAAGGGCATGGATAAAGTTGAACGCGCTCTTGAGGTTAACAGCGATGACGGCGTCCCACTGCTGCTCGGTCATGCGCAGCATGATGCCATCCTTGGTGATACCGGCGTTGTTGACCAGGATGTCAATGTGGCCGAAGTCCTCGTGGATCTGCTTGACCACAGCCTCGGTCTCTTCAAAGTTGGCAGCATTGCTGGCGTAGCCCTTAGCCTTGACGCCAAGAGCAGCGATTTCCTGTTCGGTCTGCTTACCATTCTCGTCGATGACGAGGTCGGTGAATGCGATGGCGGCACCCTCGGCAGCAAACTTCAGGGCGATGGCCTTGCCGATGCCCCTGGCAGCTCCAGTGATGAGCGCCACTTTTCCTTCTAACATTTTCATTTTTGCTTCAGTTTATTATAGTTATGCGTTGGTTCAATGATAAAAAAGCACGGCTTTGTGAAAAAGCCGTGCAAAGGTAGTCATTATTATTGACACTGCAAAATTTACCACAGCCGGGGGCCATCATAGAATTTGGTCGATCTGTATTCAATTAGGCTCCGCAAGTAGATCACTTGCTCACTGCTTATCATTCGACCGCGCAATAAAAACAGTTATTTCTCAAAAAAGAGCGAATGAATGGACTAGAGGTGAGGGCGGGCACCAAAAATCCCCAGTGCCGATAAGCACTGGGGATTATAAGGATTCACACTGACGGTAATCATTCAATTACCAGGCGAACATGGGATAGTCCTTCATCATGTCGTTGACCTTGCCGCGAACAGCTGCGATAACAGCCTCGTCCTCGGGGGCGCGCAGGACGGTGTCGATGAGCTCGACGATGTCGCCCATCTTGTCCTCCTTGAGGCCACGGGTGGTGATGGCGGGAGTGCCCAGACGCAGACCGCTGGTCTGGAAGGCGCTGCGGTCGTCGAAGGGAACCATGTTCTTGTTGACGGTGATGTCGGCAGCAACGAGGGCAGCCTCGGCGACCTTACCGGTCAACTCGGGATACTTGGTGCGCAGGTCAACCAGCATGCAGTGGTTGTCAGTTCCACCCGAGCAGATCTTGTAACCCTTGTCGATGAGGGCCTGGGCCATAGCGGCGGCATTGGTGCGCACCTGGATGGCATAGTCCTTGAACGAGGGCTGGAGAATCTCGCCGAAAGCGACAGCCTTGGCAGCAATCACGTGCTCGAGGGGACCGCCTTGCACGCCGGGGAAGACGGCGCTGTCGAGCAGCGACGACATCTTGCGGATGACGCCCTTCTTGGTGGTCTTGCCCCAGGGGTTGTCGAAGTCCTTACCCAGCAGGATGATACCGCCACGGGGACCGCGCAGGGTCTTGTGGGTGGTGCTGGTGACGATGTGGGCATACTTCAAGGGGTTGTTCAGCAGTCCTGCAGCAATCAAGCCAGCGGGGTGTGCCATGTCGATCATGAGCAGTGCGCCCACGCTGTCGGCGATCTTGCGCATGCGCTCGTAGTCCCACTCGCGGCTGTAGGCGCTGGCACCACCAACGATGAGCTTGGGACGCTCACGCTGTGCCACCTCTTCCATCTGGTCATAGTCCACGAGATTGGTGTCGGGGGTAACGTTATATTCACAAGCCTGGAACATCAGACCCGAGAAGTTAACGGGGCTACCGTGTGAGAGGTGACCGCCATGAGCCAGGTTCAGACCCATGAACTTGTCGCCGGGCTTGAGGCATGCCATGAAGACAGCCATATTGGCCTGTGCGCCCGAGTGAGGCTGCACGTTGACGTACTCGGCACCGAAGATCTGTTTGAGGCGCTCGATGGCGACGTTCTCGCTCTCGTCGACGCACTGGCATCCGCCGTAGTAGCGGTGTCCGGGATAACCCTCGGCATACTTGTTGGTCAGGCAGCTGCCCATGGCCTGCATCACCTGGTCGCTCACGAAGTTCTCACTGGCGATGAGCTCAATGCCATGCTGTTGACGCTGATGTTCACGCTCGATGATGTCAAAAATCACTTTGTCTCGTTCCATTGATAGATGTTTAGTTTTTAGTTTTAAGTTAATTATACTGGTTTTACTTATTCTCCTTCTTGGGTTTCTTGCGCACCGACCAACCGAAGTGCCCCAGCTCGTCGCCCAGCGAGTAGTAGTGGCCGTGGCAGTAGGTAATCAGGTCGGCAGCCTTGAGGTCAAGTGCTCCAGTCACAGGGTCGATGAAGCGGTCATCAACAATGACGTTCATCACCTCGCCGATGAACATGTCGTGGGTGCCCAGTCGCATGATGTCGCGCACGCGGCACTCGATGCTGACGGGAGCTTCCATGACATAGGGTGCAGCCACCGTTTCGCCCTTGACAGGGGTGAGTCGCATCTGTTGCCACTTGTCATAGTCTCGACCCGACCTGACGCCGCACCAGTCGGTGGCGCGCGCCATGTCGCGGCTGGTGAGGTTGAGGGTGAATGCCATGTTGCGCTCGACAATGGCGTGGCTGTGGCGCTCAGGCCTGATGGAGACATAGCACATCGCCGGATCGCTGCAGATGGTTCCCGTCCATGCCGCCGTGAGGAGGTTGTACTCGTCGGGCGACGCCCCACAGCTGACCAGCAGCGCGGGCAGCGGGTATATCATGGTTCCAGGTCTCCAGTTCTGTTTCATGTTATGGTCTTCAATCAAGTTGCAAAAGTAGGCATTTTTTCCATAACACCCGATGTTTTTAATGAAATTTTTCGACAGTTTTGGGGTTGTTAATAACTTTAATGGCCCGGGTGATTGGAGAGCAGTCAAAAAAGTGTAATTTTGTGGATTGTAAAACAACCAATCATCAACGACAAATCGTGCACATCGTTATTGCAGGAAATATCGGTAGCGGAAAATCCACCCTAGCCGAGATGCTTGCCAAGCATTACGGTTGGGAGCCCTTCATGGAGCCGGTGGTGGACAACCCCTACCTGAGCGACTATTACAAGGACATCAAGCGCTGGTCGTTTGCACTGGAGGTGTTCTTCTTGAAGCAGCGTTTCAAGGACATCCTGGGCATCAACGCCAGCGAGAAGACCATCGTACAGGACCGCAGCATCTTTGAGGGCGTTTACATCTTCACGGCCAACAACCACGCCATGGGCAACATGGACGACCGCGACTTTGAGACCTACATGGAGCTGTTTGAACAGATGATGAAGATCGTGCGCCTTCCCGACCTGATGATCTACCTGCGCTCGAGTGTACCTCATCTTGTTGACAACATCCACAAGCGTGGCCGAGACTACGAGCAGACGATGCCCTTGCAATACCTGTCGAACCTCAACGAGCGCTACGAGGAGTTTGTGATGCGCACCTACGAGGGCCGCAAGCTCGTTATCAATGTTGATGACCTGGACTACAAGAACAACCCTGAGGACTTTGCCTCGATCGTCGACAGGATTGACGCGACGATGTTTGGCATCTTCGGTCCTCTGGACTAGCGCCCGGGCCGTGATGGAGTGACGGCACAGGCAACCAACCAGAAACCTAAAAACTTAAAACTAAAAAAAGATATGCATATCGCAGTAGCAGGAAACATCGGCAGCGGCAAGACGACCTTGACCAAGCTGCTCGCCAAGCATTACGGGTGGAGTCCCCGATTTGAGCCGGTAGACAACAACCCGTATCTGGAAGATTTCTATGCCGACATGTCGCGGTGGTCATTCAACCTGCAGATTTACTTCCTGAACAAGCGTTTCAAGGAGGTTGTCGAGATTGCCAACAGCGATGCCGACATCATCCAGGACCGCACCATCTATGAGGACGCGTGCATCTTTGCCCCTAACCTTCACGGTCAGGGCCACATGAGCGACCGCGACTTCAACAATTACCGAGACCTGTTTGAGTTGATGATGTCGCTGGTGAAGATGCCCGACCTGATGATTTACATCCGTTCCACCATCCCCAATCTGGTTCAGCAGATTCAGAAGCGCGGTCGTGACTACGAGCAGACGATGCGTCTCGACTACCTTGAAGGTCTGAACAAGCGTTACGAGGACTGGATTGCCGACTACAAGGGTAACCTGGTGATCATCAACGGCGATGAGGTGAAATTTGGCGACAGTCCCGAGGATTTCCAGCAGGTGTGCGACAAGATTGACGCTAACCTGTACGGCATCTTCTCGCCCTTCAACCAGCAGCGTTGACATCTCCGCTCCTTGACGAGAGCGAGCCTGGGGCTTGCTTTTCTGTTAGACTTAAAGTACCTTTGCAGCGTGAATGGCAAGGGAATCATCTGTATCTTGATGGCGTTGCTGGGCGTTGTCGCGCCCATGACGGCACAGGTGAGCGTCGATTATCTCAATGACGACGGCTTGCGCTACGTGTGTTCCCGACAGGAGGTGATGTATGATGATTTCTTCCATGCCGCCCGTTTTGCCGTGTCGGCGACCGCCCACAACAGCGGTCTGGTCACCTTCATGCTCGAGGTCACGTTTGACGAGGGCCTGCTGCACGTGTCCCAAGGCGATAGCCTGACGCTCGTGCTGCGTGGCGGGGACCGCATCATCCTCACGACAGACCGCGACGTGACGCGCTCAGACATCGTGAAACGCCATTACCTCACCTACAATGATTATTACGTGACGTGCCACTACCCGTTGAGCACCTACGACATCCAGCGCATCTCGCGCAACCGTGTGACTAAATTCTCGTTCCAAACCGACCGTTTCACCTTTGACCGCAAGCTGGACAAGTTCCAGGACCACTTCAGGCGCCAGTTCACGGCGGTTTACCGCTATCTGATGGGGAAATAAGCCATGCGACATGGACTAAAAAGAGCGACCCGATGCGGGTCGCTCTTTTTAGTCTTGTCTATCTGATTTTCATTTATCTCACACGCAGGACCTTGCCTTCCTCGACATGGTCACCGGTCAAGCCGTTGAGCTTCTTGAGCTGTGCTACCGACATGTTGTTGTCAGAGGCAATCTTAGTCAGGTTATCACCCTTGCGCACCTTGTAGGTCGAGCGGCTTTTGCTGCGGGACTCCTTGGTCGATGTCCTCTTGGTGCTGGCTACGGGCTGCTCACGCTTGGTAGAAGTGGTGGTGGCCCTGGCCGTCTCGGTAGACTTCTCGCTGGCCTTCTTGGTTGTAGAGTAGCGCTGGCTGGGAGAATAGTCGCGAGCCTTGGTGTAAGTGCTCTTGGAGAAGGTGTAGGAGTCGGTGTGGGTGCAACGGTGAGCGAAGTCGAAGATGGCCTCGGGATTGATGGCATAGCCCATGAATCGGGTCTCGAAGTGCAGGTGGGGTCCAGTGCTGCGTCCGGTGTTGCCACTCAACGCGATGGGCTGTCCAGCCCTGACGTACTGGTTGGGCTTGACCAGGAATCGGGAGAGGTGACCATAGACCGTCTCGAGACCATTCTCATGACGCACGATCACATAGAAGCCGTAACCACCGCGCTCGTAACGGGTGAGGCGAACGCGTCCCGAGAACGCCGAGTAAACGGTGTCGCCGATGGCGGCGCGCAGGTCAACGCCCTTGTGGGTGCGACCGAACTTGGGACGATAGCCGTAGTGAGAGGTCACGAAGTTACCCTTGATGGGCATCACGTAATGACGGACGTCGAGCACCTTGGAGTTGGGCACGTTGGCGTCCTTATAGCAGTTAACGAGGTTGCTGTCCCATCCCTCGGTGTAGATATCGGGTTCAGGCTCGCATTCCTCATAGAGGTTGGCGGCATACTTCTGGGTTTCCTGGACACTGATCCGGTCCTTCACACGACTCTGCTTGGCCAGCAAGTTGTCATGACGGTTCCGGTAATTGGAAGCCGATTGCATATTCTGAGCCGATATGCCAAGCGCAAAAAGGGTCATCGCCGTCAAGGCGACATAAAATCTTTTTATACTCATTAGCAGATAATTTACTAAGTCTATTTGTTTTTAAGAACGGCCAAAATTACTCATTTATTTTATAAGAGCAGGCATCTAGAGTGCTAAAAAGTGTAAAGTTTGGTTTCCATTCCTAAACAAAGCACCGCATTATCCTGATTTCCAACAAGATAAAAAATTCACAAATGCAAACAGTTTCAATCTTGAAATTGCTGCCATTCAATCCCAAGAGTTGGACACACTGATGAGGTTGGACGAGCCTGTTGAATTCACCGGAGTGGTGGCCGAAGCCCCATCGGGCAGGATGTTGCCCACGATAATGACATCATTGCTGCTAGTCACCCTGATTAATTCCGAAGGCATGGCCGTGACACTTGAGACCGTGTTCCTGGTCAACATCACTTCATCAAGATACTTGCCCGCGAACAATGAAGCCTTCAGGCCAGCGACCTTGTTGTCGGTAATCATCAGGCTTCCTCCACGGCTAGTCGATGTAGCCTTCAAGAAATCAAACACATGACTCGTGATATTGCTGAATTGATTGTTGCGGATAATATTATGCATACCAGCGGTGCCAAATTCCTCATCGCTGCACCCGTGGTTGAACACACTGACCTTGTTGTCATCAACGATCACATTGTGCACCCCCTGGCAGAAGAAGACACCAGCCCCGCGCACTGCATTACCCGTCATTGTATTGCCCACAATGATGGCATTGTCGAAGAAGGTGCCCATGTGCACACCGTGCATTGCGCCATTCTCGAACACGCAATCCTTCACATAGAGGCCTCCCTCGCCCTGATCACTGATGCCATCGAACGAGGAATTGATGATCCTGCAGTTAGTGATGATGTGGTTATAAGTATGGGATTTATAGGACACATTCAGACGATTGGCCGTCGAGTAAGGGTCAAAATGGATAACGCCATTGCACCAGCTCATCGGCTCGTTGTCCTGCCTGTTCCCGTCAAGACAGAGGTCATGGACGTAGACACCGACGCATTCATCCCTTGACCAGGAGCGCAAGACGGCATAAGACGTGCTCAGGACACAGTTGACGGCATGATTCTTGACGGCGCCACTGTGACCAGCGACATGATTTAATGAACTCTTAAAAGTCACCGTCTTGTTCACCGAGTCGATTGCCGTAATCACACCATAGGAGCAATCGCGGGCCGAGCCAGCGCCGTTAGTGAGATTGGCATAGGAGTCACTGATGTACATCGCATCCCCCACCTCATAGCCTTCAATATTGTCGAGAACAGCAACATCAGAGTCAGCATTGAGCACCGCTGTCAACTTGTGCCACACAGCGGCCTTTTTCCTGATGATGGTCGCATTGCCATCGCCATAGACCTCCATACCACTCTTCAACGTCAACGGACGCCGTATCAGGTAGGTACCGGCAGGTATATACAGCGACACATGCATCCGTGCCGCGGCCTCAAAGGCACTTTCCAGGGCCTCGGTGTCGTCAGCCACGCCATCTCCCACAGCGCCATAGTCCGTGGCCGAGATGCGTCCTCGCGCCGAGACATCGAGTTCGCCGCTTCCAGCATCGTTCAACAGATAATTGATCAGTTTCGTGACATCGGTGATCGAGGTGTGACCGTCTCCATCCACATCGGTATAAAGACTCTGGGCGGTAACACTTAGGGGCGACAACATCATTGCCGCCAACACGCTGGCGACAATGGTCCAATTCAGATAATATGACTTTTTCATCATTAACAATGACTTTGGTTTAAAAATGATACTCACGTCTACATATGCTTGTGGGCGCCTCTCAGCCTTATTAACTGATGAGGCCCCAGTTGGTCTGCTTGTCGAAGATGTCCCGCATGTGGAGTTCGAGTTTGTGTCCCCACGGAGTTTCCAATTTGGGGTCGCAACGCAGGAAGTCCTCGGCGGCATTGCGCGCCATCTGGATGATCTGGCCGTCCTGAGCGAGGTTAGCGATGTGCAGGTTGAAAGCGATGCCGCTCTGCTGCGTTCCCTCCATGTCGCCCGGTCCGCGTAGCTTCATGTCCTCCTCGGCGACGACAAAGCCATCGTTGGTCTGCGTCATCACCTGCAGGCGGTGCCTCGTGTCGCGGCTGAGGTCGCTGCGGGCCATCAGGATGCAATAGCTCTGGTCAGCGCCACGCCCCACCCTGCCCCGCAGCTGGTGCAGCTGTGACAAGCCGAAGCGCTCGGCGTCCTCGATGACCATGACAGAAGCATTGGGAACATTCACGCCCACCTCGATGACCGTAGTGGCCACCAGTATCTGTGCCTTGCCTGAGGCGAAGAGCATCATCTGGTGATCCTTCTCGGCCGGTTTCATGCGTCCATGCACCATGGCCACATTATAGCTGTGGAACACCTCTTTCACCTGTTCAAAGCCCTGCTCCAAGGCATGCAGGTCCAGTTTCTCGTTCTCCTCAATCAAGGGATAGACGATATAGGCCTGGCGTCCCTCGCGCAGTTGCGACCCGACGAACTGGTACATCTTGAAGCGGTCAGGCTCATGCCTCAAGACCGTGGTCACCGGTTTGCGACCCGGCGGCAGTTCGTCGATCACCGACACGTCCAGGTCGCCATAGACCGTCATGGCGAGCGTCCTGGGAATGGGGGTTGCCGTCATCACCAGCACGTGAGGCGGCGCCACACGGTTCTTGCTCCACAGTCGAGCACGCTGAGCCACGCCGAAGCGGTGCTGCTCGTCGATGATGGCCAGCCCCAGGTTGCGGAACTGCACTGTGTCCTCGATGAGGGCGTGAGTGCCGATGAGAATCTGAAGTTCGCCACTCATCAGCGCCTCGTGGATGGCGGTGCGCTCCCGCTTGCGCGTGGACCCCGTCAACAGCGCCACCTTCACGCCCAGCCCATCGGCGAGCGGCTTGATGGTCTCGAGGTGCTGCCCTGCCAAGATCTCGGTGGGCGCCATGATGCAGGCCTGATAGCCGTTGTCGAGCGCAATCAAGGCCGTCATGAAGGCGACGATGGTCTTGCCGCTGCCCACATCGCCCTGCAAGAGACGGTTCATCTGCTTGCCGCTGCCCATGTCGTGCCTCATCTCGCGGATGACGCGTTTCTGGGCTCCCGTGAGGGGGAACTGCAGGAAGTTGTGGTAGAAGTTGTTGAAGTAGTAGCCCACATGAGCAAAGGTGTGCCCCACCAGGCGGCGGCTGCTACCTTTTATATAATGCAGGATGTTGAGTTCCAGAAAGAACAGTTCCTCAAACTTGAGTCGGAACTGCGCCCGTTGCAACGACTGGTGGTCGGCAGGCAGGTGGATGTTGCGCAGGGCCTCGGCCAGCGGCATGAGGTGGTAACGCTGCATCAGGTCGGGCGGCAAGGTCTCGGGAATGTGCTGCACGGCCGGTGTGTTCAGGATATTGACCACCAGCTTGTGAATCGCCCTCGACGTGAAGGAGCGGTTGCGCAGCACCTCGGTGAGGTTATAGACCCCCTGCAAACCCTGGGTGACCGTCTCGCTGCTGGCGAGGTCAATCTCGGGATGGACGATATTCAAGTGGTTGTTGAACATCGACGGCTTGCCGAACAGGATGTATTGCGTATTGGTGTTATAGGTCTTCTGGATCGAGGCGACACGATTAAACCACACCACCTCGATGGTGCCTGTGCCATCGGTGAACAAGGCCTGCAGACGGCGCTTGCGTCCCTCACCCGCTGTGGTGAAGGTGAGGAAGCGGCCCTTGAGCTGCACCATCGCCTCATCGCCCTGCAAGTCATTCACATGGTTGATGACACTGCGGTCAATGTAGCGGAAGGGGAAATAATACAGCAGGTCATAATAGGTGCTGATGCCCAGTTCCTTGCGCAGCAACTCGGCGCGCTTGGGTCCCACGCCGTGCAGGTACTGTATGTCGGTGTGACGCAGGTCAGGCATGATGGTTCAGCAGGTATTCGGCCAGGGCCAGGTCCATGGGACGGGTGATCTTGAGATTGTGCGGCTCACCCTCGACAAGGGTCACGCTGTGGCCATAGCGCTCGACAACCGACGCGTCATCGGTAAATGTCGAGTCAAAGTCTTGCCTGTAAGCAGCCAGCAGCAGCCGCGCCTCAAACGCCTGAGGCGTCTGCACGGCACGCAGCGACGAGCGGTCCAGCGCATGGCTTTCCTCGCCGTCCACCTGGCGCACCGAGTCGTTGAGGGGAACGACAGGGATGGCGCTGCCGCAATGGCGAGCCCTATCACAGATGCAAGCGATCAAATCGACGCTCACCAGTGGACGCACGCCGTCATGGACAGCGATCACATCGAGGTCATCGCCATCACCCAGGGTGTCAAGGGCATTCTTCACACTGTGCCACCGCGTCTCGCCACCGGCCACCACACGATGAGGGACGGCACAGCCATAACGCGTGCACAAGTCACGCCACAGTTTCATCTGGATGGCAGGTAAGGTCACCAGCAGCTCATGGTCAACGCCAGTCAGGGCCTCTTCAAAGGCTTCGATGGTGCGCATGAGGATGGGCTTCCCACCCAATTCCAGGAACTGCTTGGGCATCTGGGCCCCGAAGCGCGTGCCACTGCCCCCAGCCACTATGATTGCAATCGTTTTCATAAAGTCCTTGACATTAGCGACGACAAAGTTAGTTGAAAATTTAAAAAGGAACTTTAAGTCTTGACTTAAAATTCCTTTTTAGGTTTCAAATAGGTAAAATTTCTAAGGTAAAAAAGATTGTTTCAGGTTTATGGCGCAAAATTAAAGCCAAATTCTGAATAGTGAAAACAAAAATTTTATGTTATAAAGCATGTTTTCGGGCCAGACTGGCCTGAAATCGAGTTTGATTCATTGATTATCAATGATGCAATCGTTTACTTTTCAGGGAAATAAACAACGAAATTAACAGCCATTAAACAATAGCGTTAAACATTCCTAACGGCCGCTTTCATCAGTCTTCCTTGTAGGTCAAGAGCGTGAAATCGCCCTGCTCGTCAAGCACGGCATAGGTGCACAATGAGATCCACTCGCCCAGGAAGATGACCGGCGGCATCCCGTCGGGGCGGTTGTCCCTCGCGATATGGAGATGCCCGTAGATGAACGCATCGACATCGGGGTGCTCCTTGTAATAATCACGCGAGAAGTCGAGCAGCCGTGTGGCGGCACGCTCCGAGATCACGTGTTGCTGCTTGGGGTCACGGTGGGTGCGGTTCTCGTTGGACCATCCGGTGGCGATGGGATAGGTCCATCGTGGATGGATGGCGGCATAGAGCCACTGGCACACCCGGTTATAGAAGCACCACCTGGTGAAACGGTACATCAGCGGCTGCACGCCCACGTCATCGCCGTGGGCAATGAGGATGCGCTTACCGGCGGCCTCTACGATAGTGTGTCCGTTGAGCACCGTCATGTTGAGCTGGTCGCGCAGGTAGTCGAACAGCCAGACATCGTGGTTACCCGTCACCCACGTGAGCTTGACGCCAGCATCGGCCAGCTCGGCCAGCTTACCAAGGAATCGGATATAGCCCCGTGGCACCACATATTTATACTCATACCAGTAGTCCAGGATGTCTCCCAGCAGGTAAAGCTCGGCGGCATCCCCCTTGATGGAGTCCAGGAAACGGCAGACACGCCTCTCACGCTGCAGCTGGTCGGTCATGTATTTGGCCCCCAGGTGCAGGTCAGAGATGAAATATGTGTTCTTGCCAGCCATGATGGTGATCATTTTCAAACAACCCGAACAACGATGAACAACATCAACCACTTAATTAATATCACAAGTTGTCCTGGTTGCTGGTGAGTGTTGCTCGGGTGGTCTGATTTTATTGACTGTTGATAGATAATTACATCATGCCGAGTTCGAGCTTGGCCTCGTCGGTCATCATGCGGGGATCCCACTCCGGTTCAAACACCAGGTTGACCGTTGCCGATGTCACGCCATCGACACTCTCCACTTTCTGCCTGACGTCCTCAAAGATGAAGTCGGCAATGGGGCAATTGGGCGCGGTGAGTGTCATGTCAATATCGACATGTCCCTCATCGTTGAGATCGATTTTGTAAATCAGCCCCAGGCTGTACACATCGACGGGGAGTTCCGGGTCATAGACCGTCTTGAGCATCTTGATGATGTCCTCTTCAATTCTCAATTTCTGTTCTTGTTCCATATCGGCGGCAAAATTAAGCAAAAAACTCGCAATGGCATTCAAAAGCCAGGGCAAAAACCCCAAAAACGTGCAAAAAGCGCAAAAACACCATGTTAGAAAGCCCAAAGGCAAAAAAGCACGAAGACGGCAAAATCAAAAAAAAATCATAAAAAATGCTGAATATTAGCGCTTAATTAGAAAAAAAGTGCGATATTTGCAGTCGCAAAATCGACAAGGGGCTCATTTTTGGGCGCTTTTTGTTTGTTGTCTCAACAGCAACAGTTAATCGCAACCCGCTGTCGGTTAAGCATTTAAACAAGTATAATTTATTTAATATTTAACTCAAATTTTAAATCAACGAATACAATGACTAAAGCAGAAATCGTTAGAGAAATCGCTCAATCAACAGGCATTGACAAGGCATCGGTTCTGGAAACCGTTGAGAAGTTCATGGACACCGTTAAGGATTCACTGGCAAACGGTGAGAACGTTTACCTGCGCGGCTTCGGCAGTTTCATCGTGAAGACCCGTTCCGAGAAGACCGCTCGCAATATCAGCAAGAACACTGTTATCATTATCCCCGAGCACAAGATTCCGGCCTTCAAGCCCGCCAAGGTGTTCATGGAGCAGGTGAAGTAATCCTGTCATAGTCAGAGTTATCAATTCATATTACATAATATATATAACCAATCTTTATTAACATTTTACGATTATGCCAAACGGAAAGAAACGCAAAGGCCACAAGATGGCAACGCACAAGCGTAAAAAAAGACTGCGCAAGAACCGTCATAAAAACAAGAAGTAATCGCGCGTAGTCCAATCTGTGACGACTGTGAAATAGCGGGAACAAACGAATTGGTACGCACGGCGGGACACATGGCAACGGCACCTTCAGCCGCAGTTACCAGGCCCCGTGACGTCAATTGGTTTGTTCCTGTCTTACTGTTCAAGAGACCGTATAGTCCCCTCCACCGCAGCGGTTTCGTCCCGTTCCATCAATCCTCGCGCCACCGTGCTGCCCCGTGTCCAGCGGGACACCTCGATGGGTCCAGCCGGTCCAGCGCTGTTTAAATCCCAATATGACGACATATTCATTTAAACCCTACTTCAACATTATATTGTATTTCACCACCTTCTGCGATGAGAAGTGAATTAGTAGTTGACGTCACGCCCGTGGACATGACGACGGCTCTACTCGAAGATGGCCGCCTCGTGTCATTGCAACGGGAGACCCGAGATGCCTCCTATGCCGTGGGCAACATCTACCTTGCCAAGGTGAAGAAGCTGATGCCAGGACTCAATGCGGCGTTCGTTGACGTGGGCTACGAGAAGGGAGCCTTCCTGCATTACCAAGATTTGGGGCCTCATTTCCTGACGTTGAATTCGTTCATGAAGGATGCCCTGAGCGGGAAGAAGAAAGGGCTTACCCTTTCACGCTATCAGATCCAGAAGGAAATCCAGAAGGGCGGACAGATCGCCGACCTGCTCACACCCGGGCAGGAGGTGCTCGTGCAGATCGCCAAAGAACCGATTTCCACCAAA
>JBGUKK010000116.1:0-1964 GCA_045114435.1 Sodaliphilus sp.
CAGCTGCAACTACAAACGCGAGGTCAGCATTGCCGATATCGCCCAGTATGTAGGTATGAACCGCTCTTCGCTCTGCACTTTCTATCATCGTCAGACAGGCAAGACCCTTGTCGCAGCACTTACTGAGCATCGTCTATCCGTGGCCCAGCATCTGCTCCGCCATTCTTCGCTTACCATCCAACAGGTCTGTTACGAATGCGGATTCAACGATGTACCCCATTTCTGCCGCATGTTCAAGCGCATGTTCCTGGTGACTCCAAAAGAATTCAGAAAACAAGAATGATATGACAGAAAAAGAAAAGATGTTGGCGGGCCAGATTTATTCCGCCGTTGACCCGCAGCTGATAGAAGAATTGACTGAAGTGAAGGAGATAATCCACGACTATAACCTGTTGCGCCCGTCGGAGAAGCAGAATGCAAGGGAGATTCTGAAAGGTCTCTTGGGACACATCGCCGACGATGAGATATTGATTATCCAGCCCTTCTACTGCGACTACGGCAAGCAGATTAGTGTGGGCAAACGTTTCTTTGCCAACTTCAACTTCACTGTGCTTGACGAAGCCCCAGTCACCATCGGCGATGACTGCTTCATCGGTCCGAATGTCAGTATCTATACGGCCTGTCATAGTACAGACCCTGTTGAGCGCAACAGTCGTAGGGAGTGGGCAGAACCAGTCATCATTGGCGACAATGTGTGGATTGGCGGCAGCGTCACCATCCTGCCAGGAGTCACTATTGGCCACAATGTTACCATCGGCGCAGGAAGTGTGGTGACGAAAGATATACCTTCGAACTCTATTGCAGTGGGCAACCCCTGTAAGGTCATTAAAACCATCTGACAATGAATCTACCAAAGTTCATCATAACTCTCGATGGTGTGTTCCGTTTGGGCATGGTCAACCAGCATAAGCATCTGCTGAAGCCGGGTGACCAGTGCATCGGCGGTGGATACTATCACTTTGACTTTGTTTCCAACCGCATCCTTCTTGATAGGGAATCATACGACTTTGGCCGCCCCAAATGGCATCTGCTGGAAACAGTGAAGGTTCCCTCTACTTATCGAGGATTGCGAATCGTGTATTCGTATGATGACGGCTTTCATGATGATTTCAATGTTAGCGAAGAACTGAATATCGAATACTATGACTGACTACGATTCCATATGGCGCACACAGGACGAGATTAGAACGGTTGTGAATGCCGTTCTGGGCGAATGTATCTGGAATCTCAGTTACAGCGAACGACGTATGGCCATTGAACTGGAACTGAATGTCACGCTCGATGATGATGCCATCGGCGATCTATGCTGCCAGTTTCCCATTACTGCCGACTACGACGGCATCGGCGCAAAAGGCTCGAAATTCGCATTCTATCTCTGAATCCCCAGATAATCGAAGAACTTATCAGGCCAGTAGTTCATAATCAGCTCGTCAGGGAAATCCGTCTCTGCCAGCAGCGGATAGAGGCGTTCGTAGTCGGCTATCTGGAACGAGATATGTGCATCGCTTCCGAGAATCGTGGGAATCTCGTATTTCTTGCACAAACGCAGGATCTCCAGATTATTATCCCTCGCCACAGTTTTCTTACGTTGTGGAGCCAACGAATGGTTGTTTACCTCCAATAGCGTATGCGCTTCCTTGGCTGCCAGCACCAGCTGCTCGAAGTCCATTTCAGCTGAGCCATCGCCTGGATGACTGATTATGTGAATCTTGGGATTCATGATGACACGAATCATTCCCTCCGTATTCTCCTCCTTCGTGCCACCTTGATACCACGCAGCGTGAATGCCTGCAATGGCGAGGTCAAGCCCTCCTATTTGCTCATCCGTCAGGTCAAGACCGCCCTTCGTATCGAGGATATTGATCTCGCAGACCATCAGCAACCGTATGCCATACATCTGGCGAGGCACGGTCAACATATTCTTGAAATACAGGGTCGGACACGTGCCTGGCACACTCGGCCCA
>JBGUKK010000117.1:0-27043 GCA_045114435.1 Sodaliphilus sp.
ACATCTTTTTTGGCGGTGTGTACGTGACTCGAACACGCGACCCCCTGCGTGACAGGCAGGTATTCTAACCAACTGAACTAACACACCATGTCACATTTCGAGCGAAATGCGGTGCAAAGATAGTGCAAATGTTTTTAATCGTGCAAATAATTGGCCCTTTTTTTCATCATGAGCCGTGATTTTTTGACTTTTTGGCCTTAAGCTTGCCCTCATGTGGCTCACTTTTTCTCCTCTTGCTCGAGCAGGTCGATGCGTATCAGCTCGATGCGTGCGGCGGTTTTGCGCTCGATAGTGAATCGATAGGGCGGCAGGTCGATGACTTGTCCCACATTGGGGATGGCCTCTTCTTCAGCCAGCAGGTAGCCGGCGAGTGTCTGGTAGTCGTCGCTCTCGGGGATGTCGAGGTGGAATCGCTCGTTGATGTCCTCAATCTCCATGCGTCCCGAGAACTCATAGCTCGTGTCGCTCAGCTGGCGCGCGATGAGCTGGTTGCGGTCGTGCTCGTCCTCGATCTCGCCGAAGATTTCCTCTACCAGGTCCTCGAGGGTGACCATTCCGCTGGTGCCGCCGAACTCGTCCAGGACGATAGCCATTGAGCGTTTCTCGTCCATCAACTGCTGCATCATCTTGCGTGCCAGCAGGGTTTCGGGAGCGAACAGCACGGGCTTGATGCGTGTCTTCCAGTCCACGTTGGTGACAAAGAGCTCGCTCACCTGGATGAATCCGATGACATCGTCGATGTTCTCCTTGTACACGACAATCTTGGACAGGCCTGAACGGGTGAAGAGCTTCACCAGATCGTCGCGCGTGGTGTCCTCGACATCGACGGCGACAATCTCGTTGCGGGGCACCATGCAGTCGCGCAGCCTGGTGTCGCTGAAGTCGAGTGCGTTCTCAAAGATCTTGACCTCTCGTTCGACAGTCTTGTTCTCGTCTTCCCGCTTGTCGATGTTCTCCTGGAGGTAGGCATCGAGCTCATCGACGGTGAGCTGGCGCACGCGTGTGGTGTCGATCTTGATGCCGAAGAGCTTCATGAGCCATGCCGACAGCCACTCGGTGAACAGCGAGATGGGGTAGAGGATGCAATAGATCATGAACAGGGGTATCGATGCCGTGCGCAACGATGCGTTGGGATTGATGCGGAAGATGGTCTTGGGCACAAACTCGCCGAAGATGAGGATGATCAAGGTGGCGATGAGCGTCTGGATGAGCAGCAGCAGGGCCTCGTTGTTGATGGCGAAGTAGCGCTCCAGGGGCGCTGTCAGCAACATGGCCATGGCCATGGAATAGACGATGTTGGCGATGTTGTTGCCGATGAGCAGGGTGGAGATGAACATCTCGCGGTGGCTGTAGTAGATGTTGAGAATCCTGTTGATGATGCCACCGCGCGCCATCTCGATCTCGGCCCGCACCTTGTTGGATGACACAAAGGCTATCTCCATGCCCGAGAAGAATGCCGAGCACAACAGCGCGATGAGTGCGGTTATCAGCGGTGATGAGTAATTTGGGTCCAAAGTGTCGGTGTCTCTATATATTATTAATGTGATTGTGCGATAACGGATTGCCACAAGGGCGACTATGGTGCCTTGGCAGGAGCGGCGTTGCCACTGCCGGGATGCGGCATCCTGCTCTCGTCGATGGGGAAGATGGCCTCGACTTGCCGCAACGTGTAGGTGGTCAGGCGCTCGTTGGACTCGTAGCCGTATCCCTCGATGATGCGCCCTTGTTTCTCGATGTGGATGAAGGCATCGCTGTAGAGCTTGTGCTGCTGCTGATCCCACATGAGCTGGTCGGTGAGGACAATGTCGCCCGACGGGTTGGTGATCTTCACATTGCCAGTGAGCGTCCACAGCGAGTTCTCCTTGTCGAAGTAGGCCGAGTCACACTTCAGTGTCGAGGTCGTCTGGTAATTGTTGTCCATCTCTTCACAGGTGACCCCATCGGGGAATGTCCAGTGGGGGTGCTTGGCTTCCTCAAACATGTTCCACAGCGGTGCCTCGATGCGGTAACGGGTGTGCCCCGAGTCGCTGATGACCGTCTGCACATCGGTGGTGGACATCGTGGGCACCTTCTCGGGGTCGGTGGCATGGCTCACCACGCTGGTGCCGTCATCCTTACAGGAGGCGAAGGCCATTGCGATGATGATGGCAATCACTATGTGTGGCAGGAGTCTCAACTGAGCAACGGGGAGAGGGTTAGCGGATTCGGTTCTTCCAGAACCAGGACTCATTGAAGTTCACGCCCAGGGTGATGTTGAAGTAGTTCTCGGTGATGAGCTTCACGGGACTTGAGGTGCGGTGGCGCCACTCGAATCCCAGGTTGACGGTGGTCCTGTCACCCGCCAGTGCGGGGAATCCCAGACCGATGCTAGCACCGTAATCGCGCACGTTATTGCCGTTGTAGTTCAGGTAGTCGTGGTTGTAGAACACACCGGCACGAAAAGCCATGGCGCCAAAGTAGGAACCGCGGCGGTTGGGGGTGTACTGCACACCGGTAGCGATTTTCCAGCGGTCATCAAACTGCATGGTCTGCGGCTCAAAACCACCGATGGGCATGTACTTGGCTCCGCTCCATTTCTGGAAGGTGTAGTCGGCCTCGATGGTGAGTCGGCGGTCCATGGTGTAGCTCAATCCGGCACCGATAGATGCCGGTTGCTCATAGTTGCCCTTCATGGACGTGTAGCCGATGGTGTCCACCTTGTTGTCCTGGGTGTCAAACTTGGTGCCCCACGTGTTGCCGTGGAATGACTTCTTGGGCTGGTAGGTGGCGCCCAGGGTGAACACATCGTGTCCCTTGTTGAGCGACAGGCTGTACTGCAAGCCGAGCTGCAGGTTCCAGTCGCGCAGCTTCATGATGCGAGTGAAGTAGCTCGATGAGGTTGAGGTAATCAGGGTCGTGTTGGACGTGGTGCCGAAGAGATAGGAAAAGTTCAGACCGGCGCTCAGGTTCTTGACCGGCTCATATCCCACGCCGACGAACAGCTGGTTGAAACCGCCGCTACCGCTGCGTGACTCGCTGCCGCCATTGATGGTGCCGCCATAAGCGTAGCCCACTGAGGAGTAGGGAAGCAGACCGAAAGCCACGCCTGCCCCCTTGGCGACCTTGAAGTGTCCTGTGAGATAGTCCAGTCCGCCAGAGAAGCTGTATCCCGTGTTGTCGTTTTCCTTGCTCCAGAGGTTGGTCAAGTCGATGCCGACGTCCCAGAGGAAGGTGAGCGAGTCAACGTTGGAGTAGGAAGCGGGGTTCATCACGTTGATGATGCGTCCGCCCTTCATGGCATAGCCCACACCACCCATCGAGCGCTGAATGCTCGACACGTTGTCGTTGAGCATGCCGTAACCCATCTTGGAATAGGGCGTTGTCGTGGTTTGTGCCAGAGCCACGCCACAGCCCATGGCCATGGCAAGGGTCAATAATGCTATCTTATTAAAGATTCTCATTGGCTTGGTTGTATAAAATGATGCGGTTGAGGCCTTCAGCCGCAAGATGTTCGCTGTAAATGATGTTGCCGTCGTCCAGACGTGAATGCAGCAGTTTGCCGTCGCCCCCGGTGATGAAGACCATCAGGTTGGGGTGGGACAGTTTCAGGTCGGCCACATAGGACTTGATTTCTCCCAGCAGTCCCAGCATCACTCCGCTACGGATGGCGGTCATGGTGTCGTATCCCACGACCGGGGTGTCGCCGTCGGCATCAACAAGCGGCAGTCGGCCAGTGTGCTCATGCAGGGCCTTGAAACGCAATGACATTCCCGGTGCGATGTTACCCCCGACGAAGCATCCGTCGGCTGTGACCAGGTCATAGGTGATGGCCGTGCCGGCATCGATGACCAGGACGTCGCAGTCCCTGTCGAGACGTTGAGCAATGGTCCATGCTCCGACGGCTGTCGCTATACGGTCCCGCCCCAGTGTCGCTGGGGTGCTGTAGCCCAGGCGGATGGGGAGCGGTGTCTCGTGACTGAGGTGCATGGTGCGGCGGCATCGTTGTTCGGCCAGTTGCTCGATGCGCTGGCTCGATGCGCCGGCAGCTGTGCTGCACACGATGGCGGTGTCGGGCTTGTAGGTGCTGATGAAACGTTCCAGCAGGCGCACGTTGCGGCGCAGGAAGCGATTTGTCGCCACCACTTGCGTGCCGATGAAGAAAGCCACCTTGACTGAGGTGTTGCCGTTATCTATGGTGAGATTACCTTTCATAAAAGCGCAAAATTACTAAAAATTGAGTAATTACAAAGCTAAAGGGCTCTGTTGAGGTTATTTTTCTTTTTTCTTAACTTCCCTGTCAATCATCCATGTGGCATACAACTGAATGATGAGTCCTGCCATGAGCAATGCCAGCCAGTTGTTGTATAACCCGGCGATGAACTTCACCGATGCGCTGCCGCAATACAGCAGGCCGCTCAAGATGAGGATGTGCTGCAGTCGCTTGATGCGCAACGAGGTCGTACTGTCATAGCCGATGAGGCGTCCCGCCAGCACGATGAGGGCGCCTGCCGTGTAGGTCCACAGCATCCACTCGGCCTCTTTCAGGTGGTTGAACAAGGGAATGATGGCCATGGCGAGCATGAGTGTGAGCCCGGCGATAACCAGCAAGTTGGCAATGGAGGTTCTTTTTTCAAGTGTCATCTTGATAGGGTGTTTCAAGGGATGTCAGTGATGTAAACTTCCTCGTTGACACGTTTCATGCCGTATTTCTCACGCACGAGGCGCTCGAGCGACTCTTTGTCGGTGTTGAGCTCGTTGACCTTGGCGTCATACATGGCAGCCGAGTCCTCGAGGTCCTTGATCTGGCTCTTGAGGTCGTTAATCTGGCTGCGGTACTCGATGTTGCTGCGGAAACTGTTCTCACCGAAGAAGAGCAGCACGATGACAAAGGCCACAAAGATGAGCAGTGGGATGTTGAGCCACCGCGGTATCCACTTGGGTCGTTGAAAATTGAAAAGTGCCATATTGTTTTTTTATTGTCGTTAGTTGTTACTGGATGGGCTGGATAGACGATTATTCCTCAAGGTCCTTGAGGAGGTTGGGGCGCAGGCGGCGCGTGCGTTCCAGCGACTGCTGCATCTTCCACTCGGCGATTTTGGCCTGGTGGCCGCTCAACAGGATCTCGGGCACGTGCCAGCCGTTGAAGACCTCGGGGCGGGTATAGACGGGCGCCTCGATGAGCCCGTCCTGGAAGGAGTCGCTCAAGGCGCTCTGTTCGTCACCGATGGCGCCAGGCAGCAGGCGCACGATGGCATCGGCGATGACCGCGGCGGGCAGTTCGCCACCCGTGAGGACATAGTCACCGATGGTGATTTCACGGGTGATGAGGTGCTCGCGGATGCGGTAGTCCACACCCTTGTAATGACCGCACAGGATCATGATATTCTCCTTGAGCGACAGGGCATTGGCCATGGGTTGGTCAAGCTGCTCGCCATCGGGCGAGGTGAAGATGATCTCGTCGTAGTGGCGCTGGCTCTTGAGCTCCTCCATGCAGCGCCAGACCGGCTCAATCTGCATCACCATGCCGGCTTCCCCGCCGAAGGGGTAATCATCGACCTTGCGGTGCTTGCGCAGGCTCCAATCGCGCAGGTTGTGGACATGGATCTCGACGAGTCCCTTGTCCTGGGCGCGTTGCAGGATAGAGGTGTGCAATGGCGACTCGAGCGCGTCGGGCATCACGGTCAGTATATCTATTCGCATCATCTTGTTATTCTGAGAATTAATTCAAGTTTTCAGTTTTTGGTTGTCAGTTCAGGGCGGATAGCGCTGAAAACTGGCAATTGTAAAACTTCATCATCGGTGAGTCCCTCCTGGCTGCTGAGGCTTATCCTCATCCCACGGATAGGTGCGCTTGGGATTGCGCGGGAACCATCCCTTGTGCACACGCTCCTGTTGGTCGGCCATCTCCTTGATGCCCCAGAAGCAAGAGAAGGCCCCCACACCCATCAGTGCCGACAGCATCATGCTGTCGACCATCATCGAGCCGATGCACAGCACAGCGCCAGCGGCCAGAAAGACCCACTTGAAGCGTTGCCCATAATAGTATTCCCCCTTGATGACAATGGGATGGCAGATGCCTATAATCAGGAACGAGCATAGTCCGAGCACAAGTCCCTGCAGATGATATGTCGCCAGAAAATTCATCATGATTTCCAATGATTATGCCGCATGTCGGGGACCAGTCCTGCCCCGATTCAATTATTGTAGTGCAAAATTACATATTTTAGCCGACATCATGACACTAATTAACCTTAAATTGTGTTGCAAAAAACACGTTAGCCCTTGACCGCCTGATTTAATTCCGGCCCCCGACTGGCAGGCGAGGCGGTTTCATCGACTGGCCGACCGTTACAGTTGAACCTCATGACCACAATAGGGCATATTAAAGGGCCATATCCAGTAAAGGATACGGCCCTTGATGGTTTCTTACTTTGTGCTAATCGTTGATTTTTAGCAGTCCTGTACGGTAAGCCTTGCCAATGAGCTCGGCGACGTTGCGTGAGTTGGTCTTGCGCAACAATTGCTTGCGATGATACTCCACAGTGTTAGAGGAGATAAAGATTTTTTCTCCTATTTCTTTGCTGTTATACCCAGATGACAGCAATTCAAGTACTTCCTTTTCTCTGGAAGTCAGTTCAATTTTGGGGGCACTCATAATATATCACGTTTTTTGATAAGTTGCTAATAATAACATAGTTGCAAAAATAGACAGGAAAAGCTACTAAACCAAACAAATTGGCGATAAAATGAACAAAATGATATCAAAACTATTCATTTCAGTAGAAATATATGAATATTTTCTACTATTTGATTAGGAGACACTATTCTTTTTGTAATGGAATGGGTGCCCCTCAGTAGATGAAGAAGGCTGCGCCAGTCCTATTGATATTGATGAAGTGCCCTATTTTCATGGTGTGAGATGGCCTGGAACTGTACTTGACCGACTGTTTTCTATAGGTTGATGATGGCCGTGTGATCGTTGATGATGGCCTCATATTTTGTGCCGATTTCGTTGCGGTCCTCGAGGATGCTGCGCAGCACGAGCCGGGCGGTATTGTAAATGCGCAGCCTGAGGGCGGCCTTGGCAAAGGGTTTCAGGATACCCGTCACTGTCTCGCTGACCACCCGGTCGGCGCCCTCGATGAGTTCCTCGACGAGGTGCTGATTGTCGCTGCTGCCTTCATTCCCCTCGGCAAAGGCGATGTAGGCGCTGGTGACGGGGTCCTGCAGGTGCTTGAGCAGGAAGCTTGCGATGGCGTCAGGTCCGTCAGGCAGCTTGACATATCGCATGATGAAGGGGTGCTTGTCGCGATAGTTGTTGATGGCTTCACTGATCTCGGGCCAGTAGCGGTTAAGCACGCCGCGGGTCATGGAGGGGATACAGCTCTTGAACACTTCTCGGGCACGTTCGGCAAAGTCGGCATCCGATGGCAGCCCGCTCAACGTGATGCTGCGCAGCTGCATCTTGCCGGCGCGGGTGTTGCAGGTGGCGATTCTCCACTGGCAGGGATAACCCACGGCTGCCGCTGTGGCAATCTCGACCATCTGCCCCTTGCTCGAGTTCGTCTGGCTGATGTCGCTGATGTGCAAGTGCCCGGTGAAGATGACGTGTACACCAGCCTCGATGAGCCGCTGGCACAACTGGCGCGCATCCTCGGTCATGTAGGGTGCGGCCAGGGTGTCCTCCATGTGGAAGTGGGGCACGAGGTGATGGTGCATCATGGCGATGACACGTCGGCCGCCAGCGGTCGCTTGAGCGGCTTGGGCGACAAGCCACTGCTGTGATGATGCCTCAAGGCGTCCACTGGTCTTGCAGTGGTCACGCGCATCTCCTCTCGAGACGAAGGTGTTGAGACGGTCCATACAGGCGTCAATAGCCAGGATGGTGAGCTCCCCGGTGATGTCTCGACAGTAGCTCAAGGTGTCCGGGTCGCGCCGTGACTGTTGGTCATAGCCCATGTTGGCATAAATCTGGGCAAACTCGGCACGGGTGATGGTGTCGGCCGGCGTTGTGGCATCGTCGTTGAAAATCCTGGCGTCGGGGTTGTTGATGTCATGGTTGCCCGGAACGACAAGCACCTGGATACCAGCATCCACCAGGCGTTGCAGCTGTGCTGCCACGAGGTGATGACTCAGCCGCTCGCCATCTTTGGTGAGGTCGCCAGTGACGAGGGTGAGCTGTGGTTTCTGGTCAATGATGTCATCGACGAGGGTCTGGAGAATCTCGAGGCTTTCCCGCAACATCTTGCGGTCGCGGTTCAGATACTCTTGAAAGGCCTTGCCGTCCTTGACGAGCAGTTCGGGTGCCATCACGTGCAGGTCGCTGATGACAGCTATGCGCAAGCGGGTGTTGTCGGTCGTGTCCATTGTCGTTGGGGTGGGTTAAAGGGTGATGGTGAGGTGGAGGTCATCGGTGCGGGACTCGGTGGGTTTGCCCACGGCATTGCGGTCCTCGAGGATGCTGCGGAAGAGGGGGTCAAGACGGGGGTAAACGGCCGACTGGAAGAATTCCCACAGGTTGTCAGACATGTCGGGCGCAACCTCTTCGATGATAGAGCGGATGCCTTGCTCGCCCTGAGCGATGATGTCCTCAATGTCGGCCTCCTGCTCGTTGCCCTCGACAACGGCAAGCATGGCTCGTGAGAGCACCTCGTTCAGGTGGCGCAAGGCCAGCTGCGTTGCCTGCTGTGGCGTCTCGGGCAAGTGTACTGTGCCGCCCCCCATCTCCAGCATCTGCTTGAGGCGCGTCATGTTGCTCCCTAATCGGCTCCAGGCCTTGTCGGACATCATGGCCATCATGCCGGGAGTAGCCTTGATGATGCGAGCCCTGCCTTGCTCGCGCAGGGTGGGACACCCCGTTGTTGCATCGAGCCATCGCGTGTCGATGTTGAGTGTGCGATGCTGCTGGTCCAATGTTGCCATCCTGATGGCGAAGGGGTAGCAGATCGACGAGCCTGTTGCCACCTCGACGATGCTGTCGGTGCGGTCATTATTATATAATGTGGCTGCATCGGTCACGTGCAGGTGCCCGGTGAAGATGGTGTGGATGCCCGCTTCGGTGAATTGCCGTGCGATATCGTCGTGGTCCTTGACAATGTAGTTGGCCATCAGGCGGTCTTGCTGGTCGAAGTGGGGCACCAGGTGGTGGTGCATCATGGCGATGACCTGCTTGCCCTGCTCACGTGCAGTGGTGGCCTGCTGGACAATCCATTGAAGCGTTTCGGCCTTGATGCGTCCGCCATTATAGTAACGGTCAGTGCTGTCGCCCCGGCTCTTGAGAGTATTGAGCTCGTCCATGTTGCTGTCGATGCCGATGATGACGATGCCCGGGATGGGTTCGCTACAGTAACTCAGGGAGGCATGATCGCGCTCGCTGGCACTGCTGTAGCCGTAGTCGTGGTAAATCTGTGCAAACTCGTCACGGGTGATGGTGGCGGCAGGGCGTGTCTCGCCGCCGTCGAACTGTCGCGAGTAGGGATTGTTGCAGTCGTGGTTGCCGGGAATGACCAGCGGGCAGATGCCGTGTTGGGCCAGGCGGCTCAGGTGCCATGCCATGCGCTCATGGCTGGCACGCTCACCATTGTAGGTCAAGTCACCGGTGATGAGCACCACGGCAGGCTTGAGGTTGATGATGCTGTCGGTGAGCGTCGACATGATATCGTCGCTCTGCGCCATCATCTTGGAGTCACTGGCATCGGCACGGTTGATGGCCTCTCCCGGTGATATCAGCTCGGGACTGAGCAGGTGAGGATCGCTGATGACGATGATGCTCTCGCGCGTGTTGAACGCAGCGGCATTCAGTGCGAGTAATGCTGACATGACCATGATGATAATCCGTCTTGTATTCATTTCCAAGTTGTTATTGCATTTATTGTGCCAATTGATGTATTGTGAAACCACACTTGGCGAGATGTCGCCAGAAGGAAGGATAGGACTTGGACACCACATCGGCGTCGCTGATGATGAGACCGGGAAAACGCACAGCGGCCGGGGCAAACGCCATGGCGAGCCTGTGGTCGCCGTGGGTGTCGATGACGGGCGGCATGCTTGTCACAGGGGTGCGTTCGCCATACCACGAGAGAGCGTCGTCGCCCTCAATCTTGAGCAGGTAGCCCAGCTTGGCCAATTCCTCGCGCAGGGCCTCGATGCGATTGCTCTCCTTGAGTCGCAGGGTGCGTGTCCCCGTGATGCGGAAAGAACGTTCCAGCAGGCACATCAGCACGGTCCATGAGGGGATGAGGTCGGGGGAACCCGTCATGTCGGCAAAGCAGGAACAGCAGCAGCCGATGAAGTGGCTCGTGTCAAGCGTTACTCCTGCAGCATGAAATCGTGAGGCGATGCCGAGTTTGCTGCCCAGTTCCACGAGACGGGCGTCGCCCTGGATGCTGTCGGTGCTTAGCCCTTCCAGCGTGATGTGTGACTGCGGCAGCAGGGCTGCCAGGGCATACCATGGTGTGGCTGCGCTCCAGTCGGCCTCCACGATGAGGTCGTTGCCGGTATAGCTTCCTGCGACGGCAATCTCACTGCCCTGAATTTTCACCTTGGCGCCCATGGTGGTCATCACGGCTGCCGTCATGGCGATGTAGGGCATCGACACGATGTCACCCGTGAGGTGGATGGTGCCGCCACCCAGCACCGGCAGAATCATCATCACTGCCGAGATGAACTGTGAACTGACACTGCCGTCCATTACCACGTCGCCACCATGCATCGTGGAGCCCGTGACACGCAGGGGCGGGTAGCCGTCCTTGCCCAGATAGTCGATGTGTGCGCCCAGCGACCGCAGGGCATCGACCAGGACACCGATGGGCCGTTGCCGCATGCGCTCCACGCCATCAATGACAACCATTGAGCCCTCGCGGGTGGCAAAGTAGGCGGTCAGGAACCGCATCGCCGTTCCAGCGGCACCCACGTTGATGCTGCCGGCATGCCGCGCCAGGGCTTCTATCATCACGGCCGTGTCATCGCACAGTGCAGGGTGAATCACCTGCGGTTCATCGCCACACAAGGCGGCGATGACCAATGCCCGGTTGCTGATGCTCTTGGACGTGGGCAGCGCTATGCTGGCGGTGACTGATGCGGGTGGAGTGAGCTGGATCTTCATCATCGAGGGACTGAAATTACTGGATGAACTGGATGGACTTTGTTTATTCTTCATAGACGGGGACCGGCTCGATGAGGTCGCGGTAGAGCTTGAGTGAGTCGCTGGGCATCTTCTCGCTGCCCAGGACACGAGGCATCAGGTCGAGGGTGAACTCATAGGGCTTGTTGTCGAGCATGTGCTTGGTGGCAAAGGTGCTCATGTCGGGATTGATGGCGTAGAGCAGGTTGAGGGCGATGCTCAGCGCAAAGGCGTACTTGAACATGAAGAGCAGTGCGCCGCCCGCCTTGTCGAGAAAGCCCAGCTTGACGGTCTCGACTGCCCCCTTGAACAGGCGCATCACCAGCCTGATGCCCCCCATCACGATGATGAAAGCGAATGCCAGCGAAACGGTCTTCACCGTGATGCTTGCCAGTGGCCATTGTGCCGCACTGGGAACGAGGGCGAGGAACAGTTCCTTGACTTGGTCGCCGCAGCAGTAACACAGCACCATCGCTGCGACCCACGAGATGAGTGATGAGAGCTGGCCGAGAACTCCCTTGCGGTAGCCCAGCACCAGGCCTCCCAGCACAATCAACAGGATTAAGATATCAATCAGGGTCATAATTTCAGCTAAGATTTAAAGAGTGGGCTATCATCCAGCCAGCAGGCGGTTAATCGGGTAAGAGAATTTCATCCAGCCATCCGTCATCGCGGTAATGGCACAGGTCCACATAGGCATCGATGCCGGGGATGATGCCCGACTCGCTGTATTGCCAGATGGTGTATTGCCCCTCCCAGTTGATTTCGGGTTCCTCCTTGGAGTAGCGCCCGATATAGAGGCGGTAGTTGTTGAAATGCGGAGCGAGGTTCTTGTTATAGAAGCCCATCGTGCTGTAGATCATCGGTTGGACGCCATAGTGCTCCTCGATGAGCTGGCAGAAGCGGTCCAGGCTGTCCAGGAGCTGGCTGCGGGACCAGTTGCCGCGCACCTCGACGTCGAGCATCGGGATGAGGTCCTGCACCGACTTGAGGGCGAACTTGGAGAAGTTCTGGAACTGGTCATCGATTGTGGCGGTCGATGTCACGTAGTGGTAGCTGCCCACGAGCAGTCCGTTGCGCCGTGCCTGGGTGATGTTGTGGGCGTAGTGGGGCGAGCGGTAGGTGGCGCCCTCAGTGGCCTTGATATAGACAAAGCGGATGTCCTTGTCGCTGCTCACTTTTTCCCAGTCGATATATCCCTGGTGGCTGGAGATGTCGATGCCGTCATACTTCGCCTCCTTGTCGCGTGGTGCCACTTGGCGTGTGCTGGCACTCTTCAGCTGGCTGCCGTTGCATCCACACAACAAGGCCATTGCCACCATCATGGTCAGCAATGGTCTTGAGATGCGATGTATGTAACGGCGTTTGTCAGTCATTGTCGGCCGAACTTTTGTTGATTTTGCGGCCTTTGTTCTTAGCGGTGCGGATGCTGTCGTTGCGCTGAGACTTCGACAGATCGGAGGATGAGCTGTGAAGCAGGCTGGCCGACTTGTTGGTCTTGCTCTGGTTAGCCTTGGCCTCACGGGCTTTCTTGGCCTCGGCTTTGCGTTTGGCCTTGGCCTCGGCTTCAGCCTTAGCCTTGTCGGCCTTGGCTTTCTCGGCTTTCTCACGGTCGGCTTTGGCCTTAGCGGCTTTTTGCCGTTCTTTTTCCTTTTCAGCCTTGGCTTTTTCGGCTTTGGCTTTTTCGGCTTTTTCGCGGTCAGCTTTGGCCTTGTCGGCTTTGGCTTTATCGGCTTTAGCCTTGTCGGCCTTGGCTTTCTCGTTGTCGGCGGCCATCTTCTTATTGCGCTCCTCGGCCTGTTTCTTGCGGGCGGCCTTCTTCTCGTTCTCCTCGCGCTGGCGCTCGGATTGCTTGGTCTGCTTGGTCTGTTCGGTCATGTTGACCGTCGTCGGCTTGGGCTTATTGCGGTCCACGGCATCCTTGACGCTCATTTTGGGCTTGCCTTTGGGACGGTAGAGAATGTCGCTGATGGAGCGTCCCTTGTTGAAACGGCTCAGGTCCACATAGGTGTTGATGCCGTTGACACGTCCGCTCTCGCTGTATTGCCACAGGATCCAGTTCACGTTGATGTTGGGACGGCCTTCGGGCGTGCGGCAATACTTGGCGATGAAGATGGGATAGTCGGCAAAGGCTTTTCCCAGGTAATTCTTGTAGAAACTCTCGTAGGTGTAGATAACAGGTTTGCAGCCGTAGTAGTCTTCAACCATCTCGGCGAACACCTTGAGGCTGTCACGCAGCTGCTGCGGTGTCCACTGCTTGCACACCTCAACATCGATGACAGGCAGTAGGTCCTGCTCCTCGCGCAGGGCGGTACGGGCAAAGTTCTCGAACTGTGTTGTCGCGCTGGACTTGTTGGTCAGGTAGTGGTAGCTGCCCACCTTGATGCCTACTCTGCGCGCCCCTTGGATGTTGGCACGGTATTTCTCGTCAACGACGTTGCTGCCCTCGGTTGCTTTGATGAAGACATACTGGACCTTGCTGTCCTTCTTCACGACATCCCAGTTGATGACACCCTGGTGCTTGGACACGTCGAGGCCGTTATAGTTCTTGTCGCCCGTTGAGAGTTGAGATTTATTCTCGGTGGTTTGGGCCGAATTGTTGGCAGCTGGCTTTTCGTCAGACTTGTTGGCGACTGGTTTCTCGTCTTTCTTGTCGGTATGTGATGGGGCAGAGGCCGCCGGTTTAACATCCTTCTTGTTGTCGTTGGCCTTGTTGTCTTTCTTTTTCTTGTCTCCCTCCTTCACTCGTTCACGGGTCGGCTTGTTGATGTCGGTCCGTTGCTGTGCTGCTGCCGTTGCGGTCGGCAGCATTGCCAACAGCATCACAGCAATCAAGAGTCGTAAGAGTATACTTGTCGTTTTGCGTATTCCGGTAAAATCCATCGCTATCAAATGTTTAAATCAGGCTGGCTGCGCACGGGCTATTGAGCCAGTCACAATGGCATGTGGCCTGCGCAAGCCTGTCGGAGTAAAGTGGCTGCAAAGTTAATAAAAAGTTTTCAGTTTTCAGTTTTCAGTTTTCAGTTTTTACTTAAAAAGTGTTTATGGTGTGGCAAGGCTTCGATAATGCTTCGGAAATGCTCAAAATAAATTTGGCTTTTCTCTCGGCTTGCACTATCGTTCCCTCCCGCTGGTCGGGCAAGATAGGCTGCGCCTCAACAATTCAAGAAAAATTCTTTTTTTCTTGCTATTGTGTTCGGCTTGCACTATCTTTGTAGGTTTGAAAAAATGTAAGCAATTAAGAGATTATAGAATATGGCAAGAAAAAGCGGTTTACAATCGTTGAAACAAGAACGTCGTGAATACCACGACCGCGTCATCAACTTCTTTAATGAGCAGGGCGAGGCCCCGTTCAACTACAAGCAGGTGTCGGCTGCCGTGGGGGCAAACACGCCTAAGCGTCGCACTCTCATCGTTGACATTCTTGAGCAGTTGGCCATCGATGGCTTCCTAGCTCAAGTGGGAGGCGGCAAGTACAAGGCTGTGAACCGCTCGTCGGTTGCCGAGGGTATCTTCATCCGTCGCAGTAACGGCAAGAACAGTGTGGACACGGCCAGTGACGATGGCCTGCCCATCATGGTCGCCGAGCGCAACTCGATGCATGCCCTGAACGGCGATCGTGTGCTTGTCCACATCAGCGCTGCGCGACCCGGTATGGTCCCTGAGGCCGAGGTGGTGAAAATCCTCGAACGCAAGCAGCAGGTGTTTGTCGGCACGCTGCAGGTGATGAAATACTTTGCCCAGTTGTCCACCGACAGCAAGTTCCTGGCTACCGATATCTTCATCCCCCTGGACCGTCTCGCTGGTGGACGCACGGGCGACAAGGTGGTCGTCAAGATTGTGGACTGGCCCGAGGATGCAGGAACGCCTATAGGTGAAGTGGTAGACGTGTTGGGCGTGGCAGGCGAGAACAATGCCGAGATCCATGCGATTCTTGCCGAGTTTGGCCTGCCCTACAAGTACCCCGAGAACGTCACCGAGGCTGCCGAGGCCCTTGACCCCGGCATCACACCCGAGGAGATCGCTAAGCGCCGCGACATGCGCGATGTGACCACTTTCACCATTGACCCGGCCGACGCCAAGGACTTTGACGATGCCCTGTCTATTGAGAGACTCAAGAACGGCAACTGGGAAATCGGCGTGCACATTGCCGACGTGAGCCATTATGTCACTCCCGGCTCCATCATCGACAAGGAGGCCTACGAGCGTGCCACCTCGGTCTATCTGGTGGATCGCACGGTGCCCATGCTTCCCGAGAAGCTGTGTAACTTCATCTGCTCGTTGCGTCCCGACGAGGACAAACTCACCCACTCGGTGATCATGGAGATGGATGCCGAGGCCCATGTGAAGAAATACAAGATCTGCCATACGGTGACCCGCAGCAACAGGCGCTTCTCCTATGAGGAGGCTCAGCACATCCTGGAAACCGGCAAGGGTGACCTTGCCGAGGAACTTGCCGTCCTCAATGAGATGGCCAAGCAGTTGAGGCGCCGCCGCTTTGACGAGGGCGGTTCGGTATCGTTCAACCGAGAAGAAATCAAGTTTGACATCGACGAGCAGGGCAAGCCCACGGCTGTCCATGTGCATGTGGCACAGGATGCCAACAAGCTCATCGAGGAGTTCATGCTGCTGGCCAACTGCAAGGTGGCCGAGCACATCGGCAAGGTGCCCAAGAACAAGACTGCCAAGAGTTTTGTCTATCGTGTTCACGACCAGCCAGACCTCGACAAGCTGCAGAACTTTGCCGACATTGCCGCCCACTTCGGCTACAAGGTGCGCACCAAGGGCTCCGGCCGCGACATCAACAAGTCCATCAACAAGATGCTGGAGCAGGCCAAGGACAAGCCCGAATGCGAGATGCTCTCCATCCTCGCCATCCGCTCGATGGCCAAGGCGATCTACAGTGCCACCAACATCGGCCATTATGGCTTGGCATTTGATTACTACACCCACTTCACCTCACCCATCCGACGCTATCCCGACCTGACGGTTCACCGCCTGCTCGACTTGTATGCCGAGGGCGGCAAGAGCGTTGACCCCGTCAAGCTCGAGGAGCAGTGCAAGCACATGAGCGCCCAGGAGCAGCTCGCGGCCAATGCCGAGCGCGCCTCCATCAAGTACAAGGAAGTGGAATTCATGGGCCAGCGCTTGGGTGGCGTGTTCACGGGCCATATCTCGGGCGTGACCGAGTGGGGGCTGTATGTGGAGCTCGACGAGACCCATTGCGAGGGCCTTGTGGGCATCCGTGGCCTGGACGACGATTTCTATGAGTTCGACGAGAAGAACTACTGCATCCGCGGCCGTCGCCGTGGCCGGGTGTATCGCTTGGGCGACACCATCACGATTCAGGTGGCACGCGCCGACCTGATCAAGAAGCAGCTCGACTTTGTGCTCGTCGATGACGAGAACCCTGCCGGCAGCCACCGCATCGACAAGGAGCCCATCACCGAGCAGAACAGCCGCAGCACGAGCGGCCGCCTGTCGCGTGACGAGCGCCAGCGCCAGCAGTATGAGGGAGGTAGCGCTTCTCGCCGCCAGCAGCGCGGAGCACGTGGAAACAGCACCCGCCGTCAGGCCAAGGAAGCCCGTGGCGCCAAGTCGGGCCGTGGTCACAAATCCACACGTTCGGGCAAACAACGCGGTCGCAAGAAATGAGCAACACCACTGCCCATAAAGTGAAACTCGAGACGCTGGGCTGCAAGCTCAACTTCTCGGAGACGGCCACCATGCAGTCGCTGCTTGCCGAGCATGGCATCGTCCCTGTCGCCAGGGGCGAGCAGCCCGACGTGTGTGTGGTCAACACCTGTAGCGTGACAGCACTGGCCGACAGCAAGTGCCGCCAGCACATCCGTCACCTCATCCGCCAGTATCCCGATGCCCTGATGGTGGTCACTGGCTGCTATGCACAGCTTCAGGGCAAGGAAATCGCCGAGATTCCTGGTGTGGACATCGTGCTGGGCAGCGAACACAAGGCCGATATCGCCAAGTATGTGCTGCAATGGTTTGAGGACCGCAGACATCAGTTGGCGGTGACGCCCTCGCTCGACATACGCACGTTCTCTCCCTCGTGTGACCGCGGCGACCGCACCCGTTACTGGCTCAAGGTACAGGACGGCTGTGACTATTGGTGCAGCTACTGCACCATCCCAGCCGCACGTGGCCGCAGCCGCTGTGGTACGATTGCCGACCTCACTGCCCAGGCTCGGCAGGTGGCCGCCGAGGGGGGCAAGGAGATTGTCATCACGGGCGTGAACATCGGCGACTTCGGCAAGAACACAGGCGAGCATTTCCTCGACCTGTTGAAGTCGCTGGACAATATTGCGGGCATTGAGCGTTACCGTATCTCGTCGATTGAGCCCGACCTGTTGACCGACGAGATAATCGACTGGTGTGCCCAATCACGGGCTTTCATGCCTCATTTCCACATACCGTTGCAGAGCGGCAGTGACCCCATCTTGAAGTTGATGCGGCGTCACTACGACCGCCAGCTGTTTGCCGACAAGGTGCAACGATGCCGCACGTTGATGCCCGACTGCTTCATCGGTGTGGATGTGATGGTGGGCACCAGGGGTGAAACGCCCGAGCTGTTTGAGGACAGCTACAACTTCATTGCGGGGCTCGACGTGCAGCACCTGCATGTGTTCCCCTACAGTGAACGCCCCGGCACCATGGCGTTGCGCATCCCCTACATCGTCACCCAGCAGGACAAGCAGGCGCGCGCCGCACGCATGATCGCGTTGAGCGACAGCAAGCAGTCCGACTTCACGCGCCGTTACCTGGGTACCGTGCGCCCCGTTCTGCTCGAGCATGGGCGTGGCAAGGGTAAGATGCACGGCTTTACCGACAATTACATCCGCGTGAATGTGGAGCCCGACATGTCGCTGGCCAACCAGATTGTGAACGTGAAATTACTGACCCTTAACGACGACCTGAGTGTGGATGCCGAAATCGTCACCACCGACTAACGATGCGAATGAAAAAAGTTGCTGTCATCATATTGAACTGGAACGGTGCCAAACTGTTGCGCCGTTATCTGCCCTCGGTCATTGCTGGCACCGATGCCACTATCGCCGACATCATCGTTGCCGACAACGGCAGCACCGACAACAGCCTGCAGGTGCTCAGCGAGGAGTTTCCGCAGGTGAGTGTGTTGCGGTTTGATGAGAATCACGGTTTTGCCCAGGGCTATAACCTGGCCATCGGCCAGACGATGTACCCCTATACCGTGTTGCTCAACAGCGACGTGCGCACGCCGCAAGGATGGCTCAACCCCCTGCTGGACTACATGGAGGCTCACCCTGGCGTGGGCGCTGTGATGCCCAAGTTGCTGCATGACCGTGAGGACGGGAAAGAGATGTTTGAATATGCTGGTGCGGCAGGCGGTTACATTGACTGCCACGGTTACCCTTATTGCCGCGGACGCATCTTTGAGTATGTCGAGGACGATCACGGGCAGTACGACAACGAGGCCAAGAGTGTCTTCTGGGCAACGGGTGCCTGCCTGATGGTGCGCAGCCAGTTGTACCAGGACGTGGGCGGCCTGGACAAGGACTTCTTTGCCCACATGGAGGAAATTGACCTGTGCTGGCGCATCCGTCTGGCCGGCAACGACCTGATGATGGTGCCGTCGAGCCATGTCTATCACCTGGGCGGTGGTAGCTTGCCCCAGGGTAACCCCAGGAAGACCTACCTGAACTTCCGCAACAACCTGCTGCTCTTGCACAAGAATCTGCCCCATGACGAGGGCAAGCGCCTCTTGTTTGTGCGGCGCATGATGGATACGTTGGCCTTTGGCATGGCGGTGGCCAAGTTCCACTTTGGTGACGCGTGGGCCATCATCCGTGCCCATCGCGACTTCCGTCGTATGCGCTCGCGTTACGCCTCACAGCCTACAGTCAACCTGCTGAAGGCTTTGCCCGAGGAGCGCGTCAACATCATCACGGCCCACTACCTGCGCGGTGTGAAACTGTTCACCGACCTGAACATTAAGCAATAAGATTCTTGAAGGCTATGAAGTAGAGACCTTCAATACACTGATACTATATAGTTACGACAAATGAGAAAGCTTGGATTTGGACTCATGCGACTGCCGCTGGTCAACCCCGATGACCAGACGAGTATCGACATGGAGCGGTTTAAGGAGATGGCCGACAGGTTCATCGAGCGGGGCTTCACCTACTTTGACACCGCCTATCCCTATCATGGCGGCAAGAGCGAGGAGGCCTTCAGGGAGGCCGTCGTCAAGCGCTATCCGCGCGAGGCATTCACCGTGACCAGCAAGATGCCCGTGTGGGCTATCAAGGAGGAATCCGACCTGGAACGCATCTTCAACGAGCAGCTGGAGCGTTGTGGCGTGGACTACTTTGACTACTACTGGCTGCATGCCCTCAACCGCGAGCGTGTGGCCACTATCGACAGCGTTGACGGCTGGGGCTTTCTCGTGCGCAAGCGTGACGAGGGCAAGATACGTCATGTCGGGTTCTCGTTCCATGACGACTCAACCCTGTTGGCCGAGATACTGGAGCGTCATCCCGAGATGGAATACGTGCAGCTGCAGATCAATTACCTCGACTGGGACAGCCCGGCCATCGAGTCCCGGGTGTGCTATGAGCTCTGCGAGAAGCACGGCAAGCCCGTCATTGTGATGGAGCCCGTCAAGGGCGGTTCGCTCGCGCATGTGCCCGAGACTATCGCTCGACTGTTCAAGGAGTATAATCCCGATGCCAGCCCGGCCTCGTGGGCCATCCGCTACTGTGCCTCGTTACCTGGAGTGCTCACCGTGCTGAGCGGCATGAGCAACATGGAACAGCTTGAAGACAACATCAGTTATATGGAGGATTTCCAGCCCCTCACCGACGAGGAGCAGAGGATCCTGTCCCAGGCGACCGAGGTCATCCGTGACTCGATTGCCATCCCTTGCACGGCCTGCCACTATTGCTCTGAAGGTTGTCCTCAGCAGATTGCTATCCCTGAGTACTTCAGCCTGTACAACAATGTGCAGCAGTTCCCCGACCAGAAGAGCAACAGCACCCTCTACTACAACCTGGTGGCCAAGAACCACGGCAAGGCCAGCGAGTGTGTGGCATGCGGCCAGTGCGAGTCCCAGTGTCCACAGCACATCGACATCATCGACCAGTTGACAAAGGTCTCCGACACCTTCGAGCAAGCTTAATACTTCATCTCACAATGAGCCGCTAGGCTTTTGCCTTCGGGCGCTTCACATAGGCACTACAGAGTAGTTTTTTTTGATGGTCAAGCACTTTATTCCGTTGGATACGCCATCAATCAATGATACAACGTGCTAAATAATAAATACTTAGCTGCTTACCTACATAGCGTGAGCCCCGAAATCATGGCCTTTAGGAGAATTGTTACTAGCCCCCTCTGGAATCATAAAATGGGTTAAAAGTATTGACAACGGCCTGTGGATGTTGTAATTTTGCAGCAAATTGCGGTGTTATGCGCTGTTGTGTGTATGCACGGCGATTGAAACTCTACTTGCGAAACTTTTATTAATAATAACAATAATGGCTAAAGAAGAAAAGAAAATCCAAAACGAGAACAAGTCGAGGGATAAAGTGTCTTACCCGCTGACCAAGATTAACTTCATCATGATGGGCATCTGCCTGCTGTTGATCATCATCGGTTTCTGGCTGATGACGGGTGATGCCAACGTGGGTGACAAGTTCAATGCTAACTTGTTTGAGACCAGCCGCGTCACCACGGGCCCGATCATCGCGTTCTTGGGCTTTGTGCTCATGGCGTTTGCCATCATTTATCGCAAGAAGGACAACAAGCAAGAGGATAACGAGTAACTGCTATGGATTGGCTGGAAGCGTTGATTCTGGGCATTGTCCAGGGGTTGACTGAGTATTTGCCCGTGAGCAGCAGTGGCCATCTGGCTATCGGCAGTTACCTCTTCGGACTCAATGGTGAGGACAATCTGGCCTTCACTGTGATGGTTCATGTGGCAACGGTGTTAAGCACCTTTGTCATCCTGTGGAGTGAGATCGAGTGGATCTTGAAAGGCCTGTTCAAGTTCAAGATGAATGAGGAGACCAAGTATTTCCTCAACATCCTGGTCTCGATGATTCCCATCGGCATTGTCGGGCTGTTCTTCAAGGACAAGGTGGAGGCAATCTTCGGCAGCGGCCTGTTGATTGTGGGCCTCATGCTGCTGTTGACTGCCGCATTACTCATCTTTTCCTATTATGCCAAGCCGCGTGTCAAGGAGAACATCTCCTGGAAGGATGCACTGATCATCGGCATCGCCCAGGCGTGTGCCGTGGTGCCGGGCCTGTCTCGCTCGGGCAGCACCATCGCCACAGGCTTGATGCTGGGAAACAAGAAGGAGTCGTTGGCCCAGTTCTCGTTCCTGATGGTCATCCCGCCCATCCTGGGCGAAGCCTTGCTCGATGTGCTCAAGATGGTCAAGGGCGAGGAGGCCTTCGGCAACATCGAGGCCCTGCCACTGGTCATGGGCTTCATCGCCGCCTTCGTGTCAGGCTGTCTGGCCTGCAAGTGGATGATCAATATCGTGAAGAAGGGCAAGCTGGTGTGGTTCGGCGTGTACTGTATCGTTGCCGCCATCGTGGCCATCGCCCTGTCACAGCTGATGCCCGCCCCGGCATTAGGATAGAGGTTGAAAACCTGACAATTGGAAAGAAGAATAATGCTCAACCCGATAGAAGGCGAAATATTCTGCATCGACAAACCGTTGAGGATGACCTCGTTCACGGCGGTCAAGAAGGTGCGTGCCGTGTTGCGAACCCACCTGAAGACCCGCCAGGTGAAGGTGGGCCATGCCGGCACCCTGGATCCGCTGGCCACGGGCGTACTGATCCTGTGCACCGGTCATGCCACCAAGCGCATCGACGAGTTGCAGGCTGGCGTGAAGGAATATATCGCCGACCTCAAGCTCGGAGCCACGACACCCAGCTTTGACCTGGAGACCGAGGTGGATGCCACCTACGAGTGGCGCCACATCGACCGTGCCCTCATCGACCGCGTGCTGCAGGAGCAGTTCACGGGCAGCATCGAGCAGGTGCCCCCGTCGTTCTCGGCCTGCAAGGTCGATGGCAAGCCGGCCTACAAGCTGGCGCGCAAGGGTCAGGATGTGGAAATCCGCCCCAAGACCCTCGTCATCGACGAGATCGAGGTGATGCAATGCGGTCTGCCGGAGCAGCCGTCGCTCCAGTTGCGGGTGGTGTGCAGCAAGGGCACTTACATCCGCGCCCTGGCTCGCGACATCGGCGTGGCACTGGGCAGCGGTGCCCACTTGACGGCCCTGCGCCGCACCCGCGTGGGTGACGTGAGGGTTGAAGACTGCCTCACGTTCGAGCAACTGGTCGACAGACTCGATGGCGAGACCTACGTCTCGCCCGAGCAGGCAGCTGCTGAGCGTCTCGAGCGCGAGCGCCTCGAGAACCGCGAGCGTGCCGCCCGCCAGAAGGCCGAGCGTCAAGCCCTCAAGCAAGCTAAGCAACACTGTGACGTCCCGCCCAAGCGCACGTCCCAGATCAAATAGAATCCAACTGCGAACTGCACTAATTGAACGAATCATTGGCTCGGTGAGGCCCTCAAGATGATTCAATAATTATCTGATGTGATTAGCGGAATTAGCAGTTAAAAAAACTGACAAACTTAAAACTGATAGATTTATGAAACTTTCAGAGTTTAATACCCGGATGCCCGAAGAGCTCATCGCCTCGCATCCCGTTCCCGTGCGTGACGAGTCGCGCCTGATGGTGCTGCACAAGCGCAGCAACGAGATTGAGCATCGCGTGTTCAAGGAAATCCTTGAATACTTCAATCAGCATGACCTCTTTGTCTTCAACGACACCCAGGTGTTCCCCGCCAAGCTGTTCGGTAACAAGGAGAAAACCGGTGCTCGCATCGAGGTCTTCCTGCTGCGCGAGCTGAACCCCAACAACAAGTTGTGGGACGTGCTTGTCGAGCCGGCGCGCAAGATCCGCATCGGCAACAAGCTCTACTTCGGCCTTGACGACTCGATGGTGGCCGAGGTGATTGACAACACCACGTCTCGTGGCCGCACGCTACGTTTCCTCTACGACGGCGACCATGACCAGTTCAAGAAAGACCTGTATCACCTGGGCAACACGCCGTTGCCCTATTACATCAACCGTGAAGCCGAGCCCGAGGATGAGGAACGCTACCAGACCATCTTTGCCCGCAAGGAGGGTGCCGTGGTGGCTCCGGCCGCAGGCCTGCACTTCTCGCGCGAGTTGATGCGCCGAATGGAGATCCGCGACATCGACCGCGACTTCATCACCATGCACATCAGCCTGGGCAGTTACCGCGACATTGATGTCGAGGACCTGAGCAAGCACCGCATGGACAGCGAGGAGATGGACGTCAGCGTCGAGTTGGCCGAGAAGGTCAACCGCCTGCGTGACGGCGGCAACAAGGTCTGCGCCATCGGCACCTCGGTGTTGCGTGCCTTTGAGACCTGTGTGGGCATGAACGGCCACATCAAGCCCTATGGTGGCTGGAGCAACAAGTTCTTGTTCCCGCCCTACGAGTGCACCACCTGTGACGCGCTGGTGACCAACTTCCACATGCCTTACTCCATCATGCTGATGGCTCAGGCGGCCTTTGGCGGCTACGAGCAGACGATGCACGCCTATGAGGTCGCCATCGAGGAGAAATACCGCTTCGGTGCCTACGGCGATGCCATGCTCATCCTCAACGACTAGTAACTCCATCAACAACCTGCTACCACAGGCTGTGTCATAATTCAGTTACTGGCTTTTGATCGGCTTGCCGGCCGAAGGAATAAACATAATTTCATGAATGATTTCTGTTTGATTTTTCGGCCGGCAAGCCGATTAATAAATAAGAGAGACAAAGGGTTTTGCAAAATCCACTGATAATTCACGTCCCAAGAATTATTTTATTAATCACTAATCAAGTCATAAACTTGTGAAACTTAAATCTATCAATACAAAATGTATCATCAAATCATTTCTCTCATTACGGCGGCTCTGCTTTGCAACGCTCCCGCATCATTACCGGGCGATGTCAATGACGACTATGAGGTCAACATCGCCGATGTCAATGCTATCGTCGATTTCATCCTTGACAGTCATGGCGCACCCACAGCTGCCGATGTGAATCAAGACCATGAAGTTAACATCGCCGATGTTAATGCTGTTATTGACATTATTCTGGGCGGCACTGCCCCCGCTCCCGATGACCATGAGTGGGTGGATTTGGGGTTACCCAGCGGAACCCTGTGGGCAACCTGCAACGTGGGAGCTGACAACCCTGAGGACTATGGCTACTATCTGGCTTGGGGCGAGACCAAGCCCAAGGAGACCTATACCTGGGAAAACTACAAGTGGTGCGACGGCTCTGATAACTGGTTGACCAAGTACTGCACCGAGAGCGACTATGGCACGGTCGATGGCAAGATGGAAGTGGACCGTGAGGACGATGCCGCATTTGTCAACTGGGGGCCAGCGTGGCGCATGCCCACCGTGGAGCAGATTTATGAGCTCCGCAGCTACACCAGTAGCACCAGAACGGAGAGAAACGGCGTGAAAGGCCGCTTGATTACTGGACGTAACGGCAACAGCATCTTCATGCCTGGAACGGGCGATTGGCCCAATGGTGGTGGCGCGGGAGGCTATGCCGGTGAGTACTGGTCGCGCGGACGTGAAGAAGAATATAGCACTAGTCGAATGGCCTTTGGCTTATCGACCGATTCAGGCGTCTCGAGTTGGGGCTTCTTCAGCAGCTTTCGCTGCTATGGTTACACTGTGCGACCCGTGCGTGAGTCTCCAGCCGACTACATTGAGCAGAATCGCCTTGCCTTGGATGCTGTGCCCATGGGTGAGACTAGCACAGGTGAACTGACCTTCACCAACAGCACCGATCATACCATGACTTTTACATTATCAATTCAGGAGCCTTTCTCGTTTGAGCAGCAGGGGAACACCAGTTCGAGCATTTCGGTTGTGGTGCAGCCGGGCTCCCGCTCCACTGTGACTGTGTTGTTCACGCCAACGGCTATTGGCGAGACAAATGGCAGCGTGACCATTGAGAGCCCGTCGATGAATGGGGTCAGAAGCATGATTCCGGTCAGTGCCTTTGCCTTTATCGGCGATTGCCTGCAGCAGGAGTATGTTGACCTGGGGCTGGCCAGCGGCACGCTGTGGGCCACCACCAACGTGGGAGCCCGCAATCCCGAGGACTATGGCGACTATTTCGCTTGGGGCGAGACCGCACCCAAGGAGATCTATAGCTGGGACACTTACAAGTGGTGTGACAATGGCGACGACCATGCGATGACGAAGTACTGCACCGACAGAAACTATGGCACCGTGGATGGCAAAAACGAGCTGGATCCTGAAGATGATGCGGCACAGGTCAACTGTGGCCCGGCGTGGCGTATGCCGACTCCAGAGCAGCAAAAGGAGCTGTTGTTTGAGTGTGTGTGGACTTGGACGTCGCTCAATGGTGTCGAGGGCAGTTTTGTCACCGGCCCCAACGGGAATGCCATTTTCCTGCCCGCTGCTGGCTATCGCAGTGGTGATGCGCTCTATAGGGCTGGCTCATACTGCGGTTTCTGGGCAAGAATTGGCTGTAACAACAACGCTCAGCTCGCTGGATACATGTTCCTGAACACAGGACTGGGGGAGTGTTACTTGGGTCATAGCGTGCGAGCCGTGCGCATCTCCCAGGACGATTAATCCCGCCCAAGGCTTCAGTTTTTCGGGTCACCTGCAAAAACCTCACGCCAATCCGCTAAAATGCTGATTTCAATACATATACATATTTTGTTGTGGTGATCAACATAAACGATCAAGAATAGATTGCGGCCTCAACATAATAGGTGTTGATTCCTTATGGTTTTGAAATCAAAGACTTAGCGGCTGGGCGTGAGGTTTTGCGTCGTGCCGATTCGCTGAATAGTTGCTTCATCTTTAACGACCGAGTTTTGCAACCACCCCTGAATGTTACCGGTTGCTAATGATGGCACAGTCTGTCGTTTTACACCTTAAATTTAGGGAAATCTTGCCTCTGGGAACATGAAAAATGATTTTTTTTCTTATCTTTGCGGGATATTTCAGCGACGAAAAAATTAACAATTAAATTAATAACTAAAAACATCATTTTTTATGTGGTTAACTAATTCATCTGTAGGACGCAAGGTGCTGATGTCGGTTACCGGCCTCTTCCTCGTCCTATTCGTCACATTCCATGCGCTGATGAACGCCGTGGCCGTCATCAAGTTTGAATACTATGACGCCATCTGTGAATTCTTGGGCGCTAACTGGTATGCTGTGGCAGGTACGCTCGTGTTGGCTGCCGGCTTTGCGATTCACATCATCTACGCCTTCATTCTCACGTTCCAGAACCGCAAGGCGCGTGGTAACAACCGCTATGAGGTGAATGCACGTCCCAAAAACGTCGAGTGGGCATCGCAGAACATGCTCGTGTTGGGTATCATCGTTTGCTGCGGTCTGTTGCTGCACCTCTGCCAGTTCTGGGCCAAGATGCAATTGCCCGAGCTCATGGGTGAGCACGTCATGAGAGGTCAGGACTACCTGCAGGCCACCTTCAGCCAGATTTGGGTGCTTCCCGTTTACCTGATCTGGTTCGCCGCCCTGTGGTTCCACATCAGCCACGGCTTCTGGAGCGCTTTCCAGACCCTGGGCACCGCCAATGACAAGTGGATTCCCCGCTGGCAGTGCATCTCCAAGTGCTGGGCAACCATCGTGTTTATCCTGTTTGCTGTAGAGGCATGCTACTTCACCTGGTTCTTTGCCCTCTAATCGCTGAGTATTAACCCTTTTAAAATTTGTAACACAAATGGAAGAAACTAAGATCAACGCTCAGCCCATCGATTCCAAGATTCCCGAGGGACCCATCGCTGAGAAATGGACCAACTATAAGGCTCACCAGAAACTCGTCAAC
>JBGUKK010000118.1:0-34456 GCA_045114435.1 Sodaliphilus sp.
CGTCTATACCGACAACCACATGAACGTGATTGCCGCTGCCCTGAAGAACGTCTATGACCGTCGCAACGAGATCACGCGCGGTGTCGCTATCGAGTGGGAAGCTCCCCTGATGCGCCACTTCACCGTGAAGCTCAAACGACTGGGATAAGAACTTAGCTACCATTAACTAAACCTATATTGTGACATGACGGCGGGATAACCCGCCGTCATTTTTTTGGTTGGTGAGGATATTTTATTAATTTTGTACTCCTTAATTGTCCACAATGAGACAAGCCTTGAGCGTCATATTGTCTATCATCGCCCTGTTGATGCCCGCAACGGGCCTTGCCGGTCCGTCAGCACGCGAGCACAGCAAGTGGCTCAGCATGCCCATGGAACAGCTGATAGCGATGGCCGACAGGGACTTTGCCGACGGCAACAAGAAGGACACCGCGCTGATGTGCTACACGATTGCAGCGGGCCGCTATGAAGGCTCACTGCCACAGCAGCACAAGGTGATGTGCAAGGACGCCAACATGAGGCTGTGGTCAATCTACTTCTACGACTTCTACGACTACCCCAAGTGCTTTGACTGCCTGACGCGAGCCCTGGAAATCGCCACCGAGGCCGGCATCGAGGACGCTAACATCTATCTGGGATTCGGGTGCATGTACCAGACCATCTCGGAGGAGTGCAACGACCATGAGCTGGGCATGACAGCCTTCAAGTACTACCAGCAGGCACTGGCCACTGGCATGAAGACGCGTGACGACAAGCACACCGACATGGCTTGCACCGATGTCTTGTCGATGGCTCACGGACTGGGAGGGCTGCAGCAGATTGAGACGACCTGGCAACAATACCTGCAGCTGCCCGAGCGAGGCGAGACGTGGATACTCAGGCGCTACAACAAGATGCTGTACCAAGCCTTCATGAGCGTTGAGCGCAATCGGCTCGATGAGGCCATCGGCACCTATGACAAGCAGCTGGCGCTCATCGACACGACCCAGTATTCCCGCCTCATCTACTTCACCCATGTCGAGCAGGCCAAGGTCCACGCCAGGAAGGGCGATTACACGAGCGCCATCGCCACGCTCAGGCAAGCCGAGCGCATCGCTGTTGACCTGGAGATGAAGGACTGCAAGCTCGAGGTGTACGGCATGCTGGCTCAGTATTACCGCCAGCAGGGTGACCGCCAGTCACGCGAGCACTACTACAACGAGTACACCATGCTCAAGGACACGTTGACCAACTACCAGCAGCTGGCAAGCGTGAGCGAGATGGAGTTCCGTAACGAGCTGAAGGGGATGGAACAAGAGATGGACGAGGTGAAGCGACACCGCGAGGTGATGAGCCTTGTCACTCTCGTTACCCTGGGATTCCTTGTCGTGCTGGCCGTGCTGCTCTACCTCGTGTACCGCAAGAACGGCGAGCTCACACGCTCCAACCAGTCGCTCTACCAGAAGAATGTGGAGATGCTGCGCGCCGAGGAGGAGCAGCAGCGCATGCGGCGACTGCTACAAGAGAAGCAGCCAGCAACGACACCTCCGGCGGCAGCTCCCGAGGAGCCCGTCAACGATGATGTCAAGTACAAGGGCAGCCACTTGAGCGACGAGGACAAGCAGCAACTGCTGGCCCGCATCCTGGAGGTCATGGACAGCAGCGACGAGATCTTCTCGTCAGACTTCTCGCTGGAGCGGCTGGCTGTGCTCGCCGACTCTAAATATAAATATGTGTCGCAGGTCATCAACGAGTTTTACCAGCAGAACTTCAACACCTTCCTCAACTCCTATCGCATCAGGGAGGCATGCAAGCGCATGGGCGACATCGCGGGCTATGGACACTACACCATCGAGGCCATCAGCGAGAGTGTGGGTTTCAAGTCACGCTCGACTTTTGTATCGTCGTTCAAGCGCATCACCGGGCTGACGCCATCACAGTACCAGCGCCTCGCACGGCAGGAAACATAGGCAGTGAGCGCTACCGCCCTACCCGTCTCGGTCACATGATTCACCCCAGGAGCTACCGTTTCTGGGTATTTTTTGTTTGAATTGCCGAATTCTGTACATTTTGCGGCGCGCTTTAACAATGACAAGCGTGTGAGTTTCACTATTTTTGCAAAGTGTAACTAACCATGCCGCGCATGACTGATGCAGGCAATCATTAATCACCTTTTAACTAAATTGGATCAACATGAGAAGACCTAAAACCTTACTCGCAATGCTCGCGCTGGTAGCCATGATGGCATCGGCAGGCGAGCAGTCCACGACCTACACAGCGGCTCCAAAGCCCGTGAAACAGGTTGTGAAGACCCAACAGAGGGCCAAGATGCTCACGCCACGCAAGATGACGTCCATCAAGAAGGCCCCCAGTGCCGACATCTTCCAGGGAATGACGATGTATGCCAACCTGACCAACTCTGACGCTTGGGCTGGCTACGGCGTCGGCTCGGTGCCCTATGGCATCTACAGCTACACCATCGGCAGCGGCAACGATTTCCAGGCTCTCGCCACCGACTTGAGGTACAACTTCATGGCAAGCGCCATGGGCCGTGACCAGCTCGTCGGTGCCCGACCGATGGAACTGTTCGGCTCGCTCAATGGCGTTGAATACAACGGCTTGAGCCGCAGCGACTATAGCGAACTGTGGTCGGTTGTCTATCAGGAAGCCGATTACAGCTACATCCCGTCGGTGATGGCCTATGATGTCACCAGCGACATTTTCTATTCCATCCAGTACAACAGCGACCTGACGGGGCTGAACCTGGCCAAGTGGAATCCCGAGGACCGCGTGTTTGAGACCATCTGTGGCTGGCCCAACCATTTCCAGCCGTTGACGATGGGCTTCACACCCAATGGTGAGATGTACTGCGTGGGCAGCGACGGCGAGTTCTACGAGTTGGACAAGACCACCGCCGAAGCCCGTTCGGTGGGAACTCTCAACGAGGCGCCACTGATGTATGTTCAAGGTATGGGATACGAGCCCGTGAGCGGTTGCTTCCTGTGGATGGCAGTGACCCAGCATGGCTCGGCCATCTATGCCATCAACCCCTATGAAGACGCAGCAATGACGCTGGTAGAGCGACTCGACAAGAACGAGCAGGCTCCCACGGTGTTCTTTGAGGGCAACAAGGCTCCGGCAGGGGCACCGTCCGCCATCCAGGATCTGGCGTTCAGCTTCGACGGTTCGAGCACCCAGGGCGTGATCAGCTTCACTGTTCCCACGACCGCCTTTGACGGCAGCGCACTGAACGGCAACCAGACGATGAGCGTGTGGCTCGATGGAGAACTCATCGCCAACTACGTCAGCGTCACTCCTGGCAGCAAGCAGAGTTTCAGCAGCGAGGTGACCAACGACAACCACTACGTGTATGTGCTGCTGGAGAACGCCTCAGGTTTCTCGCCAGTGAATTGCCTGTACACCTTTGCCGGCTATGACACGCCACTGCCCGTGACCAATCTCACCTTCACTGTCGAGAATGGCGTGACCCACTTGACGTGGGACGCTCCCACGACGGGTGTCAACGGCGGCTACCTCGAGAATGTCACCTACAACGTCGTGCGCATGCCCGGCAACGTGCTCGTCGCCGACCACCAGAGCGCCTGCGAGTTCAGCGAGACGCTCCCCAGCAAGATGGAGCGTTACTACTATATCGTCACCCCGTTCAATGCCGACGGCAAGCAGGGAGCCGATGCCACCTCCAACGCCATCCTCACGGGCAACGCCTTCATGCCGCCCTACTATGATGACTTCAGCGACGCCTCGACGCGCGATCTGTGGACCATTGTCAACGCCAACAACGACGCCAGCCAGTGGGGCAGCGAGTACACATGGCAGTTCAATGACTACAACAGCAACTGGGGCATCTACACCGGTCCCTACAACATGGGTGAAGACCAGCTCGGCGCCGACGACTACCTCATCTCACCGGGTGTTGAGATTCAGGAGGGCATCTCCTATGCACTGATCGTGAACATGCGCAACACCTTTGCCGGTTACAAGGAGCGCGTAAGCCTGCTCGTGGGCACCGACCCCACCGACATCTCCACCTTCCAGGTGCTGGACCAGAACGAGGCCTACGACGTGAACGGTAACTTGAGTGACTGGGAAGCTGACTTCCTGATGCCGGAGACCGGCACCTACTACTTCGCCGTGCGCGTCTTCACGCTCAAGGAGGACAACGCTTCGGGTATCTTTGTGAACTCGATGGCCGTGAATCCGCTGGGCAAAACCACCGCTCCCGCCGAGGTCACCGACCTGACGATCACTCCCGAGGAAAGCGGAGAGATGCAGGCCGATGTCACCTTCACTGTTCCCAGCACTCAGCTCGATGGTAACGCACTGGCTGGTCCGCTCACTGCCAACATCTACCGTGATGGCAACGAGGAGCCTGTGACACAGTTCCCCGTTGAGGTGGGCGCAGGTGCCCAGTGGACCGACAACACGGTCGAGGGCGTGGGTGTGCACACCTACACTGTGGCCATCAGCAATGACGCCGGCGAGGGCAAGCGCGTCAGCGCCGAGGCCTTTATCGGTGTCTACACGGCGCCCTACAGCAACGCCTTTGACAGCGAGGCCGACGCCCGCGACTTCATCACCGTCAACGACTCATCCATCTACAGCACCAACGAGTACCGCTGGCTGTGGAGCAGCTACAACCAGAACCTGGCACTGGGCGGATACGGATACTTCGTGCAGCACCCGGTAGAGAAAATCTGGCTCTACATGCCCGCCATCAAGCTGGAGAAGGACATGGTCTACACCTACGCCTTCAACTGGAGCTACAGCTCTTATAACCAGACCTGTCCGGGCTATGCCGGCATCGGCATGGCTCCCGACTCGACCGCACAGACCATCTATCCCGAGCAGTTGCCGTTCACCAACTACGGCGAGAAGCACTGGATCGAGAACGAGGTCATCGCCACCGAGACCGGCAAGTACTATCCTTCAATCCTGATGGTTGCCGATGTGGCCAGCAGCTACATCTCGCCCAGCATCGACGACATCTCCATCACGCTCGTGGGATCGGCATTTGCCCCCTACAGCGTCGAGAACCTCGTTGTCGAGAACGACAAGACCGGACTGTTGAAGGTCAACTTCGCCTTCAACGCTCCATCGGTTGACTACGCACAGCGACCCGTTGAAGGCCCCCTGACGGTCTATATCTACCGCAGCGGATCGGCCATCCCCTTGATGACGTTCGAGAACGTGCAGCCTGGCCAGGAGCTGGAATGGGTTGACGAGCAGCCCCTGCGCGGCAACAACTCCTACATCATTGTTGCCGAGAACAGCTATGGCCGCGGCAAGGTGAGCGAGGCAACCGTCTTTGCAGGCGTTGACATCCCCCTGGCAGTGGAGAACTTCTGGATCCGCGGTAACGAGGACAACCAGAAGGCCGTCCTCACCTGGGATGCTCCCAGCGAGGTGGGTGCTAACGGCGGTGTGGTCGACGGTTCACTGGAGTACACCATTGTCGAGTACTTCCCCGACGGAACGACTCCCGAGGAGCAGATGGTTATCATCGGCACCACGACCGAGACCACCTATGTCGTTGACCGTGAGCCCACCGATGAGATGCAGATGCACTACTACGCTGTGATTCCATCGACTTCGGCAGGCATCGGACAGGCTGTTATCGACGACGTCGTCCTGGGTAAGCTCAAGGACGCCCCCTTCAACGAGTCGTTCAGCAATGCTATCATGTCCACCACCGGTTGGGTAATGGATGCCGACGTGGCCAACTATGGCACCACCTGGTACATACTCAACGATGACGAGGAGATGATCTCGCAGGACGAGGACAACGGCTTCGCCATGTGCTACAACGGCAACTACTACAGCAGCTACCACTGGGCTGAACTCATCTCGCCCAAGGTGAAACTGGAGCCCAACAAGACCTACACGCTCGCGTTCTGGGTTTACATGGGTTATGGTTCCAGCTCTACCGTGCTGCCCACCCTGGTTGTGTCACAGAGCATGAACGACAATCCCGCCGAGGAACTCATGACCATCGACGTGACCGAGGGCAACGGCGAGTGGACACTGTTTGAGATTCCCCTGATCGGTACCGAGTTTGCCGACTACGGCAAGGTGAGCTTCCGCGGCTACATGAGCACGATGAGCGAGCGCATCTGGCTTGACAACATCAGCATCACCAGCCAGGAGAAGCCCACCAGCGTCGAGGAACTTGCCACCAGACAGCATGTCACGGCCATCAAGGGCGGCATCGGCATTGAAGGCTTTGAGGGACAGCAGGTGCGTGTTTACTCGGTTGACGGACGCCAAGTCGGCAACTTTGTTTCCGACGGCAAGGCCTCGCTCCCCATGGAGCCCGGCATCTACATCGTCACCATCGGCAAGCAGGCCTACAAGATCCTCGTGAAGTAATCACCACATTAATCACCACATTAAAGGCGGGCCGCACGTTGGCGGCTCGCCTTTAATTATCTTCTCGACAACAGGAATATCGCTCTGTCACGGATTATCGGTACCCGGTAAGAGTCACGCCTGATAGCATGGGTAAGGATATAGCTGCTGGCAGTCCAATTACTGGGTTACAGGGTACCTTGCTCAACACCGACGCAGATGCGCTCAATCATGGCGTCCTGCTTATCCTTGGTGGGATGGTAGCCGGTCTTGAGACTTGCACCGAAAAATCGGCTGAAGGTCTGCCAGAACCCGGCCCTGAAGGTGCCCAGGAATGCCTTCAAGATGCTGTAGCTGCTCTGGTTGGTCTCGCGGTTGATGAGCTTGATGAGTAATTTGCCTTGATTCTTGGTCAACTTCTTCATCTGGGGCTTGTACTGGTCAAACATCTCCTTCTCAAAGCGCTTGAGGTAAGCCTGTTTCTGCTTCTCGTTCTGGTAAGTGTCGATGTACTCGTAGGTCTCCAGCAGGGTCGAGCTGATCATCTTGGCATAGGGCAAAGTCTTCTTGACGTCGCGCACGGTCTTCCAGTAGTGACGCTCCTCTTCCTTGTTGCGGAAGCGCTCCAGGGGATATATGGTGATGGGATTGATAACGAGCATCATCAAGGTGTCGCCAGTCTCGGCCTCGATGAAATGATAGTAGCCGGCATAGGTCTTCTGCAACACCGACGGCAGTTCAACTTGGTCGACAGCATTGGTCATATCGGGTGCAGCGGATGCCACTGTACCCGTTAAAGCCGTCATGGTCACGGCGATAGCCAATATGAGGAATAATCGTTTCATTTACCGGTTCTGGCGGCAAAAATAGAACAAAGAAATGATTCCCGGCAAATAATCTCTGTTAAATAATGTGCACGGCAGGCATCATCGCAACCCTAGAAGGACGGATAAATCATGCGCAGCAAGCCGGCGTAGGAGACGGTGAGCCCCAGGCAGCACCCCTGGGCCGACGGGCAGAAGTCACCAAACTTGGCTCGGCTGACAAAGGGCGAGATGCGCAATATGGAGTTGTAGTGGGCACTTCCTGAGGCACCGAGGGGGTCATCCACGAGTTTGCCATGAAGCCTGATGTCCACGTCAACGCTTGCCGTCCACCCCACGTTGTTCTCATGGGTGCCGGTGACATTCTCAATCAAGGGACGCTCGATGCCCTCATCATCCTTCTCATACTTGATGTGGTTCAAGTCCCATGACAGGCGGCTGATGGTCAGTCCCACGGCGGGCGTGACAGACACCTTGCCCTGGCGCCACACGGTGTAGCCCAGCAGCAGCGTGCCTCCCAGCATCGAGGGATTGGCAGTGGCATTGAGCTGCAGGTCGCGACCCAGGTCATCATGGACCGCCGCATAAGGGTTGCTCACCTTGAATGAGGGTTGACTGTAGTTTACATCGGCCTTGAGCCTCAAGCGATAATACTCAACATTCACACCGCCCGAAAACAAAGCGCACCCCTTGAAGACATCGGCCAGTGAGCCAGTGGGTAGCATGCCACCCACGCCCACCTCAAAGCCCACACCCAGGGGTTTGTAAATAGACTCGCTACCCTGAGCGCGCATGGCGACAGGTGCCATAGTCATGATTGCCAATAAAATCAGTATCGTCTGCTTCATCGTCAGTATAGTCTGTTTTCTATAATAACGAACAAGACGCCATTTAATTGCTTTATATCAGGTTTTAGGCCCAATCTGAAAAACCGACCGACAAATCACCACCACAGGCACCGGTAATACTTGTGGTAGAGCGAGAGTCCCTCGCTGATGGGCTTGAGAGAGGCCTTGGCGGCACGCTTGAGGTCAACGAGGTCCATCTCGTTGTTCCAGATGGCCTTGATATAGGCCTTGTACTCGGGGGTGTCCTCCTCGGTCTGGCAGGCAATGCGCTCAAAGGCATATATCATCTTGTCCAGAATGTCGTTCCACTCCTCACTGGTCATATTCAAGTTGGGAGTGCGCTCACAGTGCTCCTTGAACACCATCAGACGAGGCAGAATGAAACGGGCTATTGATACATCAAGGTCGTAGAGTTCCTCGACTTTAATAGTCTTAGCAATGGCCTCGGGGTTGTACTTTCTGTTCATAATCGTGTTAAGATGTTTTGAGGGTTTATTGTTTTCAGCGAGCAATTATAAGCATTTATTTTGAAATAGCCAAATTATTTTACAAAAATGTAATATAAATCATATTTTTTTTAAAAAATATCAGCGCTCAACCATTTTTCACTTCTGCGAGATGGGCTGGAATGAAGACAGACCTCGAGCTTCATCTGCCATTAAAAAAACATGAATGACTTTTAAGCGGACAACCCAATGAAAAAAAAGCATTGCCTTGTAAGCGACAAAGCAATGCTTGAGTTGTAGAAAGCGGGGGCTTATTGCTGAAGCTGTTTCTCACGCGGCAACACCTGGTTGAGTATCACTCCGGCGTGGGCTGAAAGTCCTGTGCCACTCAAGGCAAACGAGCCCAAGTTGAGCACAGCACCACCAATGCCCGGCGTGAGCGTGCCCCCGGCAATGACGAGGTGACGGTTAACTGTCCAGCGATAGGCTTTTTAGAAATTCCACTTGGCACCCAAGGTGGGATTAACAAAGAAAGTCTTATCGTTGTAAGTGTTATAGATGAAGTTGTTGCTAATCTCAATCTCAGAACCGACGCTGAAATGAGATGTCACGTTGTACCAGAGCTGAGGCTCGGTCAGGATCACGAGTTGACCATGGCCATTAGCCTTCTCGCCACGCCACAAGTCGATGAAGCCCGAGAATGTGCCCTTGCCCTTGGCAAAGTTCACGCCCCAAACGCCGGTGAGCTGGAAACTGGGGTAACTGTGAGTGTACTCATAGCTCTTAAAGTAGTGCTTATACATGAGTTGAACCGAGTAGGTCTTAGAGAAATCGGCCGAGTGACCATTCCATGCAGCACCCACCAGGGCTGCCTGCTGGAAACTGCCGAAGCGGTTCAGTCCGCCGTTGTACTCAACATGAGCGGCAATGGGCACCTTCTTGCTGAGGTTGAATTCGCGGGAGATCTCGGCATAAGCCCCCTCAGTGAACTTGCGGCTAAAGTCGATATCCACAAAGTAGAACCACGAGCCCCACTTGTCGGCCTTGAACTGTTCAAGGGTCATGGTAACCTTTTGGCGACCAGCCTCCTCGTCAGGATAAATGTTGCGGCCAAAGTCATAATGCAGCTGCACGTCCTGTGCCATCACTGTCATGCCCATGAGCATCAGCATGATAAAAAGAATCTGTTTTTTCATTTTGTTAAGTTGGTTGATAAGATGAGTAAAATATTTGTATCCTAATTGTTTGTATCATAACAGCGGTGCCACATACTTCAACACAAAGAACACCGACAAGACATACATGGCAATCGACACCTCGCGATAACGACCGCTCAAGAGTTTTACCAGGACGTAGCTGAGCATACCCAGCACGATACCCTCGGCAATGCTTGCCGTGAAGGGCATCATGAGGATCGTGACAAAGCAGGGGAAGGCCTCGGTGATTTCACTGAGGTCAATCTTGGTGATGGTGCGAATCATCAGCACGCCCACCAGGACAAGCGCACTCGTCGTGGCAGCGGCAGGAATCATCAAGAAGAAGGGCGAGAAGAACATGGCCACCAGGAACAGCATGGCCACAGTGAACGAGGTGAGACCCGTGCGACCTCCGGCGGCAATGCCTGTGGTGCTCTCCACATAGGTTGTGACGGTAGAGGTTCCGGCAAGCGCACCCATTGTGGTGCCGATGGCATCGGCCATCAAGGCACGGTTCAAGCCACGGATGCGACCGTCCTTGTCTACCATGCCAGCACTCGTCGAAGCTCCAATGAGCGTTCCCAAGGTATCGAACAGGTCCATGAACACCAGCGTGAACACAATAATAAAATATTCTATATCCAGACTCAGGAAGCGCGAGAAGTCCAGGTGGAAGGCCACTGGCTCAATCGATGCCGGCAAACTGAGAATAGAAAACCCCTCGGGAATCTGTGTCACTCCGAGGGGTATGCCTATCAGGGTCATGGCGATGATGGTGTAGAACAGGGCGCCTCGCACTTTGAGCGCCATCAGCACACAGCCCAGGATGACACCTCCTATTGCCAGGACAGATGTGGACGTCCACGGTGCGAGAGTGGTCACGGTAGCATCACTCTGGATGATAATGCCGCCATTGCGCAAGCCGATAAAGGCAATGAACAATCCGATACCTACCGAGATGGCATAGCGCAGGTTCACGGGGATGGCATTCACGATGGCTTCGCGGACCTTGAAAACCGTCAACAGGATGAAAATGATACCCTCAATGAACACGGCAGCCAATGCCTGTTGCCAAGTAAAGCCCATGACAATCACCAGCGTGTAAGCAAAAAACGCATTCAACCCCATGCCTGATGCCAGTGCAAATGGGAGTCGAGCATAGAAGGCCATCACCAGTGTGGCAATAGCCGCAGCGACTACAGTAGCCGAGAACACAGCGCCTTTATCCATGCCTGCATCACCCAGGATAAGTGGGTTCACAGCAAGGATATAGCTCATTGTTAAAAACGTAGTGAGGCCTGCCATAAGTTCAGTCCTCACTTTGTGCTTGGCTTTGTCAAAGCCTAAAAGATCGTAAAACCTTTTCATGAAATTTAAGGGTTAATATTAAAGAAAATGCGAAATTACTGCCCTTCGCCGACATGGCAAAATATTTCCACCATTATTTTTGGTAAGATGCCAAAGATAAAATATTCAAGTTTCTTAAAGTAGCTAAGCCACTATAGAAACTTGAGGAGTCAAGGAGTAAAGATTAAGTCTGAAATAGCATTTGGCCATTGTTGCCAAGAAATTTTGGGCCACCTGCAAAACCCTGTATTAGCCTGAAAATCAGCCCCAGATGGGGCAGATGGCTCTACAAGGGGGTGGCCCCCGATGAAGGGGCGGCGGCTCTACGAGGGAGTATGCCCCCGATGGGGGGACCTCTGGCCCTACTACCTCTTCGAGGTTTAACCTGATATCCTCAGGGCAGCCCCCTATGAATGCTGCAAGATGATAGTGCGCCCCCAGGACCAACTATTAAGTGTCCACTGGTGACTGTTCGCTAAAAAAGTATTATCTTTGCCCTCACTATGACAATACAAGAAGCTCAAGCGCGTGTTGACGCGTGGATCAAGCAGTATGGCGTGCGCTACTTCAGCGAGCTGACCAACATGGCCGTGCTCACCGAGGAAGTGGGCGAGGTAGCTCGTGTCATCGCTCGACGATACGGCGACCAGTCGAGCAAACCGGGCGACGACCTGGACCTCGCCGACGAGTTGGCCGACGTGATGTGGGTGGTGATGTGCTTGGCCAATCAGACGGGAATCGACCTGGATGCAGCCCTGGAACGCAACTTTGCCAAGAAAACCCTCCGCGACAAGGACCGCCACATCCATAACGATAAACTTACTAACCAATAATAATATCAACCAATTATGAGTAATCACGAACATGAACACTGCGGCTGTGGATGCGAACATCACGACCACGACCACAAGCCGATGGACAAGTACATGACCGCTATCAGCCAGAGCAACGTCACCGTCGACGACGCAGCAATCAGCGCTGCCGTGCAGGAGATCATCGACAAGCACGCCGACGAGAACAACACGCCCGAGGTGCAGCAGTTCCTGCTGAACTGCGTGGACCTGACGACACTGGCCACCGACGACAGCGAGCGCAGCGTGGCCCAGTTTGTGCAGCGGGTCAACGACTTTGACAACAACTATCCCCAGTACAAGAACGTGGCCGCCATCTGCGTGTACAGCAACTTTGCAGCTGTGGTGCGAGGCACACTTGAGGTGAGCGGAGTGGATGTGGCCGTGTGCAGCGCCAGCTTCCCTGCCAGCCAGGCACACATCGAGACCAAGATTGCCGAGACGGCCCTGGCCGTCGCCGATGGCGCCGACGAGGTGGACATCGTGCTCAATGTGGGTTACTTCAAGGACGAGGCCTACGAGGAACTGTGTGATGAGATTGCCGAGATCAAGCAAGTCGTGGGCGAACGGCCTCTCAAGGTCATCCTTGAGACCGGACTGCTGAAGAGTGCCGAGGCCATCCGCCGGGCCAGCATCTTGTCGATGTACTCGGGCTGCGACTTCATCAAGACCTCCACGGGCAAGGTTTATCCCGGAGCATCGCTCGAGGCCGCTTACGTGATGTGCCAGTGTATCAAGGAATACTTCGTGCAGCACGGACGCATGGTGGGCTTCAAGGCGTCGGGCGGCATACGCACGACCGAGGACGCTGTGAAGTACTACACCATCGTCAAGGAAGTCCTGGGCGAGAAGTGGCTCGACAACAAGTACTTCCGCATCGGCGCCTCCAGCCTGGCCAACTCGCTGTTCCAGTCCTTCACCGGCACCGACGAGAAACCTTTCTAAAAAAAACAACACAGACAACTCTTACAACTAAAGGGAAAACAATCAATACAATAATTACAATCAATTGAATGCCAATGATTTGTATTTGTTGTACTTGTTGTTTTCCCTTTGTGGAATTGTGGACATGAATCGGGAGATATTGAGGATTGCACTGCCGGCAATCGTGGCCAACATCACGGTGCCGCTGCTGGGACTGGTGGACACCGCCATCGCCGGGCACCTGGGGGACAAGGTGTTTATCGGTGCTGTGGCAGTGGGCGCGATGATGTTCAACCTGGTGTACTGGAACTTCGGATTCCTGCGCATGAGCACGTCGGGCATGACGGCACAGACGTGTGGCAGCGGTGACTTCCAGGAGAGCGCCAAGTTGCTGGGCGAGTCCACCGCACTGGCGGCGGTCATCTCGGCACTCATCATCCTCTTACAGTGGCCCATCAGGCTGCTGCTCTTGTGGATCATCGGCCCGTCGCCCGAGGTCACCTCGCTGGCCATCACCTATTTCACCATCTGCATCTGGGGCGTGCCGCCCGTGCTGGTGATGATGGCCTTCAAGGGCTGGTTGCTGGGCATGCAGGACTCCCAGAGCGCGATGTGGATCTCGATCATGACCAACGTGTTCAACATCGTTGCCAGCCTCGCCTGTGTCTATCTGTTCAAGATGGGTTTTGTGGGCATCGCCGTGGGCACCCTGGCCGGAGAGTGGCTGGGGCTGCTCTATGCCGCCATAACGGTGCAGCGCAAGTTCCCGCGCCTGAATGGCATGCTTGACTGGCGACGCGTCTGGCGTTTCAAGGGGGCTGGACGCTATTTCAAGGTGAGCCGCGACATCTTTGTGCGCAGTTTCCTGTTGATGACCGTGAGCCTAGCGTTTGTCTCCATCGGAGCCCGCAGCGGTGACCTCATCCTCGCTGTCAATGCGTTGATTCTGCAACTGTTCACCCTCTACAGCCACTTCATGGACGGCATCGCCTTTGCCGGCGAGGCCGTCGTGGGCAAGTACTACGGCATGGGCGACATGAGGCGCATGAGGCGCTGCGTGCGGCTGCTGTTCGGCTGGGGTCTGGCCGTCGCCGCCGTCTTTACCCTTATCTATTCCTTCCCGCGCATCGCCTTCTGGCTGCTCACCGACCAGCAGAGTGTCATCGAGGCTGCGATGGACTACCGCGTGTGGTGCGCCCTGATACCGGCAGCGGGCATGGCCGCCTTTGTTTGGGACGGCGTGTTCATCAGCCTGACGCGATCGATGGGCATGCTCATCAGCGCCAGCATCGCCTGGTCGCTGTTCTTTGTCATCTACTGGCTCACGCCCGAGGGCTGGGGCAACAACCGCCTGTGGATCGCCTACTTGAGTTTCCTGGCCCTGCGCGGCATCATCCAGACCATCCTCTACCGTGGCTATCTGGCCCATGGGGTGCTGGAATCCCCCTCCCCTACCCGATGAACCACTCCCACTGCCACATCATCGCCTGCCTGATGGCGGTTGCCGGGCTGATGACCGCCTGCCATTCAGAGGGCAGCCAGGGCAGTGCCGCCCTGGATGTGCCTGTGGAACTGCTGCAGGATGGCGACCTGGCCTTACGCTGCGGCATCAGCCTGGAGAGCCGCTTTGTCACCGGCATCAACGGCGAGAATGGTCCCTACTCCCACATTGGACTCGTCGTCAACGTGGACGGCAAGTGGATGGTCGCACATGCGGTACCTGGAGAGAACCCGCCTGGCGAACCCGAATACCTCAAGCTTGACCCCATCAGCGACTATTATGGTGGTGACAGAGCCAAACTGGGCGCTATCATGCGCGTTACCGAGGACAGCGCTGCCTGTGCGGCAGCGACAGGTTATGCCCTGTGGGCGGTGGATGCCCACAAGGTGTTTGACAAGGCTTTTGACTGGGAGGACACCACACAGCTCTACTGCACCGAACTGGTGCAACGGGCCTATCAGCGCAGCGGCATTGACCTCACACAGGGGCGCAAAACCAATGTGGGAGCCGCCGCGTTCAAGGGCACCTACGTTTTCCCCAGCGACATCACCAGCAACAAATCACTGACCTGGATATGCACTTTTTAAGGTCATCGCACCTGATGATTCAGCAGTGACGTCTCCTGCGGTCGGGTAAGACAGGCGGCACCCATGAAAAACCAAAAGATTCTTGCTTTTTTACTCGGCTTGCACTACCTTTGCAAGCGATATCTCTTAACAATCATCTTTTAAAAACAATTTTTTATGATGAAAAAAATTTTTAGTATCCTGCTTCTTTTCTCGGCAATGACCTTGGTTTTGACATCGTGTGACATGGCTTCGCCTGGAGCTGCCTGCAAATCCTACATGGAAAAGCTGAAAAACGGAGACTACAAGGGCTTTGCACAGGGCATCGCCACCGATGAGACCAAGACAGCCGAAGAGAATGAGCAGATGGTTGCCATGATCGAAGGCCTACTCAAAGAGAAATCCGACCAGATGCTCAAGGAAAAAGGCGGCATCAAGGACATCAAAATCCTGGAAGAAAACGTCAGCGAGGATGGCAACACGGCCACAGTGAAAGTGAAGTTCATCTATGGTGACGGTACCGAAAAAGAAGACACCCAGGAGATGGTGAAACAAAACGGTGTCTGGAAGATGCATATCAAGAAATAATTCTTTTCCCGGCGAGACATTAAACAATCGGGGATGCGCCATGAGTAGCGCATCCCCGATTGCTTTGCTTGATAGACCAGGTATCTATCGGCTGCTACAGTGTCGAGAGCATCGTATTGATGAGGTCGATGGCGTCAGACACGGTCACCAGCGCATCCCCATTCATGTCACAACAGGTTTGACAGCACGCCTTATGGTCGTTCAACAGGTCGTTGATCAGCATCGTCGCGTCCGAGATGTTAACCTTGCCATCATGGTTCACATCACCGATGACGTGAAGCTGCTTCATATACCAGAAACTGGCCGACTTGTCTCGATTGATGACAATCTGGGTCACTGGCTTGCCCAGGTAACCGGCATTGCCCGTGATTTCTCCATAGGAAGTCATGTTGAGCGTCGTGGCTGGAGTGGACTCGTCGGTCACATCACAACGTCCGTTATAGGGCCACAGGTCTCCCCCCTCGGAATACTTCGACAGCTTGTTGTCGGCAGGCAGTAAGGTCACCGACTGGATTTTATCGTTGTTGGGCTTGTTATTAGCCCACCGGTCGGCACTGTAGGTGATGTGGGTCACCATCACACCGGAGCCCGGCAGATAACGGTCCCATCCCTGGCGCTGGCGGTTCTCGAAGATGAAATATTCGTTCCTGTTCACGTCGCTCACGATGCGCACGGCCTTGTCAGTCAACTTCTCGCCGCTGTTCCACACGGGCAGTGTGTAGAGCGTGTTGGGCTCGGGATTGATGTATTCCACCCAGCCCATGAACACCTTCTCATAGGCCGAATAGCCAACTGGGGTGTAGCCGTCGTTGCAATAGCATCCCAGGCACATGATGTCCCAGTTGCCCATGCCGTAATTATCGTTATTTCCCGTGTCGTAGAGGTCGGGCAAGCCCAAGCAATGGCCAAACTCGTGGCAGAAGGTGCCGATGCCATCGATGGTTTTGCTATTGTCGTTGCTGCCGTTCAGCTCATTGAACACGGCAAAGTGGTTGACATAGGGGTCGCCTGGGCCAGGGCAGAAGGCGCCATTGCCGCCACGGGAATAATACCTGGCTGCGTCAAGGGTCCAGTTGCAGGGCCATATGGACTCGGGGTGGGTTGTATAGGCCTGGGCCTCGCCCACGCCGGCATAGATGACGATAACCACGTCGCAATAGTTGTCACCATCGGTGTCGTATGGGTCAAACGACACGCCATGGGCCGATGCCGAATCACAAGCCTCGGTCACCATCCAGCCGATGCCCTTGTCCTTGGTGGTGCCGTTGTGGCCACCGTAATACTCTCTGTCCTGGGACAGGGTGTAGATGCCGTGCACGTCAAACACGGGATGATACAGGCCATTGGACTGATCGATGAAGTACTGGCCGACGCTCTCCTCGCCCGTGAGCATGGCATCGATGATCTTTTCTCGAGTATTATTGAATTTTTTATCCTGAAATTCCACCAGAATGATGGGAATGCGGCGCTCGCCCAGGGCAGGCACATCGGCAGCGGCATTGCTGCCCACGGCATTCAAGCGGCCACTGGCAGCGGGAAGCTGATAGGGCTTGAACGGCATCTTGAGGGCCCCGCGCTGAGCCTGGACAAAGGCCTTCTCGATGGGCTGGCGATCTGTCGCTTCGTGGGCGCGAACAGCGGTCAGGCCAGTCAGCGACGAGGTGTAGTAGTAGTCTCCGTCATGGCCACGCTCCACAGCCAGGCCATCGGCAGTCAAGATGGCGTGATTAAAAGCATTGCCCACAGCCTGCACTGCAAGGTTGTTCCATCACTTTGGGTGATTGTGTGCCAGCCGGGTTTAGCGGGAACGGCAACAGCCGCAATGGCACAGCACAACAATACAGACAAAATAAAAAATTTTCTCTTCATTGATTTTAATGGTTAATTATGTTGATTGATCATTAAGCCCACAATAAAAATGAGTTTGCCACTTATCCCTCATCAGGATAGTGGCACTTCTCACAAAAACGCGGCAAAATTAGGTATAAAAATTAGCAATACCAAATATTGATGCGCCCTATTTCGTACCTTTTCAGCAAGATACCTCCTCAAACCATTGAAACAGGTAGTATCTACCCACCCAACAAATCAATGCGACAGGGCTTCATCGGGCCCTGCCGCATCGATTGGGGCGTTTATTTCTGCTTCGATGGGTTAACTGCCGGGAGCAAGCACCTTGTTAATCAACATCATCACATCGCTGATGTTGACACTGCCGTCGCCGTTCAGGTCAGAACAGATGGGGCATCCCTCGCTCGTGGTGAGCAGGATGTCGTTGATCAAGATGATCACATCCGAGATGTTGACCGTCTCATCATGGTTAACGTCTCCGATCTCATAACCGTGGCCGTTATCGAACAGCGTCACTTCCTGCCTGTTGCTCCAGTCGCTCTCGGTACCGTCGACATACTGGGCTTTCACCTTGTAAACAAAGGTGCCACCAGCAGCCAGATCTTTCACGGTATAGGACATGTCGGTGATGTCGGTGATGAGGCGGTAGGTGTCATCACCGCTCTCGGATGCCTTCATATCAAGAGTTGTCAAGTCTCCAGCATAAACCTGCACTTGCTTCACATACAGATAATCTGTCACGTCGGCAATCGTCACGGCATCATTGGCCGCGCAATCGAGCACAATGACATAATCGGTGAAACTCTCGCCCACGGCCAACTCCTGCTCGCCCATGCTGGTCGAGACACGCATCGTGCTGCTGCTGGAGGCATAGGAAGAGGCTGTGACCACGACAGTCACCTTATCATAGCCCGTGAAGTCATAGGTCGGGGTCCTGAGGATGGCATTGTAGGCAAGAATCAAGGCCCCACCGTATGAGGACAGGTAGGACGTGCCATACCAGCCCTCGGGCAGATACTGGTCATAATCGGCTGCGATATCAGCCAGATACTCCCCGTCAAGCACATCGGGCAGCGTGCTGAAGTCGGCAGTCTCCAACAGTTCCACCGTGGGCTTGGTGCTCACCTCGAGGGTGTAGCTGGCGACATTGTCCCTGGGAGTCATGTCGGTCCAGTCGGCACGGAACTGCTTCAGGTTGATGAAAGCATCGTCGGCAGGCTGCATCACGGGGGCATAATGCTCAATGACGCCACGGCCCAGGAGGCTGACAACGACATCCTCGGCACCATCGCTAGTCAATGTCACGACAGCGTTATAGTTGCTGATGGCATCGGGGCTCAAAGTCACCGTCACGTCTTTACCGAGAGCAGCATCGGCAGCACTGATGACCGTGGGATTGATACTGAAGACGCCGTCACCACCATTCAGTGTCAAGGTCACATCACCCTCCAGTGACTGGCCCATGACCTTAAATGTCATGGCTGCACTGTTGTTCATCATCACATCACCAAAGTCCAACTCGGTTTTTGTCACCGAGATGACAGGATTGGAAACGGCACCCTTCATATACCAGAAGCTGGCCGTTCCATCGGCATTGATGACCATCTCGGTCACCGGTTTGCCCAGGTAGCCGGCATTACCGGTAATGTTGCCGTTGGCCGTCATGTTAAGCTTGGCTGCAGGCACGGAATTATCGGTAAACTCAGTCCTCCTGCTGTAGGGCCACAAGTCATGATTCTCGTTATAATAACCCCAAGTGTTGTCAGCATTCATGAGCGTCATCAGCTGGATATCCTCGTTGTTAACGGTATTGCCCCACCAGCGGTCGGCCGAGTAGGTGACATGGGTGATCATGATGCCCTCACCGGGAGCATAGCGGTCCCAGCCTTGCTTGCGGCGGTTCTCCACGACGAAGAACTCGTTGGGGTTGATGTCGCTGGTGATGCACAAGGCCTTGTCGGTCTCAGCATTCTTCTGGTTAAACACGGGCAGGGTGTAATAAGTTCCCGGTTGAGGCGTGATAAACTCGATCCACCCCATGAAGGCCTTCTCGTAACCCGAATAACCCGGTGGCGTGAAACCGTCATTGTTATAGCAGCCCATGCACATGATGTCCCAGTCGCCAAGGCCATAGTGATTGCCATTGCCCGTGTCATAGAAGTCGGGCAATCCCAGGCAGTGGCCAAATTCGTGCGTAAACGTGCCGATGCCGTCTATTGTCGATCCATTGTCATCACTGCCATACAACTCATTGAAAACGGCAAAATTATCTACCAAGGGGGCGCCATTGCTGGGACGGAAAGCGCCGTCACCGCCGCAGCCATAATAGCTGGCGGCCGACAGACTCCAGTTGCAGGGCCAGATGGCCTCGGGATGATTCCACGTCGCCTGGGCCTCGCCCACGCCGGCATAGATGACAATGACCACATCACAGTAGTCATCATTGTTGGTGTCATAGGGGGCAAACGACACGCCATCGGCAGCGGCCAGCTGGCAGGCCTCGGTAACCATTGAGCCCAAGCCCTTATCCGTTCCGTTAGAATTGTCGCCATAGTAGGAGCGGTTCTGAGACAGGGTGTAGATGCCATACACGTCAAATTGGGGGTCATACAGGCCATTGGACTGATCACGGAAGTACTGCCCAACGCTTTCATCACCCATGAGCATGGCATCGATGATCTCTTGAGGGGTGTTGTTGAACTTCTTGTCCTGATATTCCACCAGGATGATGGGAATGCGGCGACTGCCAATGGCAGGAACGCCCGACTCGGCATTGCTGCCACCGACACCCAAACGGCCCTGACGGCCAGGATGCTGATATGACTTATAGGCCATCTCCAAGTGGTCACGATGGCTGCCCACAAAGGCCAACTCGGCAGCCGCACGCTGTCCCTCGTCATGGGCGCGCACTGTGGTCAATCCCGTGATCGACGACATGTAGTAGAAATCGCCGTCACTGCCCCGGTCAACAGCCAAGCCGTCACTGGTGAGGAAAGCGTGATTAAAAGCATTACCCACGGCCTGAACCTTCAAGGTGGTGCCGTCGCTTTGGGTTACTGTGTGCCAGCCTGGCTTGGCCGGCATCGCCTGTGTGGCAACAGCACAGCACAGAATCATAGAAAACAAAAACAAAATCTTTCTCATAGTTTCATGACATATATACGGTTATTTGGCAAATATACACAAAAAAGTCCTTACCCAACAGGAAAAGGACAGCAAATGAACAAAAACCACTCTCTTCGGGAATAGATTCAGCTCAAGAATGCCTCAACCTGCGCAACACCGACCGCTCGAGAGGATCGGTCAAGAAGGACAAGGCGGTTGACAGGACCAGCACGAGCAGTGAATCCAGCAAGGCACGCAAGGGCGATACCGGCAGGGTGATGATTCCCTCCTGATGCAGGAGAAGCACAATCCAGAACACGATGGTCTGATACAAATAGATGGTGAATCCCCTCTCGTTCCAAATCCTGATAAGCCTGTTATTAGGCAACTTGACCCTCCACAGGATTAAGGAGATCAGGCACAGCACCATCATGCTGTAGGTTAAATAAATCCAGTCGGGAGGAAACTTATGCCCCTGCATCGGGCATAACGAGCCGCCTATGGCAAACATATAGAGCGCTAAGGCCCCTGCGGCAATCAAGGCGACCGACGCCACCGCCCAGACCTTAATCTTCCTGTAGTAGACAAAACCGGCTACCATGAACACATTGTAACACAGCAATTCACGCAGTAATAACAGACTCGTGAACGCTTGGGCCGCCAAGAAGGCCAACAGGCAAATCAGAGCATACAAGTGCCTGTTAATCACCTTCATCAGCTTTTCCTGAATGAAGAACGTGCAACTCAAGATCAAGTACAACGGGATGAACCAGATGTGGGCGGCACAGGGACAGTTGGGGATATTCTGGAACAAGAGGATGTCCCTGACTTCGCGCCAGCCGTAGCCCGAAATGTCAAAGGGCATCAACCTGAAATAATCGGTTCCGCGCAACAGCAGCGTGGCCAGGGCACCGATGGCGACCATGATGACCGCATAGATGTAGTAAGGCACTGCGACTCGACGAATGCGGTTGGCGGCAGTAGCCCAGATGCCTCGCTCTGCCTTGCGCAGCGAGATGGCTGCCCCGGCAATGAAGAAGACGATGGGAATCACAAACAGGATGACCGACAGTATCGGCTCGCTGGCGTTGCGCAGCCAGAATAGGGCATGACCCACACACAGGATGTAGATCATCGTCAAGCCACGATATATGTCAAGCTGGACATCTCTCATCGTTGATTCTTACTATCTTCTTGGAATATCAGGTTGATCAATATTGGCTCCGTCGCCCGAGTGCAGCGACTTGACGAGCGCGGCGGCACGGGCGGGGCCGATTGCCTCGGCCAACTCTTGCTCGCTGGCCTCACGGATGCGCTTGAGCGACTTGAAGTGCTTGAGCAGCAGGGTGCGCGTCTTGGGACCGATGCCGGGCACCTCGTCAAGGGCGCTGTGCAACTGTCCCTTGCTGCGCTGCTTGCGGTGGAAGGTGATGGCAAAGCGGTGGGCCTCGTCTCGCAGGCGCTGGATGACATGCAACGTCTCGCTGTTCTTGTCGATATACAGCGGCACGCTGTCGCCAGGAAAGAAGACCTCATTCAGGCGCTTGGCAATACCCACAACGGCAATCTGACCCTGCAGGCCGATGTCGTCAAGGGCCTCCACAGCTGATGTCACCTGCCCCTTTCCGCCATCCACGATGAGCAGCTGCGGCAATTCCTGCCCTTCCTGAACCAGGCGGCTGTACCGCCGCTGCACGACCTCGCGCATCGAGGCAAAGTCGTCGGCGCCCTCCACAGTCTTGATGTTGAAGTGACGGTACTCCTTCTTGGCTGGCTTGGCATTGCGGAACACCACACAGGAGGCCACCGGACTCGACCCGCTGATGTTGCTGTTGTCGAAGCACTCGATGTGGCGAGGCAGGACCGACAGACGCAGGTCGCGCTGGATGGTGGTCAGCGTGCGCGTGGTGCGCTGCTCGGGATTGAGTTTCTCCATCATGCGCAAGCGATCGGTGCGCTTCTGGGTCGCATTCTTGATGGCGATATCGAGCAGTTTCTTCTTGTCACCGCGCTGCGGGATGGAGAACGAGAGACCCGAAAACTCCACATCAGGCTCCACATTGACGGTGACCTCGGTCACGCGGTCCTTGCGATAAGTCTCGGCGAAGCGTTGGCGCACCTCGGCAATTGCCATCGACATGATTTCGGCATCAGTCTCGTCATGGGTCGAGAGGCGGTATTCAAGCGTGTAGGACTGGACCACTGCCCCACCCCGCACGTGCATGTAATTCACCCAGGCGGCATCCTCGTCACGCAGCAGGCCGAACACGTCGATGTTGTGAATCGTGGGGCTGACGATGACTGAGCGGCGACGCACGTGCTCCAGCAGTTTATAACGACGCTTGAGCAGCTCGGCCTCCTCAAAGCGCAACTCCCCTGCCAACTGCTGCATCTGTTGCATCAGCAGGTCCATCAGCTGGTGGGTGTCGCCATTGAGAATCTGGCGTATCTCGCTGATGTACTCCCCGTAACGCTCAGCACTCACCAGCCCCTTGCAGCATCCCTCGCAGCGGTGGATGTGATACTGCAGGCACAGGCGGTGCTTGTCAGCCTCAATTGTTTCACGTGAAACATTCAGGCGGCAGGTGCGCAACGGGTAGATCTGACGGATGGTGTCGATGAGCACCTTGGCAACCTCGGAACGGGGATACGGACCGTAAAAACGGTCCCCCTTGGCCCTCGCGTCACGTGTGATATAGACACGAGGATACAGGCCGCCCGACACACAGATCCAGGGATAGCTCTTGTCGTCCTTGAGCAGCACGTTGTAACGAGGCTGATACTCCTTGATGAGGGCATTCTCGAGATCCAAGGCCTCCTCCTCGGTATTGACCACGGTGTATTCCAGGTCGGCGATGTTGCGCACGAGCATGGTCGTGCGCACCGATGAGTGCTCGCGATTGAAGTAGGAATTGACCCGTCGCTTGAGGTTCTTGGCCTTACCCACATAGATAATGGTGCCCTCCCGATTGCGGTAGCGGTAAACGCCAGGCTCATCGGGGAGCAGCGACAACTTCAACTTCAGGTCATCGGTCATGCCTGCTCAATCTTGACACAAGAGGGGCTATAATTGCTTTCAGAACGTGAACAACGAGGTGATCTCGACCTCAGGAGGGAACACTTCGCGACCGTGCAGGTCGGCCAGGTCGCAGATGAAGTTGATGTAAACCTTCTTGGGGTTCATCGACTTCACCAGCTCATAGGCGGCAAGCATCGTGCCTCCAGTGGCCAGCAGGTCATCGTGGATGACAACCACGTCATCGGGGGTGATGGCATCCTTGTGAATCTCGATGGTGTCGGTGCCATACTCCTTGGTGTATGACTTCTGGATGACCTCAGCAGGCAACTTACCCGGCTTGCGCAGGGGAACAAATCCGGCATTGAGCTGCGTGGCGAGAATGGCACCGCCAATGAAACCGCGAGCCTCGATACCGACTACCTTGGTCACACCAGCATCCTTGTACAAGTCCACCATGGCGCGCACCATGATCTGCAACGCCTCAGGATCCTTGAAGGCGGTTGTCAAGTCCTTGAACTGGATTCCCGGAACAGGGAAATCGGGGATGTTGCGAACAACACTCTTGACTTTTTCTAATTCTTTGCTATTCATTTGTAAATCAATATGTTATGTTAATAATGTTTCACGTGGAACAAATTACCTGCCCAACAGCACGAGCAGGATGTTGATATCACTTGGCGAGACGCCAGGAATGCGAGAGGCCTGCCCTACTGTCTCGGGGTCGATGGCCTGAAGTTTCTGGCGCGCCTCGGTCGAAATCTGGTGAATCTGCGAGTAATCCAACTTGCCTCTCAGGGTGACGTTGTCGAGACGGGCCACACGGTCGGCAATGAGGGTCTCGCGCTCGATATAGCCTCGGTACTTGATGGCAACCTCGGTGGCCTCCACAATCTCGTCACGGCGGACTTCCTCGAGGGAATCAATCTGAACGCGCAGGTCGGGCAGGGCCTCGGCAAGCAGCGACATGTTCAGTTGTGGACGCAGCAGCAAGTCGTGCAATCGCTGCCCTTGGGCCAGGGGCTGCATGCCCCGAGACTCCAGCGTGGGGTTGATGGCTGCTGCCTTGACGGTGTATTCGCGGCAGTAGGCCGTCAAGCGCTCAATCTGCTCGCGCTTGGAGCACATGAGGTCATAGCGCTCACGCGTGGCAAGCCCCAGGCGGTAACCTTTCTCGGTCAACCGCATGTCGGCATCGTCCTGGCGCAGCAGGATGCGGTGCTCGGCACGAGAGGTGAACATGCGGTAAGGTTCATCCACGCCACAGGTCACCAGGTCATCAATCAGCACGCCGATGTAGGCTTCGTTTCGAGCCAGGGTGAAGGGCTTGCCGCCAGTGACGTTCTGGTGGGCATTGATGCCGGCTATCAGTCCCTGGCCTGCTGCCTCCTCATAGCCCGTCGTGCCATTCACCTGACCGGCAAGGAACAGGTTCTTGACCAACTTGGACTCCAACGTGTGATATAACTGAGTTGGATCAAAGAAGTCATACTCGATGGCATATCCTGGACGGAACGCATGCACATCCTTCAAGGCAGGGATGCGACGCAAGGCCTCCATCTGCACCTCCCAGGGCAACGACGAGGAGAAGCCGTTAAGGTACATCTCATGGGTCATCGCTCCCTCGGGTTCAATAAAGAGCTGGTGGGAAGTCTTGTCGGCAAAGGTGACAATCTTGGTCTCGATGCTGGGACAATAACGTGGGCCGATGCTGGTGATCTGGCCGTTATAGAGTGGCGATTGAGGCAACCCCTCACGCAGCACCTCATGCACCTGCTCATTGGTATGCACAATCCAGCAGGGACGCTGTGGCAGCTTCGAGGTCACACCGGGCAAGAAGGAAAAATGGTGAAAATCCCTCTCACCGTCCTGCCTGATGCACTGCGAGAAGTCGATTGTGCGCTCGTCAAGGCGAGGCGGAGTGCCGGTCTTCATGCGGCCCACAGTGAAGTCTAAGGACGCCAATTGCTCGGTGATGCCATGTGCAGGGGGTTCCGAAACACGGCCTCCAGGGGTCTGCACGCGTCCCACGTGCATCAATCCGTTGAGGAAAGTGCCTGCCGTGAGGATGACCGCACGAGCGCCAAAGGTGATTCCAAGGGCGGTTTTCACGCCCTTCACTACCCCACCCTCGATGACAAATTCCTCAACCGAGTCCTGCCACATGTACAGGTTGGGCATGTTCTCCAGCACCTGGCGCCACTCCAGGATGAATTGCTGGCGGTCACTCTGGGAACGCGGGCTCCACATGGCGGGTCCCTTGCTGCGGTTGAGCATGCGGAACTGGATGCTGCTGCGGTCGGTCACGATGCCCATCTGGCCGCCCAGGGCGTCGATTTCACGCACAATCTGCCCCTTGGCGATACCACCGACGGCAGGATTGCAGCTCATCTGAGCCACCTTGTTCATGTCGATGGTGATCAACAGGGTGCGGGATCCCAGACGGGCGGCAGCACAGGCCGCCTCGCAACCGGCATGGCCGGCACCAACCACTATGATGTCATAGTCATTTCTCATCGATGGTCAGGAAATCAATCGTTCAGGAAAACGTTCTCGGGCAGCAAGGCAAGCGCAGCATTCTCGTGCTGCTCCATGATCTCGCGCTCACCGGGGCCCTTGTCATTGATGCCGCACAGGTGAAGCACACCATGGATGATGACACGCATCAGCTCCGACGTGTATGCCACTCCCAGTCCCTCGGCATTGCTGCGAACGGTATCGAGCGAGATGACCATGTCGCCGGCAATGTGGCGCGAGTTGGTGTAATCAAAGGTGATGATGTCGGTGTAATAGTCATGCCCCAGGAACTGACGATTGGTCTCCAGGATATACTCATCGTCACAGAAGACATAGGTCAAGCAACCCACCTTCTGGTTCAAGGTGGCAGCAACGGCCACAATCCAGTCCTGGACTGCCTGCTCGTTGAGCTTGGGAAGCTCGACTTTGCCCTGGGTCATGTAGTTGATTTCTGTCATTTCAATCTCTCTTGAAAAACGGGAGACAAAGATAACAAAATAATTTGACAAACAAGCATAAAATGGCAAGAAATGATAGGAAGATGAAATAAATAGGCTCTTTAATGCTTATTGAGGACAAAATGCGGCTTTAGTCTCCCCTATCCGATTTTTCTGAGATTTTCCCCAAAACCGCTAATCGTGCTGAATTTCAGCCCAAAACACCATTTTAACCGTCTGAGAATTCAAAATTTGAACACGCCCGATAAGTTATGCGCCAATTTTCGACGAAATTTGGCATAAAATTTGCATATCTGAAAATAAAGCACTACCTTTGGAGACAGCAAAGATGACTGACTGCTCACGGCATCGCAACAAGTTTTTTCCCGGAAATTGTCTCATGACGTGAGCAAGGAATGAAAGAAAAGTATCATCCCATGTAGTTTTTCGATGAGGTGATGCGTCTGATAGATGAAACCAGTGAAGGGGATTAAGAATAATAAATAACATTTATAAAGATATACTGCTATGATCGACTTTTTCACATCTAACCTATGGCTCGTTTGGGTAATCATCTCCATCGTGTGCCTCATTCTGGAATTATCATCTGGTGACTTCTTTATCTTGTGCTTTGCCATCGGTGCAGCCGTGACTGCTATCCTTGCCGGCTGCGGTGCAGGGCTGACGGTACAAATCATCACCTTCGCCGTGGTGTCCGCTCTCAGCCTGCTGTTGGTGAGGCCCGCACTCATCAAGAAGTTACATAAACCCGACCGCGAACGCCTGAGCAATGCCGAGGCCATGATTGGCAAGCAGGGCAAGGTGAGCGAGGGTATCAAGGCTGGCGGATTCGGACGCGTGGCCATCGACGGCGACGACTGGAAGGCCAAGAGCGCCGACGGCAACGCCATCGACAAGGGCACACAGGTGCGCGTCGTCGAGATGGAAAGCATCATCATCACCGTCGAGCCCATCGGCTGAACAGCGACAGCGAGTGAATCGGGTGGGGGAGACCTCACCCGACCAGTAAGAACATTCATTCAGTACATTTCATCAAAAACTTTACCAATATGACAACAGTATCAATTTTTCTCATCGTCATTGTGCTGCTCGCATTGATTCTTGTCAAGAACAGCCTCGTGATTATCCCGCAGAGTGAAACCAAGATCATCGAGCGACTGGGTAAGTACTACGCTACCCTGAAACCCGGCATCAACGTCATCATCCCGTTTATCGACCGAGCCAAGAGCATCATCGCCTACGAGCACGGACGCTACCGCACCACCAACACCATCGACCTGCGCGAACAGGTCTACGACTTCGACAAGCAGAACGTGATCACCAAGGACAACGTGATGACACAGATCAACGCATTGCTCTATTTCCAGATTATGGACCCGTTCAAGGCCGTCTATGAAATCAACAACCTGCCCAACGCTATCGAGAAGCTGACGCAGACCACGCTCCGTAACATCATCGGCGAACTCGAGCTTGACGAGACGCTCACCTCGCGCGACACCATCAACTCCAAGCTGCGCTCAGTCCTCGATGATGCCACCAACAAGTGGGGAATCAAGGTCAACCGCGTTGAGTTACAGGACATTCAGCCTCCCACGTCGGTATTGCAGGCCATGGAGAAGCAGATGCAGGCAGAGCGCAACAAGCGCGCCACCATCTTGACCAGTGAGGGTCAGAAACAGTCGGCCATCCTCCAGTCCGAGGGTCAGAAGACTGCACGCATCAACCAGGCCGAGGCCGACAAGCAGACCGAAATCCTGCGCGCCGAGGGTGAGGCACAGGCACGCATCCGCAAGGCCGAAGCCGAGGCCATCGCCATCGAAAAAATCACCCAGGCTGTAGGACAGAGCACCAATCCGGCCAACTACCTGCTGGCACAGAAGTACATCCAGATGCTCGACACCGTGGCAAGCGGCGACAAGACCAAGACGGTTTACCTCCCCTACGAGGCAACCAACCTGCTCGGCTCCATCGGAGGCATCAAGGAACTCTTCGGCCACGACGAGAAGAAGGACTAATCGGGTAGGGGAGTGGTCCACTCTACCTTTCTGCTATCATGACAGGCGCGGCAAACTCTCTGCTGCGCCTGATTTGTGACATCCTGCCACAAAATTAATCCCAATAGATAGGGCAGGGTAGAAGATAATTGTGTATCTTTGTGGCGAGGATAACATGTGATGGCAAATGCAAAATATCCATAAAAATCTAATTAACAGATGATTAACGTTTTTCATATCGTCTCTAACAAGCACTGGACGGGTGCAGAGCAGTACACCTATGACCTGGTCGACCGACTGCGCAACGATCCCGACTTCTACGCCGAGGTCGTCTGCCGCAAGCATCCCAATGTGCTCAAACAATACCGACGCCTGGAAATTCCCATCTCCATACTGCCACTCAAGGGCGTCACCGACATTGACTCGCCCGTGAGATTCGCACGCCTGTTGCGCAAGGGACGCAACATCATACACGTGCACAGTTTCAAGGACGCCTTCATGGCTGTGATGGCAAGACGCATCAGTGAGAACCGAGACACACGAGTCATCGTCAGCGTGCACGGCGTCTATAAGCCCAAGAACAACTACATGTACAACAAGCTGTACAAGTCCATCGACTGCTTCGTCTTCTCTTCCGAGATGGCACGAGAGGCCTTCCTGGGAAAAGCCAAGAAGACTTACGCCGACCGAGCCGTCGTGTTGCGAGACAGCGTCTGTGACAGCCAGATCGGAACCTCCGTGCCCGACCTGCGACGCGAACTGAAACTCGACAGCCACCAGGCTCTCATCATGTACCATGGCAAGTTGGCTCCAGAAAAGGGCATAGACGCCCTTCTCAGCGCACTTTCACACGTCGACAAGGACAAGTACCATCTGGCCATCATCGGCGAAGGACAGCCCAAATACAAGGCAAAAATCAAAGGTTTTATCGTAGCGGGCGGACTCATCCACAACGTCTCCCTGCTCGGCTTCAGGGACAACATCCTGGAATACCTGCGACAGGCCGACTTCGGAATCCTGCCGTCGATACAACCCGAAGCGCTGGGTATCAGCAACTTGGAGTATATGATGGCTGGCAAAGCTCACATCTGCAGTGACAATGGCGCCCAGCCCGAGTATGTACACGACGGCGTGAACGGACTGCTCGTGCCCCCGGGCGATGAACAGGCGCTCACCAATGCCATCAACCTGCTCATCAATGACACCGCCTCGCGATCGCGCATGGGCACCCAGGCACAGAAGGACTTTGAAGACCACCTCGACTACCCAGCCTTCTACAAGAAAATGACCGACCTCTACCGCAACCTCCTCCAGAAAGCCCCCGTCATCAACATCGAGAACTAACCACACCACCAGAAATCTCGCCCTAAGGGTGAGCCTCTGAATAGCCGTAAAAAAAACGCCGCCGGGGCAGATTGCCTCGGCGGACGTTTTTAGTTAGAGTGGGGGATTACTCCTGGTCGCTGTCCCACCATACGGGGATGGTCCAGACGTCATCCTGGAGGTTCCACATCAATTCCTTGCCCTCACCGTCGGTCATGCGGGCACCAGGAACCTGGCTGCCGATGGCCTGCAGGTTCTTGCTGTTGTAGTTGTACTCATGCGAGCACTGACGCCAGCGGCGATACTGCTTACCCTCAGGAATTGCCAGCATGGCGGCAGCCACCTTGTAGTGGTAAGCGGGAATCGACCAACCGAAGAAGATGTTGGGATCGAAGTCATAGCGGCGCATATCGTTCCATACCTCATAGGAGAACATGAGAGCAATGCGCTTCTGAGTCATGATGTGACCCAAGGTCAGCTCACCCTGGGTGCCGATGCCGTTGTTCACGAAGTTGTCAATGGCCTCCTGGGTCATCGGGGTGAACGAGGGGCAGTCGTTGAGGCTGGGATCCTCGGCAACCCAAACTTTCAGCTTGTCGTTCATCAGCTCGCAGCTGGCCTTCACACCAGCCTTGTAGGCGGCGTATGCACCAGCCTTGTCGCCCTTCTTGAAGAGCACCTCGGCGCGGATGAAGCAGCACTCGGCATAGGTGCCGATGTAGGTGGGCGAGCTCACGCGGGTGTAGAACGTACCCGACTCGGCCGACTCAAACTTGCCGCTACCGGCGCGGCAGTACAGGATGCTGGGGTTAGCGAAGTAACCCTTGCAGTCGCTGGTCTCCTCAACATAGACGGTGTCACCCCAGCGAGCCTCATTGTTGCTGTCGATCCAGAAACCGTTGCGGCTATTCCTTACGACATTGCCGTCTTTATCCTTGGTGAGACCCCACATTGCACGCAGGGGACCACCCTGGCTGTTGATCTCGCTGGCCATGTCAACGCCCAGCGAACGACGCCACTTACCGTCGGCACTCCACTTGATGTTAGCAGGCGAGTTGTCGCTCTTGACCGAACGTGCCCAGGGAATGATGTGGTCGGCACGAGGATCCTCAACGCCCTTACCAGCAAAGTTGGTCAGGTTGTCATAGAGCATCTTGGTCACCATGTAGCCAGAGTTCATACCGCAAACCGAGAACAGGGGTGAGTAGTCAACAGGCTCATCCCAACCGAGGACGTCGTGGGTAGCACCATTGTCGTCGGTGTGGTTCACGATGGTGTTGTCGGCATTGCTCTGCATGGCCTTGTCGAGGCAGCGCAGGATCTCGTCGGCATCATACTTGCCCTCCTTGTAGCTACCGGCAGCCTTCTTGTTCAGCTTGTTGATGAAGCGGGCCTTCAACATGTAGGCGAGCTTGATCCACTTGTTCAGGTCACCATTGTTCCAGAAGTCGCCGGCAGCCAGCGTGGGCAGACCGGGATCCTGGCTCTGACCCTTCTCGAGGTACTCAATAGCCTTGTCGATGTCGCTCAAGCAACCCAGATAGATGGTCTTGCCCGTGTCATACTCAGGAGTTGCGGGCTCGGCAGCTGCCTGGGTATAAGGCATCTCACCATAGAGGTCGGTCATGGCCATGAAGCCATAAGCCTTAATCAGGTAGCCGGCACCGGCAAATTGCCAGTTTTCGGCAGCCTCGGCCTTAGCGATCATGTCGGGCACGTTGGCGTAGGCACCAACAAACCACCACTGATAAGTCGTGGTCACCTGACCGATAACAGGATACCAATAGGATACATGCCAGTAGTTACCGCCACCGTTGTTACGGGTCCAGTCACCCATGGCCATGGTGGTGCGCCATGCGCCGAACTGCAGGCCGCTGTTGGTATAGAACTCAATGTGGGCCAGACGCTGGTCATAGGTCGTGGACTCGGCCGAAGGGCTATCGGGGTCAACGTTCACATCCAACCAGTCGTTGCAAGAGGTCAACGCCAGCGACGCAACACCCATGCCACACAGTATAATTGATTTCCAAAGTTTCATAATTATATCTGTTTTTTAATAGTCAGTTTATCATTACTTCACGATGATTTCGCAGATCGAAACACGGTTCCAGCTCAACTCGTCGAACATGTTGCTGATACCCTGGCCCTGAGCGTTGATGCGGTTGGCAGCGATACCATACTTCTTCACGAGCATATCCTTCACGCTGGCGGCGCGGCCGTTAGCGAGCTTGATGTTGATGTCCTTGGGACCCTCCTTGGAGGCATAACCATTGATGGTGCAGGTTGCCTCGGGGTGGCTCTTCATGTAAGCGGCGATGCGCTCCACGTTGGGCTGCTGGTCAGCGCTGACGGCAGTCTTGTTCACGGGGAAGTGAACGAGGATGGTCATGTACTGGAGCGACTTGTCGATCATGCCACTCTTGCTGTCCTGGCAGTTCTTGAGGTCACGCTGGAGCTGACCATTCTGGTCCCTCAGCTGGTTGACCAGATTCTGCTGGTTAGCCACGTTCTGGCGAGCGTTAGCGAGCTCACGCTCAGCATTGTCAAGCTGGTTGCGCAGGGTGTTGATCTGACCGTTCAGGTTCTCGAGCTCGGCAGTGTTCACGCGAGCGGGAGCGGCATTGTCGGTGCCGAAGGTCAGGTTGATACCCAGTGCATACTGGCGGGTAGCGGGAACACCGCAGTAGTCGAAGCCTACCGAAGATGAACCACCGATACCGGCACCCGAAGCAGCTACCTCGGGATCACCGTCGTAGTTGGTGAACAGCAGCAGGTTGTTAGCCGAAGCCGTGATGGCGGCACGCTTGATGTACTTGGTGCGGGCCAGCAGGCTGCGAGGCACGTCGTAGGTCAATGAGATGGTGCGCAGGCGCAGGCTCTTCACATTGGTGATCCAGTTGCGAACCTCGTAGTTGTAAGCACCGGTGTAGTAGTTCTTGATGATGTTGTAACCACTGGTCTCGTTGCCGTTGAACATGTAGTTCTTGTTGGGATCCCAAGTGTTGGATACGGGGTTGCCATCGGCATCCACACCCTCGATGGTGAGGGTCTGGTTGCGCCAGTCGCCGCTGAGCTCGCTCACGCCGCTCATCGACATGGCATACTTGGTACCGTTGAAGACGTCGCCACCATAACGGAACTCCCACAACATGTTGAAGGTCCAGTTCTTGAAGAAGGTGAAGGTGTTGTTCCAACCACCCTGGAACTTGGCCTCACGGTCGCCGACCTCATAGGCCTTACCGTCGGTGGTGGGGAAGCCATTCTTGTCAAGGATGAGCTTGCCATCGCTGTTGCGGTTCCACTTGGTACCGTCGATACCCATGAAGTTACCATGGTTGTAGCTGGCAGCCTTGGCGCCACCATACTGCACGTCGGTCAGGTACATAACGTCGATACCGTTAACCAGGTCACCCACAGTGCCACGGTTGCCATAGACGTTGATACCGGTTTCCCAAACGAAGTTCTCGTGCTGGATGGGAGTACCGCTCAAGCTGATCTCGAGACCCTTGTTGTAAACGTCACCAGAGTTAACCGAGCAGAAGATGTAACCGGTCGACTGCGGGCCACGCGGTTGCAGAATCAGGTCAAACGAGTTGTTGGTATAGTAAGCAATGTCAAATTTCAAGCGGTTCTGGATGAAGCGCAACTCCAGACCAACCTCGGTCGAACGGGTGCGCTCGGGTTTCAGATAGGGGTTACCGCGGGTCCAGCTGTTACCCAGACCGACAGCACCATCCAGATAAGTGCCCACAGGCCACAGATAGGTGTTGGTCACGTAAGCGTTGGTTCCCTTACCTACCTCGGCCCAGCTGGCACGGATCTTACCGAACGAGAACCAGTCAGGCAGGCTCTCACGGAAGAGCTCGGTGAAGGCGATAGCGCCGCTCACGCTGGGATAGAAGTAGCTGCGGTTCTCCTTGGGAAGGGTCGAATCCCAGTCGTTACGGCCGGTAACGGTCAGGAAGATGGCGTTGCGCCAGTCGATGCGGAACTCACCGAAGGCCGATACCATGCGCTTCTTGCTGCTGCCATGCGAGAACTTCTTGTCGGCATCGCTGGCATTCTCGTAGCTGAAGAAGTTGGGCACACCGAAGTTCCAAGCCGACTCATAGTCGCGACGGGTCTTGGTGTAGTCGGTTGATCCACCCAACATCAGGTTGATGTTGAAGTCACCGAACTGCTTGTTCCAGTTCGACATCAAGTTGTTGCTCAGGTAGCGATACTTGTACATGTTGTCACTCAACATACCACGCTGCCAGATCTGCTTGATGGCGCCACCAGGAGCAATCTCGTTGTGGCTCTGGGTCGTGTAGCTGTCGACACCCATGCGGTAGCTCAGCCACCACCAGTCGAACAGATCCCACTTCACACTGAAGTTGCCGGTGAAACGCTCGGTGTCATCGGTCATCTTGTTCTTGTTGACAATCCAGTAGGGGTTGTCACGCTCGTCCCAGGGCTGAATCTGGTCACCGAACATGCGGTAACGAGTGCCATCCTCGTTGAGGTAATGACGCATGTCATCGCTGGGTGCCCAGTTGTAGGCGGCATACAGCGCACCAGTACCACTGGAACCATACAGAGCGGCACCAGTCAGGGTCTTCACCGTGCGGGCGTCGCTGTAGGCAGCGTTGGCGCCGAAGGTGAAGCGACCCACCTTCTGCTCACCGTTGAAGCGGAAGGTCGTCTTGGTGTAGCCCGTGGTGGGAACGATACCGTCCTGATCGTAGAATGAACCGCTCAGGAAGAAGTTGTTGTT
>JBGUKK010000119.1:0-11802 GCA_045114435.1 Sodaliphilus sp.
AATCACCGGAAAGAAGGCGATCACGGGCAACAACGTATCGCACTCCAAGCGCAGGACGAAACGTAAATTCAACGTTAACGTCTTCAATCGCAAGTTCTATTGGCCCGAGCAGGGTCAGTGGATTCGCTTGACCGTTTCGGCTTCAGGCTTGCGCAATATTAACAAGATGGGTCTCGATGCAGCATTGAAGAAGGCTGCCGAGGATGGACACCTCACCGAAATCCAAGTTATCAACCAGTAAGAAAGGAACTGAATTATGGCAAAGAAAGCAAAAGGCGACCGCGTGCAAGTGATCCTCGAGTGCACCGAGCAGAAGGGTACTGGCGTTCCCGGCATCAGCCGTTATATCACGACCAAGAACCGCAAGAACACCACCGAGCGTTTGGAGCTCAAGAAATACAATCCTTATCTGAAACGCATGACCGTTCACAAGGAGATTAAGTAATAGTAGTACAATCACCATTTAACGACTATATAAGTTATGGCAAAGAAAGTAGTTGCAACCCTTCAAACTGGTGAAGGACGCTCATGGAGCAAGTGCCTGAAGATGGTCCGCTCCGAGAAGACTGGCGCTTACGTTTTTGAGGAGCGCATGGTCCCCAACGACAAGGTACAGGACTGGCTGAAGTAATTCACGAGCCAATCGACGATACAACATCCTGCCCGCACGCTGAGACGCTTCAGCCTGCGGGCAGGCTTTTTATTCCTTGTTGAACCTTGTCGCTAATTGATGAAAAATCCTTACCTTTGCGCCTGTATATGACAGATCTCGACAAATACATCTTTACGCTGGAGGTCGCGGTGCGTGACTATGAACTCGACAGCGAGGGCATCGTCAACAACGCCATCTACCTGCATTATTTGGAGCACACGCGACATGCCTTTGTCAAGCAGGAGGGCATACCCTTCGGCAGCCTGACGAGCGACGGGCTGATACCGGTGGTCAGGCGCATGGCCATCGACTACCACACGCCGCTGCGCAGCGGTGACGTGATGCTGAGCAGGCTGTGGCTGGAACGCAAGGGACCGCGCTTCATCTTCTATCAGGACATCTTCAAGAAGGTGGGTGGGGAATTGGTCGTGAGCGCTGTTGTCACCATCGTGTGCATGGAGAAGGATGGACGCATCAACCGTGGGGACGAACTGGCCGCACGCGTTGCCAAATACCTTGGCCGATCATGACTAACGGCGGCTACACTCCGTTGGCCTATCGCATTGCCTTTGCCAGCCTTCAGGGCATGGGCATCGACTTGGCGCGCAAGTTGCTCGATGTCGTCGGCAGCGAGGAGTGCTTCTTCTCCATGAGCGAGAAGCAGTTGCGCAGCCTCACACGCGGGCGCAGCAAGATCTACCGCGACGACTATCGACACCAGTGCCTGCAACGGGCGGCCAGTGAAGAGTCCTTTGTGCGTGAGCACGGCATTGCGACGATCTATTTCACCGATGACGCCTATCCCCACCGCTTGCTCGAGGCGCCCGATGCCCCTGCGATGATCTACACCCTCGGCCAGTGTGACCTGGAGAGTGCCCACGTCGTGAGCGTGGTCGGCACGCGACACGCGACACAATATGGCATCCGCTTCTGTGACACGCTCATCGGTGAACTGGCTCAGCGCCTGCCCGACCTGGTCGTGGTGAGCGGACTCGCCTATGGCATCGACATTGCGGCCCATCGGGCTGCACTCAAGCATGGCGCCCCCACGGTGGCTGTGCTGCCGCGAGGGCTCAACCGCATCTATCCCGCATCACATCGCAATGACGCCATCGCCATTGCCAGGAATGGCGGACTCCTGTTGACCGACTACACCAGCCAGGATGCCGTGCAGAAGAGCAACTTCCTGGCTCGCAACCGCATTGTCGCGGCACTGAGCGACTGCACCGTGGTGGTCGAGTCGGCGGGTGCCGGAGGGGCGCTCGTGACGGCCTCGCTTGCCATGAGCTATAACCGTGATGTCATGGCGGTGCCGGGGCGTTGTGGCGACGAGTTTTCGGTCGGCTGCAACAAGCTCATCGCCACCAACAAGGCCGCGCTGATCACCGGAGCGGACGACCTGATGGCCGCCATGCGCTGGGAAGGGGGCGGACAGGTGCCGCGACAGCTCAACCTCTTCCCCGAGCTGACCAAGGAGCAGCAGGCCATCGTGGATGTCATCCGCGACCATGGCGAGATTCACATCAATGCCCTTGCCGAGGCCTTGAGCCTCCCCGTCTATAAACTCATGAGCACCCTTGTCGAACTCGACTGCATGAACGTGATAGCAACCCTGCCGGGTTGCCGATACTCGATGTCTTAAAAGGTTTTTACACTTTTTAACGCCGATGATTGGCGATAGTTTTCAACAAAGCAGTAACTTTACATTTTCTTTTGTTTATTAAATCGAAACTTTAAATTACACAATGATATGAATACTGAAAGAATTCCTGACTCTGAGTTTATTATCAATGATGATGGTTCGGCATTCCACATTCATGTTAAGCCCGAACAGTTGACCGACAACATCATCGTCTGTGGTGACCCCGGTCGCGTTACCATGATAGCCTCCTATTTCGACACACGGGATTGGGAAACCTCCAGCCGTGAGTTCCATGGCATCGGCGGCACCTATAACGGCAAGCCCATCATGGCGCTCTCGCACGGCATCGGCCCCGACAACATCGACATCGTGATGACCGAGCTCGACGGACTCGCTAATATCGACTTCAACACCCGCACGCCCAAGGCTGAGCACCGCACCCTCAATATCGTGCGCATCGGCACCTCGGGCGGATTGCAGCCCTATGTCCCCGTCGGTACACCCGTGATTGCCGCCAAGGCCATCGGCTTTGACGGTGTCATCAACTACTATGCCGACCGCAACAAGGTCTCCGACCTCGACTTTGAGAAGAAATTCTGTGAATTCGTGAAGTGGAACCCGTTGTTTGCCAAGCCCTATGTCGTGGATGCCGACCCGTGGCTGGTGGAGAAAATCGGACGTGACGACATGGTGCGCGGCTACACCATCTCGGCCGTGGGATTCTATGGACCCCAGGGGCGCAGGGTGAGACTTGACCTGGCAGAGCCCGAGTTGAACAGCCGCATCGAGAAGTTTGAGTACAACGGCGGCCACATCACCAATTACGAGATGGAGAGCAGTGCGCTCCAGGGCATGGCGGCCATGCTGGGACATCGCGCGATGACGGTGTGCTCCATCATTGCCAACCGAGTGGCCACCGATGTGAATCCCAACTACAAGACCGCTGTCGAGGATCTGGTGCGCACCGTCCTTGACCGCCTGAACGAGTAAGCGTGTGCTGCTCACAACCAGGTTGGGGCGCTAAGTTTTTTTGTTTTCAGGCACTTCACGTCATCACTACAGGGAAGTGTTTTGATGGTCAAGCATTTTATTCCGTTTGGCGCGCCATCAATCGATGACGTAACGTATTAAATATTAAAAAAAACTTAAAACAGATAGTCAATATAATATTAGGCGGTAATGATGCGTTATTAAAGTGTAACAATTTTAAATCAAGACTGCCTATGCACAGAACGACTACCTCGACTAAAAAAGAAAATGACGTTATCTCGAGAGTCAAGGGCCCCAAGAAAGCCACGATAGAGTTCCTCAAGCAGTTTGCAAGAGTGTATGAGTATAACGTCGAGTTGCCGAGAGGGTTGGAGTCGATGATTTTGAACTGAGTCATTCGTCCCCTCTCCCCAAGGAAACCACTGCCGAGCCTTCCCCTCAAACATCAGGGAAGGCTCGCTTGTTTTAAATCAGACAGGTGTGTTGCCCATGTCGTGATAAAATTGTACATTTGCACCAAATATTGAAATCATCATGATGAATCTGGTAAAACGCATCCTCTCGGGTGCCGTCTATATCGCGCTGATTGTGGCAGCTATCATGTTGCTGGAGAATTCTCCGGTGATGTATTTGCTGGTGTTCTCATTGCTGATTGTGCTGGGCGTCAGCGAGATGATCACGATGGCCAAGGACGATGCAACGCAATCGTGGCTCGTCAACATCATCGACATGCTGGGAGGCGTGGGAATCTTTGTCGCCTTCTACATGCACTATGACAAGGGAACGATGCAGTCGGGCGCGATGTGGCTGATGCCCATTGTGGCCTACCTGCTGTTGCGTACCATCGTGCAGCTCTATCGCCCGCAGCAGAATGCGTTGCACAGCCTGGAACGGTCATTCTTCTCGCTAGGTTATATCGCCCTGCCCATTGCGATGCTCAACTGCATCAAGAGCATCTCGTCGCCACGACTGCTGCTGGGGATGTTCATGTTCATCTGGCTCTATGACACCGGCGCCTATTGCGTGGGCATGTTGCTTGGACGCCACCGCCTGTTTGAGCGCATCTCGCCCAAGAAGTCATGGGAGGGCGTCATCGGCGGTGTGCTGGCATGTGCCATCGGTGCCTATGTCACCCACACCTGGTTTGACGAGTTCTTCCAGGCGCCGAGCCTTCCCGTCTGGATGGGTGTGAGTGTAGTCATTGCCGTCTTTGCCACGTTTGGCGACCTGGTGGAATCGCTCATCAAGCGCACCGTGGGTGTCAAGGACTCGGGCAATATCCTGCCGGGGCATGGTGGCATTCTCGACCGCATCGACAGTCTGCTGCTGGTGGCTCCGGCGGTACTCATCTACTTGTTGCTGGTCGTTCCCATTATCATCGATTAACTGATTGTCATGCGGCATCTTGTACCTTTCTTGTTGCTGGTGTGGATGGTGGCTGTGGTGGTCGCCTGTGGTGGCGGTGACAGCAATGCTCCCAAGCAGCACCGCTTGCCCGACACGCTCAATGTCGGCACCGTCTATAGTCCCACCGGTTTCTTCATCCTCAAGGGCGACACGATGGGATATGACTATGACCGCATCTGTGACTTCGCACGTTCTCACGGCATCAAGTTGCGCTTCAAGGTGGCACGCAGCATGCCCGCATTGCTCGATATGCTCAAGAAGAAGCAGGTTGACGTGCTGGCGTGTGAGATTCCCGTCACAGCCGAGTACAAGTCAAGCGTCCTGCACTGCGGAGCTGTCAATGAGACCTACCAGGTGCTGGTGCAGCACAGCGGCAAGGATGTGATCTATGACGTGACTCAACTCATCGGCTGTGACGTTTATGTCGAGAAAGGGTCGAAATATGAATCGCGCCTGCGCAACCTTGATAACGAGGTGGGAGGAGGTATCGTCATCCACACGGTGGAGGGCGAGGCAGCACTGCCCACCGAGCTGATTCAGAAGGTCTCGAGACGTGAAATCGCTTATACCATCGTGGATAGTGACATCGCACAGATGAACCTGTCCTATTATGACAGTATTAACATCGGACTGCGCGTCGGGTTCGCCCAGCGCTCATCGTGGGCGGTGGATAAGCGCAACCAGTGGCTGGCCGACAGCATCAACGCTTGGGCCGAGAGCGTCAATGCACAGGAGTACTCCAAGCAGGCACTGAAGCACTACTTCGAGATGAACCGCGGCCCCAAGCCCGACTCGGTCAAGGTGGACACGCTGGCGGTGACGCCGCCAGGTGGCATCTCGCCCTATGACCACGTCTTCAAGCAGTATGCCCAGGAGATCGGTTGGGACTGGAGGCTTCTCGCGGCAATCGCCTGTTGTGAGTCGGGATTTGACCCCAATGCCACATCGTGGATGGGGGCTCGCGGACTCATGCAACTGATGCCCAGAACGGCCCGCTCCTATGGTGCCAACGAGGAAGACCTAGGCAATCCCGAGGTGAGCATCAGGGTTGCCTCGAGGGTGCTCAAGGACATGGAGGGCATCATGCGCAACCGCACCGGACCCGAGGACCGCATCAAGTTCATCCTCGCTTCCTATAACGCTGGAGCCGGCCATGTGATTGACGCCATCGCGTTGGCGCGCAAGTATGAGCTTGACCCGCGCGTGTGGAGCGAGAATGTCGAGCAGGCCATGTTGTGGAAGATGGACCCCGAGTATTACAACGACTCGGTGTGCTCCAACGGCTATTGCCGCGGCACAGAGCCCGTGGACTACGTGATCAAGGTGCTCAACTGCTACGAGAACTACAAGAAGAATTACAAGAAATAAGCCTGAAATCAATTATTATAAAACAGATTATTATGAGAAAGAAGAAACTGATTATTGCCACCGTCGTGGCACTCTCGGCATCGATGATGATGCAGTCTTGCATTGGCAGCTTCGCATTGTATAACAAGGTGAAGACATGGAACGACCATGTGGGCGACAAGTTCGTCAACGAGATTGTGTTTGTGGCCATGTGGGTCCTCCCCGTCTATGAATTGAGCTTTGTGGCCGACCTGTTCATCCTGAACTCGATTGAGTTCTGGTCGGGCAGCAATCCTGCTCTGGCCGAGACCAAGGTCATCGACGGCAAGGACGCTCAGTACCTCATCGCTCGCGATGCCACGGGCTACGCCATCACCAACATGACCACCAAGCAGGTCACCCGTTTCAATTTCAACGCTCAGGACAACTCGTGGTGGCTCGAGAACAATGGTCAGGAGGTCAAGCTCTTCTCCTTTGTTGACGACACCCACATCAATGTGCTCACCCGCGACGGCAGCTACACCCAGGTGGAACTGTCACAGGCTGGTGTGCTGGCCTATGAGGAGCTGGTAGGCATCAGCGGTGCCGCCTTCGCCATGAAGTAAGCTGCGAGGCGATAACCAAGAATAACGGGCAAATGCGGTTTTCCAATCACCGTTTTGCCCGTTTTATTTGTCGTTCCCGTCCCCTCTGTCACAGCACGTTGCTCGAGTAGATCTTGACAATCCCGTCAAGGAAGGCATTCAACTCATAGTCGCAGAAGCCGCCCGTCGAGTTGATGTCGCCCGTCTCATAGTAGCCGCGGGCACGACAGGCACCGCCGCAGATGTAGCGGATGGCGCAGTCCTTGCACTTGTTCATCGTGTCAACGTCGAGGCTGGCACAGCGCTGCAGGGTGGGGGAGTTAAGGTAGATGTCCTTGATGCCGCGCTCGTGAACGTTGCCGGCGAGGAACTGGTCGAGGTGTAGCAACTGGCAGGGATAGACGTCACCAGTGGGCGAGATGCTGATCTCGTTATCGCCGATGGCGCACTTGTGGGTCTGGATACACTTCGACAGGTCGAGGGAACGCTCGCAGTAGCTCAGCGGATTGACGCCGAAGGCTCCTGCCAGAGCGTCATAGTACTGCTGCCCAGTGATGGATAGTTCGTCCTCGGCAAGGGCCGACACGGGAAACAGTGGGGCAAAATTCAGCCTGCTGCCGAAGCGCCGTGCCATCGGTTCCACCTGATCGATGTTCAAGCGCGTGACGGTCATCGACAGCGTGTAGTCGATCTGGTGGCGTTCTAGGGTGTCGATGGCTTGCATCACGAGGGCGTAGTTGTCGCCACGCGTCAAGCGGTGAGTCTCACGGGTGGGACCATCGATGCTCAGGGTCACCAGGTCGAAGGTCTCCTTGAGAAACCGGGCATTCTCCTCGGTGAGGAGTGTGCCGTTGGTGAGCAACAGCATCTCGCAGCCCTTTGCCTTGCAATAGGCCGACACGGGCTGCCACAGCGGGTTGAGCAGCGGCTCGCCGCCAGTGATGGTGATGGTGGGGCGTTGAGACAGGTCACACAGGTCGTCAATCACGCGCTTGTACTCGTCGAGCGTGAGTTGAGGCCACGGGCTCTCCACGCGCTCGGCGGCGTAACAATACTTGCACCGCAGGTTACATGCGCTCGACAGGGACAAGTGCACGCAGTGCAACCCATTGTCGCGTGGATGCTGGGGATGAGGGGCGGTCTCAAAGATGGATGAATCGATGACGTGACGGGTGAAGGCCATGACTTGCTTGCGCTTTTCTTCACCCAGGATCTCGCAGGCGGCATCGGTGATGTCGCTCATGGTGTTATTGCCGTCGAATAGCGTCATCAGCAGCTTTCCCAGCTCATTGGTGACAAACCAAGCTGGCAGCAGGGGATTGATGAAGACATACTTATCACCCCGCTGGAACACTTGCACCTGTTCTGGCAGACGGTATCGCATTGATTGGACGTTTTATCGGGATTGGCCGGGACACTGATAGGCCGAGCCGCACTTGCCGCCACCGCCGGCGCACTCGTAGGAGGAGCCGCATTTGCCCTGGCCATTGGCACCCTGTCCGGCACAACCGTATGATGAGCCGCACTTGCCGCCTCCACCAGCGCACTCATAGGAGGAGCCGCATTTGCCTTGTCCATTGGCGCCCTGTCCGCTGCAGCCGTATGATGAGCCGCACTTGCCGCCACCTCCGGCGCACTCATAGGAGGAACCGCATTTGCCTTGTCCGTTGGCACCCTGTCCGCTGCAGCCATATGATGAGCCGCACTTGCCGCCACCGCCGGCGCACTCATAGGAAGAGCCGCATTTGCCCTGTCCGTTGGCACCCTGTCCGCTGCATCCGTAAGAGGACCCGCACTTGCCGCCACCGCCGGCGCACTCATAGGAGGAGCCGCATTTGCCCTGTCCGTTGGCGCCTTGACCGCTGCAACTGTACGAGGAGCCGCACTTGCCGTTGCCGCCGGCACACTCATAGGATGATGAGCAGTTGCCTTTGCCCGATGGGTCTCCGGCGGGCGCATCACTGGCCTTGGCTCCAAAGAACAACGACGGCGATACCACGCCTGCGGCGACCAGCGCGGCCAGCTTCTTGATGAAATCCCTGCGTGACTGATTATCCATGATATTATTTTATTTAAAGAATTTACTGTGACGAATGAAAATGTAGCCGATGGCCATCAGCACGATTGAGAGGACCACCGCAAAGGGGAATCCCAGCCACCATGTCTCCATGTTGTTGGGCACGTTCATGCCATAGTAGCCTGCCACCACGGTGGGTATCATCAGCAGGATGGTCACTACGGTGAGCGTCTTCATGATGCGGTTCAGGTTGTTGCCGATGACCGACGAGTAGGCCTCTTGCTGGCGGTCCAGAATGTCGTTGTAGATGCTGGCCGTGTCAAGGGCCTGCTGGGTCTCAATCTCGACATCCTCGAGCAGGTCGTCGTCATGGGGCACCATGCGCAGCCGATTCTTCAGGCGCGTCAGCACGGTCATGTTGCCCTTGAGCGACGTGATGAAGTAGATTAGGAACTTACCCAGACCCATCGTGCGCATCAGCTCGTCGTTGTCCATCTTGCGCTCGAGCCGCTCCTCGGCAGCCGTCATCATCCCGTTCATCTGCTTGAGGTACTTCAAGTACCACACCGATGTTGACAACATCAGCGACAGCAGCAGGTCATAGCCCTTGCAGGCATTCATGTGGCGGCGCTGGCTCCAGCTGATGAAGTCGTCGAGCACCTCGGTCTCATAGTAGTTCACCGTGATGAACACGTCATCGCGTATCAGAACAGCCATCGGAGCGGTCGAGAACACCGTCTCGCCGTCCTCGTCGATGCTCTTGCACGGCACGCGAACGAACACCAGCGTCCAGTTGTCCTCGTGGTCCACGCGAGGGCGCTCCTCGATATCCTCGGCATCGTGAGTGAAGTCGGGCACGGCAAAGCGCTCCTTCAGCAGGGCAAGATCATCGGCCGTCGGTATGCCGACCTTGATCCAGCATCCCGACTTCCACTGACGTATCTCGCTAAATCCGTCCTTACACTTCCAATAACTGATCATAATGAATCCGTCTTTTCCATGTTTAACTATGCAAAGATAGAATAATTTATCTTTAAAACCTTATTATTAGGAGGAAAATGCAGTTAGGTGTTAGACAACCCGCAAAAAAATGAGAGGCTGCGACACCTGTTGCCGCAACCCTCATTACTGATTCTTAAGGAGATTTGTTACTTCATCACCTTGGTGGTAATGGTAGTGCCGTCGGTGTAGGTGGTAACGACGATGGTCATACCGTTGGCCTCCTGCATCTCCTCACCAAGCATGTTGTAGTATCGCACACCTGCAACCTCCTTGTCTCTCATCGTCTCCTCAACACTCATGGACTTGCTGATAACAAAATCGAGTCCTATCACATCGCTTGGGAATTTGTTATAATAATGAGCGTATGACTCAATATGATATTTGCCGTCATCGATGAAACGAAGGGCCTCGGTATATTCAGCCCACTCACTCCAAGTTTCATCTGGATAGAAAACGCGGTAGTAAATAGTGCTACCAGGTTCAGAAGGAGTTATTTCCACGACACAAGTGTCGCCCTCTGTGTGCACGTGGATGTTAGGGTCGCCAGTAGCACCACCCCATAAGTATCCCCGAGAAACAAGCAAATAAATTCCATCATTGGTGACCATGAGACCGAACACATAGGTATAATAAATATGGCTGTTAGTCTCACACAGGGCGGGAACGCAAAACATGTTCTCACTCTCGAATAGGGGGTTCAGGATGGTCTGCTCGGCATCACCTATAGTGGGCAACTGCATGTCGGTCTCAGAGCCGTAGCGTGTGCCATCTACCATGAAGTAGAAAGGTACGTTACCTTCTCCCCACTTGTCAGGTCTTAGTGAAAGCATGATAAAGTGACAGGTGCTATCATCGGATTCAGAATAGTCTTCACAGTCATTAAGTTCATACCAACACTCATCACCTTCGGCGGTACGCAGTACAATCCATTTGCCGGTCATGTGCGGGTCCTCTGGATCAGTGGGCTCTTCGTCTTGGACCTTGACGTGGCCGAGGCGGGTGAAGTGAACATTCTCGACACCATCCTCGATGATGGTGCCGCCGCGGCTATCGGGTGTGGAAGACGCTAACGTCACGGGAACGACAATCTCGGTCCCCAACTCATCTTGTTTCACCTCATAGTCCCCGACATACAAAGCGCACTCGGCAAACGCGCTGCTTGTCAAGACCAAGGCAATCAATGTAGCAAGATACTTTTTCATGTTAGACAGTGTGTTAAGAGATAGATAAAAGCGCATTAAAACACAGATTTGGATGAATAAACCATCAACTGCCGCAAAACTAGTAAATAATTTTAATAATTCAAAGAAAAAACAAATAAAAAGAATCTCTAATCGCCTGTTCTTTAGCTTGTTATGTAAAACCCCTGCACTCGCGGTTCTTTAGTCCCGTTATCACTTTTTGTCCGTGCCGTCAAGCCCCCCAGTCCGTGCCGTCAAGAGCCCCCCCAGTCCGTGCCGTTATTGTATTGCGAGCTATCAGCTCGTAAAGGAAAAAGCAAGGGCCGCGGCATTACTGCCACAGCCCTCGGTAAGGTTCCTTGAAAAGCGGCTGGCGGGGATTAGCCGAGGCGCTTCTCGAGGTTGGTGCGGATGGCCTTGATGAAGTCGGCGCTGTTCACGGCCTTGGCCTCAACACCTTCCATCAGGTTCACGAGGTCCTTGGTCACGATACCGGCATTCAGGGTGTCGAAGCAAGCTGCCTCGAGCTGGTCACCGAAGTTCATGAGGTCCTTCAGACCGTCCTTCTCACCGCGCTTGCGCAGGGCACCGCTCCAAGCGAAGATGGTAGCCATGGGGTTGGTCGAGGTCTCCTCGCCCTGGAGGTACTTGTAGTAGTGACGGGTTACGGTGCCGTGAGCTGCCTCATACTCGTAGTTGCCCTCGGGGCTAACGAGCACGCTGGTCATCATTGCCAGTGAACCGAAGGCGGTGCTGACCATGTCGCTCATCACGTCGCCATCGTAGTTCTTGCAAGCCCAGATGTAACCACCCTTGCTGCGGATCACGCGAGCAACGGCGTCGTCGATCAGGGTGTAGAAGTACTCCAGACCCAACTTCTCGAACTCAGCCTTGTAGTTCTGCTCGTAAACCTCCTCAAAGATGATGCGGAACTGAGCGTCATACTTCTTGCTGATGGTGTCCTTGGTCGAGAACCACAG
>JBGUKK010000120.1:0-16051 GCA_045114435.1 Sodaliphilus sp.
TTGGTACTATCTTTGCACCGCATTTTTCGGCAGGGTTTGCCGCAAGAGTGCTGAAAAGCTTCTTTAGCTCAGTTGGTTAGAGCATCTGACTGTTAATCAGGGGGTCCTTGGTTCAAGTCCAAGAAGAAGCGCCAAAAAGAGACTGCGTGAGCAGCCTCTTTTTGGTTATATACCCCCGGGATTGACAAGGTCTTCAGTGAAAAAGGTAATGGCGGATGGGGAGTGTTTGGCTATTTTTGCTTACTTTTGTGACTTCAATAGATAAACCACAATTACTTATGAGGCGATTACTCTTATTATTCGGCTTGACATTGGTGGGCGTGATGACCCTCGTGGCCGGCGTGCGCGAGGACTTCAAGGCCAACCCCAAGTTGAGCGCCAACAACTACCAGGCCTACCCCACCGACGGTTTTCCCGCCATCACAGCGGCACCGATGGGCTATGAGCCTTTTTTCATCAACCACTATGGCCGTCATGGCAGCCGCTGGCTCATCAACGGGAAGAAGTATTCATGGCCCGTGGAATTGCTCGATGCAGCCCAACGCGAAGGCAAACTCACCCGTCGGGGCGAGGAGGTGCTGAATATCCTGCGTAAGGTGAACGAGGCAAGCCAGGGCCGACTGGGCGAGTTGAGTGACATCGGACACTTGCAGCATCAGGGCATTGCCCGCCGCATGTATCAGAATTTCCCGCAGGTATTCCATGACGGTGCACCCGTGCTGGCACGCTCGACGGTGGTCATTCGTTGCATTCTGTCGATGCAGAACGAGGTCGATGTGCTCGCCTCGCTCAACCCCCGCTTGAAGATCACCACAGACGCCAGCCAGTCGACGATGTACTACATGAACTACAGCGACAGCGTGGTCAAACCACTGCGCGAGGCGATGGCCCCGACATTGAAGAAATACCGCGATAAATGGGTCAATCCCAAGGGAATGCTGAAGAAGCTCTTTAACGACCAGCGCTGGGTGAAGGCCCACCTCAACGACGACGATGCCCGCTCGATGATGATAGGCCTGTTTGACGTGGTGGGCAACATGCAGAGCCATCTCATGACTAAGGACATTAACCTCTATGACCTGTTCAGTGCCGACGACATCTACAACGTGTGGCGCTACAATAATGCCTACTGGTACATCCTATCAGGCGAGACACCGTTGACCCAGTGCCGCGTGGACTATATGGAGGCTAACCTGCTGCGCAACTTCATCCAGGACGCCGACCGCGCCATCACTGGCGACAATCACTGGCCTGGAGCTTCGTTGCGTTTCGGCCATGAGAGTGTGGTGCTGCCACTGTGCTGCCTGATGGGGTTGAACGGATTGGATTATCGCACGACCGACCTTGAGACGCTGGACCAGCACTGGCAGACCTACAAAGTTTTCCCGATGGCCGCCAATATCCAGTTTGTCTACTTCCGCAAGGCGGGCAGCGACGACATCCTGATGCTGCCGCTGCTCAACGAGCGTGAGGCAACACTTCCCGTCAACACCGATGTCGCCCCCTACTATCACTGGAGCGACGTGCGCGACTACTTCATCGATAAACTTTCACGCCAACCCATCATCGACCCGAACAAATGAAACGTTTCACATCCTATATCCTAGTGGCACTGGTGAGCATTACCGCCATCGCTGTCACGCCTCGCAAACAGGTCACCAGCAATTTTGACCGCTCGGCCAGCAATCATTATGCCTACCCCTATGGCACCGATGTTGAGGTCCCTAAACTCACACCAGCCCCAGAGGGCTACGAGCCGTTCTACATCGACCATTACGGCCGTCATGGCAGCCGCTGGCTGACCAGCGCCAAGACCTATGAGCGTCCCCTCAAGCAACTCAACAAGGCCAAGGACAATGGCATGCTCAACTTGCAGGGCGAGCTGTTGCTTCGCGAGCTCACACTGGTGTGCGAGACCTCAAAGCAGCGCGTGGGAGACTTGAGCGACGAGGGCGCTGAGCAGCATCAAGCGATAGCCGAACGCATGTTCAGGAATTTCCCGGAGGTGTTCCAGGGCAACGCTCGCATCGAGGCCAAGTCCACGGTTATCATCAGATGCATCCTGTCGATGCAGAACGAGACGATGCGCCTGCGCTCGCTCAATCCCGAGCTGAACATCCACACCGATGCCAGCTACCACGACATGTACTACATGGGCTGGGGTTATGGCGAGGACACGCTGGCCAACGACCTGCGCAAGAGCGTTGATCCCATCTCGGACGACATGTACAGCAAGCACCTGCACCCCGAGCGCTTTATTGCCCAGCTGGTGAATGACACGGCCTGGGCCGCCGCCAATCTGGACGGCCGACAGCTGATGCGCGATGTGTTTGACATCGCCGGGTCGCTGCAGGGGCATCACTGGTTTGACGAGATCAGCCTGTACCACTACTTCTCAGGCAGCGAGATTTTTGAACTCTGGCGCCTGAAGAACATCTATTGGTACATCCACTGGGCCAATGCGCCCCAGAACGGCAACCGCATGCCCTTTATCGAGCGCGCCCTGCTCTGGGACATGATCGAGAAGGCCGGGGCCGCTATCGCCACTGGCGAACGTGGTGCCGAGCTGCGTTTTGGCCACGAGACCTGCGTGCTGCCGTTGGCTTGCCTGATGGAAATTGACAACGTGAACTACAGTTGTGATGACCTGAGCACCCTCCACGAGCACTGGCAGGACTACAATATCATCCCCAAGGCTTGTAACATCCAGATGGTGTTTTATCGCCCGATAGGGACGCAAGGAAATAGCTTCGACAACGTGCTGGTCAAGGTGCTGTTCAACGAGCACGAGGCAACGCTACCTGTCGAGCCTGTCACCGGCCCATACTACCGCTGGAGCGACCTCAGGAACTACTACGAGAAGAAGCTCAAGACCGCAATCGACTGGAGTGTGAATTGATAAAAAGTGCCGCGATTGCGGCACTTTTTTTATTGGTGATCAACGAGGGCTGCTTGATAGATGTCAAGGTATCGGCGAGACACGGCGGCCTCGCCATAGGTGGCTAGCGCCTGCTCACGGGCGCGCAGGCTCAAATCGCCATGGCGGTTATCGTTCAGGCACCAGGCGATGCCCTGCGCAAAGTCCTGACTATCGCAGTAACGAGCGACATAACCGTCCCGCTGATGGTCTATCATCTCGGGGATTCCTCCCACGTCAAAACCCACGCAGGGCGTTCCGCAGGACATGGCTTCGACGATGGTGTTGGGCAGGTTGTCCTGCAACGAGGGGGTGACAAACAGATCCACCGCATTATAGAGCGAAGCTATCTCGTCCTCACCGCTGAGGTAATTGACCGCATAGACTGGCAGCGGCAGAGTGTCCTTGACGCTCTGCGCGTCACCGCCGAGGACGACGACACCGAGCTGGGCAGCCAACTCGGGCCACGACTGGACCAGACACTCGCAGGCCTCACAGAGGTAACGGAATCCCTTGCGCTCATCGGTGATGCGCTGGGCGCCGAACAGCAGCAGACGCTTGCCCTCGGGCAACTTGTGCCTGGCACGGGCCTGTTGCTTATCCATGGGAGAGAACACGCTGGTGTCGATGGCATTGGGGGCGTTGGTGACCTTGTGGCCACGGGTCAAACGGCTCTTTCGCGCCAGGTCGGCAATCCATCGGCTGCAGCCCACAAAGGTCAGGTTCTTACCCTCGTAGATGGCCCGTTTGCGGTCAAACACGCGCCGCGCCAGGTCCATGCCGATGCCGCCGCCCCTCAACATGGGGCAATGGCCGCATTGCGACTGATACTTGTCGCAGTCGCCCGCATAGTGGCAGATGCCCGTGTAATACCACTGGTCGTGCATTGTCATGACCACAGGCTTGCCAGATGCGATGATGCGTTCCATACCGGCCAGCGAGAGGAAGCCCTGATTGACCCAGTGCAGGTGGATGACATCGGCATCACGGAATTCAGGCATCATGGTGATGTCGGTCCCAGCGTTGGCGATATCGACTTGAAAGATGCCGCGCTTGCTCAGGCCATTATTCAGCCAGATGACACCGCGCTCCCATAGGAAGTTGGCCTTCAATCGCCACGATGGGGGCAGGCTCACCACCACGGGAGAATCGGTCTTGCGGTCCCGAACAAGCATCCGTGCCTCGACACCGTTATGGTTCAAGGCATTCAACAGCCGGTTGGCGGCAATCGCCGCTCCCCCGGTGCGCTCGGCAGTATTGACAATCAACACACGCATATTCCGTCACAAAATTACCAAAAGTTACATGAACGCAAGTTACACCGATGTAACTTTTTTTGATAAAAGGCCAAAACAAGGGGTCCCCCTTGAAAGAAAACCCCTTGTTGCTGAAGTATGTAAATTGTTTTATTACCGATGGTCGGCGATGAGATCAGAGCTGCGGACCTGCTGCAACGAGCGCCTTGCCTGCCTCATTGTCCTCGTACTTGACGAAGTTCTTGATGAAGCGGCTTGCCAGATCCTTGGCCTTCTCTTCCCACTGTGCGGCGTCGGCATAGGTGTCGCGCGGGTCGAGGATGCCGGTGTCAACGCCCTCGAGCTGGGTGGGCACTACCAGGTTGAAGTAAGGAATCACCTTGGTGGGCGCACCATCGATGCTGTGGTTGAGGATGGCGTCGATGATACCGCGGGTGTCGCGGATCGAGATGCGCTTGCCAGTGCCGTTCCAACCGGTGTTCACCAGATAAGCCTTGGCACCGCTCATCTTCATGCGCTTCACGAGCTCCTCGGCATACTTCGTGGGATGCAGCTCCAGGAATGCCTGGCCGAAGCAAGCGCTGAAGGTGGGAGTGGGCTCGGTGATGCCGCGCTCGGTGCCAGCGAGCTTGGCGGTGAAACCGCTCAGGAAGTAGTACTTGGTCTGCTCAGCATCGAGAATCGACACGGGAGGCAGAACGCCGAATGCGTCGGCACTCAAGAAGATCACCTGCTTGGCTGCGGGGGCGTGGCTGATGGGGCGCACGATGTTCTTGATGTGGTAGATGGGATAGCTAACGCGGGTGTTCTCGGTCACGCTCTTGTCGGCGAAGTCGATCTTGCCCTCGGCATCGACGGTGACGTTCTCGAGCAGTGCGTCGCGGTGGATAGCGTTATAGATGTCGGGCTCGGCATCCTTGTCGAGGTTGATGACCTTGGCATAGCAACCTCCCTCAAAGTTGAAGATACCGTTGTCGTCCCAGCCGTGCTCGTCGTCACCGATGAGTTTGCGCTTGGGGTCGGTGCTCAGGGTGGTCTTGCCGGTTCCCGACAGACCGAAGAAGATGGCGGTGTTCTCACCGTTCATGTCGCAGTTGGCCGAGCAGTGCATGGCAGCGATACCCTTGAGGGGCAGGAAATAGTTCATCATCGAGAACATGCCCTTCTTCATCTCACCACCGTACCAGGTGTTGAGGATGACCTGCTCGTTGCTGGTCACGTTGAAGACAACGGCGGTGTCGCTGTTCAAGCCCAGCTCCTTGTAGTTGTCCACCTTGGCCTTGCTGGCGCAATAAACGGTGAAGTCAGGCTCCTGCTCAAACTCCTCCTCGTTCTGGGGACGGATGAACATGTTGGTCACGAAGTGGGCCTGCCATGCAACCTCCATGATGAAGCGCACCTTCATGCGAGTGTCCTTGTTGGCTCCGCAGAAGCCGTCAACGACAAACAGACGCTTACCGCTGAGCTGCTTCACGGCGAGGTCCTTGAGGGCTGCCCAGGTGTCCTCGGTCACAGGCTTGTTGTCGTTGGGATAGCCGGGAGTGGTCCACCACACCTTGTCGTGGCTGTTAGCATCGTCAACAATGAATTTATCTTTAGGAGAACGTCCGGTATATACACCTGTCATCACATTGATGGCACCCAGTTCGGTTTCCTGACCCTTGTCAAAGCCTTCCAGGCCGGGCTTCATTTCCTCATTGAACATCACCTCGTAGCTGGGGTTATACAGAACCTCGGTAACACCAGTGATACCGTACTTCTCTGCTAAGATAGCCTTATCAAATCTTGCCATAATAAAACTTTAATTATTACTGATTTAGAAATTACCTTTTTAAAACGCGGTGCAAAATTACGCATTAATTTATAATGTGCAACACTGATTAAAGAAAAATTTCCTTAATTGACGCCTCATTATATATTTTTAGCAGTTCAGCAGCCACCACAACCGCAGTTGCAGCCGTCACCGTGGTCGTGACCGCAGTCACCGCCCGAGCAGTCGTCACAGCCGCAGCCGCAGCCGTGATGCTTGGGGTTGAGCTCGTCGGGGGTAGCATCGCGCACCGTCTTGACGTAGCCGCTGTAGCGCACCGTCTCGCCGGCGAGCTGGTGGTTGAAGTCCATGAAGACCTTGTCGTCGGTGACCTTGACCACCTGTCCCTCGATGCGCATGCCCTCCTGGGTCATCATGGGCACGCGTGCGCCGGGGCGAATGTTCTCGGCATCAAACTTGCCGTCGATATGGAAGATTTCCTTTTCCAGTTCATAAATCAGCTCGGGGTTCTTCACGCCGAAAGCCTCATGGGGCTGCAAGGTAAAATCGAATTTCTCGCCCTGTTCCAGCCCCATGATGTGGTTCTGGAAGCCCTCAATGAGCGACAAGTCCATGCCGAAGACAAAGGCATCGGGGTGCTCATCGTTGAACTTGAACACGCTGACCTGCTGTTCGCCATTGACGACGAAGATTTCATACACGAGTTCCACGTATTTACCTGCTTGAATTTTCTCCATTTTGTTGTTTTGAGTTGATAAAATGTTGTTAATTGTCTGTGTTCTCCGGCGCCCGCCCGTGTGAGGCTCGGAGCAGTCACCTTGAACGGTTTTGTCGAATTTCCTGCAAAGATAGTGCAAAAATCCATTTGTGCCCACACTTCAAGTGATTTCTTTCTGAATTTGAGGGCATTTGAAAGAGGCGTTCCCAATCCGCAGCATGTCTCGCGACTGTTAAATGCCCTACCGAAACACGAGGGAATTTCGTCTATATTAACCGTGTTTTTGTCTATAATCCTTGTTAAGTTGAAATGAGTTGATTAACTTTGCGAAACGTTTGATATCAAGAGTGAGCAAGTCTTGCTCAACTCAAGGAAGAATTAATTGCGATCTAAAATATGACTGCAACACTACAAAACACCAAGGGCCAGTCGCGATACCTCGTGCTGCACTTCCTGTGCTGGGCAGTGATTATTGTCACCCCCATGTTCTTCCACAGTTCCAGCGATGACTGGACGATAGTGGTGAACCGATACGTGCGCTGGCTGGGCAACCCGTTGACCTACATGCTGATATTCTATCTGAACTACCTGTGGGTCGTGCCGCGTTTCCTGTTGAAGAAACGTGACTGGAAGATGTTCCTGCTCATCAACTTGCTGGCGATTATCGGAGGCCTGCTAGTCATGGACACTTGGCACTGGGTGGCATTGCAACTGTTGCCCGACTTGAGCAGGGACCATGGCCCCAGGATCAAGTTCCCGCGCTACTTCTGGGCCATCTTGACGCTGATCCTGATCATCGCGCTGGCAGTGGCGGTGCGCATGATCCAGCGCTGGCAACACATCGAGGAGGCGCGCAAGGAGGCCGAGGCTGCCCGCGCCGAAGCCGAGTTGAGCAACCTGCGCAACCAGATGAATCCTCATTTCCTGCTGAACACGCTCAACAACATCTATGCACTGATCGCCTTTGACCAGGACAAGGCCCAGGAGGCGGTGAGCGAGTTGAGCAAGCTGCTGCGCCATGTGCTCTATGAGAACCAACAGGACTTCGTTCCACTGTCCAAGGAGGCCGACTTCATGAGGAACTACATCGAGTTGATGAAGATACGCATGACCGACAATGTGAAAGTGGACACCCACATCAACGTGCAGCCCAACGACTCCACCCCCGTGGCCCCGCTCATCTTCATCTCGCTCATCGAGAACGCCTTCAAGCACGGCATCTCGCCACAGGGCAAGGGCGATATCACGATTGACCTGCATCAGGAGAATGGCAACATCACCTGTGAAATCAGCAACACCTGTTACCCCAAGCGTGAGAACGACAAGAGTGGCTCAGGCATCGGGTTGGAACAGGTGAGCCGGCGCCTGGAGCTCATGTACCCCGACCGCTACACATGGGATAAGGGCATGAGCGAAGACGGCAAGACGTATCACTCCAAAATCATTATCAAGAAACAACCATGACCATCACGTGTGCAATTGTAGATGACGAGCCCCTGGCAGTGGAACTGCTGGCAAGCTACGTGAAGAAGATTCCGTTCCTGGAACTGTGCGGCAAGTATAACAACGCCACCGATGCTCTGCACGGCATTGCCGAGCAGCCCGTCGACCTGCTGTTCCTGGACATCCAGATGCCCGAGCTCAACGGCTTGGAGTTGAGCAAGATGATTCCCGAGAACACGCGCATCGTGTTCACGACCGCCTTCAGCCAGTATGCCCTCGACGGCTACCGCGTCAATGCGCTGGACTATCTGCTCAAGCCCATCAGCTACGCCGACTTCCTGGAGGCCTGCAACAAGGCGATGCAATGGTTCCAGCTGCTGCAACAGAGCGAGCAGCCCGCCAGCAACGTCGAGGAAGAGCCACGCAGCATCTTTGTCAAGAGTGAATACAAGTTGCTGCAGATCAACCTGGATGACATCCGCTACATCGAGGGTCTGAAAGACTACGTGAAGATCTACACCGAGCAGTCACCGCATCCCATCCTGTCGTTGATGAATATGAAGGCCATCGAGCAACTGCTCCCCTCGTCACGTTTCATCAGGGTGCACCGTTCCTTTATCGTGCAGAAGAGCAAGATCCGCGAGATTGAGCGCAACCGCATCGTCTTTGGCGACGTGTACATTCCTATCGGCGACAGCTACAAGCAAGCCTTCCAGGACTTCATCAACGCCCGTTGACACCCTCGGGTCACTTATTGCTCACAAGCATTTTTTCTGAAAAAAGTTTGTTCAATCCAGAAATAATTACGTAATTTGCATTATAAAAAAAACATAATGCGATTCCGATAATTATCTATGGCAAAGAAGAAGGCAATAAGACTTGAGAACCCTTTTGTTAATCAAGGGTATGTCAGTCCAGAATACTTTTGCGACCGCAAGAATGAGACCGACCAGATCTGTAATCACTTCAAGAATGGCCGCAATATCACCTTGATTGCACCTCGCCGAATCGGCAAAACGGGACTGATCAAGAACATTTTTTACCACATTGAGCAGCAGGACAAGAACGCCATCTGCCTGTATCTTGACATTTTTGCCACCAAGAATCTGCAAGATTTCACCGAGATGTTCGGCTCGGTGGTCATTAACGGCCTAGCGCGCAGGGAAAAGACCTTTTTCCAGAAGGCCACCTCGCTGCTGGCCAGCCTGCGTCCAGTGTTCAGCAATGACCCCTACACCGGCATGCCCAAGATGTCAATCACGGTGGATCCGTCGCAGTCCCAGTTAACGATTCAGCAGATTTTTGACCTGCTGACCACCAGCAAGCACCACATCTACATCGCCATCGACGAGTTCCAGCAGATTGCCAATTATCCCGAGTCGGGGACCGAGGCGTTGCTGCGGAGCCACATCCAGTTTGCCTCCGGCATCCACTTCATCTTTGCTGGCAGCAGGCATCACTTGATGGCAGAGATGTTCGGCTCGCCTCAGCGTCCCTTTTTCCAGAGCACCGAGATCATGGACCTCAAGCCCCTTGATCGGGAGGTCTATTATCAGTTTGCGTCTCAATTCTTTGAGAAGAACCGCGGCAGCCTGGACCAGGAGACCTTCGACCAGCTGTATGACTGCTTTGATGGCCACACGTGGTATATCCAGAACGTGCTGAACCGCCTGTATGGCACGCGACGTCACGTGAAGAGCATCGACGAGGTGAACCACGCCATTGTGCAGCTGGTGGACTCCAAGTCGGCTCAATATGAGAGTCTAGCTCAATTCCTGTCATCCAACCAGTTCAATCTGCTCAAGGCCATTGCCAGCGACGGCATTGCAGCCGAGCCCACGGGCGCCAAGTTCATCCGTCATCACAACATGGTGAGTGCCAGTGCCGTCCAGGCAGCACTCCGCAGCTTGATGGAGAAAGAAATCATATATCGCACCAAGCGCGGTTACATGATCTATGACCGGTTCATGAGCATCTGGCTCAAGCGCACGTTCGGTTAAGGGTCCCTACCCCACCGCGGCATAACGCATTGGCACGGTTTTTGTACTGATGCAGGCAAACTTGACGATAACAGTTCACATCACAATAACAACCAATTAACAACGACTGAGCGATATGGAATTTCATCTGATTGTTAATGGAAAACAGGAAGGTCCGTTTTCCATCGAGGAGTTGTCACAGCAGGGATTGACGCCCGAGAGCGAGGTGTGGGCTCCAGGTATGGACGACTGGCAGCAGGCCGGTGACGTGCCAGAACTGACAGCGGTACTACAGCGGGCAGAGTTTGAGGCCGCCCAGCAAGCCGCACGTGCCGCCGAGCAGCAGGCAACGATGGGCCAGCCATATGGTCCCGTTGCACCTCCCACCTATGGTCCTCCCCCTCAAGTACCGCGTTATGGCGCAGTCGAGGAGCGCCCCAAGAAGAACGGTTGCATGCCCTGGCTCATCGCTGGCGTGATTGTGGCGATCCTGTTCGCGACAATGGTGTTCACATGCCCCGACCGCCAAGCCCATGAGGAAGCGATCCACCAGGTCACCAAGGAGTGGCTGGGCGACAAGGTGCAGCAAGGCCTCGGTGAGTTTACCGGCAACAGCGGCTATGGCAACATCGTGAACGACATTGTGAGCAAGATTGTGCGTGAATGGGCCGACTCGGGCGCCGAACTCGCCCTCACCAATTACCTCGAGGTGAAGAACTACATCGTCTGCTCGGTGGGACACATCAAGATTGCCGACGAGGACAAGATGGTATCACTGGGCATCTTCGGCCACGTGTTCACCTTCGACAAGGATGACCTGGAGGAACTGTGGGCCAAGGCACTGGATTCTCAGGAGTCTGAAGGCAGGGGCATCACTCCCCCGCCGACCCCGCGCCAGCAGGATGATGCAGCCGTCCCCGACGAGGAAACGCCCAGCATGCCATCGGTCCTGCCCGACAGCATCATGGGCGTTGAAGTGCCCCGAGAGCTGGACACCTTGATGAACAGCATGGTTGAAGAAGGCGTCCGACAGGCCAAAGAGTGGGCCAAACGCAAGATTGACGAACTCTAGGGCGACATCAACGTGTCATCAGGATTACACGATGTGTCCATGAATTCAAGTTTTTAGAGTGGAAAAGCCACTTTAAAAACTTGTTTTTTTTGATATCAAGCCCCACAGGCCTTCATGAGGAAAATAAAGAAGATGATGAGCAATAACCAGGTTAGACAGCTGACGCGCGGACGTGTGGGTTGTCCTTGAGCCGGTCCAGCATTGCCTGGCATCGCGCGCCGCGGCATGGGATAACCGTACAATTCCCTGTGGGGAATAAGGATCTGGCGCGGACCGCCGTTATTGTAGGGTCCGACGGCACCTGCCTGCTCGAGCTGGCGGATGAGTTGGGCAGCGCGCTCGTCACTGATGTGGAAATGGTCGCGCAGCATCATCGGGGTGATGGAAGTGCATTGCATCAGGAACTTCAACGCCTCGTTATACAACGGGTCGCTGCCAGGCAAGGGCGGCGGCAGCACTGTTGCCTGTTGCTCAAGGGCATCTTCCACGGCAGGGGATGGCTCAACGTCTTGCGGCTCGTCAAAAGCGGCTCCACAGTTGGGGCAGAAGTGATTGTTGCTGCTGGTCTCGCGACCGCATCGGGGGCAAGTGACGACGTGGGACGGCTCAACCGACGTGTCGAGGTCAAGGGTCTCGCTTGGGATATAGGCATAGTCGCCCACGATGTGCAACTCACACAGGCATTGAGGACAGATGACCTTGTAATCGCTGTTGATGAGCACCTCGGTGCTCAGCTCCATCTTCTTGCCACATTTGGGACAGGTGTATATCATATCGTTGACCGTATTAGTTGTGATGATGCAAAATTAATAAAAACATTTAAGTTTCGCAAGTTGTTAACTTGCTCACTGGTTAGAGGTTAAGGGTTAAAGGTTAAGGAACTGCGGACTGCAGTTTTGAGAAGAATATGTGTAAGCCGAACGCCATGATGCTGCAGCGATGGCCGGGGCGCCACCAAATTGATGTGAATTTCTCAAAAACAAGAGTAAAATCTCATTAACCATTAACCTTTAAACTTTAACCTTCAAGTTTTTAAAGGAGCGAAGCTGCTTTAGAAACTTGAGCAAAAACACATTATTATTGTGAGTAATAGCAAAAACCGTGCCGTTTAGTGGCTACAGGGCAGGAGAATCATTGGATGAATCGTTACCCACGGAAAACAAAATTCTTAAAAGATGTTAAAATATTTGGAAGATTCGAAACTATTGTTATACCTTTGCAGTGTACTAGTTAAGTAGTACACTAGAAAAGTATTTTAATAACCCTTTAAATACATCTGTTATGTTAAGTATCAATCACATCAGTTTCAGTTACAACAAGCGGTGGGGCGACTTGTTCCACGATTTCTCGCTTGAATTGAACGCCGGCAATGTTTACGGGCTGCTAGGAAAGAATGGCGCCGGCAAGTCCACTCTCATTTACTTGATGACAGGTCTGTTGACCCCCAAGAGCGGCGAAACGCTGCTGGATGGCGTGAACGTGCGCAAGCGCCTTCCCAAGACGATGAACGAGATTTTCCTGGTTCCCGAGGAGATTGACCTGCCGCGATTGAGCATCAAGGAGTATGTGAGCATCAATGCCCCGTTCTATCCCCGCTTCTCGATGGAGGACATGCAGCGCCACCTCGACATCTTTGAGATGGGCGGTGACCTGAACCTCAAGCTCAATGCCCTGTCAATGGGCCAGAAGAAGAAAGTGTTCATGGCCTTTGCCTTTGCCACCAACACTCATGTGCTCATCATGGATGAGCCCACCAACGGCCTTGACATTCCCAGCAAGAGCCAGTTCCGCAAGCTCGTGGGATCCGGCATGAGTGACGACAAGCTGATGGTCATTTCCACCCACCAGGTGCGTGACATCAGCGACATTCTGGACCACGTGACCATCATCGACCAGAGCCGTGTGTTGCTCAACGCCAGCTTTGCCGAGGTGATGAACAAGGTGGCCTTCCGCCCGTTGCGCGATGGCGATGAGCCCCTGTTCGTTGTACAAAGCCCCTTCGGCCCCTTGGGCGCTGTTCCCGCCGAATCGGGCGAAGAGACCGTCGTTGACCTGGAAATGCTGTTCAACGCCACACTCCAGAACCCTACTGCTATCAACAATTTATTCACCGCTAAAAACTGAACACCACTATGAATACCGTTAATCAAACATTCAACTGGAGCCGCTTCATGGCCACCCTGCGCAAGGAACTTGTGGAGAGCAAGCGCGGTATCTTATTCACCCTGCTGAGCATCTATGGACTGCTGACGATGGTCATGATCCTGGGTAATGTAATCGTGACCAATAGTATCATATTCGAGGAAGGAAAATTACACTATACCATCGTATTTGTCGTTTTCGCTTTCACCGTGTGCATCGCAGCGGGTTTGGCATTCAGGAAACTGACAAAAAAGAACGGACGCGTCGACTTGTTCACGTCCCCGTCGTCGACACTGGAAAAATTCCTTGTCAACGCCCTTGTCTATGTGCTGGGGTTCATCGTGGCCTTCTTTGTCTGTGCTCAGTTGGCCGACCTGACCCGCATAGCAGCCTTGTGGTACTTCCACAATGATATCAACGTTCCCGGTCCCATCAATTTCCTGAATATTTTATCCTCTCCGTTCAGTATTGGTGCCGAGGAACTTGTCGGCTCGACCACGTTAACCATTAGCCTTCCCCTTAGCGTGATTGCAAGTGGCGGTTTATTCCTGATGGGCAGTGTACTGTGGCCGCGCCTGTCGGTCCTCAAGACCTTTGCTGCACTCTATGGTGTTGAAATTGTTGTGTTTCTGCTGGGCATCGTGTTCGCGGCAATCGTGGGCGATAGCGTGATGACAGAATACATCAAGAAATTCGTTGGAGTTTTCTCCGGCAGCGAGATCAGTTATTGGACCATCGGCTGGTATGTCATCCAGATACTGGTGTTCTGGGGCCTGGCCTGGTACCTGTTCAAGCGCAAAGATGTGATTTCCATCAAGTGGTGGAAATGATCAAATTAATCTAGACTACAATGAACTTCAAGGATAATAAAGCGATTTATCTGCAGATTGCAGACCGCATCGGGGACCAGATCCTTTCTGGAGTCTTGACTCCCGACGGCAAGGTGCCGAGCGTACGCGAACTCGCTGCCGAGATCGAGGTCAACGCCAATACCGTGGCGCGCACCTACGACCACCTGCAGCAGAACGGCGTCATCTACACCAAGCGCGGCCTGGGCTACTTCGTGAGCCCCGAGGCCAAAGACAAAATCATCGCCTCACGCCGTGACCTGCTCATGCAAGGCGAAATGGACTACTTCCTGGGCCAACTCAAGGCTGTGGGCATCACCCCAGTGGAGCTTCAGGAACTCTATCAGGAGTATCTCAACAAGTAATTAATCTAACTACGAATTACACGAATTAAACTAATACATAATATAACGACATTAATTAGCGGCACTCGTGTAATTCGTAGTATTTAAAAGAATAAAAAAGATTATGGAAAAGAAAGCATTCGCAGCCACCGCAACAGCCATCGTGGTAGCCATCGTCTCATTTTTCACGAGTGTCATCCTCACTCACGCCGCCAGTTGACATTCCCGGCCAACGAGCCCCATCGCCTCCAAGCCGACATTGCCCGAGAGCGGCCATCCATCTCAAGAAGCAGCAGTGCGATGTGTATAATAATTTGACACTGTAGTGTAAAATTTTTAGACAATCGCCACTTCATGAGAGAAAACATCAGCTCCGACTGCTGCATCCGACTTAACTTTGCCTGCAGCGAAACACAAGAGACTGACATCACTCATTGAACGAATAAACATCCAACCACCTAGAAAAAAACTATAGTATTATGTGTACCGCAGCAATAACAATCGTCGTCATGGCCATCGTCAGCGGCATCTCGACATTGATCATGTCGTGCAAGTGACCTTGATGGCTCAACGCATCAAGCAGCAACTTGGATTAGAGATACAGGTTCCTCTCATCAAGGGGTTCCTAATTATCATTATCTAAACAACCACACATCTGTGTAAGGCATATATAATTCAACTTGCTGCAGCACTGCCCCGAGGGCAGCGTTGAAGATATCAGTCGATGGGGGAGCGCCTCCCTGCGATAACAACCCAAGGAACAGACTTAATCCAAATTCCACAACAACTCGGGGATCGGCAAATTCGTGAGAATGCGACGATCCCTGTTTTATCCTGCCAGATGCAGCCTGCGGAGCATAAACGCTCAAAAAAACATTTGTTGAAAAAAAGTGTTGATTTGTGTAGCTTTTGTGACATCGGCTGCGTCTAACGGGCAGAAAACAAGCAAAAGACAATTATTCAAATCATTATTTAACTCAATCATTCAACTGCATTATGAACACTAAAAAATTATTTGCTGTATTGATGGTCATGCTGATGGCTTTCAGCGCCAGGATGGTGACGGCACAGGAGCTGCCTCCCATTCCAGTGGATGACCAGGTGCGCATCGGCAAGTTGGACTGCGGATTGACCTACTACATCCGCCACAACGACTATCCCGAGAACCGTGTGAACTTCTACATCGCTCAGCGCGTGGGCTCCATCCAGGAGGAGGAGAGCCAGCGTGGCCTGGCCCACTTCCTGGAGCACATGGCCTTCAACGGCAGTGAGAACTTCCACGGTGAGGGCAAGGGCGTGATTGACTACACCCGCACCCTGGGTGTGGAGTTCGGTGGCGACCTGAACGCCTACACCAGCACCGACGAGACGGTGTACAACATCAACAACGTGCCCAGCACCCGTCAGAGTGCCATCGACTCGTGTCTGCTCATTCTGCGCGACTGGTCGTGCGGACTGCTGCTCGAGGACGAGGAAATCGACAAGGAGCGCGGTGTGATCCACGAGGAGTGGCGCCTGCGCCGCAGCGCCATGCAGCGCATGCTCGAGAACAACCTCGAGA
>JBGUKK010000121.1:0-22509 GCA_045114435.1 Sodaliphilus sp.
AGATGCTCTAACCAACTGAGCTAAAGAAGCTTTTCAGCACTCTTGCGGCAAACCCTGCCGAAAAATGCGGTGCAAAGATAGTACCAAAAATTGAACTGTGCAATAAAAAAATGAAAAAACTTGCTTTTTTTCGGCTTTTAGTCGTTTTTTCCGCCTGCAAATCGGCCTTTATTCATGGAATAATAGTATTTTTGGACCCTCAATTAATAAGTCATAATGAAAAAGACGATAAAATACCTTGCATGGGTCTGCATCGCGGCAGCCATCTCGGCGCCCGTTGCCCTTGCCGATGACGACAAGGCGGTCAACGATGACACTGCGGTAGCCCGCAGTCTCGACATCTTCAACACGCTCTATAAGGAGCTCAACACGTTCTATGTTGACACCATCGATGCACAGAAGTCGATCGAGAACGCCATCAATGCGATGCTCGGCGACATCGACCCCTACACCGAGTATATCCCTGCCAAGGAGACCGACGAGTTCATGACCTTGAGCACCGGCGAGTATGGCGGCATCGGCAGCTACCTGATGGAGCGCACCATTGACGGCAAGAAGGGCGTGTACATCAGCGGACCCTATGAGGGCAGCCCCGCGGCACGTGCAGGCCTACGCTCGGGTGACCGCATCATCATGATCGACGGCGACAGTACCGCATCATGGACCAGCGACCAGGTGAGCAAGCGCCTCAAGGGGCAGGCTAACACCCACTTGACGGTGACCGTTGTCAGGCCCTACGATGAGGACAGTGTCAAGACCTTCTCATTCAACCGCGAGACCATCAGTGTCAATCCTGTGCCTTACTACGGCGTGACGCGCGACAACATCGGTTATATCGGTTTGACGACTTTCAACGAGAAGTCGGCCCAGCAGGTGCGCGATGCTCTCATTGAGTTGAAGAAGAACCCCGCTGTCAAGAACATCGTTCTCGACCTGCGCAGCAACGGCGGTGGCATCGTCGAGGGTGCAATACAGATTGTCGGCTGCTTCGTTCCCAAGGGGACGCAGGTTCTACAGATGCGTGGGCGCGACAAGTCGAGTGAGCGCACCTACAAGACCACCGTTGATCCCGTCGATACCGAGATACCCCTCGTCGTCCTCATCGACGGCGGCTCGGCAAGTGCCAGCGAGATCACCGCAGGCGCCCTCCAGGACCTCGACCGCGCTGTCATCGTCGGCACGCGCTCCTTCGGTAAGGGACTGGTGCAGTCCACACGCAACCTCCCCTATGACGGCATGCTCAAGGTCACCATCGCCAAGTACTACATCCCCAGCGGCCGACTTATCCAGGAGGTGGACTACGGTAATCGCAACGAGGACGGCTCCTACAAGAAGACCACTACCGACAGCACAGCACGCGTCTTCCACACGGCTCACGGACGTGAGGTGCGCGAGGGCGGTGGCATCGCTCCCGACCTCAAGGTCGAGCCTCGTGAGCTCAAGCGCATCGTCTATAACATCATGCGCGACCATTGGGACTTTGACTTCGCCACCAAGTATGTCGCTGAGCACACCGACATCCCCTCACCGGCCGACTTCCAGGTGACCGACGAGATTTTCAACGAGTTCAAGGCCTTTGTCAATCCCGACAAGTTTGAGTATGACAAGGTGTGTGAGCAGCAGCTCGCCGCCCTGCGCAAGACAGCGACAGCCGAGGGCTACATGAACGACTCCACGCGGGCCGTGTTCGACCAGCTCGAGCAGATGCTCAAGCATGACCTCGACCATGACCTCGACCAGCACCGTCGCGACATCGCCTATCTCCTCGGCCAAGAGATCATGGACCGCCTCTACTACCAGCGCGGTCAGGTCCAGAATTCCATCAAGGACGATGAGTACCTCGACAAGGCCAAGGAGATGCTCGACAAGCCCGGCGAGTATGCCCGCCTGCTCAACATCAAGGCCAAACCGGCCAAAAAGGGCACTTCTTCCAAAAAGAAGAAAAAGTGACTTCCCTCATCAAGCGGTTGAACTGGTACAGGACACTGATTCACATTATTGTCTTGGATTCATGCTTGAAACAGCAAGGGCAATGTCAATGATGTCATTCTTGAAAATGCGCGTAATCAATAGTTAAATGCACGAGTGCGGAGTTGCATCAAGTGTAGTTGTCAATGTTGTCCATGTTGCTTGAAAAAGGAGCGCGGAAGCTCAAAAAGTTGTTTAAGTTAGTTGACTAGATGGAAATACGGGAACTGTGTGAAGTGTTCAACGGCAAGGCGCGTGTGGCGGCAGTGAAGAAACTGCTGGCAGGCACGGGCAATGCCGTGATTGACGGGCTGGCTGGGTCTAGCGCTGCAATGCTGCTGGCGCGGTTGCCGCAACGGGCTTGTCCTTACCTGATTGTGGTGAATGACATGGACGAAGCGGGCTACATGTACAACGACTTGTGCCAGCTCGTGGGCGACAAGCAGGTGCTCATCTTCCCGTCGGGCTACAAGCGTGACATCAAGTATGGACAAGTGGATGCTCCTAACGAAATCCTGCGCACCGAGGTGCTCAACCGATGGTATGATGACCCGCAGGTGCATTGGGTGGTCACCTATCCCGAGGCACTGGCCGAGCGCGTTCGCCGCCGTGAGGAGGTTGAGGCGAGCACCGTGCAACTGCGTGCCGGCGGCACGGCCGACTTGAGCGAGGTGGCGGCCCGCCTGCGTGAGCTGGGCTTCGTGGCGACCGACTATGTCTATGAGCCGGGGCAGTACAGCGTGCGTGGTTCCATTCTCGACGTGTTCTCCTACAGCAACGAGTTACCCTACCGCATCGACTTCTGGGGCGACGACATCGACTCGATACGCACCTTCAATGTTGAGACCCAGTTGAGCGAGGAGCACCTGGAGCAGGTGAGCATCCTCAATGCAAACCCATCAGGTGGCGGGCGCGAGGACAACGTGTCGCTACTCGACTATGTGGGCGATGACACCATCGTGCTGTGTCGCAGCGAGCAGTGGCTCACGACGCGCATCGGCGAGATTGCCCGCGAGGATATGTCGGCCAGCGCCATCATTGCCGACGAGGGCGACACTCAGGCTACCAGCAAGGTGGTGGACGCCGATGCCTTTATCGGGCGCCTCCATGAGTTGAGGCGCATCACCGTGGCCAACGGCGAGGCTGCTCCCGAGAAGGGCGTCAAGCACCTGTCGTTGCACTGCAAGCCTCAAGGCATCTACCACAAGAACTTTGACCTCATCGGACAGTCGTTCACCGATTTCCTCTCCAGGGGCTACCGGCTCATCATCTTGAGTGACAGTGCCAAGCAGATCGAGAGGTTGCACAACATCTTTGAGGACCGTGGCGACGCCATCAGCTTTGAGCCGGTGCTCAGGACCCTGCATGAGGGCTTTGTTGATGATGACCTGAAGTTGTGTGTCTTCACCGACCATCAGATATTTGACCGTTTCCACAAGTACAACCTCAAGAGCGACCGAGCCCGTTCGGGCAAGCTGGCCCTGTCTCTCAAGGAACTCAACCAGATTGAGAAGGGCGACTTCATCGTCCATGAGGACCTGGGTGTGGGCAAGTTTGGCGGCTTGATACGCACGTCGATGAACGGCACCCCGCAGGAGATGATCAAGCTCACCTACCTGAATGGTGACGAGGCCTATGTCTCCATCCACTCGCTGCACAAACTCTCGAAGTACCGCAGCAAGGAGGGCGAGGCCCCTCGCTTGAACCGCTTGGGCAGCAATGCCTGGTCCAAAATCAAGTCGCGCACCAAGAGCCGGCTGAAAGACATCGCGCGAGAACTTATCCGCCTGTATGCCGCGCGTCGTGAGCAGCAAGGCTTTGCCTACACCCCCGATGGATACCTGCAGCAGGAGCTGGAGGCCTCCTTCATCTACGAGGACACGCCCGACCAGTTGACGGCCACCCAAGCGGTCAAGGCCGACATGGAGAGCCCGAAGCCGATGGACCGACTCATCTGTGGCGACGTGGGCTTCGGCAAGACCGAAATCGCCGTGCGTGCCGCCTTCAAGGCTGCCACCGACGGCAAGCAGACGGCCGTGCTTGTGCCGACAACTGTGCTGGCGTTCCAGCACTGGCGCACCTTCAGCGAGCGCTTGAAGGACTTTCCTGTCAAGGTCGATTACCTGAGCCGTGCCCGCAAGCCCAAGGAGGTGAAGCAGATTCTCGCCGACCTCAAGGAGGGCAAGATCGATATCCTCATCGGCACCCACAAGCTCATCGGCAAGACCGTGCAGTTCCATGACTTGGGGCTGCTGGTGGTGGACGAGGAGCAGAAGTTCGGTGTTGCTGTCAAGGACAAGCTCAAGCAGATGAAACTCAACGTGGACACCCTCACGATGAGTGCCACGCCCATCCCGCGCACACTGCAGTTCTCGCTGATGGGTGCCCGCGACTTGAGCACGCTGACCACACCGCCAGCCAACCGTTATCCCATCCTCACCACTGTGGGCACGCTTAACGACGACATCGTCGCCGAGGCCATCAATTTTGAACTCTCACGCAACGGACAGGTCTTCTTTGTGAACCACCGCATCGAGCAACTCGAGCAACTCGAGAACATGATCCACCGCGTGGTGCCCGATGCCCGTGTCGCTGTGGGGCATGGCCAGATGCCGCCCGAGCGTCTGGAGCAGGTGATTATCGACTTTGGCAACCACGACTACGACGTGCTGCTGTCAACCACCATCATCGAGAACGGCATCGACATGCCCAACGTCAACACCATCATCATCAACAATGCCGACCGCTATGGCCTGAGCGACCTGCACCAGTTGCGTGGGCGCGTGGGACGCAGCAGCCGCAAGGCCTTCTGCTACCTGCTTGTGCCTCCGGGCAAGCCTTTGGCAACCGACGCACGTCGTCGCCTGCAGGCCATCGAGAGCTTCAGCGACCTGGGCTCCGGCATCCAGATTGCGATGCAGGATTTGGACATCCGTGGTGCAGGTAACCTGCTGGGCGCCGAGCAGAGCGGATTCATCGCCGACCTGGGCTATGAGACCTACCAGCGGGTGCTCAAGGAGGCTGTCACCGAGTTGCGCAACGAGGAGTTCTCATCGATATTCTCTGCCACAGGCCGTGACGCTGATGACAAGGACGATGGCGGCACCGACTTTGTTACCGACTGTGTCGTGGACACCGACCTGGAGCTGATGTTCCCGGCCAGCTATGTACCCCAGGAGAGCGAGCGCATCACCCTCTACCGCGAGCTGGATAACATGGAGACCGACGACCAGGTAGAAGCCTTTGAGGAACGCATGGTGGACCGTTTCGGCAAGATTCCCGAGATGGCCAGCGAGCTCATCCGCATCGTGCCGCTCCGGCGCACCGCACGACGCTTAGGCATTGAGAAACTCGTCATCCGCCAGACGCGTATGCACCTGTTCATGGTAGGAGAGGAGAATGTCGCCTACTATCAGTCGCCCGCTTTCGGCCGCCTGCTCAATTACTTGCAGCAGAATCCCAAGCGGTGCAACCTGAACCAGAAGAACGGGCGCCGCAGCATCATCATTACCGGGGTCACCAGCGTGAGCACAGCATTGACCATCCTGCGCACCATCACCCACCTCGACAGCTTGTAGCGTCTCATCATTGCTTTCGTTTTTGCAGAAAAAAATGGGGAGTTGGTTGAAAATTGCCATCTCCTGCTTGCTTTTATAAATAATGTTAAATAGTTTTGCGACAATTAATCATGTTTTAATCACATCCAAACACCACAAAATTTATCACTTATGATGAAACGATTTCTACTGGCAACACTGATTGCCATGGCCGGTGTCTGGGGCTTTGCACAGCAGACCATGTGGGTACACACGGGCCATGTGCATTGGGCCTATAACACCGAGTCGGTGGGCACAATGCCGTACACGTCGGCAAGTTTGCTCACTGTGCTTGAAAAGGGGTTCACCCTTGCCGATGTGGACAGCGTGACGGTCGCAAGCGAGACGTTTGCCGACGACAATGTCCTCGTCAAGTACAACAACGCGGTAGCCGACGTCTATGTGGCTGGTAACATTGCCAACCACATCACCGCTCAGGTGAATGGCGCCCGCGTGGCCGTCATGCAGGACGCTGACGTCGCCACCGAGTACACCTACACCCTGCAGGGCACCAGCAACAGCGGCTGCTTCTACCATGCGGGCTACTACAAGATGACCCTCGTGATGAACGGCGTTAACCTGGTTAACCCCGATAGCGCAGCCATCAACATCCAGAACAGCAAGCGCATCGCCGTGCAGCTGGCTGATGGCACGACCAACACGCTGGCCGACGGTGCCAGCAACACCAAGAAGGCCGCCTTCCTCGTGAAGGGCCATGCCGAGTTTGCCAAGGGTGGCTCGTTGACTATCACGGGTAACAAGAAGCATGCCCTGGCTTGCAACGAGTACATGGAGGTCAAGAAGACCGTGGGCACCATCACCATCACCAGTGCCGTGGCCGACGCCATCAACGTGACGCAGTACTTCCAGATGAACGGCGGTACTATCAACATCCAGAGCTGCGGTGACGACGGCATCCAGGTGGATGCCGAGGATACCACCATTGCCGAGGAAGATGGCCACGTCCTCATCAAGGGCGGCACGCTCACTATCAATGGCAGCGCTGCCGGCACCAAGTGCATCAAGGCCGAGGGCAACGTGGACATCCAGGGTGGCACCTTGACGTTGAAGCACACGGGCATCCCCGTTTGGGACACTGACAAGAGCAAGATCAAGGAAGCTACAGGTATCGGCACCGACCGCAACCTCACTATCAATGGCGAAGCTGCCGTCATCAATATTACCATGACAGGCAATGGTGCTCGTGGCATGAAGTGCGACAGCACGATGACTGCCACCGCTGGCACCATCGACATCAACTGCTCGGGCGGCGACTGGGCTTACAGCACTGTTGACACCAGCAGCGTGAAGTGTGCCAAGGCCGACTATGCCTTCATCCTCAATGGCGCCAACATGAAGTGCACCACCGTCAAGAACGAGGCCGTGGGCGTCCACAGTGAGGGCACCGTCCTCATCAGCGACGGCACGCTGACGCTCAACACCTATGACCACGGTATCAAGAGCGACTATGACATGGAAATCACCGGCGGCACCATCACCTACACCATCAACGGCCCTGCCAGCAAGGCTATCAAGAGTGAGGGCAACATTCACATCACCGGTGGCAACATCAGCGGCACCGTGAGCGGTGGCGGTGAGACGGCCAGCGACCAGACGACCAGTGCCAGCGCGGGCATCAAGTGTGACAACAACGTGACCATCGACGGCGGTACCTTCGACCTCAAGGCCACCGGCAAGGGCGACAAGGGCATGAGCATCGACGGCGAACTCATCATCAACGACGGTAACATCAAGGTGAGCACCACCGGCACTCGCTACGGCCAGACCAGCAGTGGCGGCGGACATGGTCCTGGCGGCGGTGGTTCGACGAACAGTGACCTGCGCTCCTCGCCCAAGGGTATCAAGGTTGATGGTAACATCACCATCAACGGCGGTACCATAACCGTGAGCGCCACCGGAGGTGAAGGTTCCGAGGGCATCGAGTCCAAGATGGTCATGACCATCAATGGCGGCTACATTGAAGTAACCAGTTATGATGACGCTCTCAACAGCGCATCGACCATGGACCTCAATGGAGGTTATATCTATGCCGTGGCTACTGGTAACGACGCCATCGACGCCAACGGCAACATGAACCTGAGCGGCGGCTACATCTTCTGCTGCGGTAGCGAGGAAGGCCTCGACGCCAACAGCGAGGGTGGCTACAAGGTTTATATCAATAACGGTACCTACCTGATGGCCATCGGCGGTAGCATGGGTGCCATTGAGAGTGGTGCCAGCATCAGTCAGACCTGCTACAGCGGCACAGCGAGTGCCAACACCTGGTATGCCCTTTATAGCGGCAACAACGTTGCCTTTGCAGCCTACACGCCCACCTTCTCCAGTCAAGGCGGTTATGGTCCTGGCGGCGGCTCGTCTTCCAGCAAGACGATTGTCGTGACGGCTCCGTCCACTCCGAAACTCTACAGGGGCGTGACAGCGAGCGGTACCACCTTCTGGAACGGTAAGGGCGCGACCAATGCAAGCGGCGGTTCACAAGTCAGCCTCTCGACCTATTCCGGCGGTGGCGGCTGGGGTCTCGGCTGGTAATCCCTCGAGTAGTTATAAACAATGACATCATTATTAAAAAGACTTAGAAATATGAAAAAGACGATTATAACGATGCTGATCGCGCTGGTGGCCATGCTGGCCAGCGCCGAGACCTATAACTACCTGAAGTTCACCAAAAACAACGGCTCGACCGTGACCTACTCGGTAGAAGGCCTCAAGCTCACCTATGATAACGCTAATGTGACCGTCTCCAACGTTGATGGCACGTCAACCATCGCGCTGGCCGAGGTGCAGGACATGTACTTCAGCAACGAGGCTGGTGGCAGCGATTTCGTGAAGGGCGACGTCAACAATGACGGCGTTGTGAACATCTCGGATGCACTGGCGCTCATCAACTACATCCTGAACGATTCGGGTGACATAAATCTTGATGTTGCCGACTGCAACGGCGACAACGAGATCAACGTCTCGGATGCGCTGGCAATCATCAACTATGTGTTGAATGACGCATGGTGATGAGTTGGCTATGACTCAATGAAAATAGCTCAAGGGGCAGACGTTTTTATCATGCATCTGCCCCTTGTTTATAAAAAAACGTTAATTGTTGATTACCCCATCACCCCATCTGATGAAGACAATAACCAGAATTTGGTATGCAGCCCTCGTCTTGTCGTTGTCACTCACAGCAACCTGCGTTGGCGCCGTTGATACATTGACGCTAGTCAAGCTTGATGGCAGCCGAGTCTCTTTTTCGGTCGAGGGTTTGAAAATCACCTACGACGACTTCGTCCATGCCACGGTTACCAACAGCGAGACTACCTCGAGCATTGCGGTCGCCGAGCTGGATTACATGCGCTTTGAGAACGGCGATACACCATCCTTGACGGGTGATGTGAATGGAGATGGCGAGGTGAATCTCGCCGATGTCAATGTCTTGATAGACGTCGTTCTGAATGGCGTGAACGATAGCGACATTGCGGCACGTGCAGATGTGAACGATGACGGAGAGATCAACCTGGCCGACGTCAATGCCGTGGTGGCTATCATCCTGAACTGACCTGCAAAAAAACAGCCCTGATTGCTCAGGGCTGTCACTATTTTCTTGTTGCTCTCAACAGGTCATCAATACTCGTCAGGGTCAAAGAAGAAGTCGTCATCGTTGGTCGGATAGTCGGGCCAGATGTCCTCGATGGACTCGTAGGTGTCGCCTTCATCCTCAATCTCCTGCAGATTTTCGATCACTTCGAGAGGTGCGCCACTGCGCACGGCGTAGTCGATGAGCTCAGCCTTGGTAGCGGGCCAGGGAGCATCCTCGAGTTTTGTAGCCAATTCAAGTGTCCAATACATAGTTTTTTCTTGTTGTGCTAATTCTTATGAAAATATCCTGTGTTTTAAAAATTGCGCAAAAGTAATATTATTTTTGAGATGCCATCAATATTTCGGGATGTTTTTTTATTAAAATATCGTTTCAGGCATCTTTATCCCAATAAATCTCCTCGACCTGATTGTGAATGTTGTTATATCTTGCGAAGACAAAGAAGAAATCACTCAGGCGGTTGAGGTACTCGAGCACGAGTGGATCGACCTGGGACGTGTGGGACAGGGTCACCACGCGGCGCTCGGCACGGCGGGTGATGGTGCGGCAACGGTCGGCCGTGGCACTCAGGCGTGAGCCGCCCGGCAGGATGAAACCGCGCATGGGCGGCAGTTCCTCGCTCATCTGATCCATAGCCTGCTCCAGAGCGGTGATATCGTCCTGGACGAGACCGTAGAGCGTGGCGCCTGGGGCATCGTTGGCCAGGTAGGCGCCGATGTTGAACAGTTTGTTCTGTGCCCTTCGCAACAGGGCAATGACGTTCTTATCCTCGAGCTTGGTGCTGTGGAGCAGCACGCCGATGTTGGAATTCAGCTCATCGACAGTGCCGTAGGCCTCGACGCGCACGTCATCCTTGCTCACCCGATTGCCGCTCACCAGCGACGTCATGCCGGCGTCTCCGGTGCGGGTATAAACTTTTCCTTTCATAGTGTCTGATTATCTGTTATTGTTGTTTTATTCTTTATTTATACTGACAATTTGTCCGTCCTGTCATTGCGGAAGTCCCTTATACACTAACAGGCAATAACCGTGCCGATTCTATGGCTGGTGGATTCAGGCCATGCTAAAAGGGTGGATTCTGCTCTATCAGGGGGCGATGTGAATGTAGGCTTTGGGGTCTTGACGATAGGAGGCGTCATATCCGTCCTCTTCTATGTCATCGATGAGCCATTGGTTGTCCTCAAGAACCATCGAGAAGGTGGCGGTACCGTAATCTTCGGTGATGTCAGGTCCATTGTATAATGTCTTGAAATTCATCTGGCAGGAGTTATCGGCGATGCCCGTGACCGAACGCCCCAGGATGCTCATATCACCATCGGAGTAGTCCACCATGAGCAGGTAGCACATTTCATAGCCAGGAGGGTTACCATATCTTGCAAAGGTGTCCTTGAGCCGTTGTGAGCCGTAGGTCGCAATCATCTCATTGCGTCCCCGGTGGTTGTAACAATTCTCGATCTCGTTCATGATGGCCTTCAGAGTGGCCTCGGAGTGCAGTCGGTTGTAGATGTTCAGCTGCAGCACTTTTATGGTGGAATCGGCCTTGTCGTGATAGGGTCCATCGGGATATTTGTCCATGAACTGCTGCAAGAGTTGGATATCCTCGTGGCCATTGACACGATTCCAGTCGGCAATCTCTTGCTTGACAAGGGCCAGTCTGTCTTGGGCTTGGGTGATGAACTTGCCGTCAGGGAATTCATTGATAAAGCTCTGAATCTGGCTTGCGTCGTGGGATTTCTCGACCATGGCCCACTGATTGGCTTCTTGCTGAGCACGTTGATTGGCGTGCCACAGGTAGCCGATGATGCCTATCAATGCAACGCTGGCTACAGCTACAAGGGCGATAATCAGGTTGCGGTTGCCTCTAGGCTTCTCGGCCATCTCGTAGTCGGTCGATACCGGAGCACTGCAGTTGGGGCAGTAGTTGGCATCGTCAGGAATGGGATGCCCACAGTTGTGACAAGTCTTCTGTTTCATATTGATTTGATTGTTAGTATTTCTTACTTGAGCGCGTCAATCATGAACTTGCCGCCTTGTTGTAAAGTGATTGCAGGTGGTGGCTGATTATCCTCACAAAGCTACAAAATATAGTGCGTGATGGGTACAATAGTGCACACTTTGCATCAAGGGACGTCATTTTAGCAGATGTTTAGATGCGGTGCTTGTGGACTACTGCAAGAGGGTGTCGAGTGTCGAGAGCAATGCCTCGGCGGTGGGGGCGACGAGGGTGCGTGAGAGGTTCTTGCCGCGGGCAAAGGGTGTGCGCGTCATGTCGGCAAGTTGCTCGATGGTGGCGTCATACATGCCGTCGATGTTGGCCACGATGATAGGACGTGGGTCATCGGCCCCGATGGTCATCACGGCAAGGGTGGAGATCCACTCATCAAGGGTGCCGATGCCGCCTGGCATGACGATGAACACGTCGCCATGCTCAATCATGTACTGCTTGCGGTCGCCTAGGTCGCGGGTGTAAACCACCTGGTCACACACGGGATCGATGCGATGCCTGAACATCTCGGGAATCACGCCCGTGACGTGGCCTCCCGCCTCGTGGACTGCGTCGGCAGTGATGTGCATCAGTCCAGCATTGGAGCCACCGTAGAGCAGGGTGTTGCCGTGCTGGCCAATCCATGAGCCCAAATCGCGGGCTAATAGTCGGTATTTATCTTCCAGCCCCTCTTGTGAGCTGCAGTAAACGACAATCTTCATAGAGTTAACAGTTGATGTTTTTTTTAGAGGACGATTTCGTTGATGATGTGCTTGACTTGCTTGAAGAGGTAGTCATGGGTGGTGCCGTCATCGTGTCGCAGGGTGAGGGTGCCGTCGGGGGCGATGCCGGCCACGCTGGCCATGAAGCGGTGTCCGTCGGCGTCCTCGAAGGGGTGCAACTCGCCATCGTTGCGGTAGAGGACCGCCATATAGTGCTGATGCAGGCTGGCACGGGCGCTATCGTCACCCAGGGCGTCCACCAGTTCCTCGATGCGAGAGCACACGCGCTTCAATAGAGCCATCAAGTCGTGCTCGGTACCCGTAATACTGGTGAGTGACAACGGGTTGGGCGCATCACTGATGAAGCGTTGCTGGTTGACGTTGATGCCGATGCCCACGATACAGTGGGCAATCTCGGCTCCATCGAGTGAGTTCTCGAGCAGCATGCCGCACACTTTCATGTCTTGCCAGTAGACGTCGTTGGGCCACTTGACGGTGAAACCTTTGCCGGCCTCGGCCGTCAGCGCCTCGACAACGGCAAGAGCCGCTGCCTCGCTCAGGTAGAACTGGTCGCGTGCCTTGACGGGTGGCCGCTTGAGCAGCATCGAGAAGGTGAGGTTCTTGCCGTCCTCACTCTCCCACGAGTTGCCCTTCTGGCCGCGTCCTGCCGTTTGGCTAGGGGTATAAATGACCGTGCCGCCTGGCAGCGTCGCTGCCAAGCGGGACAGGTAAGTGTTGGTGCTCGCCGTCTGGCTTACCTTGATGTAGTGTGGCATGGTCAGGCGGTGGGAAAGGTCATCTTGAGCATGCGGCTGTTATCATCGGCTACGGTGATGTCCACGCGCACGGTGTCGTCGGGCAGCAAGCCGTCAATGCGTTCGGGCCATTCAATGAAGCACAGGGCGCCGCTGTCGAAGTAATCCTCGGCTCCCAGGTCGACGGCCTCTTCTTCCTTCTCGAGCCGGTAGCAGTCGAAGTGGTAGATGAGCTCGGCGGTGGTGTCGCTGCGGTACTCGTTGATGATGGCAAACGAGGGCGAGTTGGTGACATCGCTCTCGACGCCTAGCTGCTTGCACAGCGCATTGATAAACGTGGTTTTTCCTGCACCCATCTCGCCATAGAAGGCATAGACGGTCAAGTCGCCCATCTCGGTCATGAACTTGTAGGCGGCTTCCTCGAGGGCGTCGAGGTTGGGAATCGGTATTTCTATTGTTCTTCCTTTTTTCATTGCAGTGTTGATATATATATATATTGATGATAGGTTTCTCTAACCCCCAAAACTCTAAACTTCAAGTTTCGGTCACGAAACTTGAATCACTTGGGTGACATGGTCACGATGGGCACGAGCATCTCTTCCATCGAGATGCCGCCGTGCTGGAACGTGTCGTTATAGTAGGAGACGTAGTAGTTGTAGTTGTTAGGATAAGCAAAGAAGTCACGGTTCATCGCGAAGATGTAGGTGCTTGAAATGTTGGGAGCGGGCAACCCCACACGCTTGGGCTGCTTGATCTCATAGACTTGCTTGCTGTTGTAGGTCAGGCTCTTGCCCACCTTGTAACGCAGGTTGGTGTTGATGTTCTTGTCACCGATGACATTGATGGGTCGGTCCACCTTGATGGTTCCGTGGTCGGTCGTGAGCACAATCTTGTAGCCGTTCTGTGCCATGAGCTTGAAAATCTCGAGCACATTGGAGTTCTTGAACCACGACTCGGTGAGCGAGCGGTAGGCCTCGTCCGAGTTGGCTAGCTCGCGAATCATCTTGGACTCGGTGCGCGCATGTGAGAGCATATCGACAAAGTTGAACACCAGCACGTTGAGTTCATAGTTCTTGAACATGCCGAAGTTCTGTATCAGTTTCTCGCCGGCAGCACTGTCGTTCATCTTGCTGTATGAGAAATGTACCTTGCGGCGATAGCGGTCGAGCAGCGTCTGGATGAGGGGTGCCTCGTTGAGGTTTTTCCCCTCCTCGCTCTCCTCATCGACCCACAGGTCGGGGAACATCTGCTCGATGTCCATGGGCATCAGTCCCGAGAAGATGGCGTTGCGGGCATATTGAGTTGCCGTGGGCAGGATGGTCGTGTAAAGCTCCTCGCTCTCGACGTTGTAGATGTCGGCCAGCAACGGGCTGACTGTCCTCCACTGGTCCAGCCTGAAGTTGTCGATGACGACAAAGCACACCTTCTCGCCCTTGTCGAGCAGAGGCAGGACCTTGGTCTTGAACAGCTCGTTGCTGCGCAGCGGGTGCTCGGGCTTGGTGAGCCAGTCCTCATAGTTGCGTCTGACGAATTTGGCGAAGGCGCTGTTGGCCTCTACCTTCTGCATCTTGAGCATCTCGTCCATGTTGGTGTCGGCATTGGACAGGGTGAGCTCCCATCTCACGAGGGTGGCGTAGAGTTCATACCAGTCCTCGATGGTCTGTGCCGAGTTGATCATCTGGCTGATGCGCATGAATTCCTGCTGGTAGTCGCCAGTGACTTTCTCGTTGACGATGGCGGCACTGTGCAGGTTCTTCTTGATGGACAGCAGGATCTGCATCGGGTTGACAGGCTTGATGAGGTAGTCGGCAATCTCGCTGCCGATGGCCTGGTTCATGATGTCCTCCTCCTCGCTCTTGGTGATCATGATGACGGGGACATTGGGCTGCATGATCTTGATGCGCTGCAGGGCTTCAAGTCCGCTGATGCCCGGCATGTTCTCGTCAAGGATGATGAGGTTGAAAATCTGGCTGCCCAGCATGTCCAGGGCGTCTCGGCCGTTGGTGACGGTTTCCACCTCATACCCCTTGTTCTCGAGGAACAGGATGTGGGGTTTCAGCAGATCGATCTCGTCGTCGGCCCAGAGGATTCTTTCTTTGCTCATGTGGTTTGTCTCAATATTGTGTTGTTAGTCGTTCTTCTTGTCGGGGTTGGAGGGACTGGACGGACTGGAGGGGTTGGTGGGACTGGACTTGTCCTTGTCCCTGGCTTTTTCCTTCTCCTTTTCTCGTTCCCTGGCCTGCTCTTTAGCTTGCTCTTTGCGTTCTTGAGCCTGCTCTTTGCGCTCTTGAGCTTTTTCCTTGCGTTCTTGTTCGCGCTGCTTCTGGCGTTCCTTGCGTTCTTGCTCTCGCGCCTTGGCCTGTTCCTTGCGCTCGCGGGCTTTCTCCTTGCGTTCCCTCTCGCGTTGTTTAGCCTTCTCCTTGCGCTCCTTCTCGCGCAGCTTGGCCTGCTCCTTGCGCTCTTTCACCTTGTCCTTGCGAGCCTGTTCTTTGGCCTTCTTGGCGTCTTTCTTGGCCTGCTCGGCGGCCTTGTAGGCAGCCTTGGCCGAGTCTTCGCGCCACTTGTAGTAGAAGTCACGTTCTTTTTCCTTCTCTCGCTCGGCTTGTTCGATGGAGTCTTGCTCGGCGATTTCGGCCATGCGGTCCAGTTTGCGCTGGTGTTTCTGTTCCTTCTTGATGCTGTCCTCGATTTCCTTCTGTCGCTTGGCTTCGGCTTTCTGTCGTGCCTTGGCTTCCCTCTCGAGTTGCTTGAGGTGTTCTTCCTCGGCCTTCTCTTGTGCCTTGCGCTCCTTCTCGGTCAGGGTGGACTGGTTATTGTTGGAAACCGTCGAACGGTTGCGGTAGTTGTCGGACTTGATCTCCTTGCGCTCGGCCTCCTGTTGTGCCTTCTTCTCGGCCTCGATGCGGGCTTTCTCGGCTGCTTCGGCTTCGAGTCGGGCCTTCTCTTCGGCTTCCTCGAGGGCCTTGGCCTCGGCATCCTTCTTGGCGAGTTCGGCGGCTTCGCGCTCGAGTCTCTCGGCCTCGATGCGTTCTTGCTCACGACGGGCAGCCGCCTCGGCCTCGGCCTCTTCCACGGCCTTCTTCTCGGCCTCATCGAGTTCCTTCTTCTCGAGGTCGCTGTGCTCCTTGTCGTTCTTCTCTTCCAGGTAGTTGAAGTAGTCTTCAAAGGTGCGGCCCTCGTTGAGCAGCAGGTTGAAGTTGTCTACACTGATGATGACATAGTGAACCTGCCTGGGCACGTTGATGGTCTGGTCCTGCTCAAAGAGGGTGCGGTAATTGGTCGCTTCCTTGAAGTTCTCCATTCCCTTGACGATGAGCAATCCCAGCGAGCCGAAGTTCATCTGCTCGATGTCATAGTCCTTGACCTTGAAGGTGTTGAAGTTGTGTCGTGCCACCTCATAGAGCAGCATGTTGCCGTTGATGCTGTCGCTGGGGTAGAGCAGGATGAATACCTGTGGCTTGTCGTTGTCCTCGGCAAAGGGGGTGAACGTGCGCTCCAGGGCCTGTGGTGTCGTGTCGTTGCTCAGGCGGGTGGTCCATAGCATGCCTCGCATGTTGCTGCCGCCGCCCTCGAGTTTGCGCCCTTGATTGAGTTGCTTGACAATCTCGGAGGCCACGGGTGTGATATCGGTCTGAGGATAGCGCTGGAGCATATCCTTGATGGTCTCCTTGAACTTGTCATGATTCTTCTCGGTGAGGTAGCTCAGCGCGTCGATGAACATGAACTTGGGCATGATCTTGGAGAGCGGATACTTACGCATCATCTCGGCATAGGCGCCATGCACGGCACTGTGGTTGTTGGCCAGGTAGTTCTCGTAGGCCTGTTCATACATCCGCTCCTGGTCCTGATTCATGTTCTTGAGGTTATCCAGATAGTTGGGGTCCTGCATCGCTATACCGTACTTCGACTCGGGGAACTCGATGAGGATGCTGTCCCTATAGGGCTGCGCATCTTCATCTTGCCCGTTGCGCATGTACATCATGTACATATTATAGAAGACGTCTAGGCGGTAGGTATTATCAGGATAGCGCTCCAGCAGTTGGTTGAACTCGTAGGCCGCTGCGCTGTAGTCTTCCATCTTGTCCTTGAGGATGATGCCCATGTTGTAGAGGCCCTCCTGGATGATCTCGTGGGCGGCCATCTTGTCCTCTTCGGTTTGAGGAATCTGCTTGAGGTAATATTCCTCATAGTGCGGGTCCTCGGCCCGCTTGAGTGCTTCGATATCGACCTTGACGGTGTCGCCGTTCTCGTTGACGACAACACTGTCGGCCAGGGCCATCAAGGCGCTGTCGGCTTCCTCGTCATTGAACGAGAAGGTGGTCTTGTTGCGGCGGCGCCAGTTATCCTCGAGTTTGCGGCTTCCCCATAGTTTCTGGAACTGGGTCTTACCGGCGTTCTTGGTAGCGGTGTTATAGAAGTACCATGAGTTGTCGGTGTTCATGGTGTAGGTCGATGGGGTGTTGCCCTTTTCCTGAATCTGGCTTCCCTTGGCATTCTGTTGCGCGAGATACTCTTCACGGGCGGTGCTCTCGGCCTCCTCTTTCTCTTTTTTCTTGAGGTCCTCGATGATTTTGGCAATGACGGCTTTCTGCTCCTCGGGTGTCATCTCCGACAGGGTGAGCAGCGAGTCCTGCAGGGTGACATTCTGGGAATAGACGGCCAACTCGTCGAGCACGTCGCTGCGCTTCTTGAGCATCTTGTAGTTGGGGTAGTCCTCGTTGACCAGGGGGATGGCTTCGGCATAGCAGACCTGTGCGTCGTCATACTGGCGGCGGTCAAAGTAGATGCCTCCCAGCGTGAGTTGACTGATGGCCTTGTCCACGCCATTGCGGGTACTCTTCTCGGCGGCAAGCCTGTAGTTCTCGATGGCGTTCAGTGTGTCGCCGTGGGAGAGGTAGAGGTTGCCGATGGCATAGTAGACCTGGTCCAGGTATTCCTTGTTGCGGTCGTAGCGGGTCATGCGCTTCAGGGCCTTGACCTCGCTGGCAATGTTGGTGCCCTCATAGACGGCACTCTGCTTGATGCGCGCGTTGAACTTGGTGCGATAGGTCGAGCCGCTGCTGCTGCCGGCCTGCTTGTAGGCCAGATAGGCGTTGTGCTTGTCGCCCACGTCCTCATAGAGTTGTCCCAGCAGGAAGCTCATACGCACCTTCTCGTTGCCCTTGAAGCCCTTGATGGCCTGTGACAGGTAGGGGATGGCCTGCTCGGCATCCTGCATCTTGATGTGATAGTCGGCAAAGGCGGCGTTGGCCAATGCACGGATGCGCTTGTTGGTGATCTCGTCGAGGTGCACGTGGGCCAGGACGTTGTCGGCCTCGGTGAGCCAGCCCATGGCACAATAACACAGGGCCTCGCGCACCTGGCATTCCTGCACGAGGTCGGATTTCCAGGTGAAGTGTCGTGCAATGTAGCGGAAGGTAGCCGCGGCGTCAAGGAAGTCACCCTTCATGTACTGTGCCTTGGCCATCAGGTACCAAGCGTTGTGCAGGAAGGGGTTGTACTCGTCGCGCGACATCCACTCCTGGTATTTCGCGTCACGGCTCTTGCCGTTCTTGCGTTTGGGCTTCTTCTTGATGGAGTGCACGGCTATGGCCTTTTCCATCTTCTCGATGGTGCGTTCAAAGCTGCCCGTGGGCTGTGGCGCCTTGGGATTGGAGCGGGCCTCGGCGGGATGCATGTACAGGTGCTGGGAGTAGTCGTCCTCGTAGGCGTCCATCATCGCCTTGAGTTGCTCGTCATAGTTGGTCTTGCCGTGAAAATAGACGTTGTACTTAGTGTTGAACGAGTGCCAGAAACGCGAACCGGCGGTATTGGTCTTGTTGCTGCATGCAGCCAACGCCACCACCATCGCGATAATCATCAACGGTATGAAAACTCGTGTCTTGTTCAAGTCTCTTACGGCTATTTAGTATCTAATAAACGCATTCATCGTCATTTTATTGCCTTTGAACCCCTTTGTTCGGCCGCAAGCTGTAAAAATTCCTCACGGATGGCGGTAGGCATCACCAGACCACGGTGCTTGATGCTCTGTCCCCAGCCCAGCAGGTCGGTGGGCTGCAGGGTGTAGAGCACGTCGCGCCATTGCTCCTCCTCGTCGGGCGAGTAGGCTGCCGCGTCACGGCCCGCGAACGAATCGAGCTCCTCGTCGTCATAGTAGGTGATCTCTTGCTTGCACTCGCCGGCAAGAAGCTGCTCGCTTGGGCAGATGGAACGTATGCCGCAGGCTTCATCGGCGCAGCCCTGTCTCGTCGTGTGGGCCGTGTCGTGCTGCTCATCGCTCTCGATGGGCGTGTCATCTGCCTTGTTGCGATAAAACAGGCGGTCGATGAGCCACACGATGGCGCCTCCGGCCACCAGTATCGTCAACAGTATGATTATCGGTTTCATTGAGTCTCTCCAGTTGTCTTCTCCAAATCATGGCAAAGGTACGTTTTTTTTGCCAAATAGCCTCGACAGTTGCCCTCGAGCATCACTATTGGCGCGCAGAAAGCGGACTATATAGTTAAATAATCTTAAAACTCTTGAAAAAGTGTGTTGTTTTCGAAGCGAAGCCACATTAAATATTGCGTAGGTGGGGGAAAAAGAGTACTTTTGCGCCAGCATTCGTGAGAGGGGGCACTCGGGCTTCCTCGTTTTTATTATAATTCAGGCATTAGAGGTCAACCAATGGCTTGACCTATTGCTTCAAAACTAGAAACTAGGGACTAGAAATAAAAAACTATAATATGATTGACAGGACGGAACTGGAGAAAGTGATTAATGAGTCGCTCGAGGGCTCCAAGATGTATCTGGTCACCCTCAAGGTGAGCAAGGACAACGTGATTGACGTGGCCCTGGACAGCGATGAGGACATCACCATCGATGACTGTGTGGCAGTGAACGACGCCGTTCTCGCGGCATTTGACCGTGACGAGGAGGATTATGAGCTGACCGTGGGCTCCTATGGCATCACATCACCGTTGCTGCTGCCGCGCCAGTACCGCAAGAACATCGGCTATGAGGTCGAGGTGCTCACCGCCGATGGCCGCAAGCTCAAGGGCGTCATCGCCGATGCCGATGACGAGGGCTTCACCCTGTCGACGACTGTCAAGCGCAAGCTTGAGGGCAAGAAGCGCCCCGAGCTGGTCGAGGAACAGGAGCGTTTCAATTACTCAGACATTAAACAAACAAAAAATATTGTAAAAGTTTAGGCTTTAGGTTTAGATATCAGGCGTCAGCTGGAAAACCGAGAACGGGCTTAGGCTTTAGGTTTTAGGCGATTGATGTCGCACTTAAATCTTACAACAAAAAAAACTGAAGACAGATTATGGCTAAAAGAGAAGAAGCGGTCAACATGACCGAACAGTTTGCCGAGTTCAAGGAGCTCAAGGACATCGACAAGACAACCCTTATCAGCGTGCTGGAGGAGTCCTTCCGCAGCGTGCTGTCCAAGATGTTTGGCAATGACGACAACTTTGACGTGATTGTCAACCCTGACAAGGGCGACTGTGAGATCTATCAGAATCTGGAAGTCGTGGAGGATGGGGAGGTTGAGAACCCCAACAAGCAGATCTCGTTGAGTGATGCCCAGGCCGATGACGACCCCGACTGTGAGGTGGGCGAGGAGCACACCCGCAAGATCGATTTCGCCAAGTTTGGCCGTCGTGCCATCCTGAACCTGCGTCAGACCTTAGCCAGCAAGATCCTTGATCTGCAGAAGGCCGCCATCTACAACAAGTTCCATGCACTTGAGGGCCAGCTTGTCGCTGGAGAAGTGTATCAAGTGTGGAAGCGAGAGGTGCTCTTGCTCGACGAGGACAAGAATGAGTTGCTGCTGCCCAAGGAACACCAGATTCCCACCGACATCTACCGCAAGGGTGATGTCGTGCGCGCCGTCATCGAGATGGTGACCAATGACAACAACAACCCCAAGGTGATCGTGTCCCGCACGAGCCAGAACTTCCTGCGCCGACTGTTCGAACAGGAGGTCCCCGAGATTCACGATGGCCTGATCGTCATTCGAGCCGTTGCCCGCATTCCCGGTGAGCGAGCCAAGATCGCTGTGGAGAGCTATGACGACCGCATCGATCCCGTCGGTGCCTGTGTCGGTGTCAAGGGTGCCCGCATCCATGGTATCGTCCGCGAGCTTCGCAACGAGAACATCGATGTCATCAACTACACGAGCAATCCTCAGCTGCTCATCCAGCGTGCCCTGAGTCCGGCCAAGATCTCATCCATCCGACTGGACAACGAGAACAAGCACGCCGAGGTGTTCCTGCGCCCCGAGGAGGTGTCCCTCGCCATCGGTAAGGGCGGCTTGAACATCAAGCTGGCGAGCATCTTGACCGAATACAGTATCGACGTTTACCGTGACGTTGAGACCGAGACTGAGGAGGACATCTATCTCGACGAGTTCAAGGACGAGATCGACGAGTGGGTAATCGAAGCGCTCAAGAATGTGGGCTACGACACCGCCAAGTCGGTATTGCGTGCCTCACGTGAGGAGGTCATGGACAAGGCCGACCTCGAGGACGGCACGGTGGACCACGTGTTTAATGTGCTCCAAGCCGAGTTTGAGGATTGATGCTGGTTTCCAGTGTGAAGTCCACTTAGATTCATTGTATAATACTCACTCATTAATTTAAAGAATAATATATAGCCGAAGCATATTGCTGAAAGCCAACCGATAAAAGACATTATAATGGCGATAAAAATCAGTAAAGTCATTGCGGATTTAAACGTGGGTAGGCAGACCATCGAGGAATTCCTGCACAAGAAGGGCATCGAAATCGGCGCCAACATCAATGCGCGCATCGATGACAGTGTCTATGAGATGCTTGTCAAGGAGTTCAAGCCCGACATGGACCTCAAGTCCAAGTCGGACAAGATGGCCACCGAACGCCAGAAGGAGAAGGCCAAGCAGAACGCTGCAGCCAAGGAGTCGCACGAAATCAAGACGGTGATCCCGGGCCAGAAACCCAAGGTGCTGGGAAAAATCGATCTTGATGCCGCGGGAAAACCCAAGGCCGCTCCAAAGCCTGCTCCTGCCGTACCTGAGGAGAAGCCTGTTGAGAAACCTGCCGAGGAGCGTCCAGCAGTGAGCGAACCCGAAGTCAAGGCTGTCGAGCAACCTGTGGTCGAGGCCCCCGAGACGGTAGACGTCAAGCCCGAGGCCAAGGAGCCGGAGCAGCAGCCTGCCGAGGTGGCTCAACCTGTCGTGGAAAAAACCGACGAGCAGCAGCCCGTCGAGGCTGCAACCTCGCCTGTCGAGCAACAGCAAGACGAAAAGTCCAGCGACGTCTATAAGCCTGTCGCTGAGACCGTCAGCGGTCCTCAACTCAAGGTGGTGGGAAAGGTGGACTTGACCTCCCTCAACCAGCAGACCCGTCCTCGCAAGAAGAGCAAGGAGGAGAAGCGCAACGAGCGCCTCGCCAAGGCTCAGGCCGAGGGGGCCGGCAAGCGTAAACGCAAGCGCATCGGCAAGGAGAAAGTCGATATCGAGACGGCCGGCAAGCAGGCAGCCTCACAGCCCAACAAGGGCCGTGGCGGAAAAGATGACCAGCAAGCCAGCGGCAAGCGCAGCAAGGACAAGAAGGGTAACCGCAAGCCCTTGCGTCCCGAGGTCAGCGAGGAGGATGTTCAGCGCCAGATGAAGGAGACGCTGGCGCGCCTCACTGCCAAGACCAGCAAGAAGGCCGCCAATCGTCGCCGCGAGCGTCGCGAGGAGCATCGTGAGGAAATCCGCGAGGAGGCCGCTCTGGCAGCTGCTCAGAGCAAGACGTTGAAGCTCACCGAGTTTGTGACGGCCAACGACTTGGCCAGCATGATGAATGTGCCCATCAACAAGGTTATCGCCACTTGTATGAATCTGGGTGTCATGGTGAGCATCAACCAGCGC